>NZ_JAINRE010000027.1 GCF_020400595.1 Streptomyces naphthomycinicus | reverse complement strand
CGGGGGGGGGGGGGGGGGGGGGGGGGGGGGGGGCCGGGCCCCCCCCCCCCCCCCCGCCCGTCCGAAGAGCTACTCCCGCTTCAGGGCTACTCCTGCTTCTTGCGGCGGGTGCCGAACACGATCTCGTCCCAACTGGGCACGGCGGCACGGCGGCCGGGGCGGACCCCGTCGGCCTCGGCCTGGCGGTCGGTCGCGCCGACGAGCCGGTCGCGGTGGCTGCCGACGGAGCGCGGCATGAGGACGTCCGCGTAGGCGGAACCGGCCGAGGCGGCGGGCGCCGGCGGTTCCTCGGCGGCGGGCTCGTCCTCGGGCTCCTCCGAGGGCTCCGCCGGTCGCTCCGGGACCACCAGGTCGCCCCGGAAGCTCGGCACGGCCTCCAGCAGGCTGGTCAGCGAGTCGCGTTCGCCGGCGCTCTCCTCGGCCGGCTCCGACGGCTGCGCGGGCAGGCTGGGCCGCTCGGGCCGGTCGAGGGCGCGGTCCAGCGAACGCTCGCGCGGCAGCCGGGCGATCCGCGGGACGAACGGGAAGCTCGGTTCCGGCACGGCGAGATCGTCGGACTCGCCGATCAGCGAGCGCGCCTCGCCGTCGACCGCCTGTACGAGCCGCCGGGGCGGGTCGTACGTCCAGCTCGCCGAGTGCGGTTCGCCCGCGACCCGGTAGACGAGGAGCACCTCCCAGGTGCCGTCGTCGCGGCGCCAGGAGTCCCACTGGATGGTGTCCTTCTCGGCTCCGCGCAGCAGCAGCCGCTCCTGAACGGCCTCGCCGAGCAGCGGGCCGGAGTTCTCACCGGGGCGGCGGACCGGTGTCTTGCGGGCCCGCTCGGCCATGAAGGCGCGTTCGGCCAGCACGGGCCCCTCGAACCGGCGCACCCGGTCCACGGGGATGCCGGCGAGCTGCGCGACCTCTTCCGCGGTGGCACCGGCTCGTATCCGCGCCTGGATGTCGCGCGGGCGCAGATGGCTCTCGACCTCGATCTCGATCTGGCCGAGACGGGGCCGGTCGCCGCGCACGGCGGCGCGGAGCCGTTCGTCGATCGGAAGGGTGTACTCCGTAGAGTCGGCAGCCTTGAGCACCAGCCGTGTGCCGTCATTCGAGACGGCCACGACACGCAGTTCGGGCATGGGGACCTCCCGGGTGGTGCCTGCCGACGTCACGTGCGTCGCTGCTTCCGCTAGTCGAGTGTGGCCTGCCCGGGTGCAGCCTGCCACAACCTTGCCGAGTTGCCCGGCGTGTCGGGCGTGGGCCCGGGACCGCCGTTATGGCACGGTTACCTGTTCGCCACGCTAAGTGACCAACTCCGTCACCCTGTGCAACTAGCCCCCTCCCGGCGGTCCTGCAAGGCCGCGGGCACCCTGGTGGGAGACCGGACCCAGGGCTCGCAACAGTACTCCATTCGGACCACGTGCGTGGATGGGCGCGCCGCCCAACTTCTGGCACGGGCCGCGACTTGGGCGTTCGCAACCGGTTTTCTCGATCATGAACGTGGCGAACTTCACGGAATCGCCAGAAACGGAACTAATGGTTTCGCCTGTACGTCCCCTTCTCGTGCAGTCGGTCGAGCAATGTCGATCAAGTACGGGAAAGGCAGGCAAGTTCCGGGTATGCGTGAGACGCCCGATACGGGTCGGAAGCGGATCGACCTGAGCGTCCCCCAGGTCGCCGGCAGTGCCCTGGCGGCGGTCGTGGCGGCCAAGATGGCGTCGTACTTCGGGGTGTACGGCACGATCCTCGGTGCCGGGGTGGTCAGCGTCGTCGCCACCTGCGGAGGCACGCTGTTCCAGCACTTCTTCAGGCGGACGGGGGAGCAGTTCCGGGAGAAGGCCGCGGTGCCGGTCCGGACGAGGGAGCAAGCGCCGCCCTCGCCCGGCGAGTTCACCGAGGGCACCGTCTACCGCGCGCGGGTGAAGAGCTGGCGCCGTCCGCTGGTCGCCGCGGCCCTGGTCTTCGGCGTCACCATGGCCGGCATCACGACCTACGAGCTGGTCTCCGGCAACAGCTTCAGCGGCGGTACGGGCACGACGGTCAGCGACGCGGTCGGCGGCCGGGGCTCGTCCGCCGGCAAGTCCGGTGACGCGCCCGCGCCTTCGGATGAACCGTCCCCGCGGCGGACGCCCTCCGGCGACGCCGGCGACGGTACGGTCCGGGAGACGCCCCCCGCGCCCGGCGGCTCGCCGGGCGGCGCGGCGAGCGTGACCCCGGGCGAGGAGCCGACCGGCGGTCCGGACACGCGGTCCCCCGCGCCCAGCGCGCCGGGTACGCCCGGCGCGTCCGCCTCGACGCCTACGCCCCCAGCACCCTCCGCAAGTAGTCGTTCTGGAACAGCCGATCCGGGTCGAGACGGTCCCGCAGAGCGGTGAACTCGGCGAAGCGCGGGTACACGCGGGCGAAGTACTCCGCGTCCCGGGTGTGCACCTTGCCCCAGTGCGGGCGCCCCTCGTGCGCGGTGAGGATGCGCTCGGCGGCCGTGAAGTACGCCTGGTACGGCGTGCCCCGGAACATGTGCACGGCGACGTAGGCGCTGTCCCGGCCGGAGGCGGTGGACAGGGTGATGTCGTCGGCCGGGGCGGTGCGCACCTCCACCGGGAAGCTGACCCGCAGGCCCGAGCGGTCGACCATGGTCCGCAGTTCGCGCAGCGTCTCCACCAGCGCCGCGCGCGGGACGGCGTACTCCATCTCCACGAAGCGCACCCGGCGCGGCGAGGTGAAGACCCGGTAGGGGATGTCCGTGTACGTGCGCGCGGACAGGGCCTTGCTGGAGATCCGGGCGATGGCGGGGACCGTGGCGGGAGCGGCGCGGCCGACCCACTGGGCGGCCTGGAAGACCCCGTTGGAGAGGAACTCGTCCTCGAACCAGCCGGCCAGCTGCCCCACCGGCCGCTCGGGACCGGCGCTGCGGTTGTTGCGCTTGGTGTTCGTGCTGCCGGTGTGCGGGAACCAGTAGAACTCGAAGTGCTCGTTCTCGGCCCACAACTGGTCGAACTCGGCGAGCACCCGGTCCAGGGGCATCGGCTCCTCGCGCGCGGTGAGCAGGAAGAGCGGCTCCACGGCGAACGTGATCGCGGTGACGACGCCCAGGGCGCCCAGGCCGATGCGGGCGGCGGCGAAGACGTCGGGGTGCTCCTTCTCGGAGCAGGTGAGCACCGAGCCGTCGGCCGTGACCAGTTCCAGGCCCTTGATCTGGGCGGCGATGGAGGCCGACTCGCGGCCGGTGCCGTGCGTGCCCGTGCTGGTGGCCCCGGAGACGGTCTGCTCCATGATGTCGCCCATGTTGGTGAGCGACAGGCCCTCGCGCGCGAGAGCGGCGTTGAGTCTCTTGAGCGGGGTGCCCGCCTCCACCGTGACCGTCATGGACGCCCGGTCGACGGCGCGTATGCCGGTCAGGAGCTGAGGGCGTATCAGCACACCGTCGGTGGCGGCGATCGAGGTGAAGGAGTGCCCGGTCCCGACCGCCTTGACCTTCAGGCCGTCCTCCCGGGCCCGGCGCACCGCCGCGGCCAGCTCCTCCACCGAGGCAGGTGCGACCTGCCGGGCGGGCCGCGCGGAGACGTTGCCGCCCCAGTTACGCCAGGTGCCGTTCTTCCCGCTCGCCGTGCTGCTCAACGGTGCCTCCCCGACCCGCGGCCGGCCTGCGCAGCCGGCGGTACCCGAGGAAACCGACCGCGACCGCGACGGCTCCGGACACCGCCGGAACCCCGTACCCGGCCCGTGCCCCGGCTGCGTCGATCACCCAGCCGGCCGCGGACGAGCCGAGCGCGACGCCGACCGCGAGGCCGGTGCTCACCCAGGTCATGCCTTCGGTGAGCTGCGCGCGAGGTACGTGCTCTTCGATGAGGGACATCGTCGTGATCATCGTCGGTGCGATGGACAGCCCCGCAACGAACAGCGCCACGGCCAGAAGCGGCAGGTTTCCGACCAGTAGGAGGGGGATCATACTCACGGCCATCGCCGCCACGCCCAGCAGCCAGCGGCGTTCCGGTGCCCCGCCGAAGCGCAGCAGCCCGAAGACCACGCCCGCCACGCAGGAGCCGGCCGCGTACAGCGCCAGGACGACGCTCGCGGCGCCCTTGTGGCCGCGCTCGTCGGCGAAGGCGACGGTGACCACGTCCACGGCTCCGAAGATCGTGCCGGTCGCCACGAAGGTCGCCACCAGCACCTGGAGCCCCGCCGAGCGCAGGGCGCTGCCGCCGCCCTGCCGCGCGCGCGGGTGCGGCTCCGGCTCGGTGGCGCGCTGGGCGGTCAGCCAGAAGACGCCGGCCGCCAGGAAGCAGGCGGCCAGCACGGGGCCCGCCTCCGGGAACCAGGTGGTGGACAGGCCGATGGAGATGATCGGCCCGAAGATGAAGCAGACCTCGTCCACGACCGACTCGAACGAGTAGGCGGTGTGCAGCTTCGGCGTGCCCCGGTAGAGCGCCGCCCAGCGCGCCCGGATCATCGCGCCCAGGCTCGGCACCGAGCCGATCCCGGCGGCGCAGACGAACAGGGCCCAGTCCGGCCACCGGAAGTGGGCGGCGAGCAGCAGCCCGGCCGCCGCGGTCAGGGCCGCCAGGGTGGCGGGGCGCAGCACCCGGCGCTGCCCGTGCCGGTCCACGAGCCGGGATATCCGGGGCCCGATCGCGGCGGCGGACAGCGCCACGGTCGCCGACAGGGCGCCCGCGAGGCCGTACCGGCCGGTCAGCTGGGAGACCATCGTGACCACGCCGATGCCCATCATCGACAGCGGCATCCGGCCGACGAATCCCGCGGCGGAGAAGGCCTTGGTGCCCGGCTCGGTGAACAGGGCTCTGTAGGGGCTGGGCACGGGGACTCCGAAACGGCTCGGTAAGGCACGAATGCAGCCGATACAGCTTACAAGTTAGGTGACCCTAATTGCACCGGTCCCGACGCCGGTACCGCGCCGCTCCCCGCACCCGTGCAAACCACCCTGAAACATCTTGAATCCGACTCTCCATCCCGCTGTTTCCCCGCTGTCGGTGCCGGGTGGGAGGATCGGTGTCATGCCAGACGCGCTCGATGCCACCCCGTACGACGCCCTGCTCCTGCTCTCCTTCGGCGGCCCCGAAGGCCCGGACGACGTGGTCCCGTTCCTGGAGAACGTCACGCGCGGGCGCGGCATCCCGAAGGAACGCCTGAAGGAAGTCGGGCAGCACTACTTCCTCTTCGGCGGGGTCAGCCCCATCAACGACCAGAACCGCGCCCTCCTGGACGCCCTGCGCAAGGACTTCGCCGAACACGGCCTGGACCTGCCGGTCTACTGGGGCAACCGCAACTGGGCGCCGTACCTGACGGACACCCTGCGCGAGCTGGTCGCCGACGGCCGCCGCCGCGTCCTCGTCCTCGCCACCAGCGCCTACGCCTCCTACTCGGGCTGCCGCCAGTACCGCGAGAACCTCGCCGACGCGCTGGCGGCCCTGGAGGCCGAGGGCCTGGAGCCGCCGAAGGTCGACAAGCTGCGGCACTACTTCAACCACCCGGGCTTCGTCGAACCCATGATCGACGGCGTGCTGCGCTCCCTCGCCGATCTCCCCGAGGACGTCCGCGCGGGCGCCCACATCGCCTTCACCACCCACTCCATCCCGACCTCCGCCGCCGACACCTCCGGCCCCGTCGAGGCCCACGGCGACGGCGGTGCCTATGTCGAGCAGCACCTGGACGTGGCCCGGCTGATCGCCGACGCCGTCCGTGAGCGCACCGGCGTCGACCACCCCTGGCAGCTCGTCTACCAGTCCCGCTCCGGCGCTCCCCACATCCCCTGGCTGGAACCCGACATCTGCGACCACCTCGAAGAGCGGCACGCGGCGGGCGTCCCGGCCGTCGTGATGGCGCCGATCGGCTTCGTCTCCGACCACATGGAGGTCCTCTACGACCTCGACACCGAGGCCAGGGCCAAGGCGGAGGAGCTGGGTCTGCCGGTGCGCCGCTCGGCCACCGTGGGTGCCGACCCGCGGTTCGCCGCGGCCGTCCGCGAGCTGATTCTGGAGCGGGCCGCCGTGGAGCAGGGCCGGCAGGTCACCCCCTGCGCCCTGGGCGCCCTCGGCCCCAGCCATCAGCTCTGCCCCGTCGGCTGCTGCCCGGCCCGCGCCCCCCACCCGGCCGCCGCGGGCGCCGACAGCCCCTACGCGTGAGGAGACCCGTGACCGACGCCCTGCACCGGGAACTGCTTCAGCTGGCCCAGGAGGCCGCCCGTCGTGCCGGAGAGCTGCTGCGGGACGGCCGCCCGGCCGACCTGGCCGTGGCGAGGACCAAGTCCAGCCCGATCGACGTCGTCACCGAGATGGACATCGCGGCGGAGAAGCTGATCACGGATCTGATCTCCGGCCGGCGCCCCGACGACGGCTTCCTCGGCGAGGAGGGGGCCTCCGTCGAGGGCACGAGCGGCGTCCGCTGGGTGATCGACCCGCTGGACGGCACCGTCAACTACCTGTACGGCCTGCCGACCTGGGCGGTGTCCGTCGCGGCCGAGCGGGACGGCGAGACCGTCGTCGGGGTCGTCGCGGCGCCGATGCGCGGCGAGACGTACCACGCCGTGCGCGGCGGCGGTGCCTGGGCCACGGGCGCGTGGGCGGGCGAACGGGCGCTCGCCTGCCGTCCCGCACCCCCGCTGGACCAGGCACTGGTCTCCACCGGCTTCAACTACGTCGCCGGGGTCCGCGCCCACCAGGCCGGGATCGCCGGCCGGCTCATCCCGCTGCTCCGGGACATCCGGCGCGGCGGCTCGGCGGCGGTCGACCTGTGCGATGTCGCCTGCGGCCGGCTCGACGGGTACTACGAGCGGGGTCTGCACGCGTGGGACTTCGCGGCGGGGGACCTGATCGCCCGGGAAGCGGGCGCGCTGACCGGTGGGCGGCCCGGAGAGCGGCCGTCGGGGGAGCTGACCGTCGCGGGTACGCCGGGCGTCTTCGAGCCCCTCCAGCGGCTGCTGGAGGACTTCGGGGCCTGGCACGACTGACGGGGGCACGCGCCTCCGTCACCGCCCGCCGTCGCCCTCCTGGCCGTGGCCGTCCGCCGGGCCCGGCCGTCCGCCGTGCCCGGCCGCCCGGCGGGGCCCGGCGGACGCAAAGGGACCCCGGCGCTGGATTCGCCGGGGTCCCTTCTTGCGCTGCCGGGCCGATCAGACGCGTGACGCGCCGACCTCCACACCGTGTTCGGCGGCGAGGCGTCGCAGGTCGTCGAGCTCTCCCTGCTCCACCTCGACGAGGAAGTCGTCGCCCTCGTCACGAGCCCGCGACAGGTCGGACTCGGTCGCCTTTATGCGCTGCAGAAGTCCTGCGGTGAAAGCGTCCATGCTGCGCCCCCTCGTCCTGGGTCGTGGGTCGGTGGCACGGGGGTGTGCCGTAGGGAAGGGGCGATCACGTCTCTCGCAGGTGCCCAGCGCTGCCCTGCCGGGCGGCGACGGTGCCGGACACCCGCGCCCGCTCTGCCAAGCGGATGGCGAAGTACCGCATGGTGCTGCGGCACATGCAGAGCGTGATCGCGGGGTGTAAAGCCGTCCTCCCCCCGCTCCCTCCCGTGGAAACCTCAACCGGAGGAGAAATTCTCGTATTCCCGCCCCGGGACCCCCGTCCCTGCGGCCCTCAGGCCGCCTTACAGCCGACTTATGGCCGAAAAGGGCAGGATGGAGGTCACAATCCCACGGACAGCCCTGCTCGCACGCGCCCACGGCGCGCTACGCGGGTGGACAGAGGAAGGAAAGCGACGTGCGCGTACTCGTCGTCGAGGACGAGCAGCTGCTCGCCGATGCGGTGGCCACCGGACTGCGCCGGGAGGCCATGGCCGTCGACGTCGTGTACGACGGTGCGGCTGCTCTGGAGCGCATCGGCGTCAACGACTACGACGTGGTCGTCCTCGACCGCGACCTCCCGCTCGTGCACGGCGACGACGTCTGCCGCAAGATCGTCGAGCTGGGCATGCCCACCCGTGTGCTGATGCTCACCGCCTCCGGCGACGTCAGCGACCGCGTCGAGGGCCTGGAGATCGGCGCCGACGACTATCTGCCCAAGCCGTTCGCGTTCAGCGAGCTGATCGCCCGCGTGCGCGCCCTCGGCCGTCGTACCAGCGTGCCGCTGCCGCCGGTGCTGGAGCGCGCCGGCATCAAGCTCGACCCCAACCGCCGCGAGGTCTTCCGCGACGGCAAGGAGGTGCAGCTCGCACCGAAGGAGTTCGCGGTGCTGGAGGTGCTGATGCGCAGCGAGGGCGCGGTCGTCTCGGCCGAGCAGCTGCTGGAGAAGGCCTGGGACGAGAACACCGACCCGTTCACCAACGTGGTGCGCGTGACCGTGATGACGCTGCGCCGCAAGCTCGGCGAGCCGCCCGTCATCGTCACCGTCCCCGGCTCCGGCTACCGGATCTGATCCCGTGGCAGCGACACCCGCGCCGCCCCAGGCGCCGCCGAAGCCCACCTGGGACCCCAGGAAACCGCAGCCCCCCTTCCCGTGGCTGCGCCCGACCATCCGCATACGGCTGACGCTGCTGTACGGCGGCATGTTCCTGATCGCCGGCATCCTGCTGCTGTCGATCATCTACCTGCTCGCCGCGCAGGCGATCAGCACCGGCAACCAGCCGCTGTTCAAGATCGTCAGTGGTACGGACATCAGGGTCACCAGCGACAACTGCCCGGCGATCACCGCCACCCAGCCGCTGTCGGACTTCAACAGCGCGATCGCCCACTGCGTGGAGGCCCAGCGCCAGACGGCCCTGGACAACCTGCTCAGCCGCTCCCTGCTGGCCCTGCTGGGGCTCGCCGTGATCGCCTTCGCGTTCGGGTACGCGATGGCCGGCCGCGTGCTGTCCCCGCTCGGCCGGATCACCCGCACCGCCCGCCAGGTGGCCGGCTCGGACCTGTCCCGCCGGATCGAGCTGGACGGCCCGGACGACGAGCTGAAGGAGCTGGCGGACACCTTCGACGACATGCTGGAGCGCTTGCAGCGGGCCTTCACGGCCCAGCAGCGCTTCGTCGGCAACGCCTCCCACGAGCTGCGCACCCCGCTCGCGATCAACCGCACGCTCCTGGAAGTGCATCTGTCGGATCCGAACGCGCCGGTGGAACTGCAACAGCTCGGAAAGACGCTGCTCGCCACCAACGAGCGCAGCGAACAACTGGTCGAGGGGTTGCTGCTGCTCGCCCGCAGTGACAACCAGATCGTCGAGCGCAAACCGGTCGACCTGGCCGAGGTCGCCACCCAGGCCGTCGATCAGGTGCACGCCGAGGCCGAGGCCAAGGGTGTGACCATCCGGGGCGTGCGCAAGCCGGCCATGGTGCGGGGCAACGGCGTGCTGCTGGAGCGGATCGCGCTGAACCTGGTGCAGAACGCGGTGCGGTACAACACCGAGGACGGCTGGGTCGAGGTGAACACCGAGGTCCAGCACGGGCAGGCGGTGCTCACCGTGTCGAACACCGGACCGGTGGTGCCCGCGTACGAGATCGACAACCTCTTCGAGCCCTTCCGGCGGCTGCGCACGGAACGCACGGGCAGCGACAAGGGCGTCGGCCTCGGCCTGTCCATCGTCCGGTCCGTGGCCCGGGCGCACGGCGGCCACATCCTGGCCCAGCCACGGGAGGGCGGTGGCCTGGTGATGCGTGTCACGATGCCGTCGTGACCGGGCACCGACACACGCGGTCGGTGTTCGCTCCACGCGGAATTTTTCGACCGCCGGATGGGCTTCTTCTTGTGTGATCGATCACATGGGCGGATTTCCGGCCATGTACGTACGGTGATCATGACAGAAGGTGGAAAGCCGGGAAAGTCCTGGTTTTCAGGGCTCTTGATCACGGGAAGTACACGGTGAGGCGCCTTTGAGGTGCGGCATTCGAACCGTGTACGGTCCTCACCGCCATCCAAGCCGATCACTCTCGGGGGGTCGGGTTGGGTGTCGATTGAGTAACAGACCTTGATGTGAGGCAAAATCTCCGCCTCAGGTCGGGCACAAGTCCGGCCTCTCACGCGTTACGTGCGCTGGAGACACCGCAGACACCCAGAGGGGGAGAGCGACTATGGCAACCGATTACGACACTCCACGCAAGACCGACGACGACGTCGACTCGGACAGCCTTGAAGAGCTGAAGGCCCGGCGGAACGACAAGTCCACCTCCGCGGTGGACGTCGACGAGTTCGAGGCCGCAGAGGGCCTCGAACTGCCCGGAGCCGACCTCTCGAACGAGGAACTGGCCGTCCGGGTCCTGCCCAAGCAGCAGGACGAGTTCACCTGCATGAGCTGCTTCCTGGTGCACCACCGCAGCCAGCTGGCCCGCGAGAAGAACGGTCAGCCGATCTGCCGCGACTGCGACTGAGGACGGGTCGGCCATGTCTGGCTCGACCCCTCCCCGGAAGCACCGCTTCTCCCTGCGGAAAGCGGACCAAGGGCCGATCGACGGCTCGCACGGCACGCGTGACGACGAGCGGGGCTCACCCGGCGGGGGAGCCTCGCTCGGACCGGCGGCCGACAGGGACGATCTGCCGGCACCGGTGCGGCGGCCCGCCCCCGTCGCGCGACGCCGGGCGATGGCGGTGCGCGAGAAGGCCCGGGATCTGGCCCGGGAAGGCGCCCGTAGGGGCGGCAGCCGGGCTCGCGCGGGGCTGGCGTACCTCGCGGACCGGATCATCGAGATCGCCCCGCGTGTCCCCGTACGCGACCTCGCGACCCTGCGCAGGCAGTTCCCCGGCCTCGGGCCCGAGGAGCTGGCCGACAAGCTGGTGGCGGGCGCGGCGGCCGGCACCTCGACCGTCGGCGCCGGGATCGGGGCGGCGGCGATGCTGCCGGTGCCGCCGGCCATGCCGACCGAACTGGCCGCGGAGATCACCGGGGTCGCCGCGATCGAACTGAAGCTGATCGCCGAACTGCACGAGGTCTACGGTGTACGCCCGCCGGGCAACCTCGGGACCCGCAGCACCGCGTATCTGTCCTCCTGGTCGGGGGAGCGCGGCATCGACGTGACGAAGCCGTCGACGTACGACACGGCCCTCGGCGGCCGGATGAAACGCGAACTGCGCCAGCAGATCATGAAGCGGATGGTCCGCGACCTGCCGAACCTGATGCCGTTCATGGTCGGAGCCGCGGTCGGGGCGGTCATGAACCGCCGGGACACCAAGAGGCTCGCGGCCCGCATCCGGGCCGACCTGCGCAAGAACCAGGTGCCGTGGGACGAGCTGCCGGAGCTGCCGCCGCTGGAGAAGCCGGCGGAGCCCCTGAGACTGCGCGAGCTGCCCGACGAGCTCTAGGCCTTCGCCGCCCGCGCCGCCTCGATCGCCGCGGCGAGCTTCTCCGGCTCCCGCGTCGACAGATACAGGTACGGCGTGGGGTCCTCGGGGTCCGTGACCTCCACGCGCAGCGCCGTCGGGATGTAGGCGCGCAGCAGCAGGAAAGCGCGGGTGTCGGCCTTGTACGTCCGCCAGGCCCGGGCCTCCTCCGCGTCCATCACCTCGGCCGCGCCCAGCGCCGCCACCGGGATCTTCGCCTCGCCCGCGATCAGCGAGTCGCCCACGACGCGGATGCGCAGCGAGCCGTAGGCGCTGGCCACCACCGCCGCGGCGGCCGTGCCGCCGACCAGGCCGCCGAGCAGCGGCAGGGTGCCGAAGGGGAGCAGGATCAGGGCGAACGAGACGCCCACCAGGAAGCTGATCAGCCACCACGACCGGGGGGCGGTGAGGCGTTCTTCGTAGGGGGTGGCGGAGAGCTGCATGAGGCCAAGCTTGGCACGGGATCCCGATTCCCCCGGAACCAGGGGGAGCCTGGGCGAAGCGGTGCCGGGCGGGGCGCCGGCGGACGGCCGGGGGGAGCCCCCGCGCGGTGGTGACGGGCGGGGCGGCGGCGGGTGGCGGGCGGTCGTCGGCCGCCCGCGCGAAGGGCTCCCGGGCAGGGCGGTGGCGGGTGGCGGACGGACGGGTAAGGTCTGCGGCTGTGAGTGGTAGTTCCGCAGCTCTTCAGCCTCCCGCCGACGCGGTGAAACCGGTACGGCACCCCGACGCGCCCGCGCCCGGGGAACTCCTCGGCGCCCACTACGAACACTGTTTCGGATGCGGCCCCGGGCAGTCCCACGGACTGCACCTGGAGGCGCGCGCCGGCGACGGTGTCTCGCTGACCGCCGAGTTCACCGTGCAGCCCGCCCACCAGGGAGCCCCCGGCCTCGCGCACGGCGGTGTGCTCGCCACGGCCCTGGACGAGACCCTGGGCTCGCTGAACTGGCTGCTGCGGACCATCGCCGTCACCGGCCGCCTGGAGACGGACTTCGTACGGCCGGTGCCCGTGGGTACCACGCTGTATCTGGAGGCCGAGGTCACCGCCGTCGCCGGGCGGAAGATCTACTCCACCGCCACCGGACGCATCGGCGGCCCCGACGGGCCGGTCGCCGTCCGCGCCGACGCCCTCTTCATCGAGGTCAAGGTGGACCACTTCATCGACCACGGCCGCAAGGAAGAGATCCGGGCCGCCATGGACGACCCGGACCAGATCCGGCGCGCCCGCGCCTTCGAGGTGAACCCGTGACGTCAGCAAGTCCCGCCGGCCGCGGCCCCTTGGACGTGCTCATCCGGCGCGTCGATCCGGACGTACCGCTTCCGGCGTACGAGCATCCCGGGGACGCCGGTGCCGATCTGCGGACCACCGAGGCGTGCGAGCTGGCGCCCGGCGAGCGGGCCGTCCTGCCCACGGGAGTGTCGATCGCCCTGCCCGAGGGGTACGCGGCCTTCGTGCATCCGCGTTCCGGCCTCGCCGCCCGCTGCGGTGTCGCCCTCGTGAATGCCCCGGGGACGGTTGATGCCGGGTACCGTGGGGAGATCAAGGTGATCGTGGTGAATCTCGACCCGCGCGAGAGCGTGCGGTTCGAGCGCTTCGACCGGATTGCCCAACTGGTCGTCCAGCAGGTCGAGAGGGTCCGCTTCCAGGAGGTCGCGGAACTTCCCGATTCGGCGCGGGCCGAGGGGGGCTTCGGGTCCACCGGTGGCCATGCCGCGGTGGGCGGCGAGAGCGGCACAAGCGGTCAGGCCGCCGAGGGCGGTCCGACGGGTGGGAATCGATACGCTTCGGTCGTATCCGACCGGGAAGGACAGTGACGTGTTCGGACGTCGCAAGAAGAAGGGTGCCGCCGAGGACGCGGCCGGCGAGGCCGAGCAGGTCGTCGACAGCGTCGACACCGAGGCGGACGAAGAGGAGGCCGAGCGCGAGCGCGTCCGGCTGGAGCCCGGGCCCCGGCCCGACGGCCCCTGGGACAGCAGCGAGGTGCGCGACCCGGCCGAGGGCCGCGTGGACCTCGGCGGTCTGTTCGTGCCGGGTGTCGACGGCATGGAGCTGCGGGTCGAGGTCGCCGGTGACGCCATCGTCGCCGCGACCGTCGTGCTGCGTGACAGCGCCGTCCAGCTCCAGGCGTTCGCCGCGCCCAAGCGCGAGGGCATCTGGACCGAGGTCCGCGAGGAGATCGGCGGCGGCATCACCCAGCAGGGTGGCATCGTCGACGAGGTCGAGGGCCCGCTCGGCTGGGAGCTGCGCGCCCAGGTGCCCGTGCAGCTGCCGGACGGCACCGGCGGCTTCCAGGTCGTGCGGTTCGTCGGCGTCGACGGCCCGCGCTGGTTCCTGCGCGGTGTGATCTCCGGCCAGGGCGCCGTGCAGCCGCAGGCCGCCGGGCTGCTGGAGCAGATCTTCCGGGACACGGTCGTGGTCCGCGGCGAGGGTCCGATGGCCCCGCGCGACCCGATCGTCCTCAAGCTGCCGAACGACGCGCAGATGGTCCCCGAGGGAGTGCAGCAGGAGGAGTCCTCGCGGTTCTCCGGCGGCATGGGGCAGTTGCAGCGGGGCCCGGAGATCACCGAGGTCCGCTAGCGCTCCGCCGCGGTCAGCGGGCTGGTACGGGCCGTGCCTTCGGGGCGCGGCCCGTTTTCTGCGGGGGGCGCGCCGCGGGACGCCGTTCTCCGGCACCGGGCGCGGGTTCGCCGTCGCCGCCCGCGCAGTTCCCCGCGCCCCTTCCGGGGTGCCGACCCGACCGGTGATACTGGCGGCCGGTCGACGGGGGAGGCGGACATGACGCAGGTGGTCACCGACACCATGGTCCGGGTCGAGGACGTCCACAAGTCGTACGGGCGGGGTGCCGCGGCCGTGCACGCGCTGCGCGGGGTGTCCTTCGAGGTGCCGCGGGGCGAACTCGTCGCCCTGAAGGGGCGCTCCGGGTCCGGCAAGACGACCCTGCTGAACATCGTCGGCGGGCTCGACACGCCCGACCGGGGCCGTGTCGAGGTCGAGGGCCGGGATCTCGCCGGGCTGGGCGAGAAGGAGCTGCTGCGGCTGCGCCGGGACCGCATCGGCTTCGTGTTCCAGTCCTTCGGGCTCATCCCGATCCTCAGCGCCGCCGAGAACGTGGGCGTACCGCTGCGGCTGCGCCGCGCCCACCCGCGCGAGCGCGAGGAGCGGGTGGAACTGCTGCTCTCCCTGGTGGGGCTCGCCGGGCACGCCGCCCAACGGCCCGGAGAGCTGTCCGGCGGCCAGCAGCAGCGGGTCGCGATCGCCCGGGCCCTCGCCAACCGCCCGGCCCTGCTCGTCGCCGACGAGCCGACCGGTCAGCTCGACGCCGAGACCGGGCACGCCGTGATGGAGCTGTTGCGGGCCGTCGTGCACAGCGAGCGGGTCACCGCCCTCGTCGCCACGCACGACGCGAACCTGCTGGATCTCGCCGACCGGGTGCTGGAGCTGCGCGACGGGGAGATCGCCGAGCTCTGAACGTACGGCCCGCCGGGGGCGCTCGCCGGGCTCATCAGGGTTGCGTCAAAGTTGCCCTCCGGTCGTCCCCCCGTCCCGATTGCCGTGATCGTTGGCCGTAAGGTCGACGCTGCGTAGGCAACCGGTACGGGAAGACAATAGGACCATGGCACGCGGCAAGCTTCGGATCTACCTCGGCGCGGCACCGGGCGTGGGCAAGACGTACGCGATGCTCGCCGAGGCGCACCGCCGGATCGAGCGGGGCACCGACTGCGTGGTGGCCTTCGTGGAGCATCACGGCCGGCCGCGTACCGAGGTGATGCTGCACGGCCTGGAACAGATGCCGCGCAGGGAGCTGGAGTACCGGGGCGCCACCTTCGGCGAGATGGACGTGGACGCCGTGCTGCGCCGGGCGCCCGCCGTCGCCCTGGTGGACGAGCTGGCCCACACCAACGTCCCCGGCAGCCGCAACGCCAAGCGCTGGCAGGACGTGGAGGAACTGCTGGCGGCCGGTGTCGACGTCGTCTCCACGGTCAACATCCAGCATCTGGAGTCGCTCGGCGACGTGGTCGAGTCGATCACCGGGGTGCGCCAGCGCGAGACGGTCCCGGACGAGGTGGTGCGGCGGGCGGACCAGATCGAGCTGGTCGACATGTCCCCGCAGGCCCTGCGCCGGCGCATGGCCCACGGCAACATCTACCAGCCGGACAAGGTCGACGCGGCCCTGTCCAACTACTTCCGGCCCGGCAATCTGACCGCCCTGCGCGAGCTGGCGCTGCTGTGGGTCGCCGACCGGGTCGACGAGTACCTGAACGCGTACCGCAGCGAACACCGGGTGTCGAGGATCTGGGGGTCCCGCGAGCGGATCGTGGTGGGCCTGACGGGCGGCCCGGAGGGACGCACCCTGATCCGCCGCGCCGCGCGCCTGGCGGAGAAGGGCGCCGGCGGTGAGGTCCTGGCCGTCTACATCGCCCGCAGCGACGGCCTGACCGCGGCCTCCCCGAAGGAGCTGGCCGTCCAGCGCACCCTGGTGGAGGACCTCGGCGGCACCTTCCACCACGTGGTCGGCGACGACATCCCCGCCGCCCTGCTGGACTTCGCGCGAGGCGTGAACGCCACCCAGATCGTGCTCGGCTCCTCGCGCCGCAAGGCCTGGCAGTACGTCTTCGGGCCCGGCGTCGGCGCCACGGTCGCCCGGGACTCCGGCCCCGACCTCGACGTCCACATCGTCACCCACGAGGCGGTCGCC
The DNA here is from genome assembly GCF_020400595.1 of Streptomyces naphthomycinicus. Taxonomy (GTDB): domain Bacteria; phylum Actinomycetota; class Actinomycetes; order Streptomycetales; family Streptomycetaceae; genus Streptomyces; species Streptomyces naphthomycinicus. The sequence goes on along the minus strand of NZ_JAINRE010000027.1, from coordinate 98,263 downwards.
AGGGGCCGCGGACTGCCCGTGGCCCGCGGCGCCCGGCTCGGGCGGGCCCGGATCCTGTGGGGCTGGGCGGTCGGTCTGGCCGGCCCCGCGATCCTCGCGGTGCTGCTGAACACCGTCGACCTCGGCCTCGCCAACGACATGCTGCTGTTCCTGGCCGTCACCGTCGCCGCGGCCCTGCTCGGCGGCCTGCTGCCCGCGCTGGCCTCGGCGGCGTTCGGCTCGCTGCTGCTGAACTACTTCTACACCCCGCCGCTGCACCGGCTCACCGTCGCCGATCCCAAGAACATCGTCGCCATCGCGATCTTCTTCGGGGTCGGCATGTCGGTCGCCTCGGTGGTGGACCTCGCCGCCCGGCGCACCCACCAGGCCGCCCGGCTGCGCGCCGAGTCCGAGATACTCTCCTTCCTCGCCGGGAACGTGCTCCGTGGCGAGACCAGCCTGGAGGAGCTGCTGGAGCGGGTCCGCGAGACCTTCGCGATGGAGTCGGCCGCCCTGCTGGAGCGGGAGAGCGACGTCGCGCCGTGGACCTGCGCGGGCCGCGCCGGCTTCGGGCCGCCGCTGGAGCGCCCCGAGGACGCCGACGTGGACATGCCCGTCGGCGACCACATGGCGCTCGCGCTCACCGGGCGGGTGCTGCCCGCCGCGGACCGCCGGGTGCTCGCCGCGTTCGCCGCCCAGGCCGCCGTCGTGCTGGACCGCAGGCGCCTTCAGGAGGAGGCCGACCAGGCCCGCACGCTCGCCGAGGGCAACCGCATCCGCACCGCCCTGCTGGCCGCCGTCAGCCACGACCTGCGCACCCCGCTGGCCGGCATCAAGGCCGCCGTGTCGTCCCTGCGCTCCGACGACGTGGCCTGGTCCGAGGAGGACCAGGCGGAGCTGCTGAAGGGCATCGAGGAGGGCGCCGACCGGCTCGACCACCTCGTGGGCAACCTCCTGGACATGTCCCGGCTCCAGACCGGTACGGTCACGCCGCTGATCCGCGAGACCGACGTCGACGAGGTCGTACCGATGGCTCTCGGCGGCGTCCCCGAGGGCAGTGTCGAGCTGGACGTGCCAGAGACCCTGCCGATCGTCGCCGTCGACCCCGGACTGCTGGAGCGGTCGGTGGCCAACCTGGTGGAGAACGCCGTCAAGTACAGCCCGCGCGGACGGCGCGTGCTGGTCTCGGCGAGCGCCATCGCGGACCGGGTGGAGGTGCGCGTGGTGGACCGCGGGCCGGGCGTGCCGGACGAGGCCAAGGACCGTATCTTCGAGCCCTTCCAGCGGTACGGTGACGCTCCGCGCGGCGCGGGCGTCGGGCTCGGCCTCGCGGTCGCCCGGGGCTTCGCGGAGGCCATGGGCGGCACCCTCAACGCCGAGGACACCCCGGGCGGCGGGCTCACCATGGTGCTGAGCCTGCGCGCCGCGGGATCGCGTCCGGCAGCCCCCGACGCGGGCACGGACATCGCAGAACCGGAAAGGCAGGTCCTATGACGACCCGGGTGCTCGTGGTCGACGACGAGCCGCAGATCGTGCGGGCCCTCGTGATCAACCTCAAGGCACGCAAGTACGAGGTCGACGCGGCGGCCGACGGCCGGACCGCACTCGAACTCGCCGCGTCCCGCCACCCCGACGTCATCGTCCTCGACCTGGGCCTGCCCGACATGGACGGCGTCGAGGTGATCAAGGGCCTGCGGGGCTGGACCCGGGTGCCGATCCTGGTGCTCTCCGCCCGCCACTCCTCCGACGAGAAGGTCGAGGCGCTGGACGCGGGCGCCGACGACTACGTGACCAAGCCGTTCGGCATGGACGAGCTGCTGGCCCGGCTGCGGGCCGCCGTCCGCCGGGCCGAGCCGGTCGGGCCCGGCGAGGACGACCTGACGACCGTCGAGACCGCGGGTTTCACCGTCGACCTCGCCGCGAAGAAGGTCAACCGCGCCGGCCGGGACGTCCGGCTCACCCCGACCGAGTGGCACCTGCTGGAGGTGCTGGTCCGCAACACCGGCCGGCTGGTCAGCCAGAAGCAGCTGCTGCAGGAGGTGTGGGGGCCGTCCTACGGGACCGAGACCAACTACCTGCGGGTGTACATGGCCCAGCTGCGGCGGAAGCTGGAGTCGGACCCCTCGCACCCGAAGCACTTCATCACCGAGCCGGGGATGGGATACCGCTTCGAGAGGTGAGGCTCCCCGCCGGCCGGAAAGGCGCTTCCGCGAGAAGTGATCGGCCTTACAGCTCCGTCGGCGCTCCCCGGTACGCTTCACATATGACTGCTGTTCCTCGTTCCGAAAAGCCGGCCGGCCGGTTCCGGCGCATGCTCGACCGGCTCTCCTCGTCGCAGGAGGACCTGGAGTCGGAGGAGCTGCGCGTGGACGCCGAGACGGCGGGCTGCACGAAGATCGGCGACTGTCAGGACCGGCAGATCGTCACCGTAACTGGTACCTTGCGCACGGTCACCCTGCGTCCGCGTGCCGGAGTCCCCGCCCTGGAGGCCGAGCTGTTCGACGGCTCCGCGGCGCTGGACGTGGTGTGGCTCGGCAGGCGCTCCATCGTGGGCATAGAACCGGGGCGCAAGCTGATCGCATCGGGCCGGATCTCGATGAGCCGGGGCCGCCGGGTGCTGTTCAACCCGAAATACGAACTGCGACCCCTCGGACGGGAGTAGCCGGTGACGTCCCTCGACAAGCCGACCGAAGACACCGACCAGACACCTCCTCACGACGCCCGTGCGGTGACCGAGGCGGCGCTGTTCGAGGCGTTCGGCGGGGTCCGCGGCATGGTCGAGACGGTCGTGCCGGGCCTGCTCTTCGTCGCGATCTTCACGATCAACAAGGATCTGCATCTCTCCGCGATCGCGGCGCTCGCGGTGTCCCTGGTCCTGGTCGTCGTCCGGCTGGCCATGAAGGACACGGTCAAGCACGCCTTCAGCGGCGTCTTCGGCGTGGCCTTCGGTGTCGTCTTCGCGATGTTCACCGGCAACGCCAAGGACTTCTACCTCCCCGGCATGCTCTACACGCTGGGCCTGGCGCTGGCGTACATCGTCACGACCCTCGCCGGGGTGCCCCTGATCGGCCTCATCCTGGGCCCGGTCTTCAAGGAGAACCTCTCCTGGCGCACCCGCAACCCCGGCCGCAAGAAGGCGTACGCCAAGGCCAGTTGGGCCTGGGGTCTGATCCTGCTCGCCAAGTGCGCCGTCCTCTTCCCGCTGTACTGGTGGGCCGACACCACCCAGCTCGGCTGGGTCCTGGTCGCCCTCAAGATCCCGCCGTTCCTCCTCGCCGTCTGGCTGACCTGGGTCTTCCTCGCGAAGGCCCCGGCACCCATCGACGTCTTCGCCGAGATGGAGGCGGAGGAGAAGGCCGAGGAGGAGCGCAAGGCAGCCGCCGCCCTCGCCACGGAGAACGGCGAGACGACGAGCGGCCGGCACCGCCGCGAGGCGTAGCCGGCCACGGTACGACGAGAAGGGCGCCCTTCGCAGCGAGGGCGCCCTTCACCGTCGTACCGCCGAGAAGTGTCAGGCCTCCTCGCGGCGGACCGACAGCAGCTCCTCCAGCTGTTCCTCCCGGGCCTGCGCGGCCACGAACAGCAGCTCGTCGCCCGGCTCCAGGGAGTCCTCCTTGGACGGCGTCAGCACCCGGTTGCCGCGGATGATCGTGACCAGGGAGGTGTCCTGCGGCCACTCCACGTCCCCGACCGTCGTGCCGGCCAGCGCCGACTCCTCGGGCAGGGTCAGCTCGACCAGGTTGGCGTCGCCGTGGCTGAAGCGCAGCAGCCGGACCAGGTCGCCGACGCTCACCGCCTCCTCGACCAGGGCGGACATCAGACGCGGGGTGGAGACGGCGACGTCGACGCCCCAGGCCTCGTTGAACAGCCACTCGTTCTTCGGGTTGTTCACCCGGGCCACGACGCGCGGAACGCCGTACTCCGTCTTGGCGAGCAGCGAGACGACCAGGTTGACCTTGTCGTCGCCGGTCGCGGCGATCACGACGTTGCAGCGCTGCAGCGCCGCCTCGTCCAGGGAGGTGATCTCGCAGGCGTCGGCGAGCAGCCACTCCGCCTGCGGGACACGCTCGACCGAGATGGCGGTCGGCGCCTTGTCGATCAGCAGGACCTCATGGCCGTTCTCCAGCAGCTCGCCCGCGATCGAGCGGCCGACTGCACCGGCCCCGGCAATGGCGACCCTCATCAGTGACCGCCCTCCTCTTCCGGGCCACCGGCGAACGCCGCCTCGACCTTCTCCACGTCGTCCGTCCGCATCATCACGTGCACGAGGTCGCCCTCCTGCAGCACCGTCTGCGAGGTCGGCAGGATCGCCTCACCCAGACGGGTCAGGAACGCCACCCGGACGCCCGTCTCCTCCTGCAACTTGCTGATCTTGTGGCCGACCCACTTGGGGGAGGCGTGCACCTCGGCGAGCTGCACCCCACCGGTGGGATCGCGCCACAGGGGCTCGGCCCCGGAGGGCAGCAGACGGCGCAGCATCTGGTCGGCGGTCCAGCGGACGGTCGCCACGGTGGGGATGCCGAGACGCTGGTACACCTCGGCGCGACGGGGGTCGTAGATGCGGGCGGCGACGTTCTCCACGCCGAACATCTCGCGGGCCACGCGCGCGGAGATGATGTTCGAGTTGTCACCGCTGGAGACGGCGGCGAAGGCGCCGGCCTCCTCGATGCCCGCCTCGCGCAGGGTGTCCTGGTCGAAACCGACGCCGGTGACCCGGCGGCCCCCGAAGCCCGGGCCCAGCCGACGGAAGGCGGTGGGGTCCTGGTCGATCACGGCGACCGTGTGTCCCTGTTGCTCCAGGGTCTGGGCAAGAGCGGAACCCACTCTTCCGCAGCCCATGATGACGATGTGCACGACCGTCCTTCCGGTGTCCAAAAGTTACTGCTGAGCATCAGGGTCTCAGACCGACGCCCAAAGCTACACACGGGCGCCGCGCGGTGGGCACCCCTGTGCCGGAGGCGGCGGAAGGCGCCTGCGAGTGATGCTGCGCACGCTGCACAGGGTCAGGATTCCGAGGCCGGCCAGGGTGACGAGCGCTCCGAGCAACACCGCGGTCGCGGGCATGGAACCTCCGAAGTGCGATGACAGACGGGGTTTGCCATCTAGGCACGGTGGGCACTCCAACCACGGATTCCGCAGTTCCGAGCGCCCCCGATTTCACTCGTGAGGCAGATCCAGCACGCCGGGTGGGCGGGTGCCAGTTCGAAGGCTTACGATCCTCTCTCGTGTCCAAACTGACCGACGTGCCCAAACGGATCCTGATCGGGCGCGCACTGCGCAGTGACCGGCTGGGCGAAACGCTCCTGCCGAAGCGCATCGCACTGCCCGTCTTCGCCTCCGACCCGCTGTCCTCCGTCGCCTACGCGCCGGGGGAGGTCCTGCTGGTCCTGTCCATCGCGGGCGTGTCGGCGTACCACTTCAGCCCCTGGATCGCCGTCGCGGTCGTCGTGCTGATGTTCACGGTGGTCGCCTCCTACCGGCAGAACGTGCACGCCTACCCGAGCGGCGGCGGCGACTACGAGGTCGCGACCACCAACCTGGGTCCCAAGGCCGGCCTGACCGTCGCCAGCGCCCTGCTCGTGGACTACGTCCTCACCGTCGCCGTCTCCATCGCCTCCGGCATCGAGAACCTCGGCTCCGCGGTCCCCTTCGTGGTCGAGCACAAGGTGCTGTGCGCCACCGCCGTGATCATCCTGCTCACGCTGATGAACCTGCGCGGCGTGAAGGAGTCCGGCAAGCTCTTCGCCATCCCGACGTACGTGTTCGTCGGCGGCGTCTTCGTCATGATCGCCTGGGGCGCCTTCCGGGGCCTGGTCCTCGGCGACACCATGCACGCCCCCACCGCCGACTACCACATCAAGGCCGAACACCAGGGCCTCGCGGGCTTCGCGCTCGTCTTCCTGCTGCTGCGCGCCTTCTCCTCCGGCTGTGCGGCCCTCACCGGCGTCGAGGCCATCTCCAACGGCGTCCCCGCCTTCAGAAAGCCCAAGTCGAAGAACGCGGCGACCACGCTCGCGATGATGGGCCTGCTCGCCGTCACCATGTTCTGCGGCATCATCGCCCTCGCCATGGTCACGAAGGTCCGCATGGCCGAGCACCCGGCCACCGACCTGCTCCACAACGGCACCCCGGTCGGCTCCGGCTACGTCCAGAACCCGGTGATCTCGCAGGTCGCCGAGGCGGTCTTCGGCAAGGGCAGCTTCCTGTTCGTCCTCCTCGCCGCCGCCACCGCCCTGGTCCTGTTCCTCGCGGCGAACACGGCGTACAACGGCTTCCCGCTCCTCGGCTCGATCCTCGCCCAGGACCGCTACCTGCCGCGCCAGCTGCACACCCGCGGCGACCGGCTCGCCTTCTCCAACGGCATCGTGCTGCTCGCCGGCGCGGCGACCCTGCTGGTGGTCATCTACGGCGCGGACTCCACCCGCCTGATCCAGCTGTACATCGTCGGCGTGTTCGTGTCCTTCACGCTCAGCCAGACCGGCATGGTCCGGCACTGGAACCGGCACCTCGCGGTCGAGAAGGACCCCGCCAAGCGCCGCCACATGGTCCGCTCCCGCGCGATCAACGCGTTCGGCGCCTTCTTCACCGGCCTGGTGCTCGTCGTCGTCCTGGTCACCAAGTTCACCCACGGCGCCTGGGTCGCCCTGCTCGGCATGTGCATCTTCTACGCGACGATGACCGCGATCCGGAAGCACTACGACCGGGTCGCCGAGGAGATCGCCGCGCCCGAGGGCCCGAGCGACGACCTGGTCCGCCCCTCCCGCGTCCACTCGGTCGTCCTGATCTCCAAGATCCACCGCCCCACGCTCCGCGCCCTGGCCTACGCCAAGCTGATGCGCTCGGACACCCTGGAGGCGCTCACCGTCAACGTCGACCCGGTCGAGACGAAGGCGCTGCGCGACGAGTGGGAGCGGCGCGGGATCGACGTCCCGCTGAAGGTCCTCGACTCGCCGTACCGCGAGGTCACCCGCCCGGTGATCGAGTACGTCAAGGGCCTGCGCAAGGAATCCCCGCGCGACGCGGTCTCCGTGATCATCCCCGAGTACGTGGTCGGCCACTGGTACGAGCACCTGCTGCACAACCAGAGCGCGCTGCGCCTCAAGGGCCGCCTGCTGTTCACCCCCGGTGTCATGGTGACCTCGGTGCCGTACCAGCTGCAGTCCTCCGAAGCGGCCAAGCTGCGGGCCCGCAAGCGGCAGGAATGGAACGCCCCCGGCGCGGTCCGGCGCGGCCCGGCGGCGGAACGGCCCAAGGAGCCGTCGGCCAGGGACTGAGGCGAGCGCAGGCCGAGGACCGCCGCACGGCGGGAAGGCCGTAGACTGGTGGGCTGTTGTCCGGCCCGACCGGTACACGGCCGTTCCCGCAGCGGCGCACCGCTCGCCCGAGCCCCCTTCTTCGATCTGGAGTCACCCCACCATGCAGGCAGAACCGACGAAGTCTCTGGTGGGCGAGGAGTACGAGGTCGAGATCGGCCCCGTCGCCCACGGCGGCCACTGCATCGCCCGCACCGCCGAGGGACAGGTGCTGTTCGTCCGGCACACGCTGCCCGGCGAGCGGGTCGTGGCCCGGGTGACGGAGGGCGAGGAGGGCGCCCGCTTCCTGCGCGCCGACGCGGTGGAGATCCTGGAGGCGTCCAAGGACCGCATCGAGGCCCCCTGCCCCTTCGCCGGCCCCGGCCGCTGCGGCGGCTGCGACTGGCAGCACGCCAAGCCGGGTGCCCAGCGCCGGCTCAAGGGCGAGGTGATCGCCGAGCAGCTCAAGCGGCTCGCCGGCCTCACCCCGGAGGAGGCCGGCTGGGACGGCACCGTGGTCCCGGCCGAGGGCGACAAGCTGCCGGCCGGCCAGGTGCCCCAGTGGCGGACGCGGGTGCAGTACGCGGTGGACGCGGACGGCAACGCCGGCCTGCGCCGCCACCGCTCGCACGAGGTCGAGCCGATCGACCACTGCATGATCGCCGCGCAGGGCGTCAGCGAGCTCGGCATCGAGGACCGGGACTGGTCCGGCATGGCCTCCGTCGAGGCGATCGCCGCGACGGGCTCCCAGGACCGCATGGTCATCCTGGAGCCGCGCCCCGGGGCCCGGCTCCCCCTCGTCGAGCTCGACAAGCCCGTCTCCGTCATGCGCGTCGACGAGCGGGACGGCGGCATCCACCGCGTCCACGGCCGCGCGTTCGTCCGTGAGCGCGCCGACGACCACACCTACCGCGTCGGCAGCGGCGGCTTCTGGCAGGTCCACCCGAAGGCGGCCGACACCCTCGTCAAGGCCGTCATGCAGGGCCTGCTGCCCCGCAAGGGCGAGATGGCCCTCGACCTCTACTGCGGTGTCGGCCTCTTCGCGGGCGCACTCGCCGACCGCCTCGGCGAACAGGGCGCGGTCCTCGGCATCGAGTCCGGCAAGCGGGCGGTGGAGGACGCGCGGCACAACCTGGCCGACTTCCCCCGGGTCCGCATCGAGCAGGGCAAGGTCGAGTCGGTCCTGCCGCGCACCGGCATCACGGAGGTCGACCTGATCGTCCTCGACCCGCCCCGCGCCGGCGCCGGCCGCGCCACGGTCGCCCACCTCGCCTCCCTGGGCGCCCGCCGCATCGCCTATGTCGCCTGCGACCCGGCCGCCCTGGCCCGGGACCTGGGGTACTTCCGCGAGGGCGGCTACCGGGTGCGGACGCTCCGGGCGTTCGATCTGTTCCCTATGACGCATCATGTGGAGTGCGTGGCGATTCTGGAGCCGGTGAAGTAAGGGCGCCTGAACTGCTGTCCTTCTGGCTTCACAGGTGCCGGCGGGTCGTGCCGGCATGTTTCCGCAGGTCCACCGCGTGGAGCATGACGCAGATTCCTGCCACATGCCCCACCTGCGGTTTCGCAGCGGGGCGCGGGTCGGGAACGCGCTGCCTCAACTCCGTGAGGGCCGGGTTCGGCACATGCCTTGACGCTCGTTCGACGCCGATTCCGACGGAGCGTGACGCGGTTGTCCCGGATCGGATGGCGCGGGCCGGTCGCCGGCCGGCACGTCCTGTCGGGGGAAGGCGACGCGCACCCGCACTCCGGGATGGCGGCAGCCGAGTGCGAGCCGGTGTCCGAAGCGGAGGGGCGGGGGAAGCCGCGCCGTGGGCTGTCACGGCTTCCCCCTTCGTTCGTGGCAGGGCCCCTCAGGTACGGGTCCAGCGTTGGTTGTTGCCGTTCGAGCAGGAGTAGAGCTGGATCAGGGTGCCGTTGGCGGTGCCGCCCGAGACGGCGTCGAGGCAGAGGCCGGACTGGACGCCGACGATGGATCCGTCGGAGTTGAGGCGCCATTTCTGGTTGTCGCCGCCCCAGCAGCTGTAGATCTGGACTTTGGAACCGTTGCCTGTGCCGGCGGCGTCAAGGCATTTGTCGCCGTAGACCCTGAGTTCGCCGGCGTCGGTGTACGTCCACTGCTGGTTGGTGCCGCTGTGGCAGTCCCACAGCTGGAGCTGTGTGCCGTCGGTGGTGCCGGCTCCGGGCACGTCCAGGCAACGGCCCGAACCGACGCCCTTGATCTGTCCGCCATCCGCAGGGGGCGTCGTGGAGCCGCCGCCGTTGAGTGCGTTGAGGACGGCGGTGTAGGCAGGCTTCTTGCTGCCGTCCCCGTTGAACAGCAGCGGGGTGTCCCCCGATCGCCAGGAGTCGGTGTCGCGCACACCCCAGACGGTGATGCCGAGGCAGCGCGGGACGGCCAGGCAGTCGTTGGTCACGTTGGCGTAGGTCGAGGCCGAGGCGCCCTGGATGTCGAGTTCGGTGATGGCCACGTCGACGCCGAGGGCGGCGAAATTCTGCAGGGTGGTGCGGAAGTTGCTGTTGTAGGGGCTGCCGCTGTTGAAGTGCGACTGGAACCCGACGCAGTCGATCGGCACGCCGCGCTGCTTGAAGTCCCGGACCATGGCGTACACGGCCTGGGTCTTGGCCCAGTTCCAGTTCTCGATGTTGTAGTCGTTGTAGCAGAGCTTGGCCGCCGGGTCGGCGGCGCGCGCGGTGCGGAAGGCGACCTCGATCCAGTCGTTGCCCGTGCGTTGCAGGTTGGAGTCCCGCCGACCTCCGGAATCGCCGTCGGCGAAGGCCTCGTTCACGACGTCCCACTGGGCGATCTTGCCCTTGTAGTGGCCTACGACGCCGTTGATGTGGTCGATCATCGCCTGGCGCAGTGAGCTGCCGCTGAGGCTCTGCATCCAGCCGGGCTGCTGGGCGTACCACGCCAGTGTGTGGCCACGCACCCGCTTGCCGTTCTGCACCGCCCAGTTGTAGACGCGGTCGCCGGCGCTGAAGTTGAACTGGCCCCGCTGTGGTTCGGTGGCGTCGATCTTCATCTCGTTCTCGGCCGTCACCATGTTGAACTCACGGTTCGCGATCGTCGTGTACGCCGAGTCGCCCAGCCTGCCCGAGGCGATGGCGGAGCCGAAGTAGCGGCCGCTCTGTGCCGCCGCGGCGCCAAGCGTGTTCTCGGCAGCGTGTGCGGTCGGCGCTGTGGCCAGTGCGGTGACCGCACCGAGGACGCCGACGACCAGCGCCAGCAGCAGGCCGTGGATCTTCCGGCGGACAACGGATCTGGGAAGGGCATACGAGCCCATGACTGTGCCTCCGAGGTAGAAATCGCTGATCGACTGAAGCGCGGGGGATCGCGTCGTCCGGCCCTCTCCACCTGCGGGAAGAGCCAGGACGCGCTGGTGCGAACCTCACCGGAACGAAACGGGGTTGGCGCAGGTGACGTGGGGGGCGGGTCTGCCGTGCAGTTGGCCGCCGGCCGCTGATCGGCCGTGCAGCATGGATTGCCCAGGCCGATACAGCCCGGAATCTCGAACCAGGGCCGGTTCCTCAGACAGGGATGATTGAGGCGTGACCGTGGATCGTCAATACTCTCCGCCGAAGAAATTTCCGATTGACAAACGAAACTTTCGGTCATCCGGTAAGCGGACGGTGTTCCCCGGTTCCGGCTTCGGCGGGGTGCGGAAATTTCGGTGCCACGGACGTTGGAGGCAGGGTCGACCGAGTCGTATGCACCGCCCGCGCATCGCTCCGCTCCGGGGTCAAGTCGCTTACGAGCCAGCCATTTGACGGTGTGGCGCGCGCTGGTCGGCTGCGGCGGTGCGAATGTTTCGATGTTTTCGGCGATACATGCGAGAGGTATTGACGCCGTTCAGCGGTTCTCTATTATTCGGGTTGCTCGACACTTCGACTGTTGTTCGACATGGCGAACATTCGGAGCCGCATCATTCGCACGGTAGGGCCATGCTGGGCAGCACCGCCTGAAGTCGAATCGCAAGGGCCGTGCCGCACGTGTATGTCATGGATGCGCATGTCATGGCCCTGCCAACTGTCGACGTCCGCCGTGGTGCTCGCGGACTGCTGCACACCGCACCACGCCGACAGTCCGGCCGGCCTCCGCCGAGGCCGACCGGAACCGCCCACTCAAGGTCTAGGGAGTATCCATGCGCAGAGGAAGTTCCGGTCGCAGGCATCCGTCTGTGGTGCTCGCCGCCGTGATCGCGGCCCTGGCGGCGCTGGCGGCGGTACTTGTCGCCGCCCCGGCTCAGGCGGCTTCCAGCGGCGCCTTGCGCGGTGTCGGTTCCGGCCGGTGTCTCGATGTGCCGGGCGCCAGCCAGACCGACGGCACGTATCTGCAGATCTACGACTGCTGGGGCGGGACCAACCAGCAGTGGACGTCGACGGACGGCAACCAGCTCACCGTGTACGGCAACAAGTGCCTGGATGTTCCGGGCCACGCCACCGCGGCCGGTACCCGGGTGCAGATCTGGACCTGCTCCGGCGGTGCGAACCAGCAGTGGCGGGTGAACTCCGACGGCACGGTCGTCGGCGTGGAGTCCGGGCTGTGCCTGGAGGTTACGGGCTCCGGTACGGCCAACGGCACAGCGGCGCAGATCTGGACGTGCAACGGGGGCGGCAACCAGAAGTGGACCGGCCTGTCCGGGACGACCCCGCCGGGGGACGGCACGTGTTCTCTGCCGTCGGCATACCGGTGGACGTCGACGGGTGCGTTGGCGCAGCCGGCGAACGGGTGGGTCTCGCTGAAGGACTTCACCAACGTGACGTACAACGGAAAGCACCTGGTCTACGCGTCTGACGTGTCGGGGTCCTCGTACGGCTCGATGATGTTCCGGCCCTTCACGAACTGGTCGGACATGGCGTCGGCCGGCCAGACCGGGATGGGCCAGGCCGCGGTGGCGCCCACGCTGTTCTACTTCGCGCCCAAGAAGATCTGGGTGCTGGCATACCAGTGGGGTGCGTGGCCCTTCATCTACCGCACGTCGAGCGACCCCACCAACCCCGACGGCTGGTCCGCGCCGCAGCCGCTGTTCACCGGCGGCATCCCGGGCGCCGCCCCGATCGACCAGACCCTGATCGCCGACGACCAGAACATGTACCTGTTCTTCGCCGGTGACAACGGCAGCATCTACCGGGCGAGCATGCCGATCGGGAACTTCCCCGGCAACTTCGGCTCGTCGTACACGACGGTCATGAGCGACACGGTGAAGAACCTGTTCGAAGCGCCGCAGGTCTACAAGGTCCAGGGCCAGAACCAGTACCTCATGATTGTCGAGGCGCGGGGTGCGAATGAGCAGCGCTACTTCCGCTCGTTCACGGCCTCCAGCCTGAACGGTGCGTGGACCCCGCAGGCCGCCACCGAAAGCAACCCCTTCGCCGGCAAGGCCAACAGCGGCGCCACCTGGACCAACGACATCAGCCACGGTGACCTGGTCCGCAGCAACCCCGACCAGACCATGACCATCGACCCCTGCAACCTGCAGTTCCTCTACCAGGGCAAGTCCCCCTCCGCGAGCGGCCCCTACGACCAACTGCCCTGGCGGCCGGCTGTCCTCACCCTGCAGCGCTGAACCGGCCCGTGTACGTCGCCGACGGCCGGCCTCATGCAGATCGGGCCGGCCGTCGCCTTTGCCACCATGAAGCAGCGCCGGGGAAGCCGATGAACCGCTGACGAGCGCCTACCCGGACACGGTGCTCTGCTGGAGGCTCTACGCGTTGACTCCAGCCGCCGGACAGGATCTACCTGTAGAAGACGGCCATGCTGGTACCCCCCGAGGCACCGGAACCGCCACTCCCGGACGAGCCGCCCGAGGAAGTCTCGTCGCTACCCGCGTCCACGGCGGCCGCGTGTGCGGTGACGGTCACCTTCACCTTGACCGTCTTTGTCGCCGTCACCGTCGGAGCAGGTTCTGGCGTCGCACGCTCCGTGGTCGTGGCGGTCGCCGTGACCGTCACCGTCGGCTTGACCTTGCCGGCAGCCGGCTTCGCGTCCGTCCCGTTGTTCTGGCCGCTGCCACCGGCGCCGACACCGAGGAAGAAGGCCAGGCCGATCGCGGGCGTACCGAAAGAGGCGTACCGGACTGCCGGCCACCCAACCGCGTGGGGGCTGGCGTGAACCCGTGCGCTCGGAGGGGTGGAGCCCCCGGTCCGGGTTCGAGCGACGTCCCCGCGCAAGTGCGGGCTCGGGCGGCTCCTGAACATCCGCGAACCGCTTGAGGAGTTCGCTCTGGGCCCGGGTGGCGGGCGTTCCCCCTGGCGGTGGAGGGGAACGCCACGCGGTGTCGGTCAGGCCTGGTCTCGGCCCCCGTTGTGCTGCCGCGGGCTCGTGGACGCCGGCGAGTCCGCGGCCCGAGCGGACCGCCTGAGCGTCGACGCGCGCAGCTTGATCAGCAGTCGGGCCCAACGGCCGGCTTCACACAGCAGCCGAAGAACCAGCGCGAAGTGCACGGGGTCGCTGAGCCATTCGATGAGGTGCATCCTGTACTCCGGGTCGCAGGGACAGAGGCGGCCGGCCAGGAGTCCAGGTCTACGGGGCGCGGACTGTTCAGCGGTTCACTGTGAACGGCTGGACAGGGAGTGCGGGGGACGGAGCGGAGAGTGGACGGGAGCACGTCGCGCGAGCGGCCCAATCCGTTCAAGCGCCAGCTGAGCGAACAGCTCAGGTCTCTGCTGAAGGAGCACGGAAAGTCGGAGCAGGGACTGCGCGCGGCGGCTGAGCTCGCCGGTTCGCCCATCGGCAAGGGGACGCTCAACCAGGCCCTGAACCCGGAGCACCCGAGCGTTCCCAGCGTCAAGACGCTGGACGCGATCTGCACCGCCCTGGGCGTACAGCCGACCTCTCCCGTGCACGGGCGTCTGGCCGGCCTTCGAGACAGGGCTCAGGATTGCGAAGCCCCGGAGCCTTCCCCGCTGCACCGGTATCTGGTGGCGGCTGATGCGGCAGTACCCGAACACCCGTATTCACCGGTGCGAGGCCGGAAGGCGTTCCCTGGGCTCGTCGATGTCTATGTGCGCCAGCAGGTCCGGCGCCGGCTCCCCCCGGCCGGTGACAGCCCGTCGGCTGACGAGGACCTCCGCCGTGAGATCGAGGAGGAGCGCGGTCTCATCGTTCCGGCTGACCGGGTGTTCCTCCAGGAGGCACCCCTGTGCGTACTGTTGGCAGGTCCCGGCGGAGGAAAGTCCACTCTCCTCCGGCACCACCGCGCGCTGTCGGTCGGGCGCTGGCTCCGGCAAGGGTCCGACGCCACCGTCCCCGTACTGGTACGCGCGGGTGCGCTCACCGACACCCCGCTGCACAAGGCTCTGGCACAGGCCGCCAATGTCGATGTCCGGGCCGGCCTGCCTTTTGACGACGACTTGCCCGACATTTTCTTCAGCAGGAAGCCGCACCCCTGGGTGTCCTGGCTGGTGCTGGTAGACGCCTTCGACGAGATCTCCGACAGGGGGAGCAGGCGGAGAGTCCTGGACACCCTCACCAGGATCGCCGAACAACACTCGACGTCCCACCGGTTCGTCGTGGCCAGCCGCCCGCTCCCGGACGGCGAACTCGAAGAGCTCGGGGACGACGTACCCCGCTTCTGGTTGGAGCCGTTCACGGCAACCGCCCTCCGGAAGTATGCGGAGAAATGCTTCGAACCCCTGGACGACTCCAGGCGGCACGCGGCCGCTCTCACCGCCAAGCTCGACCACACACGGCTGGCGGAGCCGGCCCGGACGCCGCTCATGGCCTACATGCTGTGCCAGCTCTACCTCACCGATCCTGATCGGTTCCCGCCCGACGGCCGCTCCGCGGTGTACGAGGAGTTCGTGGCTCAGTTGCGCAGCGGCGACGAGGCCAAGGACGTCTCGGAGGGGCAGCGGCAGGCCGTGGATGCCCTGGGCCGGAACGGCGGACTCGTGGCGGAGCGGTGGGCCATGAGCGTGATCGAACAACTCCCGCAGTTGATCGAGCATCTTGCCTACGCGCGACTCAGGCAGGGCGACAGCGCACCGGCCGTCGACGTGCTGCCCCGGCTCGGCGACGGCGAAGTGGCCCGTCACGTCACCGTGGTGACGCAGCGGGACCGGCGACCGTTTCTCCGGGAGATCCTGCGGCACAGCAGCCTGCTCGTCGAATATCCGGACGGAGACTTCGGTTTCCCGCACCTGACGATCGCCGAATATCTGGCTGCTCGTCATGCCACGCGCAATGTTCAGGCGGCAGGTCGAGCGCTCGGCGAGTTGTCGCAGGCTATGCGGCACGACGACATCACCGGTGGGGCTGGACCGCGAGATCCGTCCTATCTCGGCTTTGTCCTCGACCAATTGCTGGCACCCGGCAGCGGCCTGTGCTCCGATGTCTCGCGCATGCTCCAGGAGGCGGCAACCGGACGAGACCTGCGGGTCTGCCTGTTCATCGCGGACCAGTCACAGCGCGGAACCCTTCTCCCCGCCCCCGTCGCGGAGGCGACCACTCGGGCCCTGGCGGGACTCGCACGCGGGGCCGCGACCGACGGCGCCGACCGTGTGCGGGCCGCGGAGGCCCTGACCTGGCTGAGCGAGGACTCCGGCGAGACGCTTGCCGAAATCATCTCCGACGGCAGCCTCGGGGACGATCCCCGCTGTCAGGCGGCAGTGGCACTGACCCGGCTTGACGGTCAGATCGCGGCCCGGGCGTTGGCCGGAGCTCTGGGAGATCCCGGCCTGCGTCCGTCGACGCGAGTGGAGATGGCCGACTCTCTGCTGGCGATCGTCAGGGACACGGGCCTCGGCCGGCATATCCGACTGCGCGCGGCCGACGCCCTGGACCACTTTGCTCGAACACCCGACGCACTGGTCGATGGCGCCACTCGCGTACGGGCGGCCGAGGCCTTGGCCCGGCTCGATTGCGGGCGCGCGGCAGACGTGCTGGAGATGCTCGGCCGCGATGCGGACATCACCGTCCATCGCCTGAGAGCTGCCGAAGCACTGGTCATGCTCGCTCCCTCGCGGGGGGTGCACGTTCTCGATCTCTTGGCCCATGACCACAGTGCCAGACCCTTCGATCGGGTCCAGGCCGCCCAGGCGATGACGCGTCCCGCACCCCGACAAGCGGCGAGCGCCTTCGACTTCCTCGTGCGTGATCACACGTTGGACGGTCCTGAACGGGTGACAGCCGGTCAGGGCCTGGCACGGATTGATCCTCAACGTGCGTCGGCCGCGCTGGACCTCCTCGTGTGCGACGGGACGCTGGATGCCTTCGACCGAGTGCGGGCGGGTGAGGCCTTGGTTCCCGTCGATCCGCAACAGGCCGTGCGAGCCCTGGTGCGCCTGGCGCGGGCGGAGCACCTCCACGGCCCCTCCCGCGTACGGGCAGCCGAAGCGATCATGAAGGTCGACCCCGACCAGGTCGCCGGCATTCTGACCGACTTCCTGAGAGAGGCATCCGTCGGCGACCCCGGCCGGCTGCGCGCCGCGAAAGCCTTGACGCGGCTCCTGCGGGCCGGAACCTTGAGCCGCCCCGTTCGGCTCCGCGGCATCGCGGCCCTCGATCACTTCACACGCGGCTCCGACCGCCCCGAAGACGCCCTCGGGCGCCTCCTGACGCAGTGGAGCCTGGGGATTTCCAGCACACCTTGATTGTCACTCGACGGATGCGGCGAGGGCCGGCCCCCCGTGGAGCCGGCCCCTCGGGCTGTCCGCGGGGAGTCCTACTCCGACAGCCTTTCCCACCGGCGGGACAGCGCTTCGGCTCGGCGGACCGAGTCCTGGGCCGGGTCGTTTCCGAGGACCAGGCGCAGGCCGCTGTAGATCGGCTTCCACTCGTGGAGCAGATCGGCGATCGGGGTGGACCATTCCGGGACGTTGCGCTCCGTGGCACTCTCCGCCAGCGTCATCGCCGCTTCGAGGTAGGCGAACGCCGTCACGCGGTTCGCCCGGTCCGCGGTGAGCGCCACATCGAAGTGCTTCTTGCCGCGCTCGTGGAACTCCTGCCATTTGTTCTCGCCCTGGCGGGCGAAGAAATTGGCCTTGTTGATCAGGATCGTGCCGCAGGTGGTCCGCGTGAACGCGTCGTCCAGCAGATTGACGGCCCGCTCGGCGAACGACTCGGCGCGCGACCAGTCGTTCAGATGCTTCGCGTGGATGGCCCGCTGCTCCCAGTAGCGGGCGTTCCAGCCGCCGAACTGGGGAAGCAGATCGTCGTAGAACTTCTCCACGTCGTCGTTGGGGAAGATGCTGGTCAGCAGCTTCTGGGTCATCGCGTAACGGACGAACATCGCCGCCCTGTTGCGCGCGCGCAAGCTGTCCTGGTTCACCAGGGGGGACAGGTTCTGGATGCACTCCCGCAGGGCCGCGAGGGCGCCTCTGTCCCCGAGGGACTTGACGATGGACTCCATGAGGACATCGCGCTGACGGGCCACGACGACGTCGCCCTGGATCTCGATGAACGGTGCCATGCTCCGCTGAGCGGCGCGCACGATCGTGTCCGACGAGACGTTCAGCGCCTTCGCGCATTCGAGCAGGCTCACCGAATTGCGGCCGCGGCTGGCCACGGAGAGCAGAAGGATCAGCGACTTCTTCCAGTCGGCGTCGAGCAGGAGGACTTCCTGCTCCATGCGCTTGTGGAAGCCGATGCCGTGCTCCAGCTCCATCATCGCCGAGAAGACGTCACGGTCCCTGAAGTGGCCGACCCGCCGGTTCCTGGTCAGTTCCTCCAGCTTGCCGAGCCGGCCGAGCCGTTCGCGCTTGTCGACGAGGACCTCGGCGTCACGGCGTTGCAGCCGGCTCGGCACGGATGCCGACGTGCTGTTCTCGTGCGCCACCTCCAGCCGGGCCTCCAGCTGAAGGTTCCTGCTGGGGAGCTCTGCCGCCACGACGTAGATCTCGGCCGTGCTCTCCAGCCTGGCCTCGGAGAGCAGGATGTCGATGTCGTCGGCGAAGTCGGCGGCTCCGTCGATGAAGAGGACGGAGGGGCCCTGGCCGCTGAACTTGTCGATCAGCCGTGGAACGTCGAAGCGGCTGGACCGGTCGAAGTCGTAGCACCGGACACCCGCGGACCGTATGTCCTTCGCTATCCACAGCAGACCGCTGGACACGCCGGTGAGCCGGGAGCCGTAGACGAGGCGGATCCTCGGGTCGTGGTTCTCGGAGGCGGCCCACTCCCGGATGTCCTGGGCGGCCTCCCGCATCCAGGAGAGCGGTGCCACGAGGTTGTCGATGACGTCGCACCAGAGAGGCTCGTCGCCGTCGAGGTAGCGGTGGGACTTCGGCCGCGGCCCGGGATGATTGGTCTTCAGCTCGTGGATCTGAGGGACGCTCAGCTGCTCGCTCTGCGCCAGCTCCAGCAGGGAGTCGCTGTCCAGGCCGACGTGTGTGAACCAGTCCTTGGTGAACTCCTCGGCCGTGCCCTTGTACACCACGAAGCCGTACTGCTTCAGCTCCCACTCGTTCGCGGCGGAGATCCCCGGGTCCACGACGATGGACGGCGCCGCCGCACTCGGCCGGTTCCGGGTGAGGAGCCGCTCGACATCGGGGTCGTCCAGCAGACGGGCCCCCACGACGACGAGCGGTTGCGAGCCGATGGTCGCCGCGAGCACCTGGTCCCAGACGACCCGCCCGTGAGCGGCGGCCTGGTACTCCGACAGCGAGAAGATCAGCGGGCGCGGCTTCGCGCCGATGATGTGGCCGTGGAGATGGATGATCTCCAGGTCACCCGTCTCCGAGAACTCCTCGTCCCAGGAGATGGTCCGCGCCGGGCGGTAGCGGGCGAGCGGGCTGGAACGGTAGGCCTGTTCCGCCGCGTCGTCGACGTTGAGGGTCCAGATGCGCCTCCACGGGAGACTGATCAGGTCCGTGAACCAGGCGGCGTGCTGGACGTCTCCGAACACCTTCTTGAGGAAGCGCCAGACCGCTTCGGGCGACGAGCCGATCACCGAACGCTGGTAGGCCCGCATCAGCGTGTCCTCGGCGACGTTGATCGGAACGTCCGGGTACTCCTTGGCCAGCGCCTCCACCAGGGCCTTCGCCATGGGGACCTCGCCGTGCTGGTTGTGGGCTCCACGGCTCGCCCCCGCACCGAGCAGCGCGTGGTACGAACCGTTCCTGGCCGCCGTCTTGAGGGAGTGAAGCTGACTTGTGGTCAGCAGCGACTGAAGGTCTGGCAACGAGTGACTCCTTCCGCTCGCCGCGCGGAGTGCGCCGAACCGGTCCAGCCTGATCGGGCAGCGCGGCTGTTCTCCCCGATCGTCCCACGACGAGGACGGCGTGACGTCGGTTCGAAGGAGTTCCGGACGACTGCGACAGTGGCCGTTGTGGTAGTCAAGTACGGTCAGGAGCCAGGAGGTTGTGGCGGCTCCTCGGGTCGCGGCAGGGGGAGGGTGCACCACCGATGAGCGTGTTGATGCTGGCCGTGACGTGCGGTCTCATCGCGACCGGTATCGGGCTCCAGGTCTGGGCGACCGGGCCGAGGGGACAGGGCAGGCGGTACGCGTTGCAGTTGCCCGCCGTGCTTCTCTACTCGCTGGCGAGCGCCCTCTTCCTGTACTCGGTCTTCCCGGACTCGGTATCGCAGGGACGGGCCATGGGGTTCGGGCTCGGCGGCGCCGCCGGGTTCGCCGGGTTCTTCATGCTGGCCTCGTACGCCTGGCTCTCCAGGACCAGGCCGCACGATGAGACGGCGGGTGCCCTCAAGGCCGCGCTGAAGGAGAACGCGCGGCTCCGCAGGCGCCTGGACAGTGCCCTGGCGGCGCACGACGCACCGGTGCCGCCGGCACGCAGCGCCCGGTACGAGGCCTCGATCAAGGGCGACCGTCGGCACCGGCTCGGAATGATCACCGGGAACCTGGCGAACGTGGTGGGCGTGGACGTGTGGGTGAATCCCGAGAACACCCGCATGGAGATGTCCCGGATCACCGAGCCGACGATCTCCGCCACCATCCGTTATCACGGGGGCACCCGGGACGCGGGCGGCCATCTCGTGGCGGACACCATCGCTTCGGAACTCGCCGGGCGGATGGCCGGGCACACGCACGTCGCCGCGGGCCAGGTGCTGATCACCGGGCCGGGTGAGCTCCACGGGAGCCACGGGGTGAAGCGCGTCGCCCATGTCGCGGCGGTGGAGGGGGAACCGGCCTCGGGCTTCCGCCAGGTCATGGACCTGGAGCGATGCGTCCGGAATCTGCTGGGCGAGGTGGACCGGCTGAACGAGGCCGGGGAGCCGCTGCGTTCGGTCGTGCTGCCCCTGCTGGGGACAGGAGGCGGCAACAGTGATCTGGGGAGGACGGCGGAGGAGCTGGCCTCCGCCGTCCTGGGCTACTTCCAGGCCCATCCCGCTTCCCCCGTCCGCACGGTCTACCTCCTGGCTCATACCGATGCTCAGGCCGAGGTCTGCCGGTCCGTGCTCACCGTGCTGCCGGAACTCGACGGTCCGGTCAGGAAGTGACCGTTCGGCCCGGTGGGGGTCTCAGCTCCGCCGGTGGGCCTGGGCGAGGTGGCTCTGCAGGCGGGCGTGGCGGAACTGGTAGACCGCGCCGGCCTGGCGCAGCACGCCGCGCTGGTAGGCGTCGTCGAGGAAGGTGGCGACGGCCCAGGGCAGGCGTCCGGTCAACGGCAGCCAGATACGGGAGAACACGCACCACTGGCCCCAGGCGGTCAGGCTCAGGGTGTAGCCGAGGGCGCCGCCCAGACCGCTGATGGTGCCGAGCATGAGACTGGCGGCGGGGTCCATCACGAGTGTGCCCAGGTGCCCCTGCAACAGGTCGACCACCACCCCGGCCCCGAGTCCGACCGTCGCGCCGAAAACGGGGGCCCAGACCGCGAGTTGGGTGATCACCGCTCTCCGGTCGGTGTTCAGGACGCTGCGCGGGCTGACGGCGGAGACGATGTCGAGAGGGGTTTCGAGGAGGCCGAGGAGGCAGAAGGTGAGTCCGGTGCCGCCGCCGAAGACCAGGCCGTAGACGATCGCGTCGACGAGTCCGAGGTGCAGCGCGGACGAGAACCCGGCTTTCCAGGCGTACGCGTGCACCAGACCGACCGCGAATCCGTAGGCGAGGCCGAAGAGCGCGCCGCCCAGCGTGCCGATCAGCAGCCGGGGGCCGGCCGTCCATGTGCTGGTCCCGGGCCGGCCGCGGATCCGCAGGCGTACGGCGGACGGCGTGACGTCCTTGCCCGTGACCGTGTACGTGAGCCAGTGCACGAGCCCGAACAGCAGGCCCGCGAGGAGCCCGACGATCGTTCCGTCCAGCAGGACGCCGGCGGGCGTGCCGTGGAAGACGGCGGCGACGGCGCCGTCGACGACTCCGATGACCAGTCCGGTCACGAGGGCGGTGACCAGGCCGCGGGTGGAGCCGCGCAGGCCGTCGCCGAGCCGCCACCAGGCCAGGTCGGGGGTGCGGAGCTCGGCCAGGTGGTGGGCGAGGTAGCCGAGCCATCGCCGGGCGCGGTCCGGGTCCCAGCCGCGCGCGCCCGGACCGGGCCGGCGGCGGTAGACGGTGGGGAGGAAGTTGTCGAGCAGATGCTCCTCCAGTTCCTCCGCGCTGCCGAACCGCTCGGTGTCGAGCAGACAGGCCGGATCGTGGTCCGGGGTGTCGCTGTAGACGGTGCGGGCGAGCGCGACCATCAGCGGGGTCGACAGGACGGTCGCGAGCGGGGCCACCGGTCCGTCCGGTGACGGCTCGCGCAGTGTCTTCAGTACGGAGTCCCAGGCGCCCGCCGCGGGGTCCGTGGGGTCGGTCTTGCGGGTGGTGCGGGGCAGATAGTGGTCCAGGTCGTCCAGGGTGAGGCCGGTGAGTTCGATCGGCGCGGCGGAGGTCAGCACGTCGGTCTCCGTGACCGCGGCGGCGTACTCGGCGGGGCGGCTGGTCAGCACGAGGGGGAGAGTGGTGGCGTTGAGGGCTTCGAGTGCGGGGCGGCGCAGTCCGTCGGCCATCTCGTCGAAGCCGTCCAGCACCGGCAGTACGCGGCCGGAGTCGACGAGCGCGGAGGCCAGGCTCACCCGGCCGGGCCCCCGGGCGGCCGTACCGGGGTGGTCGCGCGTCAGCCGTTCGGTCAGCCAGTCGCGCAGGGTGATGGTGGTGGGGTCCCAGGCGCCGATACTGAAGATCACCGGTACGGGCTCCGCGGGCGTCCGGGACGCCAGGTGGTCGAGGACGAAGCGCAGGGTCAGGATCGTCTTCCCGGAGCCGGACCTGCCGAGGACCACCAGGCGCCCGGAGGGGACGCTCCGGTAGGTCTCCGCGATCCCTTCCAGCCGGCCGCTCAGGTCCAGGGGGCCGCTCTCGGCGCCCGGCGGGAGCCGGCGGATGTTGGCCCAGTGGTCGGTGAGCGTCGCGCAGGCGGCCTGCCAGCGGACCGGCAGCGGGTAGGGATCCTGGATCCGCCGCTGTTCCTCCTCGCGCTGCCAGCGGGCCGCCACCGCCTTCGCGAGCAGTTCGGCCGCGTCGGCCAGCGCGTTCTGCGCCGCCGAGGACGGCCGTTGCGCGTCAGGAGGGCCGGGAGTCGGTTCTCCCGGCCCCGGCCTCGCTCCCGGTCCCTGCCTCGCTCCCGGTCCCTGCCTCGCTCCCGGTCCCTGCCCCGCTCCCTGTCCTGGCCCCTGCCCCGCTCCCGGCCCCGCTCCCGGACCCGGCACCGCGCCCGGTCCTGGCCCCTGTCCCGGCTCATCGGCGGCGTCCGCGCCCCCGCCCGGTTGCTGCGCGCCCCCGCCCGGTTGCCCCGCGCCTCCGCCCGGCTGCCCCGGGACGGCGGCGGCCAGTAACTCCTCGCGGTCCGCGCTCCGCAGCGCGAGCGCGTCGGCCAGCCGCTGCACCGTGGTCATCCGTGGATTGCTGCGCTTGCCGGTCTCCAGACCGCGGATGGTGCTGACGCTGATCCCGGAACGCCGCTCCAGCTCGTCCTGGGTCAGCCCCGCCTTTTCGCGCAGCCGCCGCAGGACCGTGCCGAACTCACTGGCCACAGGTCACGGCCCTTCCCCCCGGATATACGCCTTTTCGCAGGTCGGGACTCTAGCGCGGCCACCGGTCACATATGACCGGTTCGATGCTCTGTCCACATTTCCTGCACCGCGGCCAGCCTCGAAGGCATCGACATCGACATCGAAATCGACATCGACATCGACGTGACCGACCGGGGCGAGTGGATCGACCGGTCCCGAGAACGGGGAGCCGCCATGCCGACGACGACCGCAGCCCAGGGCACCAAGGGCGGCACGGTCCTCGACCCCGAGGAACGCGAGGTGCTCTACGCGCTCGGATGCGGCCTGGGAGACGCCGAGATCGCCGGAACCCTGGCCCTGCCCGAGCACGTGGTGGCCGAGCGGCTCGGCCGCGTCCTGGGGAAGCTGGGGCTGCGCGACCGGGCCGCCGCCATCGTGCACGCCTTCGACTGCGGTCTGGTCGTACCGGGCCAGGGGCCGCGCGGGCCGGTGCCGGGGACCACCGACGGGCGAGGGACGGGCACCCCAGCCGGTCCCTGGCTCCGGGTGTCGCTGCTCGGCCCGTTGCGGACGAGGCTCGCGGGGCGGCCCGTGGACGTCGGCCCCGTGCGGCAGCAGGCCGTGCTGGCGGCGCTCGCGCTGAGCCGGGGCCGTTCCCTCAGCCGGCGGCAGTTACTGCAGGACGTGTGGGGGCGGGACATGCCGGACGGGAACGTCGTACCGGTCTACGTGTACCGGCTGCGCAAGTGCCTGCGGCTCGGGGAGCGCCCGGACTCGGTGATCCGGCGCGACCGGTACGGATACGGACTGGTCCGCGGTGTCGCCGAGGTGGACGTGCTGTGCCTGGAGGACCTCGCCGCCCGGTCCGGGGCGGCCGAACGCGCCGGTGACCTGCCCGAGGCCGTACGGCTGTGCGCCCGGGCGCTGGCGCTGTTCCGGGGCGAGCCGCTGGCCGGACTGCCCGGGCCGTTCGCCGAGTCGGAGCGGCTGCGGCTCGGCCAGCGCAGGGTCGCCCTGGCCCAGCGGAAGGCGGACTGCCAGCTGCGGCTCGGCCGGCACGCCGAGGCGATCGCCGGACTGTCCGCCCTGGCCGGGGAGGAGCCGCTGAACGAACCGGTCGCCGCGATGCTGATGCACGCGCTGCGGCACGGCGGTCGGCGGGCCGAGGCGCTGGCCGTCTTCGAGCGGGCCGGCCGGCGCCTCGCCGACGACCTGGGGGTGGCGCCGGGCGAGACGCTGCTGCGGGCCCGGCGGGCGGTCCTGCGCGGGGACGACGCCGGCCCGGGGCGCGTTCGGGCGGGCGCGGCGTGAGCGGCGGAGCCGCGTCCCGGGGACGCGACGAGGAACTGCTGCTGGCGCGGATCTCCGCGGCCGCCGGCCGGGCACGCCTCGGCAGGCGCCGCGCCACCTATCGGGCGCTGCCCGCCGAACCCGGAACCCGGTGGGCGGCCACCGCGGGCGCGGGCCTGCGGCGCCTGCTGCGGACCGGCGGCGGACCGGCGGCACGGGCGGGCGCCCGGCTGGACCTCTACGAGCAGGGGATGACGGCGGCCGTCGGCAAGCAGATCCACGCCGTCCGCTTCGACACCACGGTGGTGCGCCGGCGCAGAGTGCTGTCCTCGCGGGGCGTCACCCGTGCCCTGGTCCTCGTCGACGTCGACGGCGAGCGGATCGTGCTGCGCTGCGGTGACTTCGGCCGGCCGGAGGAGTGGTGGGCGGAGATCCGCCGGGCCGTCGTCGACGCGCAGGTGCCACGGGCCCTGGCCGCGCTCCGCCGGGGTGCCCGGCTGGCCTTCGGCCCCGTGTGGATCACCGGGGACGAGGTCGGCTCCGGGGGGACGGTTCTGCGCTGGGCGCAGGTCCAGCGGATCGAGGTCCGCAACGGCTTCGTCGCCGTCCGCGCCACGGGCCGCTGGCAGGTGTGGGCCGCCGCCGCGTCCGGTGTCCCGAACCTCTGCGTCTTCCACGCCCTCGCCGAGCGCCTCGCCGGTGCCGGTGCCGGTGCCGGGCGGGACGGCGACTGACGTACGGCCCCTTGTTCCGCCTTCCGCGGCGTACCCGCCGGCGTCCGCCGGCGTCCACCGCCCGCCGTCCCACGTCCTGTGCCGCAGATCCCAGATCCCAGGTCCCTGGTCCCTGGTCCTGGACCCGGTGTCCGACGGACGTGCCCGGCGAACACACACCACCCACGATCCCAGAAGGAGACGGCCATGGCCGACAGCTATCGGTACCGGTGCGGCGAGTGCGGACATCGCACCGCCTGGGGGAGCGAATCCCGGGGGGCGGAGACGATCGAGGCCCACTACGGCCGAAACCATCCGGATGTCGTTCCCGGCGGGATGGTCGAGTTCCGCAAGGGATCGTCGTCCGGCGGCGCCGGATGCCTGATCGTCCTGGCCGTCCTGGTCCTCCTCCTGGTCATCGCCTCCCGGCACTGAGACACCGAGGCACCGAGGCGCTGGCGGCGGGACCGGCGGTGACGGCACGGACCGGCACGGCGAGCGGACCGGGGAGTACGGCAACGGAATCGGGGTGACCGTCCGAACTCCGGAGGGGCCCGGGGCGGCGCGCGGCGCGGGACGGGCGCAGCCGCCCCCGCCGCGGCAGCGGGCCGACGGCGAGAGGTGTACCGGCAGTACATCCCTCCCACGGGGGCGAAGGCCGTACGGTCGGGGGGTGGACAATCGTGACGAGGTCCGCGAGTTCCTCACCTCGCGGCGAGCGAAGATCACCCCGGAGCGGGCCGGGCTGCCCGCCGGAAGCCGACGGCGCGTCCCCGGCCTGCGCAGGAGCGAGGTCGCCGCCCTGGCCGACATGAGCGTCGAGTACTACGCGAAACTGGAGCGGGGCAGCCTCGCGGGCGTGTCCCCGGCCGTGCTCGAAGCGGTGGCCCGGGCCCTGCAACTGGACGACGCCGAACGCGCCCATCTCCTCCGGCTGGCCCAGGCCGCCGACGGCTCCGACGTCCTCTCGCGCCCCCGGCGCCGTACCGCCCGGCAGTGGACCCCGCACCGCAGCCTCCAGTGGACCCTGGACGCGATCACCGCCGGGCCCGCGTTCGTCCGCAACGGCCGCATGGACATCCTGGCCGCCAACCGGCTCGCCCGCGCCCTCTACGCCGACCTCTACGCCGACGCCCGCAACCAGGCGAACCTCGCCCGCTTCAACTTCCTCGACCCCGCCTCCCGGCGCTTCTACCCCGACTGGGAGCGCTTCGCCGATACCGCGGTGGCCATCCTGCGCACCGAGGCCGGCCGTGACCCGTACGACAAGGACCTGCACGACCTGGTCGGCGAGCTGTCCACGCGCAGCGAGCAGTTCCGCACGCGCTGGGGCGCCCACGACGTCCGCCGGCACGGCACCGGCACCAAACGGTTCCACCACTCGGCCGTGGGCGACCTCACCCTCGCCTTCGAGGGCCTGGAGATGGCCGCCGAACCCGGCCTCACGCTGACCGTCTACACCGCCGAACCCGGCTCCCCCTCGGAAGAGGGGCTCCGGCTGCTCGCCTCCTGGGCCGCCACCGAGGAGGCCGCCGCGCCCGCGCCGCACACCACCGGCTGAGGCCCGCCCGATTCCGGGGCCACGGCCCGTGGCCCGCCGAGTCGGCGCTCACGGCGGGCCGGTCCCGGTGTCCCGGCGCTCACGGGGGTCCGGCGTCCCCAGGGGCCGGCGTACGTTCCCCGAACGCCGCCAGGATCCGTTCCGCCGCCAGGGTCGCCGTCAGCCGGCCCTCCCTGACCTGCTGTTCGAGGTCCGGTGCGGTCGCGCGTACCGCCGGGTCGGCGTGCAGCCGGCCCAGGAGTTCGTCGCGGACCATCGCCCAGGTCCAGCCGACCTGCTGGTCCCGGCGCTTGGCGGCCAGTCTGCCGGTGGAGTCCAGCAGGGTGCGGTGCTGTTCCAGGCGTTCCCACACCGTGTCCAGGCCCGTCGACTCCCGCGCGCTGCAGTGCAGCACCGGCGGCGCCCAGAACGCGTCCTTGCCGTGCATCAGCCGCAGCGCGCCCGCCAGTTCCCGGGCGGCGGCGCGGGCGTCGCGCTCGTGCGGACCGTCCGCCTTGTTGACGGCGATCACGTCCGCCAGCTCCAGGACGCCCTTCTTGATGCCCTGGAGCTGGTCGCCGGTGCGGGCCAGGGTCAGCAGCAGGAAGGAGTCGACCATGTCGGCCACCGTCGTCTCCGACTGGCCCACGCCCACGGTCTCCACCAGGATCACGTCGTAGCCGGCCGCCTCCATCACCACCATCGACTCGCGGGTGGCCTTGGCGACCCCGCCCAGCGTGCCCGCGCTGGGGGAGGGCCGGACGAAGGCCGCCGGGTCGACCGCCAGCCGCTCCATCCTGGTCTTGTCGCCCAGGATGGAGCCGCCCGTACGGGTCGAGGACGGGTCGACGGCGAGGACCGCCACCCGGTGGCCCAGCGAGGTCAGCATCGTGCCGAACGCGTCGATGAACGTCGACTTGCCCACGCCCGGCACCCCGCTGATGCCGATCCGCCGGGCCCGGCCGCTGTGCGGCAGCAGCTCGGTGAGCAGCTGCTGCGCCAGCGCCCGGTGCTGCGGCCGGGTGGACTCGACGAGCGTGATGGCGCGGGCCACCAGGGCCCGCTTGCCGTCGAGCACACCCTTCACATACGTGTCGAGGTCGATCGCTGCCATCGCCGCTACAGCTCGTGGCCGAGGTCGGCCGACAGCTGCTTGACCAGGTCGTGGGCCGCGTCCGGGATCACCGTCCCGGGCGGGAACACGGCCGTGGCACCCATCTCCAGCAGGGTCGGCACGTCCTGCGGCGGGATCACACCGCCGACCACGATCATGATGTCCTCCCGGCCCTCCTCGGCGAGCTGCTCGCGCAGCGCCGGTACGAGCGTGAGGTGACCGGCGGCCAGCGAGGACACGCCGACCACGTGGACGTCCGCCTCGACCGCCTGGCGGGCCACCTCCTCCGGGGTCTGGAACAGCGGGCCGACGTCGACGTCGAAGCCGAGGTCGGCGAAGGCGGTCGCGATCACCTTCTGGCCGCGGTCGTGGCCGTCCTGGCCCATCTTGGCGACCAGGATGCGCGGCCGGCGCCCCTCGGCCTCCTCGAACGCGTCGACCAGGGCCCGGGTGCGGTCCACGGACGGGGACTGGCCTGCCTCGTTGCGGTACACGCCGGAAATCGTACGGATCTGGCTCGCGTGCCGCCCGTACACCTTCTCCAGGGCGTCGGAGATCTCACCGACGGTCGCCTTGGCGCGAGCCGCGCGCACGGCCAGCTCCAGCAGGTTGTCGTCGCCGTCGGCCGCCCGGGTCAGCGCGTCCAGCGCGTCCCGGCACACGGCCTCGTCCCGCTCCTCCCGCAGCCGCCGCAGCTTCTCGATCTGCTGGGCGCGCACGGCGGAGTTGTCGACCTTCAGGACCTCGATCTGCTCGTCGCTGTCGACGCGGTACTTGTTCACGCCGATCACCGGCTGGCGTCCGGAGTCGATGCGCGCCTGGGTGCGGGCCGCCGCCTCCTCCACGCGCAGCTTCGGGATGCCGGCGTCGATGGCCTGCGCCATGCCGCCCGCCTGCTCGACCTCCTGGATGTGCGCCCAGGCCCTGCGCGCGAGGTCGTACGTGAGCTTCTCGACGTAGGCGCTGCCGCCCCACGGGTCGATGACCCGGGTGGTGCCGGACTCCTGCTGGATGAGCAGCTGGGTGTTGCGGGCGATGCGCGCCGAGAAGTCGGTGGGCAGCGCGAGGGCCTCGTCGAGGGCGTTGGTGTGCAGCGACTGGGTGTGGCCCTGGGTGGCCGCCATCGCCTCGACACAGGTGCGCGTGACGTTGTTGAACACGTCCTGCGCGGTCAGCGACCAGCCGGAGGTCTGCGAATGCGTGCGCAGCGACAGCGACTTGGTGTTCTTCGGGTCGAACTGGGAGACCAGCTTGGCCCACAGCAGCCGGGCCGCGCGCAGCTTGGCGATCTCCATGAAGAAGTTCATGCCGATCGCCCAGAAGAAGGAGAGCCGCGGCGCGAACGCGTCGACGTCCAGGCCGGCTTCCCGGCCCGCGCGGATGTACTCCACACCGTCCGCGAGGGTGTACGCCAGCTCCAGGTCGGCCGTCGCACCGGCCTCCTGGATGTGGTACCCCGAGATGGAGATGGAGTTGTAGCGGGGCATCCGCTGCGAGGTGTACGCGAAGATGTCGGAGATGATCCGCATCGACGGCTTCGGCGGATAGATGTAGGTGTTGCGGACCATGAACTCCTTCAGAATGTCGTTCTGAATGGTCCCGGCCAGCTTCTCGGGCGGTACGCCCTGTTCCTCCGCCGCCACGATGTACAGCGCCAGCACCGGCAGCACGGCGCCGTTCATCGTCATCGACACGGTCATCTTGTCCAGCGGGATGCCGTCGAACAGCTGCCGCATGTCGTAGATGGAGTCGATGGCCACGCCCGCCATGCCGACGTCACCGGTCACGCGCGGGTGGTCGCTGTCGTACCCCCGGTGCGTGGGCAGGTCGAAGGCGACCGACAGGCCCTTCTGCCCGGCCGCCAGATTGCGCCGGTAGAACGCGTTGGACTCCTCGGCGGTGGAGAAGCCCGCGTACTGGCGGATGGTCCAGGGCTGGTTGACGTACATCGTCGGGTACGGGCCGCGCAGATACGGCGCGATGCCCGGGTAGGTGCCCAGGAAGTCCAGGCCCTCCAGGTCACGCCCGGTGTACAGCGGCTTGACCCCGATGCCCTCCGGGGTCTCCCACAGCGGCTCGGCGCCGCCGGTGGCCCGCTCGACGGCCGCGCTCCACTCGCCGTCGGAGCCGTCGGCCACCGGGGTCCCCAGCTCGATGCCCGAGAAGTCGGGGATTCCCATCAGGACACTCCCATGCGGTCGAGGGTCGCGGACAGCACGTCCACGGCGTCACAGCCCGCGAAGACGTACGAGTCGATGCCGGGGTGGTCTCCCCGGCCGGCCAGGAACACGTGCCTGGCACCGGCCGCGCGCAGCGACTGGGCGGTCTGCTCGGCCTGCTCGGCGTACAGGGCGTCGCTGGAGCACAGCACGGCCTCGGTCGCGCCGCTGTCCTCGAAGCGGCCCTCGGTGACCGGTTCGATGCCGCCCGCCTGGAAGAGGTTGGCGGCGAAGGCCGAGCGCGCGGTGTGCGCGGCGGCGGGGCCGATCGTGGCGAGGAAGACCCGGGGCCGGGCGCCGGTCGCCGCCAGATGGGCGTCGGAGCGGGCGCGCAGCTCCTCGTAGGCCTCGTCCCGGCGCACGCGCGGCAGCCCGCCCGAGGGCGGCTCGGGTGCGGGCGCGCGCTCCACCGGCTTCTCGGCCAGCAGCGGGAACTCGCTGACGCCGGTGACGGGTTCGCGCCGCTTGGCGAGCTTCTTGGACCGCTCCGCCCAGGTCGTCGCCAGGTCGGTGCGGATGCGGCCGGAGCGCAGCACGGCCGGCTGGCCGCCGTCGCGCTCGACGGACCGGAAGTACTGCCAGGCGGCCTCGGCGAGCTCGTCCGTCAGCCGCTCGACGTACCAGGAGCCGCCCGCCGGGTCGATGACCCGGGCCAGGTGGGACTCCTCGATCAGGATGGTGGAGGTGTTGCGGGCGATGCGCCGGGCGAACGCGTCGGGCAGGCCGAGCGCGTGGTCGAACGGCAGCACGGTCACGGAGTCGGCGCCGCCCACTCCGGCGGCGAGGGTCGCGAGCGTCGTGCGGAGCATGTTCACCCACGGGTCGCGGCGGGTCATCATCACCGGCGAGGTCACGACGTGCTGCACCTGGGCGCCGGGAGCCCCGCAGACCTCGGCGACCCGGGCCCACAGCCGGCGCGCCGCGCGCAGCTTGGCGATGGTCAGGAACTGGTCCGCGGTGGCCGCGTACCGGAACTCCAGCTGTCCCGCGGCCTGTTCGGCGCCCAGCCCCGACTCGGTCAGCTCCCGCAGGTAGGCCACCGCGGTGGCCAGCGAGGCGCCCAGTTCCTGCGCGGCCGAGCCGCCCGCCTCGTGGTACGGCAGCGCGTCCACGGTCAGTGCGCGCAGGCCCGGGTACTGCTCGGCGCAGCGGGCGGCCAGCGCGGCGAACGGCGCGAAGTCGAGTGCGGTGCCGGTGCGGGCCTCGTACCCGAGCGGATCGCCGCCCAGGTTGCCGCGCACGGCGTCGGCTGCCACGCCCTTGTCGGCGTACAGCCGCAGCAGGGCCTCGGCGGCCTGCGCGGTGTCGCGGCCCGCGTCCAGGGCGATCGGGGCCAGGTCGAGGTAGACGCCGTCGAGGGCGCGGCCCAGCTCGGAGACCGGGATGCCGCCCTCGCCCAGCACCAGCCAGAGGGAGGTGCCGCCGTTCTCCAGGTCGGCGAGCACGGTGTCCGCCGTGCCGCCGGCGAGTGCCGTGTGCCGCTGCCGTACGTCCCAGCCGTTCGTGAGGGCGCCTTCGGGGCGGCCGCCCCGGACGAAGGGGGCGAAGCCCGGCAGGCCGGGGTCGGGCGCGCTGTCGCGCGCGGTGTAGAGGGGCCGGGTGCGCAGCCCGTCCTCCAGCGTCGTGGACAGGGCGTCCTCAGCTGCCGCGCCGGAGAGTTCCTTGCCCGACTTGCGCAGTACGCCCTCGACCAGGCGTTGCCACTGCTCGTGCGTCGCGTCAGGAAACTCGGCGGCCAGTGGGAGCCCGTCGTCAGGCAGGACCGTCATGGCTCGGATGCTAGGCCAGGCCGGTGGAGCCTTGGCGGAGCACGGGCTGTGAGGTTTCTCTTCTTGCGGTTGTGACTTGTGTCGCCCCCGGTGGGGAACACTCCTTCCGCGGGGTCAGCGGGCCTCGTTCGCCAGGTCCGGTACGAGCGCGCTCACGGCCGCCCGCTGGTCGGGGCCCATGGAGTCGGCGAGGGCCTGCCGGACGGTGCGGGCGAGCAGGACGGAGGTCTCGCGCAGCAGGTCACGGGCCCTGTCGGTGAGGGCGACCTGCACGCCCCGCTTGTCGCCGCACACGGATCTGCGGGTGACGAGACCGGCCCGCTGGAGGCAGGCGATCTGGTAGGTGAGGCGGGTCTTGGGGCGGCCGAGGAGGTCGGCCACCTGGGTCATCCGCAGCCCGTCGCGGGGCTGTTCGGCCAGCAGGCACAGGATCAGGAACTCGTCGTGGGAGACGTCGAGGGTCTCCTTCACGGCCGACCGCAGCCGCTGCTCGACGGCGCCCGTCGCCGCCAGCAGGACCATCCAGGCGCGCAGTTCTTCCGGGAGCAGCCCGTCATCGCTCGCGAGGGGGCAGGCGGGCGGGTCGGCGGAGCACGCGTCGGAGGCGGACATGAGTCGAGTCTACCTATTGTCCATTTTTGGAGGAGAGATGGCCGCGCAGGTTGTTCAAATTTGGATGACGAGCTAGCGTGACCTCCCGAAGTCATCCAAAAATGAACCATCTGACTCTGGAGTACGACCATGACCGTCGCCGTGGAAACAGGCATCTGGCAGCTCGACCCGACCGCGTCCGCCGTGGGCCTGCGCCACAAGACCCTGTGGGGCCTGGTCACCGTGAAGGGCGGCTTCACCGCCGTCGGCGGCAGCGGCGAGGTCCGGCCCGACGGTTCGGCCACCGGCACCGTGACCCTGGGCGCCGCCACCCTGGACACCCGGAGCGCCAAGCGGGACGCCCACCTGCGCTCGGCCGACTTCTTCGACGCCGAGAACCACCCGGAGATCACCTTCGCCGTGCACGGTGCCGACCGTCTCGACGGCGACCGGGTGCGGGTCACCGGACAGCTGACCGTGCGCGGCGTCAGCCGGCCCCAGACGCTGACCGCCCGCCTGACCGGAGTCGAAGCCGAGGCGCTCACCCTGGAGGCCGAGTTCGACGTGGACCGCGACCAGTTCGGCATGGGCTGGAACCAGCTGGGCATGATGCGCGGCCTGACCACCGTGACGGCCGCGCTCCGCTTCACCCGGGCGGCTGCCTGACGTCCAGGTCGGCCCGCCGCACCTCCCAGGTCGACAGCGTCTGCGGGTCCGCCGTGAAGGCGCGCAGCCTGAGCCGGGCGCTCCTTCCCGCCGGCACCGCGAAACGGCCGCCCGGTGCCCGCAGTACCACGGTCGCCGTGGTGTGCGCGGGAAGCGTCGCCGGACCGCGCACCCGCGCCCAGTACCGGCTCATGCCCTGGCCGCTGGTGACCATGTAGTGCGGGGTCAGCGCGACCCCGCCCGTGTTGCTGACCCGCAGGGTCAGCCGGGACAGGCTCCGCGCCGAGGTGTGCCGGGCCGCCGTGACGGCCATGCGCAGCGGCGGCGTTCCCGTCGCCGCCAGGACGACACCGGCCAGCGGGGGCGTCACCAGCGCCGCGACGGCCGCGAACAGCGCGGCCCGGCGGCGCGGTCCGGCCGGCGACCGGGGCCGCGGCTGCCAGGCGTGGGCGAACTCCGGCAGGGGCGCGGTGACCGCCGCCGCCAGCCACAGCGGGGTCATCATCAGGTAGTAGCCGTCCTGGGACCGGGTCGCCAGATAGAAGGCGCACCAGGGCAGCACGGTCGCGGCCGGCCCGAGCCGCCGGACGAACAGCACGAACAGCGCCAGCAGGGCGGCGGCGAGCAGCGCGCTCGCATGGCTGTACCAGTCGAGCCGGTCGCTGCCGTGGGTGAAGTACAGCGAGATGTCCACCAGGCCCTGGCCGTGCAGCACCGCGCCCTGGGTCAGCGGCAGGGCGACGCCCTCCAGCCACGGGCCGGGCTCGCTCGCGACGAGGTAGGCGTTGATCAGCAGCCAGGTCAGCGCCGCGATCCCCGTGACGCGCAGCACCACCCGCGCCGCCGGCCGGGCGCCCAGCTCGCCGCGCCGCACGGCGTAGATCCCGGCCAGCAGGAAGGGCGCCACGAACCACGGCAGTTGCTGGGCCGCGCAGGCGGCGCCGAGACACGCGGCCCGCGCGATCCCGGCCGCGCCCAGCCGGCCGCGCGCACCGAGCCGGGGCCAGCGCACCACCACCGGCAGCAGCAGGGCGAGGCCGGTGATCGCCGGGTAGCCCTGCCGGGCGTACAGCGGCAGGAAGGAGAAGCCCAGGCAGACCGCCGTCGCGGCCGAGCGCCACGGCATCGGCAGCAGCCGCCACAGCGTCACCGTGCCCGCGATCAGCGCCCCCGTCGCCACCGCCGTCGCCGGGGTGCCGCCGCGGCCCAGCCACAGCAGGGGCACGGTGAGCAGCGGGGCCAGTGGGGGATAGCCGTAGGTGAAGTCGTAGCCGCCGGCCATGGTCGGGGTCAGCGCGACGCCCTTGGCGTGGAACAGCCAGGGCCAGGGGTGGTCGTACACCGTGTGCCCGGCGACGAGTTCCCTCGCGGCCTGGGTGGTGAGGACGGCCTCGTCGCCCCCGCCGTGGTTCAGCGCCCAGGCGCACAGGGCCAGGACGATCGCGGTCGCCAGCACCACCAGGTCCAGCCGGGCCAGCGAGCGCGTCCGGCGGACCGTCAGGGCGAGTACGCCGGTGATCAGGATCGAGGCGTAGCAGGCCGACACGGCCCCCGCGAGGACCGGCTGGTGCGTGGCCGCCTGGGTCCACACCGAGCGCGTGCCGATGAACAGGCTCACGTCGGCGAGGAGCGTCAGCACGCGGTGCCACTGCGCGGGACCTTCCGGGGCCCGGGCGCGGTCCCCCGGGCCGGCGGACACCGCCGACGATGTCCGCCGACCGGGTGTCACCTGCTGTGTTTCTGCCAAGTGCACGACATCGGACGCTAGTGGCGGCGGGTGAGCGGGGGGCGGAGGCCGGTGAAGAGTCGGGTATGAGCCCGGTAAGGAGCCGGCATTTCCCCTCATACCGCTCAAGCCTGGACGGTCAGAGCCGGCCGAAGCGGTCGCGCACCGTGTCGTTGTTGGGCCGAACGGGTGACTTGGCGTAAGAATTGGCTGGTGCAGGCATTGAGTGCAAGTCAGGTCGGGGGGAGCCGGTGAGCCGTTACGACGTCACCGATGAACAGTGGGCAGGGCTCGCCCAGGTCGTGCCGCTGCGAGGCCGGGACGCCTGGCCGTCCGCGGTGAACCATCGCTCGCTGCCCGACGCCGAGACCGAGACCCGGCGCCGGTTCGTGGTCCTGCGCGTCAACGTCTTCGCGGACGCCCGGGAAGTCGCCGAGACCCTGATGGCCGGGGTGCCGGTCCTGCTGGACCTGTCCGGCGCGGACGGCGACATCGCCAAGCGTGTCCTCGACTTCAGTACGGGCGTGGTCTTCGGTCTGGGCAGCGGGATGCACCGGGTCGACCGCAACGTCTTCCTGCTCACCCCGCCCGGCACGGAGGTCAGCGGTCTGATGGAGGGGGCGGGCCTCTCAGGCGGCTGACCGGCGGCACGTCCGGCCGGCACGGCAGCCGGCCGAGGCCGGCGGCGGGCCGGGGGTTCGGCAGCGGACCGGGGCCCGGCGGCGGACCGGGCCTCGGCATCCGGCGCGGGTCCGATGCCCGGCCGAGATCCGGTGCCCCGCCCGGGTCCGGCGCGGCTTACGGGGGTTCGGCCAGGGGCCGTGCCGCCGTCACCGCCGTCCGCGCGGGTGACCGTGCCGCCGTCACCGCCGTCCGCGCGGGTGACCGTGCCGCCGTCACCGCCGTCCGCGCGGGTGACCGTGCCGCCGTCACCCTCACCCTCACCCGCGCCGGTGACCCCTGCCGTGTCCGGGCCGGGGTGCCGTCGGCGGGGGGGCCGTCCCCCGTTCGTAGGAAGGGCACCGCGCTGAAACGGTTCGGCGTGCGGGTGGAGTTCTACGGTCCGCATATGGCCGTGCCCTCCGTTTCCGCCGAGCCGCCGGCGGCCGACGCGCCCGCCGGGACCCTGCCCGCGCAGTCCCGCCCCTCCCTCGACATCCGTGCCCGGATCACCGAATTGCGGCTGTCGGCCTTCGCCGGGCACCGGCGGGCCGGCTTCCCGCTGGGGCCGCTCACCTTGTTCGCGGGGCCCAGCGGAGCGGGGAAGACGACCGCGCTCACCGCGTACGAGGCGCTGGCGCGGCTCGGCGGCGGGGCCCCGCTCGCGCAGGCGTTCCCGGATCCGGCCGCCGGCGTACCGGAGCGGGCGCGTCCCGACGCCGAGGGCCGCCGGGGTTTCCGGATCGGGTGTACGGCCGACGGCGCTCAGGGCCCGGTCCGGCTCGACCTCGCCGTACAGGCCGAACCGGAACTGCGGATCGTGGGGGAGCGGCTGACCGCGCGCGGAGTCGTCCTGCTGGAGACCGCCCTGCGCGACCCCGGACGCCGGACCGTGCAGGCCGCCTGGCACACCGCGGGCTCCGCGCCGGTGACCCGCGCCCCGCTCCCCGACGACCGCCTGGGCACCGCACTGCTGCCGCTGCGCGTGGCCGGCAAGACGGACGGCCAGCGCCATGTGCTGGCCGCGGCCGAGCAGATGGTCGTCGCCCTGCGCTCCGTCTTCCCCTGCGATCCTCGCCCCGCACGCATGCGCGTCCCCGTCCCCACCGGGTCCGGCCGGCTGCTGCCCGGCTGCGACAATCTCGCCGACGTGCTGTGGCGTACGCGTGCGGAGTGCGGCCGCCGGCACGGCCTGCTGGTCGAGGCGCTGCGCGCCGGATGTGCCGGCCCGGTGGCCGACCTGGTCGCCGAGCCGCTGCCCGACGGCACGGTACGGGCGCTGCTCGACCGCGGCGACGGCCTGCGCACCGGCATCTCCCGGCTCGGCGACGGCGAGCTGCGCTATCTCGCGCTGACGCTGGTGCTGCTGACCGGGCCGGGCGTGCTGGACGTGGACACTCCCGGCGAGGTGCCCGACGCCCTGCGGTCCCTCACCGTCCTCGCCGACGGCTTCGAGCGCGCGCTGGACCCCCGCCAGCGGCGGGAGTTGCTCCGGACGGCCGCGCGGATGGGCGAGCGCGGGCACATCCGCTGCGTGGCCGCGGTGAGCGACGCCTCCTGGGCCACCGGAACCCCGGGTGTCACGGTGGTACACCTGAACCCGTGACGGAACACCCCGACCTGGCCCGACTCCAGCGCCGGCTGGCCGAGTTCGCCGCGGCGCGGAACTGGCAGCCCTACCACACCCCCAAGAACCTCGTCTCCGCCCTCTCGGTGGAAGCCTCCGAACTGGTCGAGATCTTCCAGTGGCTGACACCGGAGGAGTCCGCCCGGGTGATGGACGATCCCGGCACGGCGCACCGCGTCACGGACGAGGTCGCCGACGTGCTGGCCTACCTGCTACAGCTCTGCGAGGTCCTCGGCGTCGACCCGCTGGCCGCCCTCGCCGCCAAGATCGACCGTAACGAGCACCGGTTCCCGGTTCCGGGCCCCGGAGGCGGGCGCGGCCCGGGTCCGGAGGACCAACAGGCGGACTCTTAAACTCCGGTATTACTCTCCGGAGTCGAAAGGCGTGCCGAATCCGAATTGTTGTCCACAGATTTCGGGCTTCCTCTGGCTTTTCGTCTCACGGGCCCTCACTCTGGGTAGTGGACAGTGGAGTTCAGGCGACCGTGCCGGGACGGCACGGCGGACGGACGGGGGCACCGAATGGATGCGGTACGACTCATCCTCGCGAGCAGGCGCGCCCTTGCGTGTGGCGCCGACGCGGCGGAGATGACGGCGGAGGTCTGGCAGGCGCAGGCCCTGGCGCAGGCGATCGGGAGCCGCCTCGCGGTCTCCGGCCCGCCGGAGCTGCGCGGTGAGGCGCTGGGGCTGACCGAG
This sequence comes from Streptomyces naphthomycinicus, assembly GCF_020400595.1. GTDB lineage: Bacteria > Actinomycetota > Actinomycetes > Streptomycetales > Streptomycetaceae > Streptomyces > Streptomyces naphthomycinicus. The sequence continues at coordinate 60,496 of NZ_JAINRE010000027.1, read as the reverse complement.
CTGGCCGGCCGGGGCTGCGGTGTCCTGGACCCGCCCGAACTGGACCCCGGGGACCTGCGCGCCGCCCAGCTGACCGAGCTGGACGACGCCCGCGAGACCCTGCTCTGCCTCGGCGGTCTGCTCGGCGAGGTGGGCATAGCCCTGGTCGGCATGGCCAGCGCCGCGGCCGACGAGACGACGTACTGGCAGTGCATGGAGGCGATCGACGCGGCCGACGAGTCCCGGGACCGGGTCATGGAGATGCTGCGCAAGCTGGCGGCGCGGGAGGAGGTGCTGCCGGAGGACGTCCAGGACAGCCCGTCCGGGGTGTGAGCGTCCGCGCACGGCCGGCCCGCGTCATCGGCCCGGCGCGGGGAGGCCGCGGGCGTCAGCCCGCCTCGTCGGCCGCCCTCGGCCCCGGCGCCCCGGAGTACAGGTCCTCCAGTGCCGACAGCTCCGCGTTGAGCGCCGCCATCAGCTCCAGCAGCCCCGTCGGCCGGCCGGTGGGTTCGCCGGACCGTTCGGCGGGTTCCCGCGGGGGACCGGACTCTTCGGACACGACGGCCTCCTCGGCCTCCGGCCCGGCAGGACCGGCGCGGTGACGCGCGACGGCGGCCACCGTCCGGCGCGGGTGCCGGACGGTCCGGCCCCGACGGGCCAACGATCACCGCCGGGGGCCGGTCACCGGCCCGGGGCGGGCCCGCGGGCGGGGCGGACGATTTTCACCCGACCGGGGACGGCCGTGCGGGACGGTACCGGCGAGGTGGACGCGGGGGTCGCCGTGCAGGATAGGTGTATGGACCTTCGAATCTTCACCGAGCCCCAGCAGGGGGCCACCTACGACACACTGCTCACCGTGGCGAAGGCGACCGAGGACCTCGGGTTCGACGCCTTCTTCCGCTCCGACCACTATCTCCGCATGGGCGGCGCGGACGGCCTGCCCGGTCCCACGGACGCCTGGATCACGCTGGCCGGGCTGGCCCGGGAGACCCGGCGCATCCGTCTCGGCACCCTGATGACCGCCGGCACCTTCCGGCTGCCCGGCGTGCTCGCCATCCAGGTCGCCCAGGTCGACCAGATGTCCGGCGGCCGGGTCGAACTCGGCCTCGGCGCGGGCTGGTTCGAGGAGGAGCACAAGGCGTACGGCATCCCCTTCCCCAAGGAGAAGTTCGCGCGGCTGGAGGAGCAGCTGGCGATCGTCACCGGGCTGTGGGCGACCGAGGCCGGCAAGACCTTCGACTTCCACGGCACGTTCTACGACCTCACCGACTCGCCGGCGCTGCCCAAGCCCGCGCAGCGCAAGGTCCCGGTGCTCATCGGCGGCCACGGCGCGACCCGTACCCCGCGGCTCGCCGCACAGTACGCCGACGAGTTCAACATCCCGTTCGCCTCGGTCGAGGACAGCGAGCGGCAGTTCGGCCGGGTGCGGGCCGCCGCGGTGGAGGCGGGCCGCGCGGCGGACGACCTCACGTACTCCAACGCGCTCGTCGTCTGCGTCGGCCGGGACGACCAGGAGGTGGCCCGGCGCGCCGCCGCGATCGGCCGGGAGGTGGACGAGCTGAAGGCCAACGGGCTGGCCGGCTCCCCGGCCGAGGTCGTCGACAAGATCGGCCGGTACGCCGAGATCGGCTCCCGGCGGATCTACCTCCAGCTGCTGGACCTCGCCGACCTGGACCACCTGGAGCTGATCTCCGCCCAGGTCCAGTCCCAGCTGTCCTAGCCGCCTGCCCTAGCCGCGCCGGGGTCCCCTGGAGGGGCCCCGGTCTCCGTGCCGCCCCCCGGCCGCCCCCGGCCCGGGGGGCGGCCTCGGCCGTGACGAGGCTGTGACCGGAAGCCTGGCCGCCGGTGTCCTCGCCGGACGCGTGTCCGGCCGCCGGGGGGAGTGTCAGGAGCCGCTCAGAGGTCCCGGGTCAGGAGACGTGCGCCGTCCGGGCTGAGGATCAGCAGGTTCCAGGCGACGCCGGCGTCCCCGTCGTCGCCGTCCCACCACCGTGTGAACGCGTCGGCCAGGCTCCCGGCGTCCGCCTTGCCGTCGCCGCCGTCGTGCCCGCCGGTGAGTTCGACGTCGTAGGCGTCGTCGCCGAGACGGACCAGGACGACCCGGGCCGCCCCGGCGGCGGCGTCCTCCGCGCCGTTCCGCGCGGCCCAGGACCGGAAGCCGGCCAGCAGACCGGGGTCCGTCTCGCGGCGGGTCACCGCGTGCGCGGGCGGCCGGTGCGGTTCTCCCGAGACCCCCTGCCGGCAGCCGAGCACCCAGGCGCCGCGGTCCCGGTCCACGACCCGGCGCGGCCGGGCCGTGAGCGAGCGGCGCGCACAGCCGCCCCAGACGACTTCGCGGACCGCCGTTCCCTTGCCCCCGGACTCGTACATCCCCTTGCCGGCGCGCCAGCCGGCGTCGTACGCCGCGACATGGGCCGGCGCGGCCGGACGGGCGGCGGACGGCGGCTGCCGCTCGCCGGTGCCGCAGGACACCGCGAGCACTCCCAGGGCCGTGAGGACGGCCGGCGCCCAGGCGCCCCGGCGCCTCGCGGGCGGGTCGGTCATGAGCACGATGTGTTCCCCCTCAAGGTCCTCGCCTCGCCCGTCCGCCCGGTGAGAGGGCCTCCGGGCCGGCGGGGTTGCCTCCGCGGTCCCGGCGGAGTCCGCGCGGACTCCGCCGGGACCGGGATGCCGGGGGGACACCGGTCCCCCCGGTCCGGTTCAGCCGCGCTGCCCGAAGCCGTAGTCGAGGATCTTCGTCGCGTCCTTGAAGCGCTGGTCCGCCGAGGAGTCCGCGAGAATGGTGCCCACGATCGTCTTGGAGCCGCGGGTGGCCGCGAACACCAGGCAGAACTTCGCCTCCGGTCCGGAGCCGGTCTTCACGCCGAACGCTCCCCGGTAGGTGCTGAGGAGCTTGTTGGAGTTGCTCCACGGCTTCATGGCGTGCGTGCCGCCGCCGGGCCGGTACGACTGCATGTCGTCGTAGACCTTCGTGCCGACGACCTTCTTGAACGTCTTGTTCTTCAGGGCGACCTGGGCCAGCTTGGCCAGATCGCGCGGCGAGGAGTGGTTCTTCCCGTTGGACACCCCGTCGAAGGAATCGAAGTGCGTGTTCTTCAGGCCCAGCTCGCGGGCCTTGCTGTTCATCTTGCCGATGAACGACTTGGTCCGCTGGGCCGTCGTCGAACCCGTGCCATAGGTGTCCGCCAGCGCGTAGGCCGCGTCGCAGCCGGACGGCAGCAGCAGACCGTAGAGCAGGTCGCCCACCGACATCGAGTCACCGAGGATCAGATTCGCGCTGGAGTAGCGCTGGGTGTCCGTCACCGGGTCGATGACGTAGTCGGTGTACTCCTTCTTGATCTTGACCTTCTTCTTGAGGTCCACGTTCCGCTGCGACAGCACCACGAGTGCCGTCATGATCTTCGTGGTGGAGCCGGTCCGCAGCTGGACGTCCGGAGCCTTCTCGAAGAGCTTCTTGTTCGTGGCCGCGTTCATCGCGAAGGCGCCCTGGGCCTGCACCTGCGGCGCCGCCGCGACGGTCCGCGCGGCGGTGGCCGCCGACCCCGCGGTGGCCGCGTGGGCCGGAGCGGTCGCGAGGACACCCGCGCTCAGGACGGCACCGGTCGCCAGCGCGGCGGCCGCTCTTCTCCGTACCCGGAATCCCTGGCCGATGGTCATGGTTCCCCCTTCAGTCACTGGTCAGTTGACGAGGACTCACTTCATCAGCTCCGGGGCGGGGGCGGCCATAACGGAGATCACATGCGCCTTCTGTGAACGCCATGTGCCGGAACTGTGGGCTCCATCACAGCGCCCGTGATCGCTGACTGGTCGTATGACCCGGTGCGTAAAATCCTCCCTCTCGTTCTCACCGGCCTGTTCGCCGTGTCGGCATGCCAGCTCGTCGGCGATGACGATCCCGGCGACGAGGCCCACCGCCTCAACGCCATGACGTCGTTCCCCCTGCACGCCTACCTCCCCGACGCGGGGTCGGCCGACGGGAAGGCCATCGGCACGGCACAGTGGATCGTCGCCAGGAAGTGCATGGTCCGGCTCGGGTTCACCGGCTTCAAGACGCTCGACATCCGGACGGTCGACGCGACGTACCCGGTGCGGCAGGGCACCCTCGCGGGCAGCAGCAGCAGGCTCGGTGACGACAGCCCCTACGGCGTGGACGACCCCGACCTGGCGGCCGAGCACGGCTACCACGACCGGCCGCACGACGAGGGCACCGACCAGGCCATGGAGTGGCCCGCCGACCAGTACACGGCCCTGACCGGCACCTTCGAGTCGGGCGAGAGCCATCAGGCGCACGGCAGGCCCATCCCCGAGAAGGGCTGCATGGGCGAGGCGCTCCGGAAGATCGCCGGTCCCGAGCCCGAACCCACCGAGATCGGCGGCATCAAGCTCACCGGCCACTACTCGGTCGCCGCGACCCTCTGGTACACGGCGCACAAGGCGGCGACGAAGAAGGCCGCCTGGAAGAAGGCCGGCCGCGCCTGGTCGGACTGCATGAAGAAGGCGGGCTTCCACTACCCCGGCCCGGACGAGGCGTCCGCCGACTCCGACTGGTTCGGCACCGAGAAGGCGTCGGGCAAGGAGAAGAAGACCGCCGCCGCCGACGCCCGGTGCAAGCTCGACACCGAGTACATCCAGTCGGTGCACGCCATCGAGAGCCGGGCGCAGAAGGACGCCATCGCCCAGCACAAGAAGGCCCTGGAGGACCAGCGCGCGGCCGACGCGCGGACCCTGGCGAACGCCCGGAGGATCGTCGCCGGACAGTCGTGAGCGCGGCGGCCGGACCCGCGCACCCGGCCGCGCCCCAGGGTGCGCGCGGCGGCCGGATCCGCGCGCCCGGCCGCGCCCCAGGGTGCGCGCGGCGGCCGGATCCGCGCGCCCGGCCGCGCCCCAGGGTGCCGAAAACCACTGGTCGGAACCACCCTGACCAGGGAGAATCGCCAGCATGTTCGTGACGATCTCCACCACCGGTACGGCCGGGCACCCGGCCACGGACCTCGGGTATCTGCTGCACAAGCACCCCGGCAGGGCGCAGGTCTTCTCCACCTCGTACGGCACGGCGCACGTGTTCTACCCCGAGGCGGACGCGGAGCGCTGCACGGCCGCCCTGCTGCTGGAGATCGACACCGTCGCGCTGGTCCGGCGGGGCAAGGGCAAGGGCCGCGGCGGCGCACCCGACGCGGCCCTCGCGCAGTACGTCAACGACCGCCCCTACGCGGCCTCCTCGCTGCTCGCGGTCGCCCTGAGCAACGTGTTCTCCAGCGCCCTGCGCGGGGTGTGCGACGCCCGCCCGGAGCGGGCCGCCGCCCCGCTGCCGCTGCGCGTCGAGGTCCCCGCGCTGCCCGCCCGCGGCGGCCCGGACCTGGTGCGACGCCTGTTCGCCCCGCTCGGCTGGACCGTCACCGCCGACCCCGTCCCGCTCGACACCGCGTTCCCGCAGTGGGGCGACTCGCGGTACGTGCGGCTGGTGCTGGAGTCGGACCGGCTGACCCTCGCCGAGGCACTGCGCCACCTGTACGTGCTGCTGCCGGTCCTCGACGACGCCAAGCACTACTGGGTCGCCGCCGACGAGGTCGACAAGCTGCTGCGGGCCGGCGAGGGCTGGCTGGCCGGCCACCCCGAGCAGCAGCTGATCACCAACCGCTATCTGTCCCGGCGCTGGTCGCTGACCCGGCAGGCACGCGAGCAGCTGGAGCTGGTGCGGCTGGCCGAGGCCGACGACAGCGCCGTGGAGGAGATCGACAACGCCGTCGCGCAGGAGACCGAGGCGGAGGAGCGGCCGACCCCGCTCGCCGAACAGCGCCGGGCGGCGATCCTGGCCGCGCTGGAGGCGTCCGGTGCCGCCCGGGTGCTCGACCTCGGCTGCGGCCAGGGCCAGTTGGTGCAGGCGCTGCTGAAGGACACCCGGTTCACCGAGATCGTCGGTGTCGACGTGTCCGTACGGGCCCTGGCCATCGCGGGCCGGCGGCTGAAGCTGGACCGCATGGGGGAGCGGCAGGCGGCCCGCGTCAAGCTCGTCCAGGGTTCCCTCGCCTACACCGACAACCGGCTCAAGGGCTATGACGCCGCCGTGCTCAGCGAGGTGATCGAGCACCTCGACCTGCCCCGACTGCCCGCCCTGGAGTACGCCGTGTTCGGGCACGCGCGCCCGCGCACGGTCGTCGTCACCACCCCGAACGTCGAGTACAACGTCCGCTGGGAGAGCCTGCCCGCCGGGCACGTCCGGCACGGCGACCACCGCTTCGAGTGGACGCGCGAGGAGTTCCGCGGCTGGGCGGGGGCGGTGGCGGAACGGCACGGCTACGACGTGGCGTTCGCTCCCGTCGGAGCCGACGACCCCGAGGTGGGACCGCCCACCCAGCTGGCCGTGTTCACGAAGACCGAGAAGGAGGCGAAGGCGGCATGACCGGGACACAGCACAAGGGACGGGTCCTGCCCGTCACCGACCTCTCCCTCGTCGTCCTCGTCGGCGCCTCCGGCTCCGGCAAGTCCACCTTCGCCCGGCGGCACTTCAAGCCCACCGAGGTGATCTCCTCCGACTTCTGCCGCGGCCTGGTCTCCGACGACGAGAACGACCAGAGCGCGACCCGGGACGCCTTCGACGTCCTGCACTACATCGCCGGAAAGCGGCTGGCCGCCGGCCGCCGCACCGTCGTCGACGCCACCAGCGTGCAGCAGGACTCCCGGCGGCAGCTGATCGAGCTGGCGAAGAAGCACGACGTGCTGCCCATCGCCATCGTGCTGGACATGCCGGAGGAGGTGTGCGCCGAGCGCAACGCGGCCCGCACCGACCGGGCCGACATGCCCCGCCGGGTCATCCAGCGGCACATCCGCGAACTGCGCCGGTCGCTGCGCCGGCTGGAGCGCGAGGGCTTCCGCAAGGTGCACGTCCTGCGCGGGGTCGAGGAGGCGGAGAACGCCACCGTCGTCACCGAGAAGCGCTACAACGACCTGACCCACCTCACCGGCCCCTTCGACATCATCGGCGACATCCACGGCTGCTCCGCGGAACTGGAGTCGCTGCTGGCGAAGCTGGGCTACGCGGACGGCGCGCACCCCGAGGGCCGCACCGCCGTGTTCGTCGGCGACCTGGTCGACCGCGGCCCGGACAGCCCCGCGGTGCTGCGCCGGGTGATGGGCATGGTGAAGGCGGGCCACGCCCTGTGCGTGCCGGGCAACCACGAGAACAAGTACGGCCGGTACCTCAAGGGCCGCAAGGTCCAGCACACCCACGGGCTCGCCGAGACCGTCGCGCAGATGGAGGGCGAGAGCGAGGAGTTCAAGGCCGAGGTCCGGCAGTTCCTGGACGGGCTGGTCAGCCACTACGTCCTGGACGGCGGCCGGCTCGTGGTCTGCCACGCCGGCCTGCCCGAGAAGTACCACGGCCGCACCTCCGGCCGGGTCCGCTCGCACGCCCTGTACGGCGACACCACCGGCGAGACCGACGAGTTCGGGCTGCCGGTGCGCTATCCGTGGGCGGAGGACTACCGGGGCCGGGCCGCGGTGGTCTACGGCCACACGCCCGTGCCGGAAGCGACATGGCTCAACAACACCATCTGCCTGGACACCGGTGCCGTCTTCGGCGGCAAGCTGACCGCGCTGCGCTGGCCTGAGCGGGAGCTGGTCGACGTACCGGCCGCGCGGGTCTGGTACGAGCCGGCCAAGCCGCTGCGCACCGAGGCGCCCGGCGGACACGACGGCCGGCCGCTGGACCTGGCGGACGTGCAGGGCCGCCGGGCCGTGGAGACCCGGCACGCCGGCATGGTGGCGGTCCGCGAGGAGAACGCGGCGGCGGCCCTGGAGGTCATGAGCCGCTTCGCGACCGACCCGCGCCTGCTGCCGTATCTGCCGCCGACCATGGCACCCACGGCGACCTCGCAGGTGGACGGCTACCTGGAGCACCCTCGGGAGGCGTTCGCGCAGTACGCGGGCGACGGCGTCGCGCGGGTCGTGTGCGAGGAGAAGCACATGGGCTCGCGCGCGGTGGCCCTGGTGTGCCGGGACGCGGAGGCGGCGCGCCGGAGGTTCGGTACGGACGGCCCCACGGGGTCGCTGTACACCCGTACCGGCCGGCCGTTCTTCGACGACGAGAAGGTGACCGAGGAGATCCTCGGCCGCCTGCGCTCGGCGATCACGGACGCCGGACTCTGGGACGAGCTGTCGACCGACTGGCTGCTGCTGGACGCCGAGCTGATGCCGTGGTCGCTGAAGGCCACGGGGCTGCTGCGCGGCCAGTACGCGGCCGTGGGCGCCGCCTCCTCGGCGGTGTTCCCCGGCGCGCTCGCCGCGCTGGAGGCGGCGGCCGCGCGCGGTGCCGACGTGGCCGCACTGCTCGCCCGGCAGCGGGAACGGGCCGCCGACGCCGCCGCGTTCACCGCCGCGTACCGGCGCTACTGCTGGACCACCGAGGGCCTGGACGGCGTCCGGCTGGCCCCCTTCCAGCTGCTGGCCGTCCAGGGCCGCAGCCTCGCCGTGCTGCCGCACGACGAGCAACTGGCCCTGATCGACCGGCTGGTGGAGCACGACGGCAGCGGACTGCTCCAGACCACCCGGCGGCTGTACGTCGACACCGGCGACCCCGAGTCGGTCCGCGCGGGCGTCGACTGGTGGCTGGAGATGACCGGGCGGGGCGGCGAGGGCATGGTCGTCAAGCCGCTCGGCGCGCTGGTGCGGAACCCGGAGGGGCGGCTGGTGCAGCCCGGCGTCAAGTGCCGCGGCCGTGAGTACCTGCGGATCATCTACGGTCCGGAGTACACCCGGCCGGACAACCTCGACCGGCTGCGCCGGCGGTTCCTGAACCACAAGCGGTCGCTGGCGCTGCGCGAGTACGCCCTCGGCCTGGAGGCCCTGGACCGGCTCGCCGACGGGGAGCCGCTGTGGCGGGTGCACGAGGCGGTGTTCGGGGTGCTGGCACTGGAGTCGGAACCCGTCGACCCGCGCCTGTAGACCCGCCCGTCACACCACGCCCTTGTGCCGCACACACCGCTGTCCATATGGTGGACAGCCGTGCGGCACAAGGGTGTTCGCGCGCCCTGAGGGGGATGGTGGCCGTGGAGATCAAGAAGGTCGTGGTCCGCGAGGACCGGCGGAGCACCTCTCGACGGCCGGCCGTCCTGGAGAAGCGGCCGACCCGCTGAGCATGCGTGTCCATCTGGTCACGATGCCGTGGCATCCGCTCGACCTGCCCTCGCTGCAACTGGGTCTGCTCAACCGGATCGTGCGGCGGGCACGCCCCGGCGACGAGGTGCGCGAGCTGCACGGCTCCCTGCGCTGGGCGGAGTTCCTGCTGGAGCGCTCCGGCGGCCGGCTGCGGCCGGGGGACTGCGTGGAGGTGGGCAGCGACGCGATCTTCCACGGCCTCGGCGACTGGGTCTTCTCCGGCGTCCTGTACGACGACCCCGGCTGGGGCGTGGCCCGGCTCCATGAGTACGCGGCCGGCCGGGGCGTCTTCATCGGCACGGCCCTGGCGATGCGCCCGTACGCGGCCGCCTTCGTCGACGCCTGCGCCACCGAGGTGCTGGCGGCCGAACCCGACCTGGTCGGGTTCACCACCACCTTCATGCAGAACGTGCCGTCCCTCGCCCTGGCCCGCGAACTCAAGAGGAGACGCCCCGAGCTGACGGTCGTCCTCGGCGGCAGCAACTGCGACGGCCCGATGGGACACGCGCTGCACCGCAACCACCCGTTCGTCGACCATGTGGTGCGCGGCGAGGCCGAGTACGCCGTCCCCGCCCTGCTGCACCACCTCCAGGCGGGCACCGACCCCGTGGACGTCCCCGGCCTGTGCTGGTGGGACGGCACCGAGTCCCGCGCCAACACGCAGACCCGGCGGACCGTGGCCCCGGCCGACATCCCCTCGCCGGACTACGGCCAGTGGCAGGCCGCCCTCGACGCCTCACCGGTCCGGGAGCACATCCACCCGAAGCTGGTCGTGGAGGGAGCCCGGGGCTGCTGGTGGGGCGAGAAGCACCACTGCACGTTCTGCGGACTGAACGGCTCCGCGATGGCCTTCCGCGCCAAGCCGGGGGAGCGGCTGTGGGCGGAGATCGACCGGCTGGTGCGCCGCCACCGCCTCCTCGACGTGGTCACCGTCGACAACATCATCGACATGGCCTACTTCCGTGACTTCCTGCCGCGCGTCGTGGCGAGCGGCTGGGACCTGCGACTGCACTACGAGGTCAAGTCGAACCTCACACCCGCCCAGCTCCGGCTGCTGGGCGAGGCCGGCGCGGTGCACATCCAGCCCGGCATCGAGAGCCTGGGCAGCCGCGTCCTGGACCTCATGGCCAAGGGCGTCACCGGCGCCCGTAACGTCCGCACCCTGCGCGAGTGCGAGAACCACGCCCTGACCTGCTCCTGGAACCTGCTGTACGGCTTCCCCGGCGAGAGCGCCGACGACTACGACTCCGTCGTCGACCAGCTCCCGGCGCTCGTCCACCTCCAGCCGCCGAGCGGGGCCCACCGCATCCAGCTGGAGCGGTTCAGCCCGCACTTCACCGACCCGGACCTCGGCTTCGGCAAGCGCCGGCCGGCCGAGATGTACCAGCACGTCTACGACCTCCCCGAGGACGAACTGGCCGATCTGGTCTACCTGTTCGACACCGAGCCCGCGGGCATCTCCGGCCCGGCCGAGCGCCGGCTGACGGAAGCGGTGGCCGCCTGGCGGGCCGGGCACGCGGACTCCCGGCTGCTGTTCGAGGAGGACGGTACCGACCTGCTGGTGCACGACCGCCGGCACGGCCGCCCGCCCGCCACCCACCGCTTCACCGGCTGGCGTGCCGCGGCCCTGCGCCACCTGGAGGACGGCCGGACCGTACCCGCGCTGCACCGGCTGCTGGCCGCCGACGGCCACGAGGTGCCGGTCCCGGACCTCGACGCATGGGTCCGGCAGGCGTTCGCCGGGGGCCTGTTGTTCCGGGACGGCGTCACCTTTGTCGCGCTGCCGACCTGGGGCGAGCCGGTCCGGCTGCCCGAGGGGGCCGGATGACCGGGCTGCCCGGCACCGTGCCGCACCGGCGCAGCGGGCGCGGGGTCGAAGCGGCCGTGCCCCTGGACATCAGCGGCACGGGACGGGGGACGGCGGAGGCGGTGCGGTTCCTGCGCGAATGCCAGGGCCGCGCCCTCCGGGTGAGCTGGCGGGCCACGGGCACCCCGGGCTGCGACCCCGGTGTGCTGTGCCATCTGCCCCCGCCCGCCGAACTGCCCGCCGACCCGGGGGCGCTGGCGGCCTGGCGGGCGGGCCACGCCCACGGCGTCCTCCACCACCGGCGCGGCCCGGACTTCGTCACGGTCCTGGACCGCAGGGAGCGGGGCACGGCCGTCCGGCTGACCCTGGATCACCCCGTCCTGCTCGCCACGTTCCTCCGGCTCCTGGAGCCCACGCCCGTCGACGCGCTGGACGCGGCGGAGCGGGAGGCGCTCGGGCTGCTCTGCGCCGAGCGGCTGGTGCTGGCCGGCGGCGGCTGGGCGGTGACCCTGCCGCCGCGCATCCGGCAGTGGCCCGTGCCCTGCACCGCGATCTGAGCCCGCCGCCTTCCCGCCGCCCCGCACCCCACCGCCCCGTGCCCCGCGCCCCGGCCCGAGATCCGGCCCCGGCGCCTTCCCGCCACCCCGCACCCCGCTCCGCGATCCGGCCCCGTCTCTCTCCGGCCGGCCCGCGCCCCGCCCCGCGATCCGGCCCCGCCTTCTTCCGGCCGGCCCGCGCCCCGTGCCCGTCCGCCGGGGGCGAACGCGGGAGGGCGGGGGAAATCCGGTGGTGCGGAAACCGCCGAGCGGAGGGTGAAGCACGACGCCGGTGGTCAGGATGGAGGCATGGGATTCCACGTCGACTCCGAGGCCGGGCGGCTGCGCCGCGTCATCCTGCACCGGCCGGATCTGGAGCTCAAAAGGCTCACCCCCAGCAACAAGGACGCCCTGCTCTTCGACGACGTGCTCTGGGTGCGCCGGGCGCGCGCCGAGCACGACGGGTTCGCCGACGTACTGCGCGACCGCGGCGTCGCCGTCCATCTCTTCGGGGACCTGCTCGCCGAGACCCTGGCGTTCCCCGAGGCCCGGACGCTCGTCCTGGACCGGGTCTTCGACGAGAAGGAGTACGGCCCCCTCGCCACCGACCACCTGCGCGCCGCCTTCGACCGGATGACCCCGGACGAGCTGGCCGAGGTCCTGGTCGGCGGCATGACCAAGCGGGAGTTCCTGGACGCCCACGCCGAACCGGCGTCGGTCCGCTTCCATGTCATGGAGCTGGACGACTTCCTGCTGCCCCCGCTGCCCAACCACCTCTTCACCCGTGACACCTCGGCGTGGATCTACGACGGCGTCTCCATCAACGCCATGCGCCGGCCCGCGAGGCAGCGCGAGACGGTCCACTTCGAGGCGATCTACCGCCACCACCCCCTGTTCCGTGACGAAACGTTCCGGGTCTGGTCCCGGGGGCAGGCGGACTATCCCTCCACCATCGAGGGCGGCGACGTCCTGGTGATCGGCGACGGCGCCGTGCTGATCGGGATGAGCGAGCGCACCACCCCGCAGGCCGTGGAGATGCTGGCGCACAAGCTGTTCGAGGCCGGCTCGGCGCGCACCATCGTCGCGCTCGACATGCCCAAGCGGCGTGCCTTCATGCATCTCGACACGGTGATGACCATGGTGGACGGCGACACCTTCACCCAGTACGCCGGGCTCGGCATGCTGCGCTCGTACAGCATCGAGCCGGGCGTCGGCGAGCGGGAGCTGAAGGTCACCGACCATCCCCCGGAGCACATGCACCGGGCGATCGCCGCCGCGCTCGGCCTCGGGGAGATCCGGGTGCTGACCGCCACCCAGGACGTGCACGCCGCCGAGCGCGAGCAGTGGGACGACGGCTGCAACGTCCTCGCCGTGGAACCCGGGGTGGTGGTCGCCTACGAGCGGAACTCCACCACCAACACCCATCTGCGCAAGCAGGGCATCGAGGTGATCGAGATCCCGGGCAGCGAGCTGGGCCGGGGGCGGGGCGGCCCGCGGTGCATGAGCTGTCCCGTGGAGCGAGACGCTGTATAGAAATGTGAGTGGTCGTATAGACTTCCATAGTCCGTCGTAGTCGTACCCCTGGAGCGCCCGCCATGGCGACAGTCCCGACCGCCCTCGCCGGCCGCCACTTCCTCAAGGAGCTGGACTTCACCGAGGAGGAGTTCCGTGGCCTGGTCGAGCTGGCCGCCGAGCTGAAGGCCGCCAAGAAGGCCGGGGCCGAGACCCGGTATCTGCGGGGCCGCAACATCGCGCTGATCTTCGAGAAGACCTCGACGCGCACCCGCTGCGCGTTCGAGGTCGCCGCCGCCGACCAGGGCGCCCACACGACCTACCTCGACCCGTCCGGCTCGCAGATCGGGCACAAGGAGTCCGTGAAGGACACCGCCCGGGTGCTGGGCCGGATGTACGACGCCATCGAGTACCGGGGCGACAGCCAGGCCAAGGTCGAGGAGCTGGCCGCCCACGCCGGAGTTCCCGTCTACAACGGGCTCACCGACGACTGGCACCCCACCCAGATGCTCGCCGACGTGCTCACCATGACCGAGCACAGCGCCAAGCCGCTGCGGCAGATCGCCTTCGCCTACCTCGGCGACGCCCGCTTCAACATGGGCAACTCCTACCTGGTCACCGGAGCCCTGCTCGGCATGGACGTACGGATCGTCGCCCCGAAGTCCTACTGGCCCGCCCCGGAGATCGTCGAGCACGCCCGGGCGCTCGCCGAAGCCGCCGGCGCCCGGGTCACGCTCACCGAGGACGTCGCCGAGGGCGTCGAAGGCGCCGACTTCGTCGCCACCGACGTCTGGGTCTCGATGGGGGAGCCCAGAGAGGTGTGGGGCGAGCGGATCGCCGCCCTGGCCCCCTACGCCGTGACCATGGACGTGCTCCGCGCCACCGGCAACCCCGACGTGAAGTTCCTGCACTGTCTGCCGGCCTTCCACGATCTCGGCACCGCCGTGGGACAGCAGATCCACGAGACGTACGGCCTGCGATCCCTCGAGGTGACGGACGAGGTCTTCGAGTCCGCCCACTCGGTCGTCTTCGACGAGGCCGAGAACCGGCTGCACACCATCAAGGCGGTGCTGGTCGCCACACTCGCCCGGGAAAGCCTTGCCTGACCGGCCTCACCTGGCCTTATCCTGACCGGCGGCCCGGAGCCACCCCTTCCGGCCGTCGCCGCGCCCGTACGAGGGGCGCCCGCACCACCAGAAACGAGCACCACCCGCAATGCCCGCTCCCCGCATCAAATCCCCGCACCTGCTCGTCGCCGAATCCGGCGCCGACCGCGAGGGACACGGCCTGAAGCGCACCATGGGCCTCTTCCAGCTCATCTGCTTCGGCGTCGGCGCCATCGTCGGCACCGGTATCTTCGTCGGCCTCTCCGACTCCGTCGCCCAGGCCGGTCCCGCCGTCGTCGTCTCCTTCGTCCTCGCCGCGATCACCTGCGTCTTCACCGCGCTCTCCTTCGCCGAGCTGGGCGGCGCCATCCCGGTCTCCGGCTCCTCGTACTCCTTCGCCTATGCCGGCCTCGGCGAGTCCACCGCCTTCCTCGTCGGCTGGTGCCTGCTGCTGGAGTACGGCATCTCCATCTCGGCCGTCGCGGTCGGCTGGAGCCAGTACGTCAACGAGCTGCTGCACAGCCTCACCGGCTGGCAGCTCCCGGCCGCCCTGTCCGCGGGCCCCGGCGACGGCGGCGCCGTCAACCTCCCCGCCGTGATCGTCATCGCCATGGCCTCCGTGCTGCTGGTGCGCGGGGTGCGGGAGAGCGCCCGGGCGACCGCCGCCATGGCCGCGGTCAAGCTCGTCATCCTGCTGGCCTTCTGCGCCATCGGCTACAGCGCCTTCAAGGACGGCAACCTCACCCCGTTCTCCCCGGCCGGCCTCGGCGGCATCGGCGCGGGCACCACCGCCGCGTTCTTCTCCTACATCGGCTTCGACGCGATCACCACCGCCGGCGAGGAGGCGAAGAACCCGCGCCGGGACATCCCGGTCGCGATCCTCGTCTGCATGGGCCTGGTCACCCTCCTGTACTGCGCGGTCGCGCTCGCCGCGATCGGCGCCATCGGCGGCGACCAGGTCGCCGGCCGGCCCGCCGCGCTCTCCTACGTCGTCAACGAGGTCACCGGCTCCACCGTCGGCGGCGGTGTCGTCGCCTTCGGCGCGGTCGTCGCCATCGCCTCCGTGGTGCTCGCCGTGATGTACGGCCAGACCCGCATCCTGATGTCGATGTCCCGGGACGGCCTTATCCCGCGCGTCTTCGAGAAGGTCTCCCCGAGGACGTCCACGCCGGTCGCCGGCACGCTGATCGTCGCCGTCGTCTTCGCGCTCCCGGCGGCCTTCGCCTCGCTGGACGCCGTGATGAACCTGTGCACCATCGGCACGCTCGCCATCATGGCCGTCGTCAACATCACGGTGATCGCCCTGCGCCGCCGCGAGCCGGGTCTCGCCCGCAGCTTCCGCGTGCCGCTCTACCCGGCGGCCCCGCTGCTCGGCGTCGGCTTCTGCCTGTACCTGATGTACGAGACGGGCTGGAAGACCTGGATCCAGTTCGCCGTGTTCCTCGCGGTGGGCCTGCTGGTCTACGGCGCCTACGGCCGTCGGCACTCCACGCTGGCGCAGCCGGCCGCCGAGGTCACGCAGGCCGGCGCTGAGCGGGAACCACAGGCAGTCTGAACCACACCGCCTTGCCCGACGGGGTGGGGCGGTGACCGCAGGAGGAGCTGAGGGCGCGGATCAGCAGCAGCCCGCGCCCGCCCTCCTGCCAGACGTCGGGCTCCTCGATCACCGGCCGGGTCAGCTGGCCGGGCGGCGCCGGGTCCGGATCGTGCACCTCGACCTGGCAGCCGGTCGGCCGCAGCTCCACCACCAGCTCGATCGGGCCGCGCCCGGCGGTGTGCTCCACCGCGTTGGCCACCAGCTCGGCGGTGAGCAGCTCCGCCGTGTCGCAGTCGGCCGCGTGCTCCACCTCGGTGAGAGCCGAGCGCACCAGGGCACGCGCCACGGGCACGGCCGCCGTGGTGTGCGGCAGCGCGATGCGCCAGGAGGCCGATTCGGCGGGGCGTTCGTGCAAGGCGAGTCCGTTCATGGAGCAGGCTGTCCTGCTTTCGACTGTAGGAATGGTACGGGCCCGGCCACGGCGGCCGTCGTCGGGCTTCGCCCGGGGCTTCCGCCCCGGTACCGGGCGGCTTACCCACCCGGACCGCCCGCCTCGCCCCTCCGCGCCCACTGTTACGGCGCTGTCGCCGACCGGTGACCGATGTGACCTTCCGGCCGACCGGACGCAGGCGTGTCGCGCACCCGTGACGGTAGTCACAAACAAGTGATAACTTCGTGGGACAGAGCAACGTACGGCACCGCCGCCCAAGGAGGCCGCACGTCATGAGTCCCTTCACCGGCTCCGCCGCCCGCACCGCCGACTGGGCCCACCTGCGGGTCCGGACCGACGACGGGGTCGCCACCGTCACGCTGGCCCGTCCCGAGAAACTCAACGCCCTCACCTTCGGCGCCTACGCCGACCTGCGCGATCTGCTCGCCGAGCTGTCCCGTGAGCGCTCCGTGCGCGCCCTGGTGCTGGCCGGCGAGGGGCGGGGCTTCTGCTCCGGCGGCGACGTGGACGAGATCATCGGCGCCACCCTGTCCATGGACACCGCCCAGCTGCTCGACTTCAACCGGATGACCGGCCAGGTCGTCCGGGCGATCCGGGAGTGCCCGTTCCCGGTGATCGCCGCCCTCCACGGGGTGGCCGCGGGCGCCGGAGCGGTCCTCGCCCTGGCCGCCGACTTCCGGGTCGCGGACCCTTCCGCCCGCTTCGCCTTCCTCTTCACCCGGGTCGGCCTGTCCGGCGGCGACATGGGCGCCGCCTACCTGCTGCCCCGGGTCGTCGGCCTCGGCCACGCCACCCGTCTCCTCATGCTCGGCGACCCGGTACGGGCCATCGAGGCCGAGCGCATCGGCCTGATCAGCGAGCTGGCCGAGGAGGGACGGGCGGACGAGACGGCCCTCGCGCTGGCCCGCCGGCTGGCCGACGGCCCGGCGCTGGCGCACGCCCAGACCAAGGCCCTGCTGACGGCCGAGCTGGACATGCCGCTGGCGGCCTCCGTCGAGCTGGACGCCTCGACCCAGGCCCTGCTGATGAACGGCGAGGACTACGCCGAGTTCCACGTGGCCTTCACGGAGAAGCGCCCGCCGAAGTGGCGGGGGAGGTGAGCCCCCGATGCGCGTGGCGATCGTCGGCGGCGGCCCCGGTGGTCTCTACGCCGCCGCCCTGCTGAAACGGCTGGACCCCGCCAGGGACGTCACCGTCTGGGAGCGCAACGCCCCGGACGACACCTTCGGCTTCGGCGTCGTCCTGTCGGACGAGACGCTGGGCGGCATCGAACACGCCGATCCCGTCGTCTACGCGGCCCTGCGGCAGGACTTCGTCCGCTGGGACGACATCGACATCGTGCACCGGGGCGCCACCCACCGCTCCGGCGGCCACGGCTTCGCCGCCCTCGGCCGCCGCCGCCTCCTGGAGATCCTGCACGACCGCTGCCACTCCCTCGGGGTGCGGATCCACTTCCGGACCGAGGCCCCGCACCCGGACGCTCTCCGCGCCGCGTACGACCTCGTCGTCGCCGCCGACGGAGTGCACAGCACCACCCGCGAGACCTACGCCCCCGTGTTCCGCCCCCAGGTGACCGAACACCGCTGCCGGTACATCTGGCTCGCCGCCGACTTCGCCTTCGACGCCTTCCGCTTCGAGATCGCCGAGACCGAGCACGGCGTGATGCAACTGCACGGCTACCCCTACGCGGCCGACGCCTCCACCGTCATCGTCGAGATGCGCGAGGAGGTCTGGCGGGCGGCCGGGCTCGACGAGGCCGACCCGCGGGAGTCCGTCGAACGCTGCGGCAAGTTCTTCGCGGACGCGCTCCGCGGCCGCCCCCTGCGCTCCAACAAGTCGGCCTGGACCACCTTCCGCACGGTGGTCAACGACCGCTGGTCGCACGGCAACGTCGTGCTCCTCGGCGACGCCGCCCACACCGCCCACTTCTCCATCGGCTCCGGCACCAAGCTCGCCGTGGAGGACGCCCTGGCCCTCGCCGCCTGCCTGGCGGAACACCCCGACGTCCCCGGCGCGCTGGCGGCCTACGAGGAGGAGCGCAAGCCCGTCGTCGCCTCCACCCAGCGGGCCGCCCGGGCCAGCCTGGAGTGGTTCGAGGACCTGCGGCTGTACCTCCGCCAGCCCCCCGGCCAGTTCGCCTTCAACCTGCTCACCCGCAGCCGCCGCGTCACCCACGACAACCTCCGGCTGCGCGATGCCCGTTTCACCGGGGCCGTGGAGCGCGAGTTCGGCTGCCCGCCGGGCACGCCCCCGATGTTCACGCCGTTCCGGCTGCGCGGCCTGACGCTGCGCAACCGCGTGGTGGTCTCCCCGATGGACATGTACTCCGCCACCGACGGCGTCCCCGGCGACTTCCACCTCGTCCACCTCGGCGCCCGCGCCCTCGGCGGGGCCGGCCTGGTGATGACCGAGATGGTGTGCGTCAGCGGGGAGGGCCGGATCACCCCCGGCTGTGCCGGTCTCTACACCGGCCGGCAGGCCGAGGCGTGGCGGCGCGTGACCGACTTCGTGCACCGTCAGGCGCCGGGCACCGCGATAGGCGTGCAGCTCGGGCACTCCGGCCGCAAGGGCTCCACCAAGCTGATGTGGGAGGGCATGGACGAACCCCTGGCCACCGGCAACTGGCCCCTCGTCGCCGCCTCCCCGCTGCCGTACCGGCCGGGCGGCCAGGTCCCGCGCCAGCTCTCCCGGGCCCAGCTCACCGACATCCGCGAGCAGTTCGCCGCCGCCGCCTGGCGGGCCGCCCGGGCCGGCTTCGACCTGCTCGAACTGCACTGCGCCCACGGCTATCTGCTCTCCGGTTTCCTCTCGCCGCTCACCAACCGGCGCACCGACGCCTACGGCGGCTCGCTGGAGCGGCGGCTGCGGTTCCCGCTGGAGGTCTTCGACGCCGTACGCGGGGTGTGGCCGGCCGAGCGGCCGATGACCGTCCGGATCTCGGCCACCGACTGGGCGGAGGGCGGGACCACGGCCGAGGACGCCGTGGGGATCGCCCGCGCCTTCGCCGCGCACGGCGCCGACGCCATCGACGTCTCCACCGGGCAGGTGGTGGCCGAGGAGCGGCCGGAGTACGGGCGGTCGTACCAGACGCCGTTCGCCGACCGGATCCGGCAGGAAGCCCGGGTGCCCGTGATCGCGGTCGGCGCGATCTCCTCCTGGGACGACGTCAACTCGTTGATCCTCGCGGGCCGTACCGACCTGTGCGCGCTGGCCCGGCCCCATCTGTACGACCCGCACTGGACCCTGCACGCGGCCGCCGAGCAGGGCTACGAGGGCCCCGGCATCACCTGGCCCGCCCCCTACCGGGCGGGCAGCCGCCGCCCGCGCACCGGACGCACCGACGCCCCCAGACCCCGTCTCACCCTGGGCGGCTGAGGCAACCGGTCGACCGGCGACCCGCGACCGGCGACCCGCGACCGGCGACCCGCGACGCGCGACCCGCGGCCGGGGCCCGGCCCGGCGGCCGGGCCCGGTGTCACAGTCCCGCGAACTCCGCGCCGGCGTCCCGCAGCCTCTCGTGCAGGCCCCGGAAGACCTCGGCCGAGCGGACGCCCGGCCAGTCGGCCGGCAGGAGGCGGGTGGGCAGGCCCGGGTCGGTGTAGGGGAGGTGGCGCCAGGAGTCGAGGGCGAGGAGGTAGTCGCGGTAGGCGTCCTCGGGCGGGGTGTCCGCGCGGCGCTCCCAGAGGTGCAGCACGGGCGCGTGCGCGTCCAGGAAGCGCTCGTGCTCCTTGGCGATGGCGGTCAGGTCCCACCAGCGGGCCACCGCCTCGGCCGTGGGCGCGAAGCCCAGGTGCTCGCCGCGGAAGAAGTCCACGTACGGGTCCAGGCGCAGCCGGCGCAGCGTGTGCTCCGTCTCCTCGTGGAGACGGGCCGGGGCGATCCACACCCCCGGGGCCGCGGTGCCGAAGCCCAGGCCGGCCAGCCGGGAGCGCAGCACATGCCGCTTCTGCCGTTCCGACTCGGGGACCGAGAACACCGCGAGCACCCAGCCCTCGTCGGCCACGGGCGTGGCGGCGTAGATGCGCCGGTCGCCGTCGTCCAGCAGCTGACGAGCCTCCGCCGACAGCTCGTACCCGGCCGCGCCGGACTCCGTGCGGGCCGGCAGCAGCAGGCCGCGCCGTTTGAGCCGGGACACCGAGGAGCGCACGGAGGGCGCGTCCACGCCGATCGCGGCCAGGAGCCGGATCAGCTCGGCGACGGGCACCGGGCCGGGCATGAAGCGGCCGTACGCGCCGTAGAGCGTGACGATGAGGGACCTGGGGGCGTGCTGCTCGGACACGTTGATCATTTTAGGTCGTCGGCATCACTGCTGGTCACCATTGGTGCGCAGCAGGAAGCGCTGGAGCTTGCCGGTGGCCGTGCGGGGCAGCGCGTCGAGGAAGACGAACTCGCGCGGGCACTTGTAGGGCGCCAGTTCGCAGGTGAGGAAGGCGCGCAGCGCGTCCGCGTCGCGCCGGGCCCCGGCGCGCAGCACCGTGTACGCGACGACCACGTGGCCGCGGGTCTCGTCGGGGCGGCCGACGACCGCCGTCTCGGCCACGTCGGGATGGCGCAGCAGCGCGTCCTCGACCTCCGGGCCGGCGATGTTGTACCCGGCGGAAATGATCATGTCGTCGGCGCGGGCCACGTAGCGCAGGTAGCCGTCGGCCTCGCGGACGTAGGTGTCCCCGGTGATGTTCCATCCGTCACGGACGTACTCCCGCTGCCGTGGGTCGGCGAGGTAGCGGCAGCCCACCGGTCCGCGCACCGCCAGCAGGCCGGGCTCGCCGTCGGGCAAGGGCTTGCCGTCGGCGTCCTGGACGCGGGCCTGCCAGCCCGGTACCGGCAGGCCCGTGCTCCCGGGCCGGATCTGCTCGTCGGCGGCCGAGATGAAGATGTGCAGCAGCTCGGTCGCGCCGATGCCGTTGATGATGCGCACGCCCGTACGCTCCAGCCAGGAGCGCCAGGTGGCGGCGGGCAGGTTCTCGCCGGCCGACACACAGCGCCTGAGGGACGAGATGTCGTGCCCCGCGAGGTGGTCCAGCATGACGCGGTAGGCGGTCGGCGCGGTGAAGAGGACCGACACGCGGTGCTCGGCGATCGCCGGGAGCAGCTGCCGGGGACCCGCCTGTTCGAGCAGGAGCGTGCTGGCTCCGGCCCGCATCGGGAAGATCACCAGCCCGCCGAGGCCGAAGGTGAAGCCGAGCGGGGGGCTGCCGGCGAAGACATCGTCCTGCCGGGGGCGCAGCACATGTCCGGAGAAGGTGTCGGCCGTCGCCAGCACGTCCCGGTGGAAGTGCATGCACCCTTTCGGGCGGCCCGTGGTGCCGGAGGTGAACGCGATCAGGGCGACGTCGTCGGCCGCGGTGTCCACTGCGGGGTAGGGGGTGCCGGGGGCCGGGCGGCGCAGCAGGTCGTCGGGGGTGTCACCGCCGTACGTGGTGATCCGCAGCCCGGGTATCGCGGCCTTCGCCAGATCGTCCACCGTCCGGATGTCGCACAGCGCGTGTCCCACCCGGGCCATCTCGCAGACGGTCGCCAGTTCGTGCGGGCGCTGCTGGGCCAGCACGGTGACCGCGACCGCGCCCGCCTTCAGCACGGCGAGCCAGCAGGCGGCGAGCCAGGGCGTGGTGGGGCCGCGCAGCAGCACCCGGTTGCCCGGGACCACGCCCAGGGCGCCCGTGAGCACATGCGCGATCCGGTCGACCTGGGCGCGCAGTGCGCCGTACGTCCAGGTGGGGCCGGCCGGGGTGCGGAACACCGGGCGGGCCGGGTCGGCGTGGCCCAGCAGTTCCGCGGCGCAGTTCAGCCGATCGGGGTAGCGCAGCTCCGGCAGGTCGAAGCGCAGCTCGGGCCATTCGTGGGGCGGGGGCAGATGGTCGCGCGCGAAGGTGTCGACATGGGCCGAGAGATGCATGACGGTGCGCCCCCTTGCCGTGACAGTCGTCCAGACGGGCTTCGTGGTGGGCTCGCGCTCCCCCGGAGGGAGGACCCCCCCTGAGGGAGGACCCCAGCGTATCGTGTTGGTGACGGCGGTCAACTGTGCGCGATAACCTCGGGAGAACGGGCGGCGGTTCCGCCCGGAAAGAGACGGGGAAGGGGCTGTGGGGCCGTCCCGGGGGTTCGCGGGACGGGGCTGCGGGGCGGCCGCGAAGGGCGTCCCGGACGGTGGCGGGGAAGGCCGGGGTGGCCGTCCCGGCGGCTCGACGGGGACGGTCGTGACGGCCGTCCCGGAGGGAGGACCGGCTGTGTCCGCATTCTCGCTCGACCCGGAGCAGACCGCATGGTGTGCGGAGCTGCGGGAGCTGGCCGCCCGGCGGCTGCGCCCGCTCGCCGACCGGGGCGAACCCGGCCGCGTCAACCGGCCGCTCCTGGCCGAACTCGGCCGCCTGGGACTGCTCGCCCGGCTGTTCGGCTCCGGCGCGCTGGACCTGTGCCTGATGCGGGAGTCCCTCGCCCAGAGCTGCACCGAGGCCGAGACCGCCCTCGCCCTCCAGGGTCTGGGTGCCCACCCGGTGCACGCGCACGGCACCCCCGCCCAGCGCGAGCGCTGGCTGCCCCGGGTCGCCGACGGCAGCGCGGTCGCCGCCTTCGCGCTGAGCGAGCCCGGTGCCGGATCGGACGCGGCGGCGCTGGCCCTCGCGGCCGAGCCCGAGGGCACCGGCTGGCGGCTCACCGGCGCCAAGTGCTGGATCTCCAACGCCCCCGAGGCCGACTTCTACACCGTCTTCGCGCGCACCACACCGGGTGCCGGAGCCCGCGGGGTGACCGCCTTCCTGGTCCCGGCCGACCGGCCCGGACTCACCGGCAGCGCGCTGGAGATGATCTCGCCGCACCCCATCGGCGCCCTCGACTTCGACGCCGTGCCCGTCACCGGCGCCGACGTGCTCGGCGAGACCGACCGCGGCTTCGCCGTCGCCATGGGCACCCTCAACCTCTTCCGCCCCAGCGTCGGCGCCTTCGCCGTCGGCATGGCCCAGGCCGCGCTGGACGCCACCGTCGACCACACCCGCCGGCGTACGGCGTTCGACGGCACGCTGCGGGACCTTCAGGCCGTGTCCCACCAGGTCGCGGAGATGGCCCTGCGCACCGAGGCGGCCCGGCTGATGGTGTACGCGGCGGCCTCGGCGTACGACGCGGGAGCGGACGACGTCCCCCGGCGCGCCGCGATGGCCAAGCTGCTCGCCACCGAGACCGCGCAGTACGTCGTGGACACCGCCGTCCAGTTGCACGGCGCCCGCGCCCTGCGCCGCGGCCACCTCCTCGAACACCTCTACCGCGAGGTGCGCGCACCCCGTATCTACGAGGGTGCCAGCGAGGTCCAGCGAGGCATCATCGCCAAGGAGCTGTACGCCACGGCCGAGAAGGAGACCCGGTGACCACCGAGCGCGTCAACCCGCCCGAGCTGTCCCCGCCCACGGGTTTCTCGCACGCCGTCGTCGCGGCCGGGTCCCGGGTGGTGTTCCTGGCCGGCCAGACCGCCCTCGACGGCGACGGCAAGATCACCGGCGACACCCTGCCCGAGCAGTTCCAGCGGGCCCTCGGCAACCTCCTCACCGCCCTGCGCGCGGCCGGCGGCACCCCCGCGGACCTCGCCCGGGTCACCGTCTACGCCACCGATGTCGCCGCCTACCGCGCCCACGCGCGCGAACTCGGCCGGATCTGGCGGGATGCGGCGGGCCGCGACTATCCGGCGATGGCGGTCGTGGAGGTCGTACGGCTGTGGGACGAGCGGGCGCTGGTGGAGCTGGACGGGTTCGCCGTGCTGCCCTAGCCGGGCGGCGGCGCGGGTGCCGTGGTCGGGTCGCACGGGGCCGTGACGCGCCACCGATGGGGTGACGGTCACGTCCCCCGGTGCGGCCGCCGGGTACGAGTGGGAACCCTCGACTCTCCGATCCGGGAGGTATCCCATGCCCGTACGCCCCGCCCTGGCCACGGCTCTCGGCGCCGCCGCGCTGCTGTGCGCCGCCGTCGGCCCGGCCGCCGCCGACCCCGCCGACCCCGCCGAGACCATCACCGTCGACTCCGCCGGCCGGCTCGCGCCCGACGGCACCGTGCTGCTCTCCGGCACCTACCGCTGCACCGCCGCCACCGGGCCGGTGCTCATCAGCTCCTCGGTCAGCCAGAGCGACCCCGGCCTCAGGCACGGCATCGGCGGCAGCGTGGCGCGGTGCGACGGCGCCGAGCACCGCTGGGAGAACTCCGGCAAGGCCGAGCCGGAGACGCTGAAGGCGGGCAAGGCGCATGTGGAGGCCGCCCTCACGGAGCTGCGCCCCTCGGGCATCCTGCTGCTGCCGAACTTCCACGCGGTGACGGACCAGGACGTCAAGCTCACCAAGAAGTGACCCCGGGCGCCGCCGTCCGGCCCCGTGCCGAAGGGGCCGGACGTCCGCGTCTCCGGCGGCCCCTGGGACGCGCCGGGCGGTGACTCGCGGCCGGGGACCTCCGGTTCAGGCGTGGCTCAGCCCGTCCGGCGGGGCCGTCGTCCGCCGGATCACCGTGGCGCCCGGCCGGCGCAGGGCGGCGACGAACTTGTAGCGCGAGCCGCGGTAGACCGAGCGCACCCATTCCACCGGGCTGCCCTCCGCGTCCCGCGAGTGCCGGGACAGCAGCAGCATCGGCAGCCCCACGTCGGTGCCGAGCAACTGCGCCTCGCGCGGGGTCGACAGCGAGGTCTCGATGGTCTCGTCGGCCTCGGCGAGATGGACGCCGTACACCTCGGCGAGCGCCGTGTACAGCGAGGGGAAGGTGGCCAGGGAGCGGCGCAGGCCGGGGAAGCGCCGCACGGACAGATGGGTGGTCTCGATCGCCATCGGGTCGCCGCTGGCCAGCCGCAGCCGCTCGATGCGCAGCACCCGCTCGCCGATCCCGATGCCGAGCAGGCCGGCCAGCTTCTCGTCCGCGGGGACCTCCCCGATGTCCAGCATCTGCGAGGCCGGCGTGAGGCCCTGGGCGCGCATGTCCTCGGTGTGCGAGGTGAGCTGGAGCGTGCGGTACAGCTTGGGCTGGGCGACGAAGGTGCCCTTGCCCTGGATCCGGTCGAGCCTGCCCTCGCCGACCAGTTCCTGGAGGGCCTGCCGGACGGTGGTCCGCGAGGTGTCGAAGCGGACGGCGAGCAGACGTTCCGCGGGCATGGCCGAGCCGGGTTGCAGTGCGTCGGCCATGCTGAGCAACTGCTGCTTGATCCGGTAGTACTTCGGCACGCGCGCGGTGCGGCCGGACGTCCCTCTGCTCGGCTGGGCGCTGCTGACGTCGGTGGTCATGCCTGCCTTCCCGGCTGTGTCGATGGGCTCCCGTTATAGCGACCAACTGCCCTATGGTCTAGTCCAACTGAACGGGCCGGGGCGAAAGGGATGGATCCGGACGGACGCGCTCCGGTGACTTTCTCGTAACGGCCGGGACCGGCTTTCCGAACCACCCTTGACACTCTAAAAGGTCTAGGCCAAGCTCCACCGTACTGGTCTACACCATTAGTGGCCAGGTCCCGAGCCCTACGTGCAACAGCGTCGTACGCAGGTCACCGCCGAGGGCGTGGGGGGTTAGTGGCATCCCTGAGGAGGGTGGCGTGAAGCGCAAGCTTGCGGCCGCGATCGTGATCGCGGGCATGATGGTCTCCGTGTCGGCGTGCGGCGGGGACGACGACGACAGCGGCAAGAACGCGGGACCGGACAGCTTCAAGGGCCAGACCCTGACGGTCTGGGCGATGGACGGCTCCACGCCGGACCAGTGGGTCAAGGACGTCACGGCGGCCTTCGAGAAGAAGACCGGCGCGAAGCTGAAGTTCGAGACCCAGAAGTGGGACGGGATCCAGCAGAAGATCACCACCGCCCTCTCCGAGTCCACCCCGCCGGACGTGCTGGAGGTCGGCAACACCCAGACCCCGGCCTACGCGGCCACCGGCGGCCTCGCCGACCTGAGCGACCTCAAGAAGGAGATCGGCGCCGACTGGACGCCGTCGGTCTCGCAGTCCTCGGTCTTCGACGGCAAGCAGTACGCCGCGCCGTGGTACTTCGCCAACCGCGTCGTCATCTACAACAAGAAGATCTGGGCCCAGGCCGGCATCAAGGACACCCCGAAGACCCGGGACGAGTTCCTGAAGGACCTCCAGGCCATCGACAAGAAGACCGACGCCGAGCCCATCTACCTGCCCGGCCAGAACTGGTACTTCTTCGACGGCCTGATCATCGGCCAGGGCGGCGACCTGGTGAAGAAGGACGGCGACAAGTACGTCTCCAACCTCGGTGACCCGAAGGTCGCCAAGGCCATGGACATCTACAAGAAGTACGCCGCCTTCTCCAAGGCCCCCAAGGACAAGGACGAGGCCACCCCGCAGCAGGCGGAGGTCTTCGCCAAGGGCAAGACCGGCGCGTTCATCGGCATGGGCTGGGAGGCCGGTACGGCCGTCACCGCCAACAAGGCCATCGAGAAGGACCTCGGCTACTTCACCATCCCCGGCGAGACCGCGGACAAGCCCGAGGGCGTCTTCCTCGGCGGCTCCAACCTCGCCGTCGCCGAGGGCAGCAAGAAGCAGGCCCTGGCCAAGGAGTTCCTGAAGATCGCCCTGTCCGACCAGTACGAGGGCGAACTGGCCAAGCTCAACGGCGTCATCCCGAACAAGCAGGCCCTGGAGTCCAACCTCAAGGGCAACGCCGTCGCCGAGGCCGCCGCGCCCGGTGCCGCGGTGGGTGGCACCACCCCGCTGATCCCCGAGTGGGGCGCGGTGGAGAACAACCCGAACCCGATCAAGTCCTACATGACCGCCGTGCTCAACGGTAAGTCCCCGGCGGACGCCGCCAAGCAGGTCGAGGGCGACATCAACAAGCGCCTGGCCCAGCAGAACTGATGGCCGCGCCGGGGGCGCCCCTCGGGGCGCCCCCGGCACACCTGTGCCGTCGTACGGCCCCGGACGCCGTGCGTACGGCCGAGGAAGTCGTTCGTACGGCCTTCGTACGGCCACGGAAGAGATGACAACGCATGTCAGTGCAGACCGAAGGCACGGACACGGCCGGGGAGCCCGCTGTCCGCAAGGCCCGGGTGCCGGCCCCGCCGCGAGGTGACGGCCGCACCGCCGGGGCACCCTCCCGGGGCCGCGCCGCCGCCCCCTACCTGCTCCTGCTGCCCGCGCTGCTGGCCACCGTGGTGCTGCTCGGCTGGCCCCTGGTCAAGAACGGCCTGCTGTCGTTCCAGAACCTCAACCCGCGACAGCTCATCCAGCACCTCACCGAGTGGAACGGCGTCGACAACTACCGGGAGGTGCTGACCGGCGAGGACTTCTGGCGCGTCGTCGGGCGCTCCGTCGTCTTCACCGCCGTCAACGTCGTACTGATCATGGTGCTCGGCACCCTGATCGGGCTGCTGCTCGCCCGGCTCGGCAAGAAGATGCGGCTGCTGCTCATGCTCGGCCTCGTCCTCGCCTGGGCCATGCCGGTCGTCGCGGCCACCACCGTCTACCAGTGGCTGTTCGCCCAGCGCTTCGGCGTCGTCAACTGGGTGCTGGACAAGCTCGGCTGGCACTCCATGGCCGACCACAACTGGCTGGAGACCCAGTTCTCCACCTTCGCCGTGGTCACCCTGCTCATCGTCTGGATGTCCGTGCCCTTCGTGGCGGTCAACCTCTACGCGGCCACCACCACGATCCCCGGCGAGCTGTACGAAGCGGCCTCCCTGGACGGCGCCGGCACCTGGAAGAGCTTCACCTCGGTGACGCTGCCCTTCCTGCGGCCGTTCCTGCTGGCGACGACCTTCCTCGAAATCATCTGGGTCTTCAAGTCGTTCGTCCAGATCTTCGCGATGAACGAGGGCGGTCCCGACCACCTCACCGAGACCCTGCCGATCTACGCCTACGTCGAGGGAGTCGGCAACCAGCACTTCGGTGTCGGCGCGGCCATCTCCTTCCTGACCATCCTGGTCCTGCTCGTCATCACCTCGTACTACCTGCGCCTGGTGCTCAAGCAAGAGGAGGACGAGCTGTGAAGCGCTCGCTCTTCGGCCGTATCTGGCCCAACGCGACCGCCGTCGTCCTCTTCGTCGGCTTCGTGTTCCCCGTGTACTGGATGTTCGCCACGGCCTTCAAGCCGACCGGCGACATCATCTCCGACGACCCGGTGTGGTTCCCGACCGACGCCACCCTCGACCACTTCAAGAAGGCGGTCGACGCCGACCACTTCTGGACCCTGGTCGTCAACTCCGTCACCGTCACGGTCCTGTCGGTCGTGCTCTCCCTCGTCATCGCCCTGTTCGCGGCCTTCGCGCTGGCCCGGATGCGGTTCAAGGGCCGGCGCGGTCTCATCGTGACGTTCATGCTGGCGCAGATGGCTCCCTGGGAAGTCATGATCATCGCCATCTACATGGTCGTCCGGGACAACGACATGCTGAACAGCCTGGTCCCGCTCACCGTCATCTACATGATGATGGTGCTCCCGCTGACCGTCCTGACGCTGCGCGGCTATGTCGCCGCGGTGCCCAGGGAGCTGGAGGAGTCGGCGATGGTCGACGGCTGCACCCGCCCCCAGGCGTTCATCAAGGTGATCTTCCCGCTGCTCGCCCCCGGCCTGATGGCGACCTCGCTCTTCGGCTTCATCACCGCCTGGAACGAGTTCCCGCTCGTCCTGATCCTCAACAAGGACGCCGAAGCGCAGACCCTCCCGCTGTGGCTGTCGCAGTTCCAGACCGCCTTCGGCGACGACTGGGGCGCCACCATGGCCGCCTCGTCCCTGTTCGCGCTGCCCATCCTGATCCTCTTCATCTTCCTGCAACGCAAGGCTGTCAGCGGTCTGACCGACGGCGCCGTGAAGGGATGACGCCCCCGATGACCACCATCGCCACCGCCGCGTCCGACGGCGGCTCCGCCGCGGGCGACACTCTCACCCGGGACGCCCTCGCGGTGCTGCAACCGGGGTTCGACGGCACCACCGCGCCCGACTGGGTGCGCCGCCGCCTCGGCGAGGGCCTCGCCTCCGTCGCCCTGTTCGGCCGCAACGTCGTCAGCGAGGAGCAGGTCACCGCCCTCACCGCGCAACTGCGCGCCGAACGGGACGACCTGCTGGTCGCCATCGACGAGGAGAGCGGCGACGTCACCCGCCTCGACGTGCGCACCGGCTCCTCCTTCCCCGGCAATCACGCCCTCGGCGCCGTCGACGACCCCGGCCTCACCCGGGCCGTCTCCCGCGAACTGGGCCGGCGCCTGGCCGCCTGCGGGGTCAACTTCGACTGGGCGCCCTCCGCCGACGTCAACGCCAACCCGGACAATCCCGTCATCGGGGTCCGCTCCTTCGGCGCGAGCCCCGGCCTGGTGGCCCGGCACACCGCCGCCTGGGTCGAGGGCCTTCAGTCCACCGGTGTCGCCGCCTGCACCAAGCACTTCCCCGGGCACGGCGACACCAACGTCGACTCCCACCACGCCGTGCCCCGCATCGACGTCGACGCCGACACCCTCTACGAGCGCGAACTGCCTCCGTTCCGCGCGGCGATCGCCGCCGGCACCCGGGCGATCATGAGCGCCCACATCCTCGTCCCGGCGCTGGACCCGGACCGCCCCGGCACCCTGTCCCGGCGCGTCCTCACCGAGCTGCTGCGCGGCGAACTCGGCTACCAGGGCCTGATCGTCACCGACGGCATGGAGATGCGCGCGATATCCGGCACCTACGGCCTGGAGCACGGCGTGGTCCTCGCGATCGCGGCCGGCGCCGACGCCATCTGCGTGGGCGGCGGACTCAACGACGAGAACACCGTGCTGGGCCTGCGGGACGCGCTGGTCGCCGCCGTCCGCTCGGGCGAACTGCCCGAGGAGCGGCTCGCCGACGCGGCGGCCCGGGTGCGCGACCTGGCCGCCTGGACCGCCGCCGCCCGCGGCGACGCGGAGAAGACGGCGCCCGACCCGGAGATCGGCCTGATCGCGGCCCGCCGCGCGCTGACCGTGACCCGCGCCGGCGCCGCCGCACCGGTCACCGGACCGGCCTACGTCGCCCAGTTCAACCCGGCCCCCAACATCGCCGTCGGCGACCAGACCCCGTGGGGCGTCGCCGCCGAACTCCAGCGGCTGCTGCCCGGCACCGACTCCGGCTCCTTCACCGGCGAGGACGCCGGTGCCGCCGTGCTCGCCGCCGCCGGGGGACGCCGGATCGTCGCCGTGGTCCGCGACGAACACCGGCACGACTGGATGCGCTCCGCGCTCGACACCCTGCTCGCCGCCCGCCCCGACACCGTCGTCGTGGAGATGGGCCTGCCGCAGGCCGCCCCGCGCGGCGCCCTGCACATCGCCACCTACGGCGCCGCCCGCGTCTGCGGTGTGGCCGCGGCCGAAGCCGTCCTCGCCGGCTGACCGCTCCCTTCCGGCCGCCCGCGCCCGCCGCGGGCGGCCGCACCCACTTCCGCATCAGGGAACCCGGTGGCCCTTCCGCGCCCCGGCGCATGCCACCGGCACATGTCTCACGTCCGACCCCAAGGTGTTGTCGTCCCGATCACCCGGAGTGAACGCATGCACCAGCCCGCCCCCTACCTCCACCGAGCGGCGACCGGCCGCCCCTACTTCAGCTCCGACGGCGAGACCTACCTCGCCCCCACCCCGCTGCGCGACCTCCGGAAGACCGAGCCGCTGCGCGTACTGTCCGAGGAGGACTTCGCCTTCTGGCAGACGTACGGCTACGTCGTCGTACGCGAGGCCATCACCCCCGGCGAGGCCAAGGGCCTCCTCGACTTCGCCTGGCGGTTCCAGGGACTCGACCCCGACCGCCCCGACAGCTGGTACGAGGAACCACGGTTCCGTTCCGAACTCGACCAGCACCTCTACATCTACGGCTTCGTCGAGGCCTACCACCACCAGCTCCTCTGGGACAGCCGGCAGAACCAGCGGGTCTACGACGCCTTCGTCGACGTGTGGGACAGCCCGGAACTGTGGGTCACCCTCGACCGGCTCAACCTCAACCCGCCCAACAAGCTGACCCGTTCCCGGTCCCTGATCGAGCCCACCGACGAGGGCTTCGACATCGAGCTGCACTGGGACGTCGACACCACCCTCGCCGTGCTGCCGCAGCGCGTCCAGGGCATCATCGCCCTCACCGACACCCGCCCCGAACTCGGCGGCTTCCAGTGCGCCCCGGAACTCTTCCGCCGCTTCGAGGAGTGGCGCATCGCCCAGCCGCCCGGCCGCGACCCCGTCCGGCCCGGGACCGACCGCGCCGAGTTCCCGGTGATCCGCCCCGACCTCCAGGCCGGCGACCTGCTGATCTTCAACGGGACGCTCGCCCACGGCGTGGCACCGAACCTCTCCGACAACGCTGTCCGAGCCGTCCAGTACCTGTCGATGATGCCCGCGCTGGAAGAGCACACCACCCTGCGCGACTCCCGCGTGGAGTCCTGGCGCACCCTCGCCACCCCCGACTGGAACGCCACCCTGCTCGGCGACGCCCGCGAACCGGAGGCCCTGCGCTACGGCCCCGCCACACTCGATCCGCTCGGCCGGAAACTGCTGGGACTCGACTCGTGGACCGCACAGTGAACCAGGCACCCGCCCCGCCCCGCATCTGCCTCGCCCTGCCCACCAACCGGGCCTGCTCCGCCACCATCACCGCCCTGCACGCCGAAGCCGACCACGCCGCCCGCCGGTACGGCGCCGACGTCCGGCTGCTGATCCTGGACTCCGCCGACGACCGCACCCGGGCCGAGCACACCCGCACGGTCGCCGCCCTGCCCCCGCGGCCGGGGGTGAGCGTCCACCACCTCGACGAGGTGGCCCAGCGGGACTTCCTGCGCCGGGCCGTCCGGACGGCCGGCCTGCCCGGGCCGGACCGCCTGCTGAACCTCATGCTCCCGCCCGCCGTCTCCTACGGCGCCTGCACCAACCGCGCCTTCCTGCTGGCCGCCGCCCTCGGCTGCCACTCGGTGCACCGCCGGGACTCCGACAGCACCTACCAGGTCCTGGACGGCGAGTCCGTCTTCCCCGTCCACCACGAACTGCCCTGGCTGGGCCGCCCGGCCGCCGAGGCGTCGGCCGCCGTCACGCGCACGGACCTCGACCCCGCCCACGCCCGCCGCCCCGTCTCCCTGGCCGGAGCCTCCTTCATCGGTGAACTCTCCGTCGACATCGGCGAGATACGCCGCCTCGACGAAGGCGTCTACCAGGACGTGGTCGGCCTGTGGGCAGCCGCCGACGCGTCACCGGAACAGCGGCGCGACCTCGTCGAGGAGTCCTTCACCGGAGCGGGCACGGCCCCCTTCACCGGCGACCACTCCACCCTGGCCCTCGTGGACCCGATGCGGGTCGACATGTGCAACATCGCCTTCCACCACGACGTCTACGAGCGGATGCCGCTGCCCCCGGCGACCGACACCATCGGCAGCGACTACTTCCTCATCCACCTGGTCCACGACGCCACGCTCCCCGGCATCCTGCACAACCGGCACATCGAGAACTTCTACACCCCCGAACGCCGCACCGACGCGGGCTTCCAGGCCTACCAGACCCGCTTCGTGAAGTTCCTGCTGTCGATGCTGTACTTCCACCACGTCTACGACCGGATGGCCGCCGAGGGCGCGCAGCTCCTCGACGACCACCAGCACATACGGGCGGACCGGATCGTCGCGTTACTCCGCGACAGCACCTGGCTGGACCCCGCCGAGAACGTGTGGCGCCTGGACCGGGTCGACACCGCCTACCGCAAGCTGGGCGGCCGCTACGAGCGGTTCGCCGAGCAGCTCGTGCCGCGGCGGGAGCGGTTGCTGACCGAGGCCCGGCAGGACATCGACGACTTCGCCCTGCTCGCCGAGGTCTGGCCCGCGCTGGTCGACGCGGCCCGGCGGACCGCACTCGTACCCGAGGGCCGGTGACCGTGGAGATCAGCACGCGGCTGGCCACCGCACTGGCCACCGCCCCCGCCGACCGCCTCCTCTACGACCTCGACGGCATCGAGGACCAGTACGACCGGCTGCGGGCCGAGCTGCCCGGTGTCCGGGTCCGCTTCGCGCTCAAGGCCTGCCCCGTGGACGACGTCCTGCGCTGCCTCGCGGACCGCGGCGCCGGCTTCGACGCGGCGAGCCCCGCCGAGATAGTCCAGGCCCTCGGCACCGGCGCCCCCGCGGACCGCGTCCACTACGGCAACACCGTCAAGTCCGACCACGACATCGCCGAAGCCCACCGGCTGGGCGTGCGCACCTTCGCCACCGACAGCGTCGAGGACGTCACCGCGATCGCCCGGCACGCCCCCGGCGCCCGGGTGTTCTGCCGCCTGGCCACCAGCGGGGAGGGCGCCCTGTGGGGCCTGAGCCGCAAGTTCGGCTGCGCCCCGGACGACGCCGTACGCGTGCTGGCCACGGCCCGCGCGGCCGGCCTCGTCCCGGCCGGCCTGTCCGTCCACGTCGGCTCCCAGCAGATGACCGGCGAGGCCTGGCAGCAGGCCCTGGACACACTCGCCGAGGTCCTCGTGGCGCTGCACGGGCTGGGGATCGTACCGGACCACGTCAACCTCGGCGGCGGCCTGCCCGCGCTCGGGTACCTCGACCGGCACGGCAACCCCCTCGAACCGCCGCTGGACAAGATGTTCACCGTGCTCCGCGAAGGCATGGAACGCCTCGACGCGCTCACCCCCGCCCCCCTCGACCTCGTCATGGAGCCGGGCCGTCATCTGGTCGCCGACCACGGCGCCGTCCGCGCCCACGTCTCCCGGCTCACCCGTCGCCGGCAGCCGGACGGCACGGACGCGCACTGGCTGTACCTGAGCTGCGGCAAGTTCAACGGCCTGTACGAGATGGACCAGGTGACCCACCGGCTGGTCTTCCCCGGGCACCGCGACGCCACCGACCTCGTCCCCGCCGTCGTCGCCGGCCCCACCTGCGACAGCGACGACGCCTACGGCGGCGGCCGGCACCCGCTGCGCGTCCCCCGGTCCCTCGCCTCCGGCGACCCGGTCTGGATCCTCTCCGCCGGCGCCTACGCAACGAGCTACACGACCCAGGGCTTCAACGGCATCAGCCCGCTGCCGTGCGTGTCCACACGCGCCCCGGAAGGACACCACTGACATGAACGACCTCATACGGGGGATCACCGAGGCCGACTGGCCACGGCTGGCCGCCCTGGAGAGCGAGGCGTACGCGGACCTCTCCCTCGCCGAGGGCGAGGAACTGCTGCGCTCCCGGGCCCGCGCCTCGGCCGGCACCTGCTTCGTCCTCGACCTCGACGGCCGGCTCGCCGGCTACGTCCTCGCCCTGCCCTACCCCCGGTTCCGCTGCCCCGACCTGACCCACCCCGAACAGGCCGTCCACCACAGCACCAACCTCCACCTGCACGACCTCGTCGTCAGCACGCCGCTCAGGCGCCGTGGGCTCGGCACCCGGCTGGTACGCCATCTGACCGAGACGGCCCGCGCCCGCGGCTTCGCCACCGTCTCCCTGGTCGCCGTCGCGGGCAAGGAGCCGTTCTGGCACGCCAACGGCTACCGCGCCCACCCGTCCGCCCCGGTCCCGCCGGACTACGGCGGCGACGCGGTCTACATGTCGGCCCAGGTGGCCGCCGTACCCCGCCCGCACGAGGCCCGGGAGGCCGTCTGATGCCCGAGCCTTCCTTCCAGCGCGCCAAATGGTCCATCGCCGCGCTGTTCTGCTTCCTCGGCTTCCAGTACGGCACCTGGATCTCCCGGCTGCCCGCGCTGAAGACCCGGCTGGACCTGGGCGCCGGCGAGATCGGGCTGCTGCTGATGGCCTGCGGGGCCGGTGCCGCGGCCTCCTTCCCGCTGGTCGCCGTGCTGATGCGCCGGCTCGGCTCCCGGGCCCTGTCCCTCGCCTCCGCCGCGGCCCTGATCGCCGTCCTCGCGGCCCTGTCCGCCGTACCGAACTACCCCCTCGCGCTGCTAGCCGTGTGCGCCGACGGCGTCGCGGTCGGCTGCCTCAACGTCGCCATGAACGCACAGGGCGCCGCGCTGGAGAAGGCGTACGACCGCACCGCCATGTCCCAGCTGCACGCCACCTTCAGCGCCGGACTGCTCGCCGCCGCCCTGCTCGCCTCCGGCGTCACCGCCCTGACCGGATCCGTCCCGGCCCACTTCACCGTCGCCGGCGCCCTGTTGCTGCTCCTGCTCGGCTGTGCCCGCCCCGCCCTGCTGGCACACCGGGAGCCGGCCGCGGCCCCGGACGAGCCGAAGCGGCGCGGCCGCCGCGGCCTCCCCTCCGGCACGACCCTCCTCATGGGCGCCGCCATGGCCTTCGGCACGATCACCGAGGGCGCGATGAACGACTGGTCGACGCTCTACATGAAGGACGTCGTCAAGGCGTCGGCGTCCGTCGCCCCGCTCGGTATCGCGGTGGTCTCCGTGATGATGCTGCTGGCCCGCCTGTGCGCGGACCGCTGGCGCACCCGCTGGGGCGACGGACGCGTGGTCCGCACCGGCAGCGCCGTGGCCGGGGCCGGCCTGGCCCTCGCCCTGCTCGCCGGCGGCGTGGTCCCCACACTGCTCGGCTTCGCCTGCGTCGGCCTCGGCGCGGCGGCCGTCACCCCGTGCGTGTACGTGGCGGCGGCCGAGCGCGGCTCGGACGCCCTCGCCCTGGTCGCCGCGATGGGCACCACCGGCCTGCTGGGCGGACCGGCCCTGATCGGTTTCGTGGCGGGCGCGACGAGCCTGACCCTGGGCATGGCCACGGTGGCGGTCTCCGCCCTGATCGTCACGCTGACCGCCTTCCGGATCCCGTGGCGGTCCCGGACCGCCGCCCTCGTCGAAAGCTGAGCGAACCAGGGACGACCGGGATCCCTCAAGACCTCCGGCGGCGGTTCGGCGTCCGGGACGCGGACTTCTTCTCGTCCCAGGGCTCCTCCGGCTCCGGAGCGGAGTCGACCAGGTGGTCGCCGTACAGGCCCTGGAGCCAGTTGGACTGGTAGATGGTGTCGAGGTAGCGCTCGCCCAGGTCGGGCGCGATGGCCACCGCCGTGAGGTCGCGGGTGCCGTGACGGGCCAGCCAGTCCGTCGCGGCGCTGACCACCGTCCCCGTGGAGCCGCCGAACAGGAAGCCGCTCCGGGCCATGCGGTGACAGGTGCGGATGGTGTCCTCCTCCTCCACCTGTATCACCTCGTCCACGTACGACTCGTCGAGCAGCGGGGGCCGCATGCTCATGCCGAGGCCGGGGATCATCCGGCGGCCGGGAGAACCGCCGAAGGCCACCGAGCCCACGCTGTCCACGGCGACGATCCGCACCGGCCGGTGCCAGTCGCGGAAGTAGCGCGCGCAGCCCATCAGGGTCCCGGCGGTGCCGGTCCCGACGAACAGCGCGTCCAGCCGCGGGAAATGGCCGGCTATCTCCGGCGCCGTCGTGCGGAAGTGGGCCCGCCAGTTCCCCGGGTTGGTGTACTGGCTGAGCCACACGTACCGCTCGTCGGACGCGCACAGCGCACGGACGTATTCGAGCCGCGTGCCCAGGAAGCCGCCGTTGGCGTCCAGGTCGGTCACCACGTGCACCTGGCTGCCGAGGGCCTCCATCAGCAGTTTGGTCGACAGATTGCACCGGGAGTCGGTCACGCACAGGAACCGGTAGCCCTTGCTCGCGGCGATCATGCTGAGGGCGACGCCCAGATTTCCGGACGAGGACTCGACGAGGATGGAATCCGGCTTCAGGGTTCCGTCCCGTTCGGCGCTCTCCACCATCTCGTTCGCGGCCTTCAGCTTGATCGAGCCGGCGAAGTTGAAGCCCTCGCACTTGAGGTAGAGGCGGCATCCGAAAATCGACTCTAGATCGACGAAGAGAGTTCCTTCGTTGAAGGCGTGGGGAGCGGAGATGACGGGCACGGCAGCCTCCTGAAGGGCTGAGGGCAACGGCCTCAGCCGTACCGGCGCAGATCGTGGAAGAAGTCCTCGACGAGGCGGAGTTCTCCCGCCCGGGTCACTTGGTCGTAGACGTACTTGCCGACGGCCAGGTCGAGGACGCCCAGGCCGAAGGGCGAGAAGATCACCGGCTGGTCGTCGGGCGGCGCGGCCCGGCCCAGCATCACGTCGTTGAGCGTGCCGTTGAGGAAGTCGCGGTTGCCGGTGCGCTGCTCGACCAGATGGGGGGAGGTGTCCGCCTTCAGACAGTGCTCGACGTCGTCGACGAAGTTGGCCGAGGCGAGCAGGACCTCGGGGGCGAGGTCGCGCAGGGACACGTGCAGGACCACGGGGTTGTGGTCGAACCAGCCCGGGACCGTGACATGGGGCCGGCCGGCGACGGTGGCGAAGACCACCAGATCGCTGGAGCGGACGAGGTCCTCGGCGCTGTCGTGGACGGTGATCTCCCCGGTGGCGCCGGACTCGCGTAGATAGCCGCGGAAACCGGCGGTGCTGTCGGCGGACAGATCGTGCACCCCGATGGCGTCGAAGGTCCAGCCGGTGGCGGCCAGGAAGGTGTGGATGTAGCGGGCGATCAAGCCCGTGCCGAAGAATCCGACCCGGGTGGGGCGGGTCCGGGTGCGGCTGAGCCAGTCGGCCGCCAGCGCCGCGGACGCCGCGGTCCTGGTCGCGCTGATGACGCCGCTCTCCAGACAGGCGAAGGGATAGCCCGTGTCGTGGTCGTTGAGGATCAGCACCGCGGAGGCCCGGGGGAGCCCGCTGCTCACGTTCTCGGGAAAGCTGGAGATCCACTTCACGCCGTCCACCCGCGACGAACCGCCGATGGACGCGGGCAGCGCGATGATCCGCGCCGTCGGACGGTCGGGGAAGCGCAGGAAGTACGACGGCGGGTTGACCGAGTCACCGGCGCCATGCAGCCGGTAGGTGGCCTCGACCAGCTCCACCAGGTCCTTCTCGCGCCCGTCGAGCGCCTCCTGCACCTGCTTGCCGGAGATCACCGCGAAGGTGGGCACCGGTTCCGGACGGTGCACGGCCGACCGGGGGGCCGTGGACAGCAGATCACTCATCGCCGGCTCGCCTCCTCGGCCGGGCGGCCGTCGGCCAGGCGCCGCGGTTCGGCCAGACCGACCAGCACCTGCCGCTCCCCGGTGAAGGGCTCCCGGCTGTGCGCGGTACGGATGTTGTCCACGAGCATCAGGTCACCGTCCTGCCAGGGCTCGCGCCGGGTGTGCCGCTCGTAGGTGGCGTTGATGCGCTGGACGTCGTCCTCGCCGAGCGTGGTGCCGTCGCCGTGGCGGGTGTTGAACGGCAGACCGTCCGCGCCGTACTCGTCCACCAGGTACTCGCGCACCTCCGGGGCCAGCGTCCACTCGTTGAGGAAGGCGATCTGGTTGAACCAGCACGGCCGGCCCGTGTCCGGGTGCCGCACCACGGCGGCGCGCAGCTGCTCGGTGTGCAGGGAGCCGTCGGGCCGCCAGGTGAAGTCGATCGCGTTGGCCCGGCAGTAGCGCTCGATCTCCGCGCGGTCGTCGGTGCCGAACGACTCCGTCAGGGACGCCCCGATCTCGTCGTTGTAGGTGCGGGTCAGCAGCCAGCCCTCGTGCTCGAACCGCCGCGCCAGGTCGGCGGGCAGGGCCTTCAGCACCTGCTCGGCGTCGGCCACCGCCGTCGCCCCGCCCTGCTCGGGCGCGGTCAGGCAGGCGAACAGCAGCAGACCGGGCACCTCCAGCGGATAGCTCAGCTCGTGATGCATGCACATCGGCTGGTTGGCCGGCCAGGGCGTGGAGGAGTACAGCCCGGGGCCGTGGGCCTGCCGGGGCGCGAACGCCTCCCGCTCCGTCATGAGCCCGCCGGACAGCCGCGCGAAGACGGCTCCCACCTGGTCCGGCTCCCGCAGCCCCAGGCCGCGGACGAGCAGCACCCCGTGCTCGGTGACCAGCGCGCGCAGCGCCTCGCGGTGCTCGGCCGCCCAGCGCGCCGCGTCGCCCGGGGGATCGACGCGCAGCAGCGGGGGCCTGTCCGGGCGCAGCTCCGCGTCGAGCGGTGCTGCCAAGGATGAGGACGGCATCTCGTTTTCCTTTCGGTCGCCCGTCCGGTGGAGGCACGGGCCTCAGGTGGAGGCCAGGGGGACGGCCGCGCTCAGGACGGCCCGAGCCGCCTCGGCCGGCCGGGTGCGGAGGAAGTAGTGGCCCCCGTCGGCCAGCTCGTGCAGGTCGACGTGCTCGGCCAGGAGCAGCCAGTCGCGGTGGCGGTCGGCGTGCGCGGCCGTGTGGGGGTCGTCGGCGGCCACGACCACCGACACCGGCGCGGACAGCCGCGCCGCCGGCGGGTTCTCCAGGGCCGCCAGGAAGTAGCGGTGGGCGGACACGCAGTCGTGCCGGTAGGCGGCACCGATGTGCTCGGCGTGCCGTTCGTTCAGTTCGGCGAGCTCCGGATAGCCGCTGTCCTCGGACAGCCGGGCCGCGATCTCCGCGTCGCTCCGGCGGGTCAGCCCGGCGACGTCGGCGCTCCGGCCGGCGGCGGTGCCGAGCAGCTGCGCGCCCAGGAACACCCGCGTCACCCGCACGCCTCGCGCCTGGAGCACGCGGGCCGTCTCCAGGGCCGGCGCGGCACCCGACGAGTGGCCCCACAGCATGACCCGGGTCAGACCGCGCGCCGTGATCTCGTCGGCGACCCGCCGGGCGACGTCCTCGATCGGCACGAACGGCTCGGGGCGGGCCGCCAGGTCGTGACCGGGCAGGTCCACCGCGAGGACCGCGGTCCCGCCGCCCGCCAGCGCGGCGGCCATCGGCCGGTAGTTGACCGCGTTGCCGCCCGCGTAGGGGAAGCACACCAGCGCGCTCTCCGGCGCACCGCCCGCCGTTGACAACGGTTGCAGCAGCTCCGGGCGCCGTCGGCCGGCGCCGTCGAGGAGGACGGCCAGATCGGCGAGGACCGGATGCCGGGTGATGTCCTTCAGGGAGACCGCGCGGTCGAGCGCGATGCTGAGCTTCACCGCCGACAGGGAGGTGCCTCCGCAGTCGAAGAAGTGGTCCGTCCGGCCGATGCGGTCCTCGGGCACACCCAGCAGTTCGGCCCAGGCCGCCGCCAGCCTCCGCTCGGCCGGGCTGAGCGCGTCCTCGCCCGCCGCGGCGGCCGGCGTGGTCCGCTCGGCCCGCTCGGTCTGCTCGGCCAGCGCCGTCAGGGCCTTCCGGTCGATCTTGCCGTTGCCGGTGAGCGGAAGGCTCTCCCGCCAGTGGAAGGCGGAGGGGACCATGTAGCCGGGCAGGACCGCGGCGAGCGCCTCGCGCAGCACCTCCGGCTCCTGGCGCCGGCCGCTGTGGAAGGCGATCAGATGCTTGTTCCCACCGCCCCGCTCGGCGACGACCACCGCGCCGTCCCGTACCCCGTCCACCCGCAGCAGGGTGTTCTCGATCTCGCCGATCTCGATCCGGAAGCCGCGGATCTTCACCTGGTTGTCCCGGCGGCCGAGGAACTCCAGCTTGCCGCCGGGGTGCCAGCGGCCCCAGTCGCCGCCCAGGTAGAGCCGCTCACCGGGCCGGTACGGGTCCGTCCGGTACGCCTCGCGGGTCCGCTCGGGATCGTTGACGTACCCGCGGCCCACGCACACCCCGGAGAACGCGATCAGCCCGGGGGCGCCCAGGGGCACCAGCGACAGGTGCTCGTCCACGACGTAGACCCGCACGTTGTTGACCGCGCGGCCCAGCAGCACGCGGTCGGGCACCTCGCGCAGCAGCTCGTGGTTGGTGTCGTCCGAGGTCTCGGTCAGTCCGTAGGCGTTGAGCAGCGCGATCCCCGGCTGGAGCGCGAACCAGCGCTGCACCAGCTCCCGCTTCAGCGCCTCGCCGGTCACCGACACGCACCGCAGGTCCGGCAGTTCGCGCGGGTGCTGCTCCAGGTAGGAGACCACCACCTCCAGATAGGAGGGCACGAGCTGGGCGACGGCGACCCGGCCGCGCACCAGCGTGTCCACGAACCGCTCCACGTCCACGATCACGTCCTGGCCGACCAGCAGGGTCCGCCCGCCGGCCAGCAGCGCGGACACCAGTTGCCAGAGCGAGATGTCGAAGCACTGCGGCGCCGTCTGCGCCACCACGGACCCCTCGCCGATGCCCAGGTCGTCGATCTTGGCGTGCAGGTGGTTGAGCAGCCCCGCGTGCTCGCACATCGCGCCCTTCGGCGCGCCGGTGGAGCCGGAGGTGAAGTAGATGTAGGCCAGCTGACCGGCGTCGACCCGCACCCCGGGATCGCTGTCCGCGTGCGGTTCGGCGTACGCCGCCTCGACCGTCAGCTTCTCGGCCTCCGGCACGGTGGCCAGGGCCTCGTCCAGGTTCCGGGTGCTGCCGGACTCCGTGAGGACCAGCCGGCATCCCGCCCGGGACAGGGTCGCCGCGATCCGGCCGGCGGGGAAGTGCGGCTCGATCGGCAGATACGCGCCGCCCGCCTTGAACACCGCCAGCGTGGCCGCCAGCCAGTCCAGGTTCCGTTCGGTGACGACGGCGACCACGTCCTCCCGGCCCAGCCCGCGGGCCAGCAACGCCCGCGCCAGCCGGTTGGCGCGCGCGTTCAGCTCCGCGTACGTCCACTGCCGCTCGCCGTGCACCGCGGCCACCGCCCGCGGATGCGCCCGTACCCGCTGCTCGAACAGTTCGTGGGCGCGGGCCTCCGGCAGCGGCCGGCTCGGCCCGGCCAGCCCTTCCAGCTGTTCGCGCACCTCGTCGGCGCAGAGCAGACTCTGCTGCGTGTGATCGGCCTCCGGATCGGCCGCCAGCAGCCGGAGCGCCTTCAGGTGGTAGCCGCCGATACGGGCCGCGCCGTCGGCGTCCAGCACGTCCGTGCGGTAGCGCACCCGCAGCATCAGCCGTCCGCCGCGCTCGCACCAGCGCACCTCCAGCACGCCCTCGCCGGCGTGGGCCTCCTCGGCACCCAGGGGACCGAACACGATCTCGTACGACGGCTCGGTCACCCCCAGTTCCCGCCGCAGCTCGTCCAGCGGGTACTCCCGGTGCGCCAGCACCTCCGCCTCGGCGCGTTCGGCGGCCGACACCAGCGCACGCCAGGACCCCGGGGGAACGGCCAGGCGGCACGGCAGCGGCTCGCCGCGCACTCCCGCGGTGTAGCCCGTCACCACCTCCGGCTCGCCGGACAGCGCGGCCAGCACCTTGGCGTGCGCCGCCAGCAGCAGCGCGCTGAGCGGCAGTCCGGAGCGGCGCACCAGCGCGCGCACCGCGGCCGCCACGTCCTCCGGTACGGCCGTCTCCTGTTCGAGCGCGCCCGGAGCAGGCTCCCGGACCCACCGCGGCACGGCGGTGATACCGCCGGCGGTCAGCACACCGCCCCAGAACTCCCGGTCCGCTTCCACGCGCGTTCCCATCGGATGGCCTTCCTCAACTCGTGGCAGCGGCGGTGGCGTCGGTCGTCTCCGCGGCCCGGTCCGGGCCGCGGGACCAGCCCCCGGCCTCGGGCATGTCCGCGGCCGGATTGCCACCCCAGTGCGCGTTCGGGGGAACTTCCTCGCCCTTCATGAGGAAGGAATCGGGGGCCAGCACCGCGCCGTCGCCCAGGGTCACGCCGTAGTGCACATGGGCGCCGACGCCCAGGGTGCAGCCGGTGCCGAGCGTGGTGCCGTCGGACTTGAAGGTGCCGTCCTCCTGCGAGTGGCACTGGATCTTGGTCCCCGCGTTGAGGGTGCACTCGTCGCCGATGGTGGCGAGTGTCCGCTCGGTGATGTAGCAGCCGTCGTCGAACACCCTGCGGCCGATGCGTACGCCCAGCATGCGCCAGACGAGGGCCTTGAACGGCGTTCCGTTGAAGACG
Source organism: Streptomyces naphthomycinicus (assembly GCF_020400595.1). GTDB lineage: Bacteria > Actinomycetota > Actinomycetes > Streptomycetales > Streptomycetaceae > Streptomyces > Streptomyces naphthomycinicus. Next base: position 17,820 of record NZ_JAINRE010000027.1, on the reverse strand, counting down.
TTCAGATACTCGACCGGAACCTTCCACAGGCGTTCCTGCCGCCAGAAAGTACGGTCGTAGATGGAACACAGCTGGGGCCGCAGCCGGCCGAACGAGGTCAGGCAGCGTTCCACCAAAACGTAGTACGCGGTGGAGAACATGAGCGTCAGCGCCAGATACATGGCGATCACCACGTGCCCGACCACGCCGTACAGGTCCACGGAGGTCAGCGCGAGCAGCGTGAGCAGGAAGACGTGCAGCCAGCGCACGAACAGCATCCCTGTCATCGAGCGCAGGTTGTAACGGTTCTTCGCGGCGAGGCGGCGGCGCAGTTCGTCGCCCTGTCGGAGATGGTCGAACCGCGCGTCCCGCTCCACCGAGCGCGGAATCTCGAAACACGGCGAACCGAGAAGTCCCACGCCTTCCCGGACCTCGCCGTCGAGCGGCACCAGCACCTTGGTCGCGAGGAGGCAGTTGTCCCCGGTTCTGCCGCCCACCGGATAGGCGATGTTGTTGCCCAGGAAGTTGCGCGGACCGATCGACACCCGGGACACCCGGAACGACGTGCTGGAATAGTCGGCATTGATCACGGAGAGCCCGTCGGCCACCATGGTCCCCCTGCCGACGGTGACCAGGAACGGGGTCTCGTGCTGGACTTCCGTGCCGAAGTTCGACCCGGTCTGCTCGACCCGCGAGAGGTCGTAGCCGAGCGCGCGGAGGTAGTACACGATGTACGAACTGTCTCCGAACAGCCAGGCGAAGAATTTGACGTTCGTCAGACGGGACGCCACCCGGTGCAGCGTGTAGTGGACTCCGTAGAGCGGATAGACCCGGTCCGGCCGGACGATCAGGCTCAGCAGCCGCGGTACGGCGTACAGGGCGGCGGCACCCACGACGAGGAAGCCGACGAACACGAAGAGCGAGACGGCCAGCGCGTCGGGGATCAGCTCCGGCCGGGTCAGCACGGCCGTCTCCGGATCGAGCCGCTTGCCGATCGCCGGTACCTCGGTGAACAGCATGTACATCCCGCCGACGGCGAGCGGCACGTAGAGGAAGAGCAGCTGAAGCAGCGTGGCGATGCCGTACCAGGTCCGGCGGGCGGTGCCGCACCGGGCCGGCGCGACCCGTACGTACTCGATCCGCGTGGGCTCCGCCGGGGATCCGTGCCAGTGCTCGCCGGCCGGGATCGCCTGGCCGCGGTGGAGCGAGGAGGAATGGCCCAGCTGCGCGCCGTCGCCCATCGAGGCGTCGATGTCCAGGACGGTCTTCTCACCGACGAACACGTCCCGGCCGAGCGTGATCCGGCCCGTCTGGATGCGGCCCGCGTGAGCCCGGTAGCAGAGGAAGAACGACTCCTTCCGGATGAGCGTGCCGGCGCCGATCGTCACCAGGTCGGTGCAGACCGGGACGGAGTGGGAGAGGATCGTGACGCCCTTGCCGATCCGCGCGCCGAGCGCCCGGAGATACAGCACGTACAGCGGAGTGCCGGCGAGGAAGACCATCGGATTCGCGTGCAGCAGCACCTTGACGAGCCAGAAGCGCAGGTACGCCATGCTCCAGAGCGGGAATTCGCAGGGTTTCCAGCGGCCGACGAGCAGCCATTTCGCGGCGATCGGGAAAGTGCACAGGGTGATGAAACCGATGCCGCCGAACAGCAATGACCGCACATATATACCGCCCAGCCCCGAACCGGAAGAGACCCACCGGTATCCCCCGGCGGTGACGAACCCGGAGACGAGGGAATAGACCAGGAAAGCCAGCAGCTGCAATGTGCCGCACAGCAGATGGCTCAGTCGGCCGGTGCCGGTCGCCGGAGACGCGGTCGCGGCGGACACGGTCGCGGAGCCGGCCGAGTCCATGGAAGAAACGGCGGAACCCGGATTGACGGGGGCCGAAGAAGGGGAAGAAGCCGAAGAGGCCGCGGAAACCGGAGCGGCCACCGCGAGAGCCGTTGTCAGGCCCCGGATCGTGGGGTTGCGGTAGATGTCGCGCATGGAGGGCGACGGCAGCCCCGGCAATTTCCGGAGCCGTGCGCAGAACTGCGCCATGATCAGGGAGTTGGCGCCGAGATCAGTGAAAAAATGACTGTCGTTCGCCACGCGTTCGGCACCGGTGACCTCAGCCAGTACTTCCGCGAGTTTTCTCTCGGTCTCCGCTCTGACCGGACCGTTGTCGCGAAGGGAGACGGCAGGTTCGTCCGGCCCGGATATGGGGACCTCGGAGGACTGCTCCACCATTCGATCTCCTGAGGACGTTCGTCACCATTGACCGGCCGGCCTTTTCTGATCACCGGCCACCGGTTTCAGTGTGAACAGGCGCGGAGCAGGCTGCCACTTCGAAGTGCCTTCATGCCCTCCGGGAAACGCCCCCCGGCTCCGAATTCCCTGGATTCCGCCGGGCCGCGGCCCGCCACGGTTCACCCGAACGGCGTCCCCCATATGCAGTCACACCCGCATATGCGGCCACGCCCGGCGCGACGCCGCACGGAGGGAGCACGGGTTCCCGCTTCTCCCGGCACGGGCCGGGGAAGGAAGTGCGCACGGCGGTCGCCGAGCGGTCCGCCGGCCGGTTGCCGCCGGCGCTGTCCGCGCCCGCGGACCCGCACACGAAAGCCGCCGCACCCGGTCCGGCCTGCCCTGCGGCAGGCCGGACCGGGTGCGGCGGTGGATTCCGTACGGCTCCCGTGTCCTGTAGGGCTCAGATGTCGCGGAAGATCTCGATCTGCGCGCCGATCGAGTTCAGGCGCTCGGCGAGATCCTCGTAGCCGCGGTTGATGACGTACACGTTGCGCAGCACCGACGTGCCCTCCGCCGCCATCATCGCGAGCAGGACGACCACCGCGGGCCGCAGGGCGGGCGGGCACATCATCTCGGCGGCGCGCCAGCGGGTCGGCCCCTCGACCAGCACCCGGTGCGGATCCAGGAGCTGGAGCCGCCCGCCCAGGCGGTTGAGGTCGGTCAGGTAGATCGCCCGGTTGTCGTAGACCCAGTCGTGGATGAGGGTCTTGCCCTGCGCGACCGCCGCGATGGCCGCGAAGAACGGGACGTTGTCGATGTTCAGACCGGGGAACGGCATGGGGTGGATCTTGTCGATCGGCGCCTCCAGCTTGGAGGGCCGGACCGTCAGGTCGATCAGGCGCGTACGGCCGTTGTCCGCGGCGTACTCCGGGCTGCGGTCGTGGTCGAGGCCCATCTCCTCCAGGACCGCCAGCTCGATCTCCAGGAACTCGATGGGGACGCGCCGCACGGTCAGTTCCGACTCGGTCACCACCGCGGCGGCCAGCAGGCTCATCGCCTCGACCGGGTCCTCGGAGGGGGAGTAGTCGACGTCGGTGTCGATGTTCGGCACGCCGTGCACGGTGAGCGTGGTGGTGCCGATGCCCTCCACCTTGACGCCGAGCGCCTCCAGGAAGAAACACAGGTCCTGGACCATGTAGTTGGAGGAGGCGTTGCGGATGACCGTGACGCCGTCGTGCCGGGCGGCGGCCAGCAGCGCGTTCTCGGTCACCGTGTCGCCGCGCTCGGTGAGCACGATCGGCCGGTCGGGGCGGACCGAGCGGTCCACCCGGGCGTGGTACTGGCCCTCGGTGGCGGCGATGTCCAGACCGAACCGGCGCAGCGCGATCATGTGCGGCTCGATGGTCCGGGTGCCCAGGTCGCAGCCGCCGGCGTACGGCAGCTTGAAGTGGTCCACCCGGTGCAGGAGCGGACCGAGGAACATGATGATCGAGCGGGTGCGGACGGCCGCCTCCGCGTCGATCGCGGTCATCTCCAGCTCGGCGGGCGGGACGAGTTCCAGGTCGACGCCGTCGTTGATCCAGCGGGTGCGCACGCCGATGGAGTTGAGTACCTCCAGCAGGCGGTACACCTCCTCGATCCGCGCCACCCGGCGCAGCACCGTGCGCCCCTTGTTGAGCAGCGAGGCGCACAGCAGCGCCACGCACGCGTTCTTGCTGGTCTTCACGTCGATGGCGCCGGACAGACGGCGGCCGCCGACCACGCGCAGATGCATCGGACCCGCATAGCCCAGCGACACGATCTCGCTGTCCAGGGCCTCACCGATTCGGGCGATCATCTCAAGGCTGATGTTCTGGTTGCCGCGCTCGATGCGGTTCACCGCGCTCTGGCTGGTTCCGAGCGCCTCCGCGAGCTGCGCCTGTGTCCAGCCCCGGTGCTGCCGTGCGTCACGGATGAGCTTGCCGATGCGTACGAGGTAGTCGTCTGACATGAGGTTGAGGCTATCTCAGATATGAGATTGCGCTCGCCAGGGGGTCCATTCGGGTGACGCCGGTGACGGCCCGTCAGCACGGCCTGGCGCGGGGCCCGCACGCCATCCGGAAAGTTCCGGGCAAATCAACCGATGTCGCATGACGCACGGTTACCCAGGCAACCCCGGCCCACGCGTGTCCCTCTCTGTCCCCGAAGGGGGAAACACATGAACACCAGGACGCGCCGATACCTCGTCGCCGCGCTGCTCGCCGGCTGTTGCTCGCTCGTCTCCTGCGGTACGGAACGCGCGGGGGCGACGGGGCACGGCCCGCCGGCTCCGCGGCCGTCCGTGACCGACAGGGCGTGCGCCGTCGGGGAGGCTCCGGAGACCACGGACGACGACGGGGAACTCCCGGACACGACGAGTGACGGCCAGGGGCTGCCGGACACCACGACGGACGACCGGGAGCTGCCCGACACGACGAGTGACGACCAGGGGCTGCCGGACACCACGACGGACGACCGGGAGCTGCCCGACACGACCAGTGACGACCAGGGGCTGCCGGACACCACCACGGACGACCAGGCGCTTCCGGACACCACCACGGACGATCAGGGCGTGCCCGCGGGCGACACCACGGAGGACGGCGCGAGCGTGCCGGAGGTCGGGTCGCACCGCTGGTTCTCGATGACCCGCGAATTCCGCGCCTATCTGAAGACGGCCGCCCCGAAGGCGGACGCCGCCATCGCCGCCCATGTCGAGAGGGTCTGCGTCCGCACGCCGGCGAATGACGGCCGCACGGTGGCCGACGTGTGGGTCGACTACGGCGTGTGGGAGGACGGCAAGCTGAAGCACGCGGCCGAGGTGTTCGCCCGCTGGCGGCGGTCCGTCTACGGCGACCACGGCCATGTGACGGTCCTGGCCCCCGCCAAGATGAACGCCGAGCGCGGCTGGTAGCCGCCGCCCGGCTCGGCCCGGAGTGCGCGCCGGGCCGGGTCGGGCATGACCAGGGCGCGCCCATGTACTAGAGTTATCTCGACATCGAGATATCTGCCGAGGCGCACCGTAGCCGCCACGCTAGTAAGGCATGCCTAACTTAGCCTGACCTTACTGGTTCGGCCAAGCCGGGGTGGCGGCACGATTGACGGTGGTACGCGCACATCAATGAAGGAGACTGTCGTGTCGGCGAACAGCTTCGACGCCCGCAGCACGCTGCAGGTGGGCGACGAGTCGTACGAGATCTTCCGGCTGGACAAGGTGGAGGGCTCGGCCCGCCTGCCGTACAGCCTCAAGGTCCTGCTGGAGAACCTGCTCCGCACGGAGGACGGCGCGAACATCACCGCCGACCACATCCGCGCCCTCGGCGGCTGGGACTCGCAGGCCCAGCCCAGCCAGGAGATCCAGTTCACGCCGGCCCGCGTGATCATGCAGGACTTCACCGGCGTTCCCTGTGTCGTGGACCTCGCGACCATGCGTGAGGCCGTGAAGGAGCTGGGCGGCGACCCCGCCAAGATCAACCCGCTGGCGCCGGCCGAGCTGGTCATCGACCACTCCGTCATCGCCGACAAGTTCGGCACGAACGACGCCTTCAAGCAGAACGTCGAGCTGGAGTACGGCCGCAACAAGGAGCGCTACCAGTTCCTGCGCTGGGGCCAGACCGCCTTCGACGAGTTCAAGGTCGTCCCGCCCGGCACCGGCATCGTCCACCAGGTGAACATCGAGCACCTGGCGCGCACGGTCATGGTCCGTAACGGCCAGGCCTACCCCGACACCCTCGTCGGCACCGACTCGCACACCACCATGGTCAACGGCCTCGGCGTCCTCGGCTGGGGCGTCGGCGGCATCGAGGCCGAGGCCGCCATGCTCGGCCAGCCGGTCTCCATGCTCATCCCGCGCGTCGTCGGCTTCAAGCTGACCGGCGAGCTGCCGACCGGCACCACCGCCACCGACCTCGTGCTCACCATCACCGAGATGCTCCGCAAGCACGGTGTGGTCGGCAAGTTCGTCGAGTTCTACGGCGAGGGCGTCGCCGCCACCTCCCTGGCCAACCGCGCCACCATCGGCAACATGTCGCCGGAGTTCGGCTCCACCGCCGCGATCTTCCCGATCGACGACGAGACGCTGAAGTACCTGCGTCTGACCGGCCGCTCCGAGCAGCAGGTCGCCCTGGTCGAGGCCTACGCCAAGGAGCAGGGCCTCTGGCTGGACCCGGCGGCCGAGCCCGACTTCTCCGAGAAGCTGGAGCTGGACCTCTCCACGGTCGTCCCCTCCATCGCCGGCCCGAAGCGCCCGCAGGACCGCATCGTCCTCGCCAACGCCGCCGAGCAGTTCGCGAGCGACGTCCGCAACTACGTCGACATCGTGGACGAGGCGGGCCAGGAGTCCTTCCCGGCCTCCGACGCCCCGGCGGTCACCCCGAACGGTGTCCCGTCGTGCCCGGTCACCGTGACCGCCCCCGACGGCACCAGCTACGAGCTGGACCACGGTGCGGTGACGGTCGCGGCCATCACCTCCTGCACCAACACCTCCAACCCGTACGTCATGGTCGCCGCCGCGCTCGTCGCGAAGAAGGCCGTGGAGAAGGGCCTGACCCGCAAGCCCTGGGTCAAGACCACCCTCGCCCCGGGTTCGAAGGTCGTCACCGACTACTTCGACAAGGCGGGCCTGACCCCGTACCTCGACAAGGTCGGCTTCAACCTCGTCGGCTACGGCTGCACCACCTGCATCGGCAACTCCGGCCCGCTGCCGGAGGAGGTCTCCAAGGCCGTCAACGACCACGACCTCGCGGTCACCTCGGTCCTCTCCGGCAACCGGAACTTCGAGGGCCGCATCAACCCCGACGTCAAGATGAACTACCTGGCGTCCCCGCCGCTGGTCGTCGCGTACGCCATCGCGGGCTCCATGAAGGTGGACATCACCAAGGACGCCCTGGGCACCGACCAGGACGGCAACCCGGTCTACCTGAAGGACATCTGGCCCTCCGAGGCCGAGGTCAACGACGTCGTGGCCAACGCCATCGGCGAGGACATGTTCAACAAGTCCTACCAGGACGTCTTCGCGGGCGACGCCCAGTGGCAGTCCCTCCCGGTCCCGACCGGCAACACCTTCGAGTGGGACACCGAGTCCACCTACGTCCGCAAGCCCCCGTACTTCGAGGGCATGGGCATGGAGCCGGAGCCGGTCTCCGACATCTCCGGCGCCCGCGTCCTGGCCAAGCTCGGCGACTCGGTCACCACCGACCACATCTCCCCCGCCGGTGCGATCAAGGCCGACACCCCGGCCGGCCAGTACCTCACCGAGCACGGTGTGGAGCGTCGTGACTTCAACTCCTACGGCTCGCGCCGAGGCAACCACGAGGTCATGATCCGCGGCACGTTCGCCAACATCCGCCTGCGCAACCAGATCGCGCCGGGCACCGAGGGCGGCTACACCCGCGACTTCACCCAGGCCGACGCCCCGGTGTCGTTCATCTACGACGCCTCCCGCAACTACATCGAGCAGGGCATCCCGCTGGTCGTCCTCGCGGGCAAGGAGTACGGCTCCGGCTCGTCCCGCGACTGGGCCGCCAAGGGCACCGCGCTGCTCGGCGTCAAGGCCGTCATCGCCGAGTCGTACGAGCGCATCCACCGCTCGAACCTCATCGGCATGGGCGTCCTGCCGCTGCAGTTCCCGGAGGGCCAGTCGGCGGCCTCCCTCGGCCTGACCGGCGAGGAGACCTTCTCCTTCACCGGCGTCGAGGAGCTGAACAACGGCACCACGCCGCGCACGGTCAAGGTCACCACCGACACCGGTGTCGAGTTCGACGCGGTCGTCCGCATCGACACCCCCGGTGAGGCCGACTACTACCGCAACGGCGGCATCATGCAGTACGTGCTGCGCAGCCTGATCCGCAAGTAGGCGGTACGGCACAGCGGTTCAGGGCCGCATCCCCGGCACCGGGGATGCGGCCCTTCGCCGTACCCCTCGCGACCGCCCAGGCCCTCCCCCGCGCCGGTCGCGGGGGAGGAGCAGTGGCTGCGCCGGGCGGTGACCGGGCTGCTGGCCGACGCCCGGCTGCACACGCCGCCCGGTACGACGGTCACGGTCGGCGTGGAGACCACCGGCACCCGTCATCTCGTCCGGGCCCGCCCCCCGCCGCCGCCCCGAAGCCCCGTCGCGAGAAGGCCCGGGTGCCGCCGGGTCACCGTGCGCCGTCGAGTTCGTAGCCGGCCCCGGCGCGTGGCCCGGTGCCGCCGGCCGGGCGCCCGGCCGTGAGCCGTTCGCCCTCGATGTCGAGGTCGGGCAGCAGCCGGTCGAGCCACCCCGGCAGCCACCAGCCCGCCCGGCCGACGAGGGCGAGGACCGCGGGGACGAGGGTCATGCGGATCAGGAAGGCGTCGATGAGGACGCCGACGGCGAGGGCGAAGGCGATGGGCTTGAGCATGGTGCTGCCGCCGGGGACGAAGCCCGCGAACACCGCGAACATGATCAGCGCGGCGGCGGTGACCACGCGGGAGGCGTGCCGGGAGCCGGCCAGCACGGCCTCGCGGGGCGCGGCGCCGTGGACGTACGCCTCGCGCATTCGGCTGACCAGGAACACCTCGTAGTCCATGGCCAGTCCGAACAGCACCGCCATCACCAGGACGGGCAGGATGCTGACCACCGGCCCGGTCTCCGCGACACCGAGCGCGCCCGCGAGCCAGCCCCACTGGAAGACGGCCACGACCGCGCCGAAGGTGGCGGCCACCGACAGCAGGAAGCCGAGGCAGGCCTTCAACGGCACGACCACGGAACGGAACACCAGCAGCAACAGCAGCAGGGACAGGCCGACCACGACGAGCGCGAAGGGGAGCAGCGAACCGGCCAGCCGGTCGGAGACGTCGATGTTCACGGCCGTCGTACCGGTCACCGAGACCTCGGCGCCGGTCCGTTCCCGCCAGCCGGCCGCCTCGTCCCGGATCCGCTCGACGACGTCCCTGGTCCTGTCGTCGGCGGGGCCGGTCTCGGGGACCGCCTGGATGACGGCCGCGCTCCCGTCGCCGACGACCTGCGGTGTGCCGACCGAGGCGATGCCGTCCGTGGCTTCGAGGTCCTCGACGAGCGCGGCGGTGGCCGCCCGGGGGTTCGGGGCGCGGGTGGTGTCGGCGAGGACGAGCAGCGGGCCGTTGAAGCCGGGGCCGAACTTCTCGGACACGAGGTCGTACGCCTGCCGTTGGCCGCTGCCCGCCGGTGCGGAGCCGTTGTCGGGCAGGGCCAGGCGCAGGTCGCGGGCCGGTACGGCGACGGTCACCAGGCCGATCAGGAGGACCGACAGGGTGAGCAGCGGACGGCGGACGGCGATCCTGCCCCAGCGCTCGCCCGCCGTCCGGCGGACACCGTCTCCGCCCTGCCCGCCGCGCCCGTCGAAGGAGCCGTCCCGCCCGTGAGAGGAGCCGTCCCGTCCCTGCGAGGAGCCGCCCTGCCCGTCGGCGGAGCCGTCCCGCCCGTGGGAGGAGCCGCCCTGCCCGTCGGCGGAGCCGTCCCGCCCGTGAGCGGGCCCGCCGGGTCCGGCAGGGGGCTCGCCGTGCCGCCCGCCGCCGTGGGCGGCCTGTTCGCGGCGGGCGGCGCGTGAGCCCGGCTTCGGCCGCAGCCGTTCACCGGCGAAGCCCATCAGGGCGGGCAGAAGGGTGGTGGACACGCCCACCGCGACGAGTACGGCGGCGGCGCCGGCCATCCCCATGACGGTCAGGAAGGGGATGCGTACGACGGCCAGCCCGCACAGCGCGATGACGACGGTCAGGCCGGCGAACACCACCGCACTGCCCGCGGTGGCGGTGGCCCGGGCCGCCGACTCCTCGGTGTCCATGCCCGCGGCGAGCTGGGAGCGGTGGCGGGAGAGGATGAACAGCGCGTAGTCGATGCCGACCGCGAGGCCCAGCATCGAGGCCAGGGAGGGCGCCGTGCCGGAGACGGTCAGGACGCCGGTCAGCGCCGAGAGCCCGAGCAGGGTGAGGGCGACGCCGGTGATCGCCGTCAGCAGCGGCATGCCGGCCGCGAACAGCGAGCCGAACGTGATCGCGAGGACGACGAGGGCGACGGCCACGCCCATGGCTTCCTTCCCGTGGCCCGTGCTCCTGCCGCTGCCGGTGCCGTAGGCGGATCCGCCGACCTCGACGGTGAGGCCCGCGTCCCTGGCGGGCCGGGTGGTCCTCTCCAGCGAGGCGAGGCTTCCGTCGTGCAGGCCGGCACGGGTGACCCGGTAGCGGACCTGGCCGAGCGCCGCGGTGCGGTCCGCCGATATGACCTTGCTCCGTACCGGGTCGGTGACCCCGACGACCTGCGGGGCCCGGCCGGCCGCCGCCATGGTGGCGCTGACCGCCTCGGCGTACCCGGGTTCGGTGACGCGGTGTCCCTCGGGGGCCACGAAGACGATCTGGGCGCTGGTGCCGGCCGCCGAGGGCAGCTTCTTCCTCAGGCTGTCCATCGCGGTCTGGGCCGGTGAGCCGGGGACCGTGAACTCGTCGTCGGTCGTGCCGCCGAAGGCGATCACACAGGTGACCGCCGCGGTCAGCGTCAGCAGCCAGGCGGCCAGCACCGCCCGGCGCTGCCGGAAGGCACCGCGGCCGAGCCGGTGGAGGAAGGAAGCCATGGAAACGTGCTCCTTGGGAGGAAGGTACGGGGCTGAGCGGCACGTTCGGGGAGGGACTCGGGTGACGGGAGCCGGCCCGGGCGGGGTCAGACGCGGAACGCGGCGTGGCCGCCGCTCAGGGTGAGCCGGAGCCCGTCGTCGACGACCTGGAGCCGGCGGGGCCAGAGGTCCAGCGGGAGGCCGGTCAGGGGGACGGTCCGGGCGGCCCCGGCGGTGACCTTCTTCGCCAGGGCGCCGGGGAGGGGACGGCCGGCGAACGCGGGCCGGCCCGGTGTGACGCGGATCGTCCGGCCGTCCAGGACCGGGGTGACCGGAACGGTCAGCGCGCCGCCACGGCCCACGCGGACGACCAGCCGTCCGTGCGCGGGATCGGGGACCACCACGCTGTCCGGCGGGCTCGCGTCGGCGGCGGCCAGGGACGCCGTACCGACGTCGACGGTCACGCGGGACGAACCGACCGTGCCGCCCTTCCCGCTCCGGCGCACCTGGTGCAGACGGGCGTCGACGGCGAGACCGGTCAGATGCCGGGCGGACACCCCGTCCGCCGTCAGCTCGACGTCGGGGAAGGTGCCCCGTGCCAGCTGCCACAGCGCGGGCGTGGCGCCCAGGCCGACGTCCGGGGTGGTGCCCAGGCGCTCGCCGGCCACGGCCGCGATGCGGTCGGCGATCCGGTTCCGGACCACTGTCTCCGCCGTACCGGTGAGGGCGGTCAGGGTGAGGACGGCGGCCAGGACGAGCGCCGGACGCCGCCGCGGGCGCGGCCCGGAGGGAGGCCGACCAGAAAGTGTCATGACTGACACGATACACAAACTGTCAGGGCTGACACTTTTCCGTGCGGCGAGGGACGGGCGGGGTCCGGGGCGGGGGCGGACGGCGTGACAGGATGAACGGGTGGTGGAGGAGCGGGCCGTACAGGACACGCAGGACGAGCGGGAGCCGGGCAGGCGGGACCGGAAGAAGGCGGCCACCCGCCGGGACCTGCTCCGATCGGCCGCCCGCATGTTCGCGGAGCGCGGCTACCAGGAGACGACGGTCAAGGACATCGCGGCCGCGGCCGGTGTGACCGAACGCACCTTCTTCCGCTACTTCCCCTCGAAGGAGGACCTGGTCTTCGCCGAGATCCTCGACTTCGTGCCGCTGCTCAAGGAGGAGATCGCCCGCCGCCCGGCGGACGAGCCCCCGTACACCGCCGTGCTGGGCGGGCTGTTCGCCGCCGCCGGACGCCTCGACGGCGGCCTCGGCATCCTCTTCGTCGGCGTGCCGCCCCGGGCCATGTCCACCGGCACGCGGCGCGGCGGGGTACTGGCGGGCTTCGAGGACGGCATCGCCGAGGCCCTCGGCGACCGCCTCGCGCGCCGGTCACCGGACGAGCCGGCCCCGGCACGCGCCCTGCGGGCCTCCGTCCTCGCCCGCGCCGCGGTCGCCGCCGTGCGTGGCGCCCTGATCGCGTTCACGACCCGCGACGACTCGCCGGCCGACACGCCTGTCCCGGTCGAGGACTTCGCCCGGCTCCTGCGCGAGGCGTTCGCCGTGCTGCGCACCGGCGGGGAGTGACGCGCGCGGGCACCCGCGGTCCCGCTCCCGGGCCGGCAGCGCGGGTTCGCGTCCGGCGGCCCGCTCCCCGCGCGGCCGGACGGCCGGTCCGGCCCCTCACGGCGTCGGGCGGGGGAGTATCTCGTCGGCGCTCCGGGGCTCCGTGCGCGGTTGCCGGTTCAGCTTGTGGCGCTCGACGGAGGAGTGCCGGTAGACCTCTTTGCGGGCCCGCATGATGTTGCCCAGGGGCCGGTGCTCGGCGGTGACCCGCCAGGGCGTGAAGGACAGCGCGTCCATCTTCTCCAGGTTCTCCGGGCCGGAGATGTCCTGCCGCGGCAGCCGCAGCCTGGCCACGGTGACGGGCGGCGAGAGCCGCTCGGGCCACTCCACGGTGGTGTCCTCCACCGGCATGCGTTCCAGGTCGGTGCAGAGCTGGACCTGGATGTCGAAGGCGTAGGGCCGCTCCCGCAGCTCGTCCTGGAGAGCCGGCCGGAAGACCTCCTCCGCCGAGGACGGGTCGATCGCGCGCCGGACCACCGCGGCGGCGGAGGACGCGTCGGGGGTGATGCGCACCTTGGCGATGTGGTCCCCGTGCCGGACCGCGCCCATCGTCCAGTAGCTCGACAGCAGGACGTTGGCCGGAGGGATCTTCGACAGGCGCAGGAAGGCGAGGAACTCGTCCCACGCCCAGTCGTCCCGGTCCAGGGTTCCCTTTCCGGTGACGAAGTCGGTGTAGAAACGGCGCGCGCCGGGCCGGCCCTGGGAGAAGTAGGACGGCGCGTTCAGGAACAGATCCTGAATGAACAGATAGTGCTCGATGGTGTTGCAGAAGAAGACCGGTCCGTTGATGTTCGCGTAGTCGAACGTACCCGTGTCGGGTTCGTCCTCCAGCAGGGTCGGGCCGGGGACGCCGAACATCTTCAGCGCCAGTCCGGTGGCACTGCCCAGCCGGGCGTCGGCCCCGGCGTGCGGCGAGCCGTTGGAGAAGCGGATCAGCGCGTCGTGGGTGCCCGGAGTGGCGTAGATGCCCTGGGCGTACTCGGCGGGCAGCCCGTCCAGGATCTCCACCTCCCCCCGGACCAGCCCGTAGCCCTTGGCGTGGGCGTCGCGCAGGGCCCGCCCGGTGCCGCCGGCGCTGACGGACTCGGCGATATAGCCTTCGGTCTTCTTGATCACCGTCTGCAGGTTCCGGTCGAAGTCCGGGTCCTCGTCTTCGACGTCAGGCGTGTAGCGGACGAACTGCGTTGCCATGACTCGACCTCTCCTCGCGGCGCGCGACCGGACTTCGGGGGCCCGGCTGCCGTCAGTCCTCCAGCTCGGCGAGCCAGCGCAGGGCCCGCAGGCCCGGCAGGAAGCAGTACTCGCCGCCCCGGATGACGACGAAGCTGGGCAGGTTCCGCAGCCGGCGCCGGACCGGCTTCTCCGGAATGGTGACGCTCCCGGTTCCGTCGTGATGTCCGGCCACCGGGTCCTTCTCGCCGGGGTAGCCGATGAAATTGCCGTCGTTGACCCACTCGGCCTTGATGAACTCGAACTGCCGTTCGAGATGAGCCCCGATGAACGCGCCGATCAGGCCGCGGTCGGCACCGTCGTCCTCCAGCACCCCCTCGGGCAGCGGGGGCCCGTAGGTGGTGCCACGGCGGATGAGACGGTGCATCCGCGCGTCGCCGATGATGGTGGCGTCACGAGGGTTGGTGCGCCGGATGTGCGCACCGGCGGGGCACCGGAGCCCCCGGTCGTCGTGCTCCCGGTACAGGAAGTTGTTGACGCGCTGCGGATCGGCCGCCAGCTCCGGGTCGTCGTGGTCCGGCGACAGCGCGAGCGGTGCCCCGCTGGGCCAGCGCCCGACCATCTTCGCCGCCAGCAGCGCCTCCTCCTCGGCGCTGGAGGTGTTGGCGCGCAGGTACCGGCGCCAGGCCGCCACGTCGGTACGGGCCTTGCGCACGGCCACGTACGTCCCGTTGCGGCCCAGCACATCGGGGCTGGGCGCGGGCGGCAGGTGTCCGGTCTCGTCGGGGTAGCCGAGGATGAACTCACCGGCCTTGATGGGTGTTTCCTGCGGGTTGGAGCCGGGCAGCCCCACGCCCTCGATGTTCGGATGGCTGATGCCGTCACGGAAACCGAAGGTGGTACGCCCGGTCGGGAGCTGGCGGACCTCCTGCTGCCAGATCATCCGGACCCCGGGCGTGCCCTCGTAGGCGGCGCGCACCCGGTCCAGCGCCCGGCCGAGCAGTCCCGTGTCGGAGGAGAGGGCGCTGAGCGCGATATGGACGTCCCCCGTTCCGAACGGCGCCTCCCAGTGAGCCGGTGCGCTCTCGCCCACGTCGCCGATCAGCTCCGCCCGAGCGGCCATGCCCTCGCGAAACGCCCGCGGGAAGCTGTCCAGTGATTCCTGGGGCACCCCCAGGGCCTTCAGCCCCTGATGGGTGAAGGCCACGGCGACCCAGGCGTCCTGGCTCGGGCCCCCACGGGGAAGGCCGCCCGAGGTCAGCGGGAGCAGCCGCCGCAGCACGGCACGCCCGGCGTGGCGGTCGTCGACACGCAGGAAGACGTACTCGCCCGCATAGGGCACGGGGCGCGGACGCAGGGCTCCGCTCTGGACGTCGTCGATCTCCACGCTCACGCCGGCCGTGCTGCCGCTGGTGCCGCTGTCCGCGGTGCTCATGATCGCTTGTGCCTCCACACCGGTCTCTGTCCGGGCGACCCCGCGGCCCCCGCAGCGACTGGTACGAGCCGGTCGACGCGGTCCGCCGAAGCCGTACGGCTCCCGGGGCTGTGTCCGTGCTCTAGGCCGAGGCCTCCTCCAGCAGCTTCCGGAAGGCCGGCGTGGCCACCAGCTCCGCATTGGCCGGATTCTCCAGCGCCGCCCGGAACTCGGCGGTGTCCAGGACCTCCTGGAACGCCTCGTCCACCCGCTGGTCCTTGTAGATCTGCTGGACGGTCAGCTCGGGATAGGCGCTGACGAAGACACCCGCGGGCGCCTGGTGGGCGAGGAACCACTCCTTCGCTCCCGGGTCGCTGACGCCGGGGAACCCCTCGCTGTGCGAGAAGACCTTGTCGAAGCGGGCCCCGACCACGGTCTTGGCGAAGTCGTCGATGTAGGTGTCCCAGGAGCCGTCGAAGACGCTGGCGAACATGAACCTGGTGTCGTTGTCGAAAATGACGTGCCGTGCGTCGTGCAGCGTGCCGATCTGACGCAGGGCCGCATGGACGTTCTCGTCGTTCGCCGCGTCGGCGAGCGTGGCGAGATCCTCGCGCAGGGCGTCGGCCTCGCCCTGTTTGATCGTGGTGAACACGGTGAACTCGTTGGCGACCCCGTCCGTTCTGCCCGGATGCTCAGGGTGAGCCGACTGGGTAGCGCCTGTCGCAGTCATCGAGAGGCTCTCCTGCCGCGGATCGGTGCGAGGATCACCAAGCGCCCGGAACATGAGGCGCCATCGCCCTCACGACTCTCATCGTCGCCGCGGACGTCCGGTGCCGCATCTCGGCCTCCGGCACGACGCCGGGGCGGCGAACCGGTGCCGGCGGCTTCGCTCCGAGCGGCTCCCGAGGACAGATCCGGCCGGGCGCAGGACGATGGACCTGGGACGCGGGAGCGCCGCCGTCACCCCATCCCGGGGGCCGCCTCCGTGCGGCCCGGAGGCGGTGGCACGGCCGATCAAGAGCGGCCCTCGCGCCGGCCGGACGGCCGCGGCTCTCCCTGCCGCCGAACCTTGCCCGACCGGATCGCCACCCTGACCCCCCACGGAGGCAGCCATGGGCAAAGTCCTCGGTGACGTGCTGGGTTTCGCGGCAGCCGTCGCGGTCAGCCCGCTCCCGATCATCGCGATCATCCTGATACTCGCCACGCCTCGGGGGCGTCTCAACGGGGCCCTCTTCACCGTCGGCTGGATCCTGGGACTGTCGGCGCTGGGCGCGCTCATGCTGGGGATCGCCTCCCCCGCGGGCGCCTCCGCCCACCATCAGCCGGCCACCTGGGTGGGTGCCCTCAAACTCGCTCTGGGCCTGTTCCTCGTCGTCTTCGGCGCCCGGCAGTGGCACCGGCGTCCCCGGGACCCCTCGCAAGCCAAGCTGCCCAAGTGGATGGGCGCGATCGACCGCCTCACGCCGGTCAAGATCTTCGCACTCGGACTCGCCCTGGCCGCGCTCAACGCCAAGAACGCCCCGCTGACCATCGCCGCGGGCGCCGCGATCGGCTCCGCCGGGCTGCCGGTCGGACAGCAGATCGGCTCTCTGGCGGTCTTCGTGCTGATCGCCAGCCTCGGCCTGCTGGCCCCGCTGGGGGTCTTCCTCCTCGGCGGAGAGCGGGCCAGGAGCACGCTCGGCAACTGGAAGGAATGGGCGGCCCGGCACAATGTCGCGGTGATGGCCGTGCTGTTCTTCGTGCTGGGGCTGAAACTGCTCGGGGACGGCATCTCCGTCCTCACCTCCTGACCGGCCCGCCACCCGCGCGCGGCGGTGGGCCCGCCGGCCACGCTCCGACGGCCGGGGCGGGGCGGCGAAGGCCCGCGGGATCACCGGGATGCGTGGCGGCCCCCGCCCTCGCCGCTCCCCAGCAGCCGTGTCACCGGGGAGGACCGCGGGGGGAGACGGGTGGTGAGCCGGTGCCTCGCCGCCGCCGTCACCCCGTCGAGACGCTGCCGGAGCGGGGCCAGATCCGGGGCGAGGTCCCCCTGCGCCACCCGGCCCAGAACGGCGGTGATCTCCCGGTCGAGCCCGGCCATGGCCGAGCGGACCTCGTCACTGTCGACGTCCTTCCGGGCGGCGGTCCAGCTCGCGTGGCACTCGACGCTCCGCCTGACCGCCTCGTCCTGGATCCGCTGCCGGCACTCGGGCGCGCCGGGCACACCGGCCGGCCCGGGCAGCCCGGCCATCCAGTCCCTGGCCGCGCAGACCCGCTCGAACTGCTGGTGGACGGCTTGCCGCTGAGCCAGCAGCCCCGACTCCTCGTCCCTGTGCCGCTGCCCCAGGGCCTTGACCAGGTAGTGGGCCGCGGCTCCGAAGAGGCCTCCGCCAAGGGCTCCGCCGAGGCCCGCCAGCGCCGTGTCGAGCCTGATCACATCACGCGCCGGGCGGCCGGAAGCCGACCTGCCGGCGGGTGGCCTCGTCGATCTCGTCGAGGGTGAGCAGGGGAGTGGCCCGGGTCCGGAGCGCGCCGCTCGCCTTGACGCTGAGGCTGACGGCGGCCATGGAGACCGGGTCGGGGAAGTCGAAGATGCACACGAGATCGTCCTCCCCGAAGGCGAAGTACATGGCCTCGACCGTGCCGCCGAGGCCGGTGACGACATGGTCGACGGCGGCGCGGCGGCCGCTCGCGCCCTCCTCCAGCAGCCCCTTCGTGCCTTCGGGCGTGTAGGCGGCCTGGATGAGGAACTTCGGCATAGGGGTGCTCCCTGCCCGTGACGTGTCCGGTACGCACAGGGGACTTCCCGCTGTCCGGCCGCGTTCTGCCGCCGCACGGCCGGATTCACTCGTTGGCAGGCGGCCCCGGC
>NZ_JAINRE010000026.1 GCF_020400595.1 Streptomyces naphthomycinicus | reverse complement strand
AGCTGGGCGCCGACCACTACTACGCCACCAGCGACCCGAAGACCTTCGAGGAGCTGGCCGGCACCTTCGACCTGATCGTCTCGACGGTGTCCGCCCCGATGGACTTCGGCGCGCTGCTGTCGCTGCTGAAGGTGGACGGCGCCCTGGTGAACGTGGGCGCCCCCGAGGAGCCCGTCTCCCTGAACCTGTTCTCGGTGATCGGCGGTCGCAAGACCCTCGCCGGTTCCATGATCGGCGGCATCCGCGAGACCCAGGAGATGCTGGACTTCTGCGCCGGGCACGGCATCGGCGCCGAGATCGAGCTGATCAGCGCGGCCGAGATCAACGAGGCGTACGAGCGGGTGCTCTCCAGCGACGTCCGCTACCGCTTCGTGATCGACACCGCCACGATCTGACCGGGGGCACCGCACGGTCGACTCGGCCGGGGGGCCGGTCGGCGTGAGGTGCCAGAGGTGACCGGCGGGGGAGCCGGCTCGCGTCACACCGGCGCGAACCCCTCCCCGGCGCCGTACGCCCGCACGGTCACCTCCCCGCCGGACCCCGGCCGGACGACATGAACCCGCCCCGCCCCGGTCACCCGGGCCTCCGCGTCCCCCACCGCGAGCAGCGTGTTCTCGTCCACCGCGACCCCGAACGGCACCTCGCCCCGGGCGACCGCCGCCACCAGCCGCGGCAGCGTGCCCCACTGGGCCGCGTGCACGTCCACCGCGAACGGCACCAGACCCAGACCCGCCCGGACCTCGACCTCCGCCAGATCCTCGCCGGTCTCCTCCGGGCAGACCGCGACCCCGTCCACCAGCCATCCGCCGACCACGGCCCGCCGCGCCGCGACGGCCGCCCCCGCGGAGAAACCGGCGTACGGCATCCCCCGCGCCGCCAGCAGCCCCGGCAGCCGCTCCAGACACCCCGCGAGCGCCTCCTGGTAGGCGGGCGTGAGCCCGCCGCACACCAGCAGCCCGTCGACCCCGTCCAGCACGGCCTCCGGCTCGAACCGCCCGCCGAGCGGCACGAGCAACGGCACCGGCTCGCACGCGGGCCCGGCCTTCCGCAGCGCCGCCGCGTACCGCTCGAACTGCGCGGTCCCGTCCCCCTCGTCGACGATCAGGCACCCGACCCGCCGCTCGCCGGGCACCTCCCGCAGGAACGGTTCGTACACCTCGGCGTGGTCCCAGCCACCACCGATCAGAAACGTACGACTGCCCATACCCGCCCTTTCACCTTCCGCTTTCCGGCCGAGGGGCGAATCTACGGGGCGCGTGCCGACGCCGTCGCCCGATTTAGCGGCCGCCCGCGCGGACGGCTTCGCGGGACACGCCGAACAACTCGGCCGCGGTGCCCCCGAGCACCCGGTCGCGGACCTCGCCGGAGACCGTGGCCCGCTCCACCATCACCCGCGCCACGACCGGGTCGCCGTAGGGAGCGTCGGAGCCGAACAGGGTGCGGTCGGGGAGTTCGCGGACGGCGAGCCGTACGGCGAGGACGAGGAAGGCCGTGGACAGCTCCAGGTACATGCCCGGGGTGTCCCGGACCAGTTCGACGGCCTCCATCCAGTGCAGACCGCCGAGCTGGCTGACGACCAGGGGGACACCGGGGTGGCGGCGGGACAGCGCGGCGAGCGTGCGCAGGTCGTCCGCGGTGGTGGGCGCGAAGCCGTGCACGACCACGGGCAGCCCGCCGTGGTCGGCGGCGGCCCGCAGCACCGGCTCCAGCAGGCCGGCCCGCCCCGGCGCCGGCGTCAGCTCGCCGATCCCGCGCAGCCCCCGCCCCACCACGTCCTCGGCGACGGCCCGCTCGACCTCGTCCGCCGCCTGCTCCAGCGGCACGGAACCGAATCCGATGAACCGGTCCGGGTGCGCGGCGACCGCCGCGCTCACCTCGTCCAGCGCACCGGCGAACCCCTCCCGGGACCCGCCGCGCCCGCCGAGCGCGCCGTCCAGCACGGCGAACTCCCGCCGCAGGGACGGCAGGTCGGCGGCGCGCTCGGGATGGGGCCGGGTCGGGAACAGGACGGCCTTGTCGACGCCGGCCGCGTCCAGGGCGTCCAGATGGAGACCGACGGGGTCGTGCACGTGCCCGTGCGCATCGATGATCACTGTTTCTCCCACGGAGTCGTAAAGGGGCGCTGTCCGGGGGAGAGTCGCAGCCTGGCACAGTGGCAAGGTCAAGCGAGCGGCCGTGCGAGAGGGGAGGACCGGCGTGCTGATCGGCGAACTGGCGGCCCGCACCGGCACCGGGCCCCGCCTCCTGCGCCACTACGAGGCCACCGGCCTGCTGACCCCGCGCCGCCGCGCGAACGGCTACCGCGAGTACACGGAGGCGGACGTCCCCCGGGTCCGGCGCATCCGCACCCTTCTTGCCGCGGGACTGCCGACGCGTGTGGTGGCGTCCCTGCTCCCGTGCACGACGGACACGGCGGCGGGCCCCGCCCTGACCCCCTGTCCCGGCGTCCCCGAGGCGCTGAGCCGCCGCCTGGCCGAACTGGACGAGAGGGCCGGACGGCTGGAGGCGGAGCGCACGGAACTGCGCCGCCTGCTGACCGATCTGGCCTGACCCTTCCAGGAGATTCGGCCTGACCCTTCCAGGAAGGGACCCGGCTCAGCCCCCCGCCCGGACCACGCCGACCGGACACGAAACGCCGGTGCCCACGAGGTTGTACCCATGTGACCCATGACGAGGCCGTCGGAAACTGCGCCCTGTGCGCCTCATGACAGCCGTGGGCCTTTGGCCCGGGACCAGGCGACTGTGATTCCGTATCCCGCGAGCGTCATCTCCAGGTTGTCGTCGTCCACGCGAGTGACCTCATACCGTTCGACGCTGATCGGAGTCTCATACGAATCGGGAGGGAGGATTCGGGAGACTATCGGTTGCGTGACCCTCTGTCCCATCCGAACGGCCGGCTTCATGAGCAATGAATGCCCGACCGAAAGTATGGGGACGCCGATATCCTTGCACTCCAGAATGAGTGTTGGTCGCCCTGAAGAGCTGTCAACGAGACGCCAGGTGCCCTTCAGGGTGCGAACGAACACTTCTTTGATCAGCTTGCCGGTAAGTTTTTGCGGATCCTCACTGCGTTCATATCGTGCACTGTCGGCGAGTAAGTAGGTGATTTCGTCACTGGAGTCGTCGAATGCGTTACTGATTTGCGGTCCTGGATACTTCAGCACTGTCCGCCAGTTGGTATTACCGTGTTCGCGGCGAAAGAGGCCCCAAGTCGTCTCG
This sequence comes from Streptomyces naphthomycinicus, assembly GCF_020400595.1. GTDB lineage: Bacteria > Actinomycetota > Actinomycetes > Streptomycetales > Streptomycetaceae > Streptomyces > Streptomyces naphthomycinicus. The sequence goes on along the minus strand of NZ_JAINRE010000026.1, from coordinate 122,139 downwards.
CTGCACCAGGTCCCGATCAAAGTATTTCGGAGATCGCGTTCATCGGACATAGCAAACCTCGATGTGTGCCAGCCCTCTGATGCCCACACGAGGATTATCTCCCAGCCCTTGGGGCGACGCCAAGGGAATCGTGTCCGGTTGCCGGCACGCCCGGCAATACGCTCGACACCAGCGGGGCTACTCCACCTCGATGCCGTAGTCCTGGACGAGTTCCTCCAGACCTCCTGTGTAGCCCTTTCCGCCCAGCACGAAGTCCCAGTCGCCACTCGATCGCCGACGGAAGGAACCAAGCACCAGCGCCGTTTCGCCGGCACGGCCGTCGGAGACCTCGAGCCGGTCGAGGTCGTTCATCGACGGGTCGAGTAAACGGATACAGGCATCTGTGAAACCGGAAAGATCCGCGTCCGGATCGATCTCCGGATCCACGGCCGCGACCAGGACGAACCGATCAGCGCCTTGCGGCAGCGTATCGAAAGAGACTCTGATCGCCGCTCTGTCCGGCGCCGAGGCCGTAACCGCGCGTACCGAACCGTCCGGGGTCTGCGGGTTGTTGAAAAAGACGAAGTGGTCCTCGCTGAGGGCCTGGTTGCCCCGGCAGACGAGTGCGCAGACATCCAACGCGACGTTGCCGGACCACATCATGCCGAGAACGTTGTAGTCGTCAGCCGGGTTCGCCGGAGCGGACGGCTCGGGCTGCGTGGGAGTCGGTCGCCCGCCTTCTCCCAGACGTCCGTGGAGGCCATGCCGGTGCAGCAGGTCGACGAGTTCGCTGCCCGGTATCAGCTCCAGCGGCTTTCCCCGGGCGAATGTGTGCGAGCCCGGACCGAAACCCGATGTCGTCACCAGAACACCCTTGTTGGCGCCGACGTCCTGGACCGTGCCGTACAAATCGCGTACCGCGGTGGGTGGCACGGTGTTGCGGTAGCGCTTCACCTGGACGACGATCTTGCCGCCGCGGATCGGCGCCGGGTCCAGCGCTTCGACGTCCACGCCACCGTCGTTCGAACGTTGCGTCGTCACCGCCTGCATGCCCATGGCGCGGAACAGGTCGGCGACGAGGGACTCGAAGGCGATCGGGTCCATGTCGTAGAGGTCCGGTTCTTCGCCACCACCGCCATGGGTGACGACCTGGTTCCCGACCTCCTCGGGCTGCCGGCTCGGCCGCACGGAAGTGAGCTGGTCGGGACGGTTCGTGAGCTGTCCCCGAAGTGCGCCCGTCAGACAGCTGGTCGCCTCCACCTGTTCCAGGTGGAGGCCGGCGAAAACTGCCCGCTGGGCCATGACGGTGGCCAGGACGATGTGGGACTGCCTGCCCGTCGCGGGATCAGGCGCGTCCACGAAGCCGTTCAACGCCACCGAATCCAGAATGCGGTGCTCGTCCGCAGTGAACAGCTGGTGCAGAACCAGCAGCACGCTCTGTGCCAGCACCTCCCGGTACAGTGCACGGCGCTGCGTCACGGGACGCGGCGTCTCCTTGTCCTGGTCCTGCGCTGGTACGTATCTCACCGCCTTGGCCTCCGGTACGACGTCGTACCTGGGCAGCTCCCAGTTCAGCACCAGCTGCCTGGCCGCCGGATCGAAGGCGGCCGTCAATCGCCGGGGAAAGCCTTCAGGCCAGGCGGTCGACGCGTAGAGAGCGGCGGAGAAATACTCGACCACGAGTTCAGGGTCGCCCCGCCTGACACCTGCGGTCACCTCGGTGATACCCGCGTTGTGTCGCCGCACCTCGGCTCGTCGAGCCTCGGCCCTTTGCTCGTAGTCCCGCTGGGAGGCGGCCAGTTGCTGCTGCCGCAGCGCCTCGGCTGCCTGTGCCTGGTGCCAGTCGTGCTCGAAGCGGGCCCGTGCCTCGGCCTCCGCCTGCGTACGCCGGTTCGCCGTCCAGCCGCCCTGTGCCCGGTACTGACTCTGATCCGGCATCCGCACGGGCCATCCGAGCGGGCCCGGGTCGAACGGCGGGATGTCTTCCACGCGCATCAAAGATGTCGCCCTGAAAGCCGGCGCCCGACACCCTTCGGTCAGAAGTCCCCGCAGGGCCATGACCTGCGCGTCCAGCTCCTCCGTCCGTCGCCTGGCCTCCGCCTGCCGGTACTCCCGGTGCCCCTGGGCCGCACGGCGCTGGTAGTCCCGCGCCAGTCGGGCTTCCTCTCGGCGCCGCCTCTGCTCGGCCTCGATCTGGCGCTGATGCGCGCGCTGAGCCTCAGCCCACGTGTTGACGAAACCAGCAGAGCGACGACTCATGCGCTCAAGCCCTCCCCAAGGACGTCGGCAGCGCCGACCAAACTCTGGTTGCCCCCGCAACCAGTTGTGGCAAACCGACTTTATCCGGCAATCACCAGCCCGGACATCCACTTGCCCAGGGCGACTGGAATCGGCAGTCGGCCCAGGTCTCAGCACCCTCATGGCACGGCGGCACCGTGTCCCGAGCTACCTCCAGACCCACCCCGAAGGCGATCGGGCCCCTCCGAATCGGAGGGGCTCCCAAGGTCTTCAAGACCTCATGGTGACCACCACCTCCTTGCTCACCCCAGCCAACGCCTCAGCCGGTCGAGTGCCTCACTGACCTCAGCGCTTGTGACTGCTCGAAGCGGGCGCCGGCGCAGCGTTCTCGACCGTCGGCGGGAGCGACTTCTTGCCGGTCGGGCAGTGGCGTACTCCTGAGCGTTGCCCTACGGCACGGCCGGTTGGATCAGATGCGAGCCTGGAGGGCTACTGCGCCGTCGGGTCTGGCGCCGGAACGATGCCCGTCGGGCAGGACGCCCCCCAGTTGGTCCGGAACGGGTCACTCAGCTTGACCCCGGTCCCGCCCAGCCCGCAGTATCCGGCGGGGTTCTTGTCCAGGTACTGCTGGTGGTACGCCTCGGCCGGGAAGAACGGGTGGCCCTCGGCCGGGAGGATCTCCGTGGTGATCGTGCCGTGGCCGGAGGAGTGCAGGACCTTCTGGTAGGCCTCGCGGGAGGCCGTGGCCGCGGCGGCCTGCTCCGGGGTGTGGGTGTAGACCGCCGAGCGGTACTGCGTGCCCACGTCGTTGCCCTGGCGGAAGCCCTGGGTCGGGTCGTGGGACTCCCAGAAGGTCTTCAGCAGGGTGTCGTACGAGATGCGCCGCGGGTCGTGGACCACCCGGACCGCCTCCGTGTGGCCGGTCAGACCCGAGCAGACCTCCTCGTAGGTCGGATGGTCCGTGTAACCGCCCTGGTAGCCGACCAGCGTCGTGTACACACCCGGGAGCCGCCAGAACCGGCGTTCCGCGCCCCAGAAGCAGCCCAGGCCGAAGTCGGCGGTCTCCAGGCCCTCGGGGTAGGGCCCCACGAGCGGGGTGCCCAGGACGGTGTGCCGGTCGGGGACCGCGTAGACGGGTGCGGGGCGGCCCCCGAGCGCCTGCTCGGGGGTGGGCAGACGGGGCGTACGGCCGAAGAGCATGGGGTCTCCCTGTCGGTCGGAGAGGGGTGCCGGCCGCCTCGGCGGCGACACCCCGGCAACGCCCGTGCGAGCCCTCGCATTCCGGTCAGGCTCGTGCCGCCGCGGCCTGCGCCACCTCGTGGGCCACCGTGTCGCGGACCTGGCAGTAGTACGCGGCCATGTCGCCGCGGTAGCGCCACGGCAGCGCGTTCACATGCCCGTCGACCAGCTTGAACTGCTCCAGCGCCGCCTCGTTGCGGTCCTGTAGGTGCAGATAGAACGCCAGCAGATGACGCAGTTCCGGCAGCCGCGGGTGGGACGGGTCCGCGGCCGCCACGTCCGCGAGGGCCGCGTCGACCCGGGCCACCATCTCCGGCGTGTTGTCGGCCGCGGTGTCCTTCGAGTCGTCGTGCTCGTAGTGCGCGATGAGCGGCAGCGCGGTCAGCAGGCTGCCCGCCGGCGCGTCGGCCGCGGCCCGCTCGGCGAACTCGAACGCCAGCCGCTCGGAGCCCCGCCACTTCGCGCACCAGTACTGCAGCGCCGAGAAATGCGCCTCGTAGTGGTGCGGGGCGCGGGAGGTGATCTCCCCCCACAGCTTGTCCATCTCCGCGTTCGGATAGCCGAGGCCCAGCGCCACCCAGATCTCCGCGATGTACGGGGTGGGGTCGTCGGGGTTCAGCTCCGCCGCCCTGGCGACCTCCTTGCGGGCGGCGGCCAGCGTGCGGTGGAAGCCGTCGAACTGCTCCCGGGTCGTGTACTGCGCCCGCTTGCCGCCCCGCAGCTCCCAGGCCAGGATCACCGTGCTGCGGGCCCGGACCACGGCCGCGTCCGGATCGTCACGCCGCTCGGCCTCCCACGCCAGCAGCCACGTGTCCTCCTCGGCCGCCAGCTCCGCCAGCAGATAGGCGGCCGACGACCGCCGGTCCCAGTCCCGGCCGATCTCCGTGAGCAGGTCGGCGGCCGGCCGCCAGTCACCGCCGCGCGCCGCGGCGAGCGCGGCGGCGCACTCCGCCGGCAGGGGCGCGGCCAGCTCGGTGTTCTGCCGCTCGGCGGGCAGCAGGCCGAGCTTCTCCGCGGCCTCCTGGGCCTCCGAGCCGTCGTCACGGCTCGGGGAGAACAGCTCTTTGACGAACACCCAGGCCAGCCACAGTACGAAGATCCCTGTGGGGACGGCCAGGATGCCCAGGATCCAGAAGAGGACGGTCATCGGGATCGGTCCGTTCGTTCGCTCGGAAGGGGCTTGTCAGGCGTTCTGCACGGCCGGCGGCAGCAGCGCGCGCAGTGGGGAGGTGTCGGGGTGGTCGGCGATCGCCGCCTCCAGGGCCGCCTCCAGCGCGGCCTCGGGGGTGTCGTCCGTCGTCTCCGAGCCCCAGCCGGGCAGCCGCACCTCCGCCGGGCGCGTCCAGGAGAACTCCCAGTGCAGCAGCGAACGGGAGCTGAAGTCGGCCAGCACCATGGTGCGCAGCGAGCGGTGCAGCCCGGGCCGTACGAACTCGCGGAAGACCCGTCCCTTCGCGGCGGCCGCCTCCTCCGACAGCGGCAGCCGCTCCGCCAGCCGCCACAGCCGGCCGTCGTCGATGACGTCCAGCAGCGCGGCCAGCGTCGCCGGCTGCCCGGTGTACGCGGCCAGCGCCTGGTGCAGCGGGGTCTGCGCGGACGACAGGCCCGCGGCCATCGAGGCGTCCAGCAGTTCCTGCCAGCCGGCGGCGCGGGGGTAGGCGAGCAGCCTGTTGACGAGGACGGCGTCCTCCAGCGCGGCCAGGGTGCGCGCCGGGTCGGTCAGCAGCGCCAGCGCCGCGCCCGTGGCCTCGTCGGCGCGTCCGTCGGCGGGCAGCGCCTCGATCCGGCGGACGCGCTCGGCGATCGGCGGGTGGGAGTCGTACGGCCCGGCCGGCTCGTCCGGCAGCTCCCGGCGCAGCTCCGCCAGTTCCGCTTCCCGGGCGGTCAGCAGCCGGCCGAAGCCGCCGAAGAACTCGCCGAGCGGCGGCATCAGCCGGGCCTGGAGGCCCAGGGTGGCGTAGGACTCCACGTAGAAGTCGTGGGAGGCGGACAGCGCCGGGATCTCGCGGAGCGCCGACGCGGTCGCGTCGCGTCCGGCGATCCGGGCGGCGGCCAGGTCGGCGGCGTACTCCTGGCCGCGCGCGGTGGAGAGGGAGGCGCGCAGGTAGAGCTTGCCGTACGCGGTGTAGATCCGTGCCATCGTCCGGTACGTCGCCCCGACGCCGGCGGTGTTGACCTGCTTGGCCGTCTTGCCCTTGGCGACCCGCTTGGCGGACGCCCGCTCCTGGCGGGCCCGGTCGGCGGCCACCTTGTCGTCCGCCCGCTCGTGGAACTGGCCGATGACGCGGCCGATCTGCACGCGTCCGCGCACGACGAGCGCGGACAGCCGGGTGTCACCGCCGGTGAAGTGCCCGAACTCGTGGGCGAGCACGGACCGCAGCTGGGCCTCGGTCAGACCGATCAGCAGCGGGACGCCGAGCGTGAGCAGGCGCCGTCCGGGGAACAGGCCGAGCAGCCGAGGGTTCTCGCTGACGGAGGCGTTGACCTCGCCGGTGAGCACGATCCGGTGCGGGGCGCGGGTGCCGGCCGCCGTGGCCAGCTCCCGGACCAGTGCCCACAGCCGGGGCTCGTCGGCGTCCGTGACCGGGATGCCGGGCGGGTCCTCGCCCTTGGGGGTGCGCAGCATGAGCAGGCCGCGGACGACGGGGACGGCCAGCAGCACCGTGATGATGCCGACCTTCAGCGTGAGCGGGCCGTGTCCCCAGCTGAAGACGAGGACGTCGATGCCGATCAGCGCGGCGAGCAGGACGAGGCTCAGCAGATAGAAGCCGAGCAGCAGGACGAGGGCGCGCAGCGCGCGCAGAGTTGCGCCCATAGGGCAGATCCCCCCACAGGACCTCAGAATGAGGACATGACAAAACGATGGAAAAAGGGCATGACGGAGCGCCGATCTGACGGATGACCGGTTCCGGTGGTGCGAGTGATGCGGGTGGTGCGGTGTGGGGGGATGCCGGAGTATGCCCTACCGCAGGTCAGCAGGGCAATGCAGTTGGCCCGCCCCAGGCGGTGTCAGAGGCCCCTGGCGGTACGGGGTGCGGTGTCGGTTGGCCCGCCCCTGGCGGTGTCAGAGGCCCCTGGCGGTACGGGGTGCGGTGTCGGTCAGCCGGGCAGGGTGGCCGGGCTGCCGCCGTTGGCCTCGTACCCGGCGACCGCCAGCGCGCGGTGGAGGGCGAAGGCGGCGGCCGGGTCGTCGGACAGGGTCCACGGCAGCGCGCCCACGTGCCCGTCCACGTGCACCAGCTGGTCCATGGCCTCGGCCCAGCGCTCCGCGCTGACCAGGAAGGAGATCAGCAGATGGCGCACGTGCGGGAGCGTCGGGTCGTCGGGGTCGGCCGAGTGCACCGCGTGCAGCGCGCCGTGGATCGCCCTGGTGACGACCTCGCTCTGGTAGAAGCTCCTGACCAGATTCACTTCCGGGAGGTGCTCGAACACCGCGAACAGCGGCAGCGCGGCCAGCGGGGAGCCCTCCGGGGCCCGCGCCGCGGCGGCCTCGGCGAAGGAGTACGCCTGCTCACGCGAGCCGTGCCACTTCTCGCACCAGTAGTGCAGCGCGGCCAGGTGCGCGCCCATGTGGAGCGGAGCACGGTCGAGGATCTTCAGCCACAGCTGCTCGAACTCGGCCCGCGGACAGGCCAGCCCGCGCGCGATCGACAGCTCCACGACATACGGCACCGGGTCGCCGGGGGCCAGCAGGGCCGCCTGGGAGCAGGCCTCCCGGGCCTCCTCCATGATGATCCGGAATTCGTCCGTGCCCGGCGTCGCCGTCCGCCAGGCCTGCTGCACCAGGAACTCCGCGTGGACGGCGGCGGCGCCCGCGTCCTTGGGCTGCTCGGCCCGCCACACCCGCAGCCACTGGCCGCCCGGCGTCTCGTGCACCCCGCCGGGCCGCTGCTGCAGCTCCAGCGCGGCGGCACCGGCGAACGCCTGGACCCGCTGCCAGCGCCGCTCGCCCTCGGACTCCGTGCCGGCCAGCAGCTGGGCGGCGGCCCGGTAGTCCTGGGTGCGCTGCACCAGTTCCAGGACCGCCAGCAGGTCCTGGTCGGGGCCGGGCAGGCGCACGTCCAGCTCCTCCTGGGGCACGAATCCGTAGGCCGCCGGGTCGGCGGCGTCCGGGTGACCCGGGGGAACCTGCTGGATCACGCCGCGCCTGCGCCGCATGACCGGAAGCAGGACGAGGCCCAGCATGAGCAGCGCCATCAGCAGCCAGAGAATCGCCATGCCACAAGCGAACCAGACGCCGCCGACAATTGGCGAACCCCGTCGCCACCCTGTGGATAACTCCCGGTCAGAGCATGACAGAGAGATTGCAGAACATGACGACTAGCTCATTGCGGACGTCAGGAACCTGCCGGGCGCACTACGCTCGATGCACATGAGCGACAGGCATATCAGTGACCACTTCGAGACCCTCGCGATCCACGCGGGCAACACCGCGGATCCCCTCACCGGCGCGGTCGTCCCGCCGATCTACCAGGTCTCGACCTACAAGCAGGACGGCGTCGGCGGGCTGCGCGGCGGCTACGAGTACAGCCGCAGCGCCAATCCCACCCGCACCGCCCTGGAGGAGAACCTCGCCGCGCTGGAGGGCGGTCGCCGCGGCCTCGCCTTCGCGTCCGGCCTGGCGGCCGAGGACACCCTGCTGCGCACGCTGCTCACCCCCGGCGACCACGTGGTGATCCCGAACGACGCCTACGGCGGCACCTTCCGGCTCTTCGCCAAGGTCGCCACCCGCTGGGGTGTGGAGTGGTCGGTCGCCGACACCAGCGACCCGGCCGCCGTCCGGGCCGCGATCACCCCGAAGACCAAGGCCGTCTGGGTGGAGACCCCCTCGAACCCGCTGCTCGGCATCACCGACATCGCCGCGGTCGCGCAGGTCGCCCACGACGGCGGCGCCAAGCTCGTCGTCGACAACACCTTCGCCACCCCCTACCTCCAGCAGCCGCTGTCCCTCGGGGCGGACGTCGTCGTGCACTCGCTCACGAAGTACATGGGCGGCCACTCGGACGTGGTCGGCGGTGCGCTGATCGTCTCCGACCAGGGGCTCGGCGAGGAGCTGGCCTACCACCAGAACGCGATGGGCGCCGTCGCCGGCCCCTTCGACTCCTGGCTGGTGCTGCGCGGCACCAAGACCCTCGCGGTGCGCATGGACCGGCACAGCGAGAACGCCACGAAGATCGCCGACATGCTGACCCGGCACCCGCGCGTGACCGGCGTGTGCTACCCGGGGCTGCCCGACCACCCCGGCCACGACGTCGCCGTCAAGCAGATGAAGGCGTTCGGCGGCATGGTGTCGTTCCGGGTCGAGGGCGGCGAGCAGGCCGCGCTGGAGGTCTGCAACCGCGCCAAGGTCTTCACCCTCGGCGAGTCCCTCGGCGGCGTCGAGTCCCTGATCGAGCACCCCGGCCGGATGACGCACGCGTCCGTGGCCGGTTCCCAGCTGGAGGTCCCGGCGGACCTGGTGCGCCTGTCGGTGGGCATCGAGAACGTCGAGGACCTGCTGGAGGACCTCAAGCAGGCCCTCGGCTAGCAGCCGGCCGGGTTCACCAGCCGCTGACCGGTGGAGTCGTCTGCGAGGGCGGCTCCACCCAGGGGTGGGCGCCGGCCGCCCACACGGCGAACGCGACGGCCGCGGCGCACGCCAGCAGCCACAGCACCCGCAGGACGACCCGCCGGTGGCGCAGCAGACGCTCCCCGCGGCGCACCGCCTCGCCCCACAGGTCCGGCGGTACCGGCGGCACGGCCCGCTCCATGATCCGCCGCACGGCGGCCTCCCGCTCGCTCCGCTTCACCGCGCCCTCCCCGGCCCGCACCCACGCCGTCGCGCGGCCCCGCCCGGCGAAGCGGCCCGCCCCGCGCCTCTCACGACGCCGCCGCCTTCGCGCCCACCGCCCGCGGGGCCGGCTGCCGGGCGGGGTGCAGCACGGTGGCCGTCGCCCGGTCGCAGAGGGCGTGGACGCGTTCCGCCGGCAGACCGAGCAGGGCCGCCGCCTGTTCCTCGGCCACGCCTTCGTAGAGCCGCAGGACGAGGATCAGCCGTTCCCGGGGTGTGAGCGCGGCGAGCGGGCTGCCCGGATCGGGGCGGGCGCGGCCGAAGACGCCGTACCGGTGCCAGGTGGTGCGGGCGAAACGGGTGGCGAGGTGCTGGCGGGCGCAGTCGTAGGGGTCCTCCCCGCGCAGCCGGTCCCAGCGGGCGTAGGTGTGGGCGAGCGCCAGCGTCAGCAGCCGCCGCGCGCGGGGGTTGGCGTCCGGCGCCTCGGCGGTGAGCAGCGTGGCGGCGTGCAGCAGACGCCCGGCCGCGCCCGCGACGAACGACTCGAACTCCCGGGCCCGGCGGGCCTCGCGGGACAGTGGCCGATCACGCACCGCGCCTCCCCCCGACGGGACCCGTCCGGGCCCTGTCTCATATGAGGCCGACGGCGGCCCGGGGTCAAGACTTCCGGAGCCGTCCGGTACGGCGCCCGGCTCAGGAGGCCGGCGGCTGCTCCGCCGCCGGGACGCCCTGCACCGTCATCCGTGCCGACAGCGCGTGATTGAAGCGAGTGAGGAGCGTGCAGAACTGCTCGCGCTCCTCCGGCGCCCAGTCGTGTGTCAGCTCGGCCATGAGCTGACGCCTGGACGAGCGGACCTCCTCCAGCCGGGCCGCGCCGCGCGGCGACAGCTGGAGCACCACCGCACGCCCGTCTTCCGGGTGCGAGGTGCGCTTGACGAGCCCGGTGTCGACCAGGGGCGCCACCTGCCGGGTGACCGTGGAGGAGTCGATGCCCATGCTCGCGGCGAGCGCCTTGACGCCCATCGGGCCTTCCTTGTCGAGGCGGTTGAGCAGCAGGTACGCGGCGCGGTCCATGGAGTTGCGCACCTGGCCGACGCCACCGAGCCGCGTCTGTTCGGCACGGCGGGCGAACACCGCCACCTCGTGCTGGAGGGTGTCGAGGAGGCCGGTGTCACCGACGGTCGTCATGTCCATCGACATTTCAGGTGTTGTGGGCATGGCCGGAGGCTCGCTTCATGAAGGGCTGCTGGGTTGGGGGACAGGGTACGCGGCCGGGCGCCGGGCCGTACCGGCGCTGCGCAAACCGGTCTCGCAGCTTGGTCACACCCGTCGTCGCCAAACGTGAACTGCGATGCTGGAGTCATGAGCTACCGCACGGCCGACTCCTTGCGTTCCGTCACCCTCGACGATGTGCGCGGCGCCCAGAAGATGCTCTCGGGTGTGGCACGGGTGACGGCGATGGAGGGCAGCCGGCACCTGTCCCAGCTGGTGGGCGCGCCGGTGCACCTGAAGTGCGAGAACCTCCAGCGGACCGGCTCGTTCAAACTGCGCGGCGCCTATGTGCGGATCGCCGGGCTGCTCCCGGAGGAGCGGGCGGCGGGCGTGGTGGCGGCGAGCGCCGGGAACCACGCGCAGGGAGTGGCGCTGGCCTCCTCGCTGCTGGGCGTGCACGCGACGGTGTTCATGCCGAAGGGCGCGCCGCTGCCCAAGATCAGCGCGACCCGGGAGTACGGCGCCGAGGTGCGCCTGCACGGCCAGGTGGTGGACGAGACGCTGGCCGCCGCCCAGGAGTACGCGGCCGGGACGGGCGCGGTGTTCATCCACCCCTTCGACCACCCGGACGTGATCGCCGGCCAGGGCACGGTCGGCCTGGAGATCCTGGAGCAGTGCCCGGAGGTGCGCACGGTCGTCGTCGGCATGGGCGGCGGCGGGCTCGCGGCCGGCATCGCGGTGGCGGTGAAGGCGCTGCGGCCGGACGTCCGGATCGTCGGTGTGCAGGCGGAGGGTGCGGCCTGTTACCCGCCCTCGCTCGCCGCGGGCCGGCCGGTGTCGCTGGAGAACCCGGCGACGATGGCCGACGGCATCAAGGTGGGCCGGCCGGGCGTGGTGCCGTTCGGGATCGTCGGCGAGCTGGTCGACGAGGTGCGCACGGTCAGCGAGGACCAGCTGTCGGCCGCGCTGCTGCTCTGCCTGGAGCGGGCCAAGCTGGTCGTGGAGCCGGCCGGGGCGAGTCCGGTCGCGGCGCTGCTGGCGGCGCCGCACACCTTCGGGGGACCGGTCGTCGCGGTGCTCTCCGGCGGCAACGTCGACCCGGTGCTGATGCAGCGGGTGCTGCGGCACGGCATGGCCGCGCAGGGCCGCTACCTGGCCGTGCGGCTGCGGCTGACGGACCGGCCGGGCGCGCTCGCGACGCTCCTCGGCGTGCTGTCGGCAGTCGACGCCAACGTCCTCGACGTCAGCCACGTCCGCACCGACCCCCGGCTCGGTCTCAGCGAGGCGGAGGTGGAGCTGCACCTGGAGACGAAGGGCCCGGCCCACTGCGTCGAACTCGGCCAGGCCCTGCGGGACGCCGGCTACACGGTCATCGACTGACGCCGGCTGCACGGTCCTCGACTGATCCCGGCTGCACGGTCCTCGGCTGACGCCGCTATACGGTCATCGACTGATCCCGGCTGCACAATCCTCGACTGATCCCGGCTGCACCGTCATCGACTGACCCCGGCGCGCGCCGCGCCGAGCCACACCCCCGCCACCTGTTCGGGTGAAATGCATTGAGCAACGCGATACATCGCGTTAGTGTCTCTCGTGTGCTCGCCGGTCCGCACGAAGATCCCGCACCTCCGTCCCCGACGATGTGGAGACAGACATGCCAGGCGCCATCCATGCCGAAGGTCTGGTGAAGACCTTCGGCGACGTAAGGGCGCTGGACGGCGTCGACCTCGATGTGCCCGAGGGCACGGTGCTCGGGCTGCTCGGGCCGAACGGCGCCGGCAAGACGACGACGGTCCGCTGCCTGACCACCCTGCTGCGCCCCGACAGCGGCAGGGCCGTCGTCGCGGGCGTGGACGTCCTGCGGCACCCCGACGCCGTGCGCCGCTCCATCGGCCTGTCCGGCCAGTTCGCGGCGGTCGACGAATACCTGACCGGCCGGGAGAACCTCCAGATGGTCGGGCAGCTGTACCAGATGCGGGCGAAGGCGGCCAAGGCGCGCGCGGCGGAGCTGCTGGAGCAGTTCCACCTCGCGGACGCCGCCGACCGCCCCGCCAAGACCTACTCCGGAGGCATGCGCCGCCGCCTGGACCTCGCCGCGGCCCTCGTGGTCTCGCCACCGGTGATGTTCATGGACGAACCGACGACGGGCCTCGACCCGCGCAACCGCCAGCAGCTGTGGGAGGTCATCAGACAGCTCGTCTCCGGCGGTACGACGCTGCTGCTCACCACCCAGTATCTGGAAGAGGCCGACCACCTGGCCCACGACATCGCGGTCGTCGACCACGGCCGGGTCATCGCCCAGGGCACCTCCGACCAGCTCAAGGCCCGCACCGGCGGCGAACGCGTCGAGGTCGTGGTGCACGAGCGGGACCACATCGCGACCGCCGTGCGGGTGCTGCGCGGCTTCGGCAAGGGCGAGACCGCGGTCGAGGAGCACACCCGCAGGCTCACGGTGCCCGTCACCGGCGGCGCCAAGCTGCTCGCCGAGGTCATCCGCGAGCTGGACGCGCGCGGGATCGGGATAGACGACATAGCGCTGCGCCGTCCCACCCTCGACGACGTCTTCCTGTCCCTGACGGGACACGCGGCACAGACCGCCGACCAGGACGAGCAGAGCGGCGCGGCACAGACCGCCGACCAGGACGAGCAGAGCGGCGCGGCACAGACCGCCGACCAGGACGAGCAGAGCGGCAAGGAGACCGTGAAATGAGCACCGCCACCGAGGCCGGGCCCGTCGCGGCGCCCGGCGGTCCCTTCGGCCGGTCCGTCCGGGACTCGCTGATCGTCGCCAGACGCAATCTGATCCGCATGTCGAGAATCCCCGAAATGATGATCTTCGGGCTTATTCAGCCGATCATGTTCGTGGTGCTTTTCACCTATGTCTTCGGCGGATCCATGAAGATCGGCGCCAGCACCAGCGCGCCGGACTACACGAACTTCCTGATGGCCGGCATCTTCGCGCAGACCGTGACCTTCGCCACCGCGGCGTCCGGTGCCGGAATCGCCGACGACATGCACAAGGGCCTCGTCGACCGCTTCCGCTCGCTGCCCATGGCGCGCGGCGCGGTGCTGACCGGCCGCACCCTCGCCGACCTGGTGCAGACGGCGCTCACCGTGCTGGTCCTCGCCCTGGTCGCGCTGCTGGTCGGCTGGCGGGTCGGCTCGGACGGCGGCACGAACGCCGGCAGGGTCCTCGCCGCCTTCGGTCTGCTGCTCCTGCTCGGGTACGCGTTCACCTGGATCGGCGCGCTGATCGGTCTGTCGGTGCGGACCCCGGAGGCGGCCACCTCCGGCGGGCTGGTCTGGCTCTTCCCGGTGACCTTCATATCCAACGCGTTCGTGGACACCGGCAACATGACGCCGTGGCTGCGGCACATCGCCGAGTGGAACCCGTTCAGCGCGACCGTCCAGGCGACCCGTGTGCTCTTCGCCAACCCCGGACGGTCCGGCTCGGGGGCCTGGCCGATGGAGCACCCGGTCTGGGCCTCGTTGATCTACTCGGTCCTGATCATCGCGGTGTTCCGCACCCTGGCCGTGCGCAAGTACCGCTCCGCCACCGCCTGACGGCCGCCTGCACGATGAAGCCCCCGGCAGCCCTGAGGGCGGCCGGGGGCGGAAAGCGAACCGGAGACCTGGATCAGCCCACGTAGGGCTCGGCCTTCAGGATCCGCACCGAAGCCTTCTTGCCGTTCGGCAGCTCGTACTCGGCGTCCTCACCGACCTTGTGGCCGGTGACGCCCGCGCCGAGCGGGGACTGCGGCGAGTACGTCTCGATGTCGGCGCTCGCGTACTCGCGCGAGGCGAGCAGGAACGTCAGCGTGTCGTCCTCGTCACCGTCGAAGGCGATCGTGACGACCATGCCCGGCGCGACGGCACCGTCCGCGGAGGCCGGAGCTTCGCCCACCTTGGCGTTCTCCAGCAGCTGGGTCAGCTGGCGCACACGCAGCTCCTGCTTGCCCTGCTCCTCCTTGGCCGCGTGGTACCCGCCGTTCTCGCGCAGGTCGCCCTCCTCGCGCGCGGCCGCGATCTTGGCGGCGATCTCCGTGCGCGCAGGACCAGTAAGGTACTCAAGCTCGTCCTTGAGCTTGTTGTACGCCTCCTGGGTCAGCCAGGTGACGTTCTCGCTGGTCTGGGTCACAGGGTGCTCCTCGTCGGTACTGGGAAATACAAAGCATCGCCCTACCCAGAAGAATGTTCCCTCTTGGATGGGCGAAACCACGAGCCTAACAATTCACGGGCGGAAGGGGGAGGACATAAGCCACCAGAATCACATCAATGCAGGTCGGAGCCTACGCATTCCGGGTGAAGCGGGGCCGCCCTCGCCGGACGTCAGCCGGTGTGACAGCCCAGCAGCTGGGCCGTTGTCCCCCGCGCCGTGGTGCGGAGCGTGACGACCCTGTCGATCCGCGTGGCGGACCCGGAGAAGCGGAAGTCGGCCCGGCCCACCTCGGCGCCGTCGGCCGACTGGGACCGCACGGTGCAGTAGCCGGAGACGCCGGCGTCCTTGCGGACCTCCAGATGGGCCTTGACCGTGTCCTCGGACGCCTGGAAGGTGATGACCTCGGCGCTGATCTCGTTCTGCGCCACGTAGTGGTAGGCGAAGTAGCCGATCAGGGCGAGCAGGACCGCGCCCAGCACCGAGCCGGCGATCTTGAGCTTGCGGTCGGCGCGCTCGTCCGAGGAGCGGCCGTAGCGGCCCTCGGGCAGCCGCGTGCTCGCGGTACTCATGATCGTCCTCTCCGCGGAATTATTCGCCCCCCGATTCGGTCACTATAGAAGCCTCGCACCCGCCGCCCGACCGCCACCCCCGCAACGACGTCCCTCCGGGACGGCCCCCTGCTGAATGCCCCGCCCCGGGGCGCCGACTTACCAAGGAATGAGTCTTGACTGACCAGCTGCGACTGATGGCCGTTCACGCGCACCCCGACGACGAGTCGAGCAAGGGCGCGGCCACCATGGCGAAGTACGTGTCCGAGGGGGTGGATGTGCTGGTGGTGACCTGCACCGGCGGAGAGCGCGGCTCCATCCTCAATCCGAAGCTGCAGGGCGACGCGTACATCGAGGAGCACATCCACGAGGTCCGCCGCAAGGAGATGGACGAGGCCCGCGAGATCCTCGGCGTCAAGCAGGAGTGGCTCGGCTTCGTCGACTCCGGCCTGCCGGAGGGTGACCCGCTGCCGCCGCTGCCCGAGGGCTGCTTCGCCCTGGAGGACGTCGACAAGGCCGCCGGTGAGCTGGTGCGGAAGATCCGTTCCTTCCGCCCCCAGGCGATCACCACCTACGACGAGAACGGCGGCTACCCGCACCCCGACCACATCATGACCCACAAGATCTCCATGGTGGCGTTCGAGGGCGCGGCGGACACCGAGAAGTACCCCGAGGGCGAGTTCGGTCCCGCCTACCAGCCGCTGAAGCTGTACTACAACCAGGGCTTCAACCGCCCACGCACCGAGGCGCTGCACCAGGCCATGCTCGACCGCGGCCTGGAGTCGCCGTACGGGGAGTGGCTCAAGCGGTGGAACGAGATGGAGCGCACCGAGCGCACGCTGACCACCCACATCCCGTGCGCGGAGTTCTTCGAGATCCGCGACAAGGCGCTGATCGCCCACGCCACGCAGATCGACCCCGACGGCGGCTGGTTCAAGGTGCCGCTGGAGCTCCAGAAGGAGGTCTGGCCGACGGAGGAGTACGAGCTGGCGAAGTCCCTCGTCGACACTTCCCTCCCCGAGGACGACCTCTTCGCGGGCATCCGGGACAATGCCTGACATGAGCGCAAGCGTGAGCCTGGCAGTGACGCACCTCGTCCCCCTCGCCAAGGAGGTCGACGAGAACAAGGTCACCCCCGGTGTCCTCGGCTTCATCGTCTTCGCGGTGATGGCCCTGGCCGTGTGGGGGCTGATGAAGTCGATGAGCAAGCACATGCAGAAGGTCGACTTCAAGGAGTCCCCGGACGCCGGAGCGGAGCCGGTCGGCACCAAGGCCGACTCCACGGCCCGGCAGAGCTGACCGGACGGCCCGCCCGCCCGGCCGGACGACCGGCCCGGCGGCCGGCCCGGGCCGACCCCGGCGGGACCGATCCCGATGGCCGGTCCCGGCGGGACCGGCCCCCGGGTCAGCGCTCCGCAGGTACCGCCACCCCCATCACCTCCCGGGCGTGGCGGTCCGGAGTCATGCGCAGACGCCAGGCCTGCCAGCCGGCCTCCAGCTGGACGCCCCGCTCCAGCAGCAGGGCGTAGGCCGAGACGTAGTCGCCCAGCTTCTCGTCGCGCAGCGGATGCGTGGCGCGGGCCAGCTGCGCCAGCTCCTCCTCGGCCACCGCCGTGCCCACCTCCACCCCGCCCGGCGCCGCGTACGGCAGCAGGGTGCAGCGCAGGAAGCGGGCCCAGTCCTCGCCGCGCCGGTCGCCGTAGGCCGTGAACAGGGTGAGCGCCTCGTCGCACAGCGCCAGTGCCTGCTGGGTACGGGCGTTGCCCGCGTCCACCACGGCCAGCTCCAGGCAGGTCCAGGCCTCGCCGTGGGCGACGCCGATCCGCTGGAAGTCGGCGCGCGCGTCGACCAGGAGCTGGCGGGCGAAGCCGGAGTTGCGCAGCGAGCCGGTCTGCGCGGCGCGCTGGTCCCGGGTCGCCCGTGCCGAGTGGTGACGGGCACAGGCCAGGCCGTACACGTCCCGCATCCGGGAGAACATCGTCCGGGACCGCTCCAGGTCCCGGACCGCCTGGTCCAGCTCGCCGGTCTCCTCCAGCGCCTGACCCAGGTAGTACAGCGTCCAGGCCTCACCGCGCGCGTCCTCGTTGTCCCGGTGCCGGGCCACCGCCCGGCGCAGGTCCTCCACCGCGGCGGACGGCTCGCCGGCCACCAGCCGGGCCCGGGCCAGCTGGGTCAGTGCCCAAGCCTCTCCGCGGGCGTCGCGCGTCCGGCCGTACCGCTCCAGGGCGGCCCGCAGCTCCGTCTCCGCGCGCGGCACGTCCCCCAGCCGCAGCGCCAGCTGGCCCAGCTGGAAGTGCGCCCAGGCCTCGCCGTGCAGGGAGCCGCCCTCGCGGTGCTGGACGAGGGAGCGGGTGAGCAGGTCCAGTGCCTCCGCCAGCCGGCCCCGGTCGCGCTGGACCGCCGCCAGCGCGTGCATCGTCCACGCCCGGTCGGTCGCCAGCTCCGGCGCCGTCTGCAGATCCAGCGCTTCCTGCAGCCTGGCCGCGGCCTCCGGGAGGTTGCCCTGGTGGTGCAGCGTGATCCCGAGCGAGCACAGGGCGCGGGCCGCACCCGCGTCGTGGTGCGCCTCCCGGTACAGGTCCACGACCGAGGCCAGTGTGGCGCGCGCCTTGTCCAGCTCGCCCAGCTGCCGGGCCGCGATGCCGGTACGCCACTGCACCGAGCGCACCAGCAGCCCCTGGTCCACCGACTGCGCCAGCTCGCTGATCTCCCCGAGCCGGTACAGGTCGCCGCGCAGCAGGCAGTAGTCGCACAACGCGCCGAGCAGGTTCAGCACGGCGCCCTGGTCCACGCCCTCCGCGTGCCGCAGGGCCGCCGTGATGAAGCTGGACTCGTCGTCCAGCCAGCGCAGCGCCTCGTCGAGCGAGGGGAAGCCGTGCGAGCCGAACTGGTTCGACCGGGTGGACATGTTCCCGTCGACCAGGCGCAGCACCGAGTCGGCCAGCTCCGCGTAGTTCACGATCAGCCGTTCCTGTGCCGCGGTGCGCTCGGCCGGGTCCTCCTCGTCGAGCAGCCGGGCGTGCGCGAAGGCCCGCACCAGGTCGTGCAGCCGGTAGCGGTTGCCGCGCACATGGTCGATCAGCCCCGCCCGGGCCAGCGCCACCAGGTGCCGGGTGGCCTCCGCCTCGTCGGTGCCGAGCAGCGCCGACGCCGCCGCCGCGCCGAGGGACGCCCGGCCCGCCAGGGCGAGCCTGCGCAGCAGCCGGCGGGTGGGGTCGGGCTGGTCGGTGTAGCGCAGCCACAGCGCCCGCTCCACCGGCTCCACCGGGCCGTACGCGCCCAGGTCCGTGGCCAGCTGCCGCGGTGAGCGCGGGCCGAGCGCCGAGCCCGCGATCCGCAGGGCCAGCGGCAGACCCCCGCAGAGCCCGCGGACCCGCTCGGCGGACTCGGCGTCGTACGGCCCCGACGCGTCCTCGGCCGCCGCGGCCAGCAGTTCCTCCGCGCCCGCCCCGTCCAGCGCGCGCACCGGCAGCTCGTGCACCCAGGCCTGGAGGTCCCCGGGCAGGGCCAGGGCCGTACGGCTGGTCACCAGCAGCAGGCTGTCGGAGTGCTCCGGCACCAGGGCGCGCACCTGCTCCGGATCCGAGGCGTCGTCCAGCACGATCGTCACCGGCAGTCCGGTCAGATGCCGGTGGTACAGCTCGCCGAGCCGTTCGACCTGCTGGTCGGGGGCGGAACGCTCGCGGAACAGCAGCTGCTCGCGGGGGGCGCCCAGCCGGTTGAGCAGATGCAGCAGGGCGTCCCGGGTGGCCAGCGGCGCCTCCTCCCGGCTGTCCCCGCGCAGATCCACCACCACCGCGCCCCGGAAGTGGTCCCGCAGCTCGTGCGCCGCGCGCACCGCGAGCGTGGTCCGGCCGGAGCCGGGCTCGCCGTGCAGCACGACCACCGTCGGCCGGGTCTCGGTGGCCGCCCGGGCCGCCTGTGCCCACTGCCGGATCCGCCCCAGCTCCGCCCGCCGCCCCGCGAACGGACCGTCGGCGTCCGGAAGCTGCCCGAACGACTGCTCCAGCACCGAACGCCGGCGGGCCGCCGCGCTCTTGTCCGTGCCGCGCAGCGCCGGGCCGGCGGCCTTCTTCGCGCCGGTGGAGGCGCTGAGCACCCGCTGCTGGTCGAGGAACGGCCGGATGCCCCGGACGTCCAGCGCGGTCAGCCATTGCAGCCGCAGCTGCTCCGGGCCGCCCGGCTGGCCGGCCGCGCCCGCGCGGTGGTGGGCGGCGGGCAGATGCGCACCGGCCACCTTCACCACCGTGGCCGCCGCGCCGGCCGCGGCCGCCGTGACCCCCGCGCCGAGGGCCGTGCCCGTGCCGGTGCCCAGGGTCAGGTCGGCCACGGCGGCGGCGACGGCGGCCACGGCCGCCACCAGCAGGGCCGTTCCGGCGCCCGCGCGGGCGTAACGCTGCCCGAAGGTCAGCCGCCCGGCGTCCGACTCGTCCAGTGCGCGCGTGTACGCCTCGTACTCCTCGACGGCCGCCGCCGCCATCGCGTCCAGTGCCCCGCGCGCCCGCGACAGCAGCACCTGCCCGTCGATCCGCCCGCCCGACCGCCGTACCTCCTCCTCGACCGCCCGCACGAGCAACTGCTCGGCCTCCGCCCGATGGCCGTCCCGCATGTCCCGTCCCCCTCCGGCGGCAACTCTCCTGCGGAGAAGTGTCCTTCGGGGGAGGCGGCAGCGCGAGAGGGTGGCGATCGACGGGATGTGGGGGAAGTGTGCCGGGACGGCGACCGTGCCGGGAGCACGGCTACCGGGACTCGGTGCGTCCGCGTCCCCGGGACAGCGCCAGCGCCACGCACACCCCCGCCACCGCCCCCTCCGCCACCGCGCACGCGGCGGCCTGGAGCAGGGCCGTGCCCGTACGGGCGGTGGTCATGTCGAACCAGGCGTCCAGGACGGCCGCGCTCGCCGTCGCCGAGGCCGTCAGGCGCGCCCGGGGGTCGCCGCGCAGGCCGAGCAGGGCGGTCGCGGCGCAGCCCGTGGCCAGGAGGACGTCCAGGCCGATCCAGGCCATCGACCAGTGGTGGACGCGGGTGCTGCTCGGCAGAGTCGTCGCGAGCACCGCCGTCCACGGCACCAGCACCACCGCCGCCGCCCCCAGCAGGATCAGTGTCCACTTCCTCATTCCGGCCCCCCGGTCCTCGTTCCGATCCGTCACAGCCCCCACCGTAGACCGCAGAGAAAATTCTGCAAAGAAAAATCGGCAGACATCGGGGACGGATCAGGGTGTCTCAGGGTCGCCCGGGGTTACCGTGAGCCCATGACCGACGGCCTGCCCGAGATGACCAGCCTGGAGCGCACCGCTCTCTACAAGTCCCTCGGCAACCCCCTGCGCCGCCGGATCCTCGACTACCTCGGCCGGCACGGCGAGGCGAACTCCACCGTCCTCGCCCGCGAACTCGGGGAGAGCTCCGGCACCACCAGCTACCACCTGCGCAAACTCGCCGAGCAGCGGCTCATCGAGGAGATCCCCGAGAAGTCCGGCGGCCGGGAGCGCTGGTGGCGGTCGCTGCCGTTCCGGCACACCACGCCCGACCCGGCCGCCATGGCCCCCGACGAGTACGCGGCAGCCGCCGAGCTGGCCCAGCTGAAGATCGAGTTCGACACCGCCCTCTACCGGCGCGCCCACCAGGAGTACCGCGGCCCCGAGGGCTGGGCCCAGGTCCAGCGCCACGGCACCTGGATGACCAGGGAGGAACTTCTCGACTTCATGCGCGAGTACCACGCGCTGCTCGACCGCTACGCCCGTTCGCGCGAGGAGGCCCCGGACGGGGCCCGCCCGGTGCTGATGCGTTTCTACGCCGTCCCCGAGCCCGCGGCGGAGCGGCACGGCGAGTCGGCCGGCTGACGGCCCGCTCCCACGGCCGGCGCGTGCGCCGAGAGCGGCTCCGGCGCCGCTCCCACGGCCGACGCGTGCGCCGGGAGCGTGGAGCGCGACGGCACCCACACCCTGCCGGCGACACGCGGCGGCGGCTTCTGCCCGACGACCACCGAGGACCGCACCGCCCACCTCAAGGTCATCACCGCTCCGAGCGCCGGTGCGGCGAAACCGGAGGTCACCGTCTGGGCCTGACGCCCGGCGCGCGGGTGGTGCGGCAGGATGGGGTCATGCCGAACCGACTGGCCCATGAGACGTCCCCGTATCTGCTCCAGCACGCGGACAACCCCGTCGACTGGTGGCCGTGGTCCGTCGAGGCCTTCGACGAGGCCCGCAGGACCGGCAAACCCGTGCTGCTGAGCGTCGGATACAGCAGCTGTCACTGGTGCCACGTCATGGCGCACGAGTCCTTCGAGGACCGGGCCACCGCGGACTACCTCAACGAGAACTTCGTCAGCGTCAAGGTCGACCGCGAGGAGCGGCCGGACGTGGACGCCGTCTACATGGAGGCCGTGCAGGCCGCCACGGGCCAGGGCGGCTGGCCCATGACCGTCTTCCTCACCCCGGACGCCGAACCCTTCTACTTCGGCACCTACTTCCCGCCCGCGCCCCGGCACGGCATGCCCTCCTTCCGGCAGGTGCTGGAGGGCGTCCGGCAGGCCTGGGACGGCCGGCGCGACGAGGTCGACGAGATCGCCGGGAAGATCGTCCGCGATCTCGCCCAGCGGGAGATCAGCCACCAGGGCACCGAGGCACCCGGCGAACAGGAACTGGCGCAGGCCCTCCTCGGGCTCACCCGTGAGTACGACCCGCAGCGCGGCGGATTCGGCGGCGCGCCCAAGTTCCCGCCGTCCATGGTGCTGGAGTTCCTGCTGCGGCACCACGCGCGCACCGGCGCCGAGGGTGCCCTCCAGATGGCCCAGGACACCTGCGAGCGCATGGCCCGCGGCGGTATCTACGACCAGCTCGGCGGCGGCTTCGCCCGCTACTCCGTCGACCGCGACTGGACCGTGCCGCACTTCGAGAAGATGCTGTACGACAACGCCCTCCTGTGCCGTGTCTACGCGCACCTCTGGCGGGCCACCGGCTCCGACCTCGCCCGGCGCGTCGCCCTGGAGACCGCCGACTTCCTCGTGGGCGAACTGCGGACGCCCGAAGGCGGCTTCGCCTCGGCGCTCGACGCCGACAGCGACGACGGAACCGGGCGGCACGTCGAAGGCGCGTACTACGTGTGGACGCCCGGGCAACTGCGCACCGCCCTCGGCGACACGGACGGGGACCTCGCCGCCCAGTACTTCGGCGTGACCGACGAGGGGACCTTCGAGCACGGGCAGTCCGTCCTCCAACTCCCGCAGACCGAAGGCGTCTTCGACGCCGCGAAGGTCGCGTCCGTCAAGGAGCGGCTGCTCCGCGCGCGTCGGGAACGCCCCGCGCCCGGCCGGGACGACAAGGTCGTCGCCGCCTGGAACGGGCTGGCGATCGCCGCGCTCGCCGAGACCGGCGCCTACTTCGGCCGGCCCGATCTGACCGAGGCCGCGCTCGGCGCCGCCGACCTGCTCGTCCGCGTCCACCTGGACGAGCACGGCCGGCTCGCCCGCACCAGCAAGGACGGCCGGGTGGGCCCCAACGCGGGCGTGCTGGAGGACTACGCCGACGTCGCCGAGGGCTTCCTCGCGCTCGCCTCGGTGACCGGGGAGGGCGTCTGGCTCGACTTCGCGGGACTGCTGCTCGACCACGTGGTCGCCCGCTTCACCGACCCGGAGACCGGCGCCCTGTACGACACCGCCTCCGACGCCGAACAGCTCATCCGCCGCCCCCAGGACCCCACCGACAACGCCGCCCCCTCCGGCTGGACCGCCGCGGCCGGCGCCCTGCTGAGCCATGCCGCCCACACCGGCTCCGAGTCCCACCGGTCCGCCGCCGAGCGGGCGCTGGGGGTCGTGAAGACACTCGGGCCGCGCGTGCCCCGGTTCATCGGGTGGGGGCTGGCCGTCGCCGAGGCGCTGCTCGACGGGCCGCGCGAGGTGGCGGTCGTCGGACCGGCCCCGGACGACGAGCGGACGGCCGCCCTGCACCGTACGGCACTGCTGGGCGCCGCCCCGGGCGCCGTCGTCGCCTGTGGCACCCCGGACAGCGAGGAGTTCCCGCTGCTCGCCGACCGTGTCCTCGTCGGGGGCGCGCCGACCGCGTACGTCTGCCGCGGCTTCGTCTGCGATCTGCCGGTGACGGACCCGGAGGCCCTCCGGGCGAAACTGACGGCTTCCTGAACAGCCCGCCCGTCCGGACGACGTCCCGCGGGGCCCGGTCTCCCGGAGCCCGCCCCGCACGGGTGCACGGCACGCGTGCTCGGGCCGAGCGGAGCCCCGCACGGGTGCACGGCACGCGTACTCGGGCCGAGCGGGAGCCCCGCACGGGTGCACGGACGGACCGGGCGGACGCCCGGCCCGTGGCAGCCGGACCGGGCGGACGGCGGGACGGTCAGCCCAGCGGGTCCGGCACCGGGTCCGGCACCGGCTCCACCACGTCCGGCCCGGCCACGGGAGCCGTCGCCCGGACGCGCAGCCGCCGGTACAGCCAGCGGTCCACGACCAGGAAGCGGGCCGTGAACACGACGGTCATGCTGAGCGCGGTTGCCGGCAGCGCCGTCATGCCCCCGCCCGCGATGAGCAGCGCGGCGAGCGGGATCCGGGCCACCAGGTCGGCGTTGCCGACGGCCGCGAACGAGAGCAGCCGCACCGTACGCCGGTGGTGGCGCCGCTGGTTGCGGTAGACGAAGGAATCGATCAGGGCGAAGTTCCACAGCAGCCCGGCCTGGTTGGCGATGATCTCGGCGGGCGCGTACGGCAGTTCGGGGGCCGCCCGGGTCAGCAGCCACAGCAGGACGAGGTTGGGGACGAAGCCGGACAGGCCGATCAGCCCGAAGACGACCGCGCGGGCCCGGGGGTCGGCGGTGCGCAGGGTGATCAGATGGCGCAGGAAGCGCATGCCCTCCTGCGCCGTGGACTTGGACGCGCCCGCGTGCCGCTCCCCGAAGGCGTACGGCACCTCGGCGATCCCGCGCGGACGGCACCGTACGGCCAGTTCCAGCAGGATCTTGTAGCCGAGCGGCTGGAGACCCTCGTCCTCGGCGGCGGCCCGGTCCACCGCCGTACGGCGGATGGCGAAGAAGCCGCTCATGGGGTCGGTGAGCCCGCTCAGGGCGCGCGGGAACAGGGACTTGGCCAGCAGGGTGGAGGAGCTGGAGACCAGCTTGCGGTAGCCGCCGGCCAGGCCGCCGCGGTCGCCGCCGGCGGCGTAGCGGCTGGCCACGACCAGTTCCGCGCCGGTGGACTCGCCCCGCGCGATCAGCTCGAAGACCAGCTCGGGCGGGTGCTGGAGGTCGGCGTCGATGACGACGACCCAGGGTGCCGTGGCGCGGCCGAAGCCCTCCACCACCGCGCCGCCCAGCCCGCCGGCCGGCTCCGGCCGGTGGTGCAGGACCACGGGGAAGGGGTGGTGCGCCGCCTCCCTCTCGATCACCGCGCAGGTGTGGTCGGTGGAGTCGTCGGCGAAGATCACCTCCGGGCGGACACCGGCCGGGACGGCGGCGGCGACACGGGTGAGCAACGCGTGGATGTTGCCGGCCTCGTTGAACGTCGGGACGACGATCGACACGTCGGCGGGCGGCGCCGTCACCGGACCTCCTGGGGCCGCGGGGGCTGCGCGGGCAGGTGGGCGCCGACGTGGGAGGTCAGCTCCCAGTCGTGCCGCCCGGTGTACTCGCGCCACACGGCGCGCAGCGCGGCGGCGGCCAGGACGACCGCGTACACCGGCCCGCCGGCGATGAGCTTGACGTAGTGCCGGACGCCGATGCGGAAGCCGTAGGCCTTGCCGAAGTCGTGCAGTGCCACGGCCTCGAAGACCACCATCGCGGCCATCGGGATCATGGGCAGCCAGGCGAACAGCGAGAACGGCAGCGGTACGCCGCCGATCAGCGCGGCCAGGATGCCGAGCGGGATCATCACGCCGGTCGCGGCCTGCACGAACGGCGTGCTCAGGGTGTAGCGGGCGAGCAGCCGCTGGCCGACGCCGGGCAGCCGGCGCCACTCGCCCTTGCGCAGCACCTGGAGGAAGCCCTGGTTCCAGCGGGTGCGCTGTTTGTAGAGGCCCTTGAGGGAGTCGGGTGTCTCCTCGCGGGTGACGAGCGCGGAGTGGTAGGCGACGACGACCTTGGCGCCGCCGCTGGACAGCCGTACGCCCAGGTCGCAGTCCTCGGCGAGGCAGTTGCCGTCCCAGCCGCCGGTGGCCCGCAGCAGCTCGGAGCGGACGAAGACGGTGTTGCCGCCGAGCGGGATGAAGCCCTTGCGGGCGTGCAGGTGCAGCCGGCTGCGGAACCAGAAGAAGTACTCCAGGCAGTTGCGCAGGCTGTACCAGCTGCTCTCGTAGTTGATCAGCTGGACGCCGCCCTGGACGACGTCGGCGTGTTCGCGCCGGAAGGCGAAGTCGACGTGGCCGAGCAGCTCGGGGTGGACGACGTCCTCGGCGTCGAAGACCCCGACGACCTGGCCGCGGGCGTGCGGCAGCGCGGTGTTGAGGGCGCGCGGCTTGTTCTTCACCTCGTGGGTGTCGACGACCGCGCGGACCTTCTCCGGGTGCTCCTGGGCGAGTTGCCCGGCGATGGCGGCGGTGCCCGGGTCGTCGTGGCCGACGATCACCAGGATCTCGTAGGACGGATGGTCGATGCGGAGCATCTGTTCGACGGTGTGCCGCAGAACGGCCTCCTCGTGCCGGGCCGGGACCAGCAGCGAGAAGGACAGGCCGGGTGTGCCGTCGGGCTCGGCGAACGCCGTGGACTCCAGTGTCTCCGGAGTGCGCCAGGCATGGAGCATCCACCAGAGCGTGACGCCGGCGGCGATCATCAGGACGACGGAATCGATGAACAGGACAGCGGAGACCACGAATTCCCCCCTCGGTTCCCTGGTCTTCCTCGTGCTCGCGCAGCGGAACGCGATCGTTCGGGGCCCCTCTCAACCCCCCGGTTGCCCCCGGGCCCTTAGGGCGGTACTTCCCCCGGTGTTCCGGAGGTCTTTCCCGCATGATCGGAAAAACGATCGCAGCGAGCTTTCCAGCGAAGCTAGCAGGTTCACCTTTTCCCCGGCAATGCGGCCGCCGGGCACGAGCGGAGTCTTATGTTCCGCACAATGGGGTGGTCGACCTGTGCCATGATGCTGCGACCTGCCCGATTTCCAGGGAGTTCATGGGGGAGATCCCTGGGTTGTGTCGGGCTGAAAATGGGGGTGGGGATTCCGCATGGGGACTGCCGTTGCTCTCCGGCCGGAGGCGGAGAATTCACAACAGGACCGGATCTCAGTACGCCGTACATTGTTTCGGACGGATTATTTCCGGGTTGCGCCGGTAATCGTCATCGCGCTCGCGGTGCGCGCGTGGGGAATCGGTAAATACCCGTTTCCCAATGATGACGAGGGGACCTATCTCGCGCAGGCCTGGGCCGTCCGGCACGGCGAACTCGCGCACTACACCTACTGGTACGACCATCCGCCGCTCGGCTGGATACAACTCTCCGCCGTCTCCTGGGTGCCCGACCTGCTCCGGCCCGGCCTGCCCACGTTCGTGCAGGGCCGGCTCGCCATGCTCCCGGTGGCCGCCGTGACCTGCGTCCTCGTCCACGTCGTCGGACGCCGGCTCGGCCTGGCCCGGCCCGCCGCCGCGGGCGCCGTCCTGCTGTACGCGCTGTCACCGCTCGCGGTGGTCCTGCACCGGCAGATCTACCTGGACAACTTCGCCGTCCTGTGGGCGCTGGCCGCGTTCGCCTTCGCCCTCTCCCCGCGCCGCCACCTGTGGCACCACGTCGCGGCCGGCATGTCCTTCGCGCTCGCGGTGCTCTCCAAGGAGACCATCGGCGTACTGCTGCCGGTGCTGCTGGTGGCGATGTGGCAGGGCAGCCACTCCAGCACCCGCAAGTTCTCCCTGGCCGGCTTCCTCTCCGGCTTCGTGCTGACCGGGCTGTTCTATCCGCTGTACGCCCTGCTCAAGGGCGAGCTGCTGCCCGGCGCCGGCCATGTCTCGCTGCTCGGCACGCTCACGTTCCAGCTCGGCGGGCGCGAGGGCAGCGGCTCCGCCTTCCAGGCCGGCACCGACGCCCACCAGCTGTTCGCGGACTGGCTCGGCCGTGACCCGTACCTGCTGACCGGCGGCGCGGCGGCCGCGCTGTGCGCGCTGCCGGTACGCCGGCTGCGGCCCGCCGCCCTCGGCGTCCTGGTGCTCGCCCTGGTCGCGCTCCGGCCGGGCGGCTACCTGCCGCAGATGTACATCGCGCAGGTGCTGCCCTTCCTCGCGCTGACCCTCGCCGGACTCGTCCAGGTCCTGATCGAGCGGCTGCCCGGCCGTCCCCGGCTGCGGCCCGCGGCCGCGCTCGCCGCGGTCCTCGCGGCCGCCGTCGTCGCCGGTCCCGCCTGGTACCACCAGGACCGGCTCGCCACCACCGCCGACGACAACCGCGTCTACCGCGACGCGGCGCGCTGGCTTCGCGAGACGGACACCGGCGACCGCGACAAGGTCCGCCTGGTCACCGACGGCGTGCTCTGGCTGGACGCCGTCGACGCCGGATACCGGCCCGGCACCGGCGTCATCTGGCACTACAAGCTGGACCAGGACCCGGCCGTCACCAGGACGCTGCCGCACGGCTGGCGGGACATCGACTACGTGGTGTCCACACCCGCCCTGCGCGGCGAGCGCGAGCACCTGCCCACCCTGCGCGCCCTGTTCGCGCACGGCACCCCGGTCGCCACCTTCGGGGAGGGCGGCGGCCGGATCGACATCCTCCGGATCGGCCGCGCCGGCTGACCCCGAGGGCCCGCACCGATCGAGGGGGGACCCGCCATGCCGTTCACCGTCATGCCCCGGCGCGCACGCCTGCCGCACCGCTCGGGCAGACCGCCCGGAGCCCGGCCGGCCCGGACCCGACTGCTGCTGACCGCCCTGCTGCTCTTCACCGCCGTGCTCGGCCTCGGCCCGCTCGGCGCCCAGCGCGCCACCGCCGCGAGCAACCTGGTGAGGAACCCCGGCCTGGAAGTCCTCGACGGGCCGTCGCAGTTCCCGCAGTGCTTCGAGAGGTCCGGCTGGGGCGACAACGACTTCTCCTTCGCCGTCACCGACGACGCCCACAGCGGCAGCCGCGCCGTCCGTGTCCAGCTGACCCGGCGCGGCGACGGCGACCGCAAGACGATGATGCTGGAGAACTCCTGCGCCCCGCAGGTCACGCCCGGCAGCCAGTACGACCTGTCGTTCTGGTACAGGTCCACGACACCGGACGTGGCGTTCACCCTGTTCCGGCACGACACCACCCAGGGCTGGGTCTACTGGACCGACCTCAGGACGCTGCCCCCGTCCGCCGGCTGGACCCGCACCGAGGTGCGCACCCCGGTCATCCCGCCCCACACCGACCAGGTCACCTGGGGCGGCGCCCTGTACGGCGTCGGCACCCTCACCACCGACGACTACGCGATGACCGACGCCACCGTCCCCGCCGACCCGGACCCCTGTACGACGGGCGGCACCGGGCCGGAGTGCCGGGGCAAGTGGACCGTGCAGTCCGTCGACGCCCCGGTGCGCGCCATCCACTCGGTGCTGCTGCACACGGGCAAGGTGCTGCTGATCGCCGGTTCCGGCAACGACCGGGACGCGTTCGCCGCCGGCACCTTCAGAACCAGCCTGTTCGACCCGGCCACCGGCACCTACACCGACATCCCGACGCCGGCGGACTTCTTCTGCGCCGGGCACGTCCAGCTCCCGGACGGCCGGGTGCTGGTGGTCGGCGGCAACAAGGACTACGCCTCCCCGGACGGCAGCGTCGGCTACAAGGGGCTGAGGACCAGCTATGTCTTCGACCCGGCCCAGAACAAGTACGTCAGGGTCAACGACATGCTGGCCGGCCACTGGTACCCGTCCGCCACCGAGATGGGCAACGGCGACGTCGTCGCGCTCGGCGGACTCGGCGAGGACTCCGCCGGCACGGTCGTCAACGAGCACTTCTCCTACGCCCGGAACAAGTGGCTGCCGATGGGCGAGGCCAGGCAGGCCTGGTCCTTCTGGGGGCTGTACCCCTCGATGATCCTGCTCCAGGACGGCCGCCTCTTCTACACCGGCAGCCATGTCTTCGGCGGCGGCCTGCCCGGCAGCGGCTCCTCGGTCTACGACTACAACGCCGGGACCATCGGCGACGTGCCCGGACTGCGCAGGAAGGACGAGCGCGACCAGTCCATGTCGGTGCTGCTGCCCCCCGCCCAGGACCAGAAGGTCCTCACCCTGGGCGGTGGCAACCACACCGTCTCGCCGGACGCCCACCGGCTGGTCGACCTGATCGACATGAAGGCCGCCTCCCCGCAGTACGTCCCCGGCCCCGACCTGCCGCAGGGCCGCTACGCCGACGGCAGCCCCCAGACCGGCGCCCAGGGCAAGGTCTACGTCTCCGCGGTGATCCTGCCCGACGGCAAGGTGCTGGAGACCGGCGGCGCCCTGCACACCTACCGCGCGGATCCCGTCTTCGAGGCATCCCTGTACGACCCGGCCACCAACGCCTTCCAGGCGGGCCTGGCCACCGACCCCGTCCCGCGGACCTACCACTCCTCGTCCACGCTGCTGCCGGACGGCCGCGTGCTCAGCATCGGCGACAACCCCGGTGACGGCTCCTTCGACCAGCGCGTATCGATCTACCAGCCGCCGTACCTGTTCAAGGGCGACCGGCCGCGGATCACCTCGCTGGCGAGCACCCGCTGGACGTACGGCACCGCGCAGCGCATCACCGTCGACAAGCCGGTGGTGAAGGCCTCCCTGATCCGCCCGGCCGCCGTCACCCACTCCTCCGACCCCAACCAGCGCTACGTCGACCTGCCGATGACCGTCGACGGCAACACCGTCGACCTCAGCCTGACCAGCAACCCGAACCTGGCACCGCCCGGCTGGTACATGCTGTCGGTGGTCGACGCGGGCGGTGTCCCGTCGGTGTCCGAGTGGGTGCGCATCGGCTCCGAGGGCCAGGTCGCCGCGGCCCGCGTGCAGTCCTTCGCCGACGCACTGAAGGTGACGGACACCGGCACGGACAACATGAGCGGCATGGACGGCATGGACGGCATGGACGGTATGGCGCACGGCTCGGCGCACGGCCCGGCGCACCGGCACCCCGGGGTGAAGATGGCCGAGGGCTACGACGGCTGCGACCACGCCTACGGCCGGATCAACCAGTGCGTGCCGTGGACGTTCCCGAAGACGAGGCAGGCCGACCGCTGCGCCTGGCTGCTGGAGAGGGGCTTCGGCCGCCTGGCGGTGCACGGCCGCGACCGGCACCACCTGGACCGCGACAAGGACGGCATCGCGTGCGGGACGGGAGACGTCAGGCGAAGCTGAGGATCGAGGCGGCCAGCATCAGCTGGGCGCACCATTGGATCACCACGGCCCCGAGCCTGGCGACCGTCCACCGGGCCCGGGGCCACATCAGCGCGATCACACCGGCCGCCAGCGAGGCCCAGAAACTCCCGGCCGGCAGCCAGCCGGGCGTCGCCGAGCAGTTCTCGCCGTAGGTGATGCACCGGCCGGCGCGCTCGCTGGAGAAGGCCACGAGCGTGCAGAAGACGGCCGTGGGCAGCAGCAGGCCGAGCCCCCACCCCGCCCAGGCGCGGAGCAGGCGGTCGTCCTCCGCGCGGTCGGCCGATCGGTCCGTGGTCGTCCGTGCCGGGTTCATGACCCCAGCCAACCCCGGGGCCGGTCCCCGGTGATCGGCTGCCGTACTCAGCTTTCCTGGGTACGCATGCTCAACGCACGCTCCACGACCGCCTCCAGCTGCTCGTGGTGGGCGCCCTTCCAGTACGCGCGGCCACAGGCCGTGCACTGGGCGAAGACGTCGTACGACCGCTGGGTGCCGCCCTTGAGCTGGTCGGCGACCTCCTCCTTGGTGGCCTCCTTCAGCAGGCCGTTGCAGGCGGTGCAGCGGGTCCAGGGGCGCAGGTCGGGGGCGAAGCGGTCGAGGACGTCCTGGAGCTGGTCGTCGGGGCGGGTGCTGTAGACGTACGCCCCGGCCCACAGCTCGCGGCGGCGCAGCAGGCCGCGGTCGCGGCTGAGCATGACCCGCTTCTCGGCCGCCGAGCGGGCGGCGAGCGCCGGGTCGCCGATGTCCGTCGACTCGTACGCCGTGTCCACGCCGAGCAGCCGCAGCCGGCGGGCCAGCGTGCCGAGGTGGACGTCGAGGAGGAAGCGGAGCGGTGCTCCCGGCACCTGCTGGGGGCGCTCCACCGGGCGGACGACGACCCGCTCGGCCGCTCCCGGGACGTGCGAGGGCGGGACCGTGCGGCCGTCCACGACCAGGGCGCCGACCTCGGTGAGCGGCACTCCGAGGGACTCGACGACATGCCCGAGGGTCGAGACGCCGTCCGTGGCCAGGGCCGTGGCTCCGCCGCGGCGGGCGGGCGGCACGAACAGATGGAGGGCGGGGGCGACTTCGACGTGGATCTCGGGTCCGTTCACCCCGCCAGGATGGCACGGACGGTGCCGTGGGCCTCAGGGGTTTCCGGGGCCGAGACCGTCCTTCATGACGTCCAGGGCCTGCTCCATGAGGTCTCGCAGGCTGCCCTCGAAGCCGCTCTCCGCCCAGTACATGGAGACCTCCATCATGCCGCCGATGAGGGCCATCGCGCTGACGCGCACCTCCAGGCTGTCCGGGTCGCGGCCGGTGCGCTCCGCGAGTGCCTGCCGGAGCAGGCGGCCGGTCTCCGTCATGCTCTCGAAGTAGCGGGAGCGGATGGCGGGGACCTGGGCCCCGAGGTGCGCCCGCAGGCGGAGCACCTCGGGATCCTCCCGCTCGCTCAGTTCGAGGGTTTTGCGCATCACGTGCCGGACGGAGTCGATCCACGGCTCGTCCTCGGGCCGTGCGCGCAGCTCCTCCAGCATCAGGGGGTCGTACTCGTCCGTGAGGACGATGTCCTCCTTGGTCGGGAAGTACCGGAAGACGGTCGACGGCGACACCTCGGCCCGCTCGGCGATCTGCTCGATCGTCGTGGCGTCGTACCCCTGCTCCTTGACCAGTGCGTAGGTCGCGGCACGGATCGCCTCACGGGTCTTGATCTTCTTCCGCTCCCGCAGCCCGAGTCGGGGGCGGTCGGCGGGGGAGTAGGGGGAACGTGCGGCCGTCATGCGGGTCATTGTCCGGCATCGGTCCCCGAGGTGACCATCTGCGGGGCGTCCCCGGGCCCGGCCGGCACCGGGGACGCGGTGCCCGGCAGGAACGCGGCGGCCAGCAGCGCCGAGACGAGGGCCGCCGCCCCGCACACCAGCAGGACCAGGCCCATGCCGTGGACGTACGCGCCGTCCGCGGAGGCCGCCAGGCGGCCCGAGCCCGTCTGCCGGGCCACGAGGTGCGCGGCGACGACGGAGTCCCCGGCGGCGTCCGCGAGCCTCGCCGGCAGCCCGCTCACGTCCAGCCGGTCGCGGAAGGCGCCGGACAGCAGGCTGCCGAGCAGGGCGATGCCGATCGCGCCGCCGACCTGGCGCAGCGTCATGAGCAGCCCCGAGCCGCTTCCCGCACGGTCCCCGGGCAGGGCGCCCAGCGCCCCCGACATGGCCGGCACCAGTGCGAATCCGAAACCGACGCCGGCGATGGCGAGCCACAGCGCGGTGAAGCCGTAGCCCGAGGCGGCCGTCGTGCGGCTGCCGAGGAACGCGGCGAACGCCAGCACCACCAGGCCCGCGCTGACCGTGGCGCGGGCACCGAAGCGCCGGGCGGTGAGCGGCGCCCCGCGCGTGGCGACCATCAGACCGCCGATCATCGGCAGCAGCCGGACGCCGGTGCCGAGGGCGTCGTTGCCGAGCACGGCCTGGAGGTACTGCGGCAGCACGAACAGCAGACCGGACAGGACGAACATCACCAGGGTCGCGGCGACGGTGTTGAGCAGGAAGCCGCGGTGGGCGAGCAGCGTCATGTCGAGCATGGGGCGTGTCATCCGGCGCTCGCGCAGCACCAGCAGGCCGAGCAGGGCCGTGGCCGCGGCGAGCAGGGAGAGGACCAGCGGGTCGCTCCAGCCGCGGTCGGGGGCCTCGATGATCGCGTAGACGAGGGCGCCGAGGCCGGCCGCGGTGCAGGCGGTGGAGAGGACGTCGACCCGGGGGGAGGCGGGGTCCCTGGTCTCGGGGAGCAGGAGGACGCAGGCCGCGATGCCGATCGCCGCCATGGGCACGTTGACCAGGAAGACCGAGCCCCACCAGAAGTGGTCGAGCAGCCAGCCGCCGATGACGGGGCCGAGCGGGAGGCCGAGCGCCGAGGCGGTCGAGATGATGCTGACGGCCCTGGTGCGCTCGTCCGCGCCGAACAGCGAGGGCAGTACGGACAGGGCGAGCGGGGTGACCAGCGCCGCCCCGACGCCCATGACGGCGCGGGCGGCGACGACCGCGTGCACGTCCCCGGCCGCGGCGCCCACCAGCGAGCCCGCGAGGAAGATCACGAGCCCGGTGATCAGCATCAGCCGTCGGCCGAAGCGGTCGCCGAGCAGGCCCGCCGGGAGCATCAGTGCCGCGAACACCACGATGTACGCGTCGGCCATCCACTGCTGCTGACCGGTGGTCGCGCCCAGCTGCTCCGCCATCGTCGGCAGGGCCACGTTGAGGATCGTCGTGTCGAAACCGAGCACCAGCATGCTCGCGACCAGGGCTCCGAGGGCCCACCAGCGGCGGGGATCGCGCCGCGTCCCGTCTTCCCGACCGGCCGGTGCGAGACCGTCCTGATTGATAGTCACCATGAAATGACAGTAACTATCAAAAACATGAGACTGTCAATGGTGGGCCGATGCCGGGGCACACGGAAACGGCCACGACTCGGACGAGTCGTGGCCGTGAGGGGCGGGGCTGAGGGGTCAGGCGTGCTGGTACGCCACCAGGGAGATGCCGACGTAGTGGACGACGAACGCGGCGAGGGTGAAGGAGTGGAAGACCTCGTGGAAGCCGAACCAGCGCGGTGAGGGGTTCGGGCGCTTGATGCCGTAGATCACGCCGCCGGCGCTGTAGAGCAGGCCGCCGACGACCACCAGGACCAGGACGGCGATGCCGCCCGTGCGCAGGAAGTCGGGCAGGAAGAAGACGGCCGCCCAGCCCATCGCGATGTAGCAGGGCGTGTAGAGCCAGCGCGGGGCGCCGACCCAGAAGACGCGGAAGACGATGCCGGCCGCCGCGGCGGCCCAGATACTCCACAGCAGCCACTGGCCCTTGCCGCCGGGCAGGAGCAGCAGGGTGAGCGGGGTGTAGGTGCCCGCGATGATCAGGAAGATGTTCGCGTGGTCCAGGCGGCGCAGCACGCCGTCCATCCGCGGGCTCCAGTTGCCCCGGTGGTAGAGCGCGCTGACGCCGAACAGGAGACAGGCCGTCAGGACGTAGATGCCGCAGGCGACGCGGCCTCTGGTCGAGTCGGCGAGGGCGGTGAGCACGAGGCCCGCGATGAGTACGGCCGGGAACATGCCGAGGTGCAGCCAGCCGCGGAGTCGGGGCTTGAGCGGATGCGGCAGGGAGAGCGCGGCGGGACCGCGGCCGGCGGCCGGCGTGTCCGTGGGCGCGTCGGGGACGGACGCAGTCATGCGCCGCATGGTACCTACGCCGCCGTAAGTCGCCCATCAACGCACGGTCAACAAAGCCGTCGGGCAAAAAGTCTCCCAGTTGAAGTCAAGGTGGACGCAAAGAGTCATGGACATCGTGGGATTCCTCACGCTGCTCACCTGTGATGCCCTCTGGACAGATGGGCACTAGACTCGGATGATCAAATGAGTGCGGTCGGCACCGGATGAGCGGCTACGAAGCGTCCGGGTCGCGGCCCCCACGGGGCGAACAACACAAAAATCCCTCATTTAGGAGCAATCGTGGCGCGCGATATCGCGGCTCCCACCGTCGTCCCCACCAACCACCAGGAACTGATCTCGTGGGTCAACGAGATCGCCGAACTGACGCAGCCGGACAGCGTGGTCTGGTGTGACGGCTCCGAGGCCGAGTACGAGCGACTGTGCGAGGAACTGGTCGAGAAGGGCACGTTCAAGAAGCTCGACCCGATCAAGCGCCCGCACTCCTACTACGCCGCATCCGATCCGACCGACGTCGCCCGCGTCGAGGACCGGACCTTCATCTGCTCCGAGAAGGAGGAGGACGCCGGCCCCACCAACCACTGGAAGGCCCCCGCCGAGATGCGGGAGATCTTCTCCGGTGAGAAGGGCCTGTTCCGCGGCTCGATGAAGGGCCGGACGATGTACGTCGTCCCGTTCTGCATGGGCCCGCTCGGCTCCCCGCTGTCCGCGCTCGGCGTGGAGATCACCGACTCCGCGTACGTCGCCGTGTCCATGCGCACGATGACGCGCATGGGCCAGGCGGTCCTGGACGAACTGGGCGACGACGGCTTCTTCGTGAAGGCCGTCCACACGCTCGGCGCCCCGCTGGAGCCCGGCCAGGAGGACGTCCCCTGGCCCTGCAACCAGACCAAGTACATCTCCCACTTCCCCGAGTCGCGCGAGATCTGGTCCTACGGCTCCGGCTACGGCGGCAACGCCCTGCTCGGCAAGAAGTGCTACGCGCTGCGTATCGCCTCCGTCATGGCCCGTGACGAGGGCTGGCTCGCCGAGCACATGCTGATCCTCAAGCTCACCCCGCCGCAGGGCGAGTCGAAGTACGTCGCCGCCGCCTTCCCGAGCGCCTGCGGCAAGACCAACCTCGCCATGCTGGAGCCCACGATCTCCGGCTGGACGGTGGAGACCATCGGCGACGACATCGCCTGGATGCGGTTCGGCGAGGACGGCCGCCTGTACGCGATCAACCCCGAGGCCGGTTTCTTCGGCGTCGCGCCCGGCACCGGTGAGCACACCAACGCCAACGCCATGAAGACCCTGTGGGGCAACGCCGTCTTCACCAACGTCGCGCTCACCGACGACGGCGACGTGTGGTGGGAGGGCATGACCGAGGAGTCCCCGGCCCACCTGACCGACTGGAAGGGCAACGACTGGACCCCGGCCGCCGAGGTCCCGGCCGCCCACCCCAACGCCCGCTTCACCGTGCCCGCCTCGCAGTGCCCGATCATCGCGCCCGAGTGGGAGGACCCGAAGGGCGTGCCGATCTCGGCCATCCTGTTCGGCGGCCGCCGCGCCACGGCCGTCCCGCTGGTGACGGAGTCCTTCGACTGGAACCACGGCGTCTTCCTCGGCGCCAACGTCGCCTCCGAGAAGACCGCCGCCGCCGAGGGCAAGGTCGGCGAGCTGCGCCGCGACCCGTTCGCGATGCTGCCGTTCTGCGGCTACAACATGGGCGACTACATGGCCCACTGGGTCGACGTGGCCAAGGACAAGGACCAGTCCGCGCTGCCGAAGATCTACTACGTCAACTGGTTCCGGAAGAACGACGAGGGCAAGTTCGTCTGGCCCGGCTTCGGTGAGAACTCCCGTGTCCTGAAGTGGATCGTGGAGCGGCTGGACGGCAAGGCCGAGGGCGTCGAGACCCCGATCGGCGTCCTGCCGGCGAAGGGCGCGCTGGACACCGACGGCCTGGACCTGTCCGAGTCCGACCTGGACTTCCTGCTCTCCGTGGACAAGGACGTGTGGCGCGAGGAGGCCGCCCTGGTCCCCGAGCACCTCGACACCTTCGGTGACCACACCCCGAAGGAGCTGTGGGACCAGTACCGGGCGCTGGTGGAGCGCCTGGGCTGAGGCCCGCCGAAGACTCCACGGCCGGCCAGGATGTGCCCTGACCAGCGATCGTCACGACCGGCCGTGGACATACCCCGAGGGCCCCGCACAACGGCGTGCGGGGCCCTCGCGCTCACTGCGAGCGGTCCTCCAGATACCGGGTGTGCGACTCCTGCCTGCGCTGCTCGGCGTCCCGCAGCAGCGAGGCCAGCTGTCCGGCCTCCTCCCGGAGCAGGCCGAGCTGGCGCTCCAGATGCCGCTCGGGAGGCTCGGTGCCGGGGGTGAGCCGGGTCCACCAGCGGGTGCGGACGAAGGCGTCCACGGCCTCGGGGATGTCCTGCCGCACCGCCCGGGAGACCGTGTGCACGCCCTCCGGGTCCCGGGCGAGCGCCTCGGCGGCCCAGCCCGGTTCCAGCAGCGCGGTGAGCAGCTCCGTCAGCGCGGCGAGCCGGCCGGCGGCCCCGGGCGGCAGGTCGATGTCCGCCAGATAGGTCTCCAGCCTGCCGAAGTCGGCGCGGATCTCCGCCAACTGCTCCGACGGACCGGGGAAGTCCGGCAGGGCGGGCCGCTCGGGCGGGGCGGCCAGCGCGCCCGCGCCGTACAGCCCGGCGACCACGACCGGCCAGTACGGTCCCGCGACCCCGGCGAAGGTCAGGACCAGGCCGGCCAGCCCGCAGGCGGCGCCGGCGAGGTTCTTGCGGGACTCCAGGTAGCCGAGGACCTTACTGGTAGCCACGGATCTCCTCGAAGGCGCCGTCCAGCGAGCCCTGCCGGGCGTCGAAGAGCCGGCCGCCGGTCAGGTCGGCGATGTGCTGGAGCTCGGAGCGCGAGGAGTCGCCGAAGAGGATCGGGAAGACGGGGGTGGCCCGCCGGGCGCCGCCGAGACCCCGGTAGAAGCCGTCGAAGCCGCCGGCCTCGGCGCCGGCGGTGTTCTCGCCGTCCGTCATCAGTGCGATCGAGGTGAAGGTGTCCCTGCCGGTGCCCAGGTGGTCGTACGCCTGCTCCAGCGAGGTGTAGATCGCGGTGCCGCCGTCGGCCGACAGGGCAGCGGTGTCGCGGCGGATCGCGGCCAGGCCGGCCTCGGGGTCCCCGGGCTCGACGACGTGGGTGCGCACGCTCTTCACGGCCGAGCCGAACGGCATCAGCGTCACCTCCTCCCGCTCGCGGAAGTCGCCGGTGAGACGCGTCAGCGCCGTCTTCAGCGCCTTCAGCCGGCCGCCCTCCATGGAGCCGGAGGTGTCCAGGACGTACACCGTGCGGGAGGGGCGGCGCAGCTCGTTCTCGTACGCGTCCAGCAGGCCGTCGGCGACCGAGCGGCTGCCGGGGAAGGGCAGTTCCCGGCGCCGGCCCGGGTCGAGACCGGCGGCGGGCCGCACCGAGGCGACGACCGGGCGGCGGTGGGTGGTGGCGGTGATCAGCTTCTGCACGGCGTCGGTGCGCAGGTCCGCGGTCACCCTGCGGACGTCCTCGCGGGTACGGGCGTCGGTGGCGGCCAGCGAGGACAGCGGGTAGTCGGCGGTGACGACGCCGTCGCGGGGGCGGATCACGGTGAGACCCGGGATGCCCTTGAGGACCGACTCGTAGTTGAGCAGGGCGTCGACGGTGCCGCGCCGCTGGTAGGCGGTGGCCAGCCAGCCCGACGAACCCGAGGTCAGCTTCTGCCCCGTGAAGAACTCCTTCAGCCGGGGCGTCGCCTCGGCCACGTCGGCGTCGGTGAGCGCGGACTGGGCGCCGGAGAGCGCGGAGGCGACCGAGACCAGGGTGGCGAAGCCGGAGTTGGACCGGGCCGGGTCGGTCATGCCGTAGGTCAGCCTGCCCTCCCGCACGGCCTGTCCGACCTGGGACCACGTGACGTTCTCCGGGTGCCAGCCCAGGGCCCGCACGGTGGCCGGCTTGACGCCGACGGCGACCGGGCTGGACATGACCGGCGTCTCGGACACGACCTTCCTCGCGGCGTCGGGCCGCAGCCGCAGATAGTCGTCCGAGGACAGCCACAGCGCGTCGTACCTCCCGTCCGCCTTGCCCCTGGCCAGCAGGTCCACGGCGTCCAGGGTGCCCATGTAGGTGGGCCGGAGGGTGACGCCGGTGTCCTCGCGGACACGGTCGAAGACGGCCGTCATGTCGCTGAGTTCGCTGGAGGCGAGGACCCGGAGGGTGCCCGGCTTCGGGGCGGCCGGGTCGTCCTCGTGCTGCTTCTCCGCCGTGCAGGCGGTCAGCAGGGCCGCCGTGGCGGCGAGCAGGGCCAGTGCGCGTCGTCTCATGCGAGGCCGCCCTCCAGCGCGCCCTGCGAGCGGCTGCGCTCCAGATACGCGGCGGCGCTGTGCAGTTCGTCCGTGAGCGACCGGACCGTGCCGGCCATGACCTCGGTCGCCTGCACCTTGTAGCTGTCGATGGCGTCGAGGGTGCGGTAGATCTGCTGGAACGCGGTGCGCAGGGTCTCCACGCCGACGGCCGGGTCGGCGGCGATCCGCTGGATCTCCCCGCTCTGCGTGGCGAGCATCCCGGCATTGCCCCGGATGAGGTCCTCGGTGGTCCCGCGCAACGCGTCGACCTGCGCCACGACCTTCTTCTGGCTGTCCAGGGCGGAGGCCAGCATCACGGAGATGCGCAGCGCCGAGACGGTGGTCGTGGCGGCCCGGTCGACGCCCTTGATCAGCTCGTCGTTACTGCGGCGTACGACGTCCATGGCGAGGTAGCCCTGGGCGCACACCGCGAGCTGGGTGAGCAGGTCCTGATGCTTCTGCCGGACCGGGAAGAGGACGTCGGCGCGCAGCGCGTCGGCCTCCTGCGCGTCGCCGGTCCCGGCGATGTGCTCCGCCACGGCGGTGTCCAGGGCCTGGGTGAGGACGACGTACTCCTGGAGCTTGCCCATCGTCTCCCACAACCGCACCCGCTCGGTCTGCAACGCGGCGTTGTCCCGGCGCAGTTCGTCCTGGCCGCCGCGCAGCGCGCCCACGATCCTGTTCAGACTGCCCTGCGCGGAGGCGTACTTGGCGAGGTGGTCGCGCAGCCTGTTGCCGCCGGGCAGCCGGGAGAGGAACCTGCGGCCCTTGTTCGCGGGCAGGTCGCGGGGGTCGAGGTCCTCCACCACCCGGCGCAGCTCCACCAGCGAGCCGGCGACCTTGGCCTGGGCGTCCCCGCCCTTGTCGGGCAGGCTGCGCACGGCGCGCTCCAGCATGCGGTTGGACTGCGCGGCGGCGGTGCGCATCTCCCCCGCCCCGAGCGCGGTGATCTCACCGACCTTGCCGGCGAACTCGGGCGAGCGGGCGTCGAGCGAGGCGAGCTGCTCGACGAAGGCGGCGGCCTTGCGGGCCGTGTCGGCGCGTACCGCGTCCTCGACGGGCACCAGCCCGCCGGCCTTGTCCTTCGGGACGGGCGGCACGGGGTCGGGCGGGGTGAGCAGGAAGTCGCTGTCGGTCATGCGGTGTGTCCCCCGTGTCATCCGCGCGCCCGGCGGGCCATCTCGTGCAGCACCGCGGAGGTGGGCACGGGCGCCTGCCGGACGCCGGTCAGCTTCTGGTTGAGGTAGGCGGTGCGGCCGGACGTGTGGCCCACGAACTCGGCGGCGTCGCCCTGCGGCCGGAACCCGTGCCGCACGGCGAGCATGCGCAGCGTCGGGTCGGTGCTGAGCAGTTCCCCGAGCGCCCGGCCGGCCGCGTCGAGCGGTACGACGGTGTGGTCGCTGTTGACCGTGGTGTCCGGGTACAGGACCACCAGGTCGTCCACGGTGTGCTCCTGTTCCAGCAGCGCGGCGACCTGCGACTCGTACACCAGCACCAGCGGGTTCCCGGCGCCGCTGACGAAGTCCCGGAACACCGCGTCCGTGCTGGACTGCTGGGCGCCCTGGACACTGACGAGTTTGTGCAGCAGGGGCGCCGTGCGGTCGAGGTCCGCCGTGCCGGTGACGACCTTGCCGCCGTCCGCGACGTAGGAGGTGGCGGCGAGGTACAGGGCGCCCGAGTTGGAGGTCTCCGGGTCGGTGCTCGCGATGTAGAGCGTGCCGGTCAGCTCCGCGTGCGCCCCGGCCCCCTTGAGCTGCTGCCAGGTGCGGTCGTGGCGGGCGGCGTCCAGATAGGCGCTCGTCCTCAGCGTGCCGCGGTTCTTCGCGTCGAGCACCGCCAGCCCGTTCGCGGCGAGCACGTCGGCCGCGCCGCGGTGGGCCACGACGACCAGCGGCGAGTAGAACGGCCGGGGCAGCGGCTGCCGCGCGTGGTACTTCTCGGCCAGCTCGGCGGCGGGCGCCTGGCTGGAGGGGAAGGCGAAGTCGTACCCCTTCAGGTCCAGGCCCTCCATGGCCCAGGACCCGGACGACTCGGCCCGCACGGTGTAGCCCTTGGCGGCCAGGGCTTTCACCACGTCGGGATCGGCGAAGAAGTCGGCCTTCTCCGATCCGATCACACCTCGCACGGTCTTCGTTGCCGTGCCCTTGTCCTCTCCTTGCCGGCCCGCGACGACGGCGGCCACCACGCCACCGATCAGCAGCACCGCGAGGACGATTCCAGCGATACGTCTCACGCCGGGGAGCGTGCTCCCGGAACCCAACATTCCCCGAGGTGGCCGATGAACGGGGGGTGACATACCGGCCCCGGCACTGCAACGCGCCCCGGCGGAGGGCGCGGGGGCGCGTCGGCGGGGGCGCGGGGGCGTGTCGGCCGCGCGGTGTGTGGCGCCCGGTCCGCGCGTCGCTGCGGGTGCACGCGGACCGGGGCCGATCGAGGGACCCCGGCGGGGGTCAGCGGGCCGCGCTGAGTTCCGGCGAGCCGGTCAGCGCGGCGGTGTGGGCGTCCATGCGTTCCGCGGCGAGGATCGCCGCCGAGGTGTCGGCGCGTGAGGCGGCCACCACGAGCGCGCGCCCGGCGAGGGCGTGCGCGCGCCGGTGCAGGGCGGCGCGGTCACCGGCCGCGGCCGGTGCCGCGCGCAGGGGCGCCCGTCCGCCCCGGAGCCGGCTCACCTCGCCGGCCAGGCGCTCCGCGGCCGTGTCCAGGCCGGCGGAGGGGGTCAGGGCGCGCAGCTCGTCGGTGACGGCGAGCAGTGCGGCGAGATGCCCGGCGAGCTGGATGTCCAGCTCCTCCTCGCGCGACCGGTGCGGGAAGTCCGAGGCGGTGCCGGCCATCGTGCTGTGGACCGACTTGGTGCGGATCGGTTCGTACATGGTGATGGCCTCCTGTGCTCCGACAGGAAGCCATCCTAGCTTAGATTTCGTCTAAAGTTGAGTCGGGTCACAGAATGAAGTCCGTCGACTACGGCTGGCTGTACCCGTCCAGGAAGTTGCCGATCCTCGTCACCGCGTCCCGGAGGTCACCGGCGGTCGGCAGGGTCACCACCCGGAAGTGGTCCGGCTCGGGCCAGTTGAAACCCGTGCCCTGGACGACCATGATCTTCTCCTGGCGCAGCAGGTCCAGGACCATCTGCCGGTCGTCCTTGATCTTGAAGACCTGGGGGTCGAGCCGCGGGAAGAGGTACAGCGCGCCCTTCGGCCGTACGCAGCTCACGCCCGGGATCTGGGTCAGCAGCTCGTACGCCGTGTCCAGCTGCTCCTTCAGCCGCCCGCCCGGCAGGACCAGGTCGTTGATCGTCTGGCGGCCGCTGAGCGCGGCGACCACCCCGTGCTGGCCCGGCATGTTGGCGCACAGCCGCATGTTCGCGAGGATCGTCAGGCCCTCGATGTAGGAGGCGGCGTGCGCGCGCGGACCGGAGATCGACATCCAGCCGACGCGGTAGCCCGCCACCCGGTACGCCTTCGACATGCCGTTGAAGGTGAGGGTGAGCAGGTCGGGGGCGACCTTGGCGGTGGG
Organism: Streptomyces naphthomycinicus; assembly: GCF_020400595.1. GTDB lineage: Bacteria > Actinomycetota > Actinomycetes > Streptomycetales > Streptomycetaceae > Streptomyces > Streptomyces naphthomycinicus. Next base: position 79,640 of record NZ_JAINRE010000026.1, on the reverse strand, counting down.
GGTGTGCGTGGCGCCGTCGTAGAGGATCTTGTCGTAGATCTCGTCGGAGCAGACCAGCAGGTTGTGCCGGCGGGCGATGTCGGTCAGCCCCTTGAGCATCGCCTCGTCGTAGACCGCGCCCGTGGGGTTGTTCGGGTTGATGACGACGATCGCCTTGGTGCGGTCGGTCACCTTGCGCTCGATGTCGGCGAGGTCGGGCATCCAGTCGGACTGCTCGTCGCAGCGGTAGTGCACCGCCGTACCGCCGGAGAGGGAGACGGCCGCCGTCCACAGCGGATAGTCCGGGGCCGGTACGAGCACCTCGTCGCCGTCGTCCAGCAGGCCCTGCATCGCCATCACGATCAGCTCGGAGACGCCGTTGCCGATGAAGACGTGCTCGACGTCCGTCTCGATGCCGAGGGTCTGGTTGTGCATCACGACCGCGCGGCGGGCGGCGAGCAGGCCCTTGGCGTCGCCGTAGCCGTGCGCGGTGGAGACGTTGCGGAGGATGTCCTCCAGGATCTCCGGGGGGCAGTCGAAGCCGAAGGCGGCCGGGTTGCCGGTGTTGAGCTTGAGGATGCGGTGGCCTGCCGCCTCCAGTCGCATGGCCTCTTCGAGAACCGGGCCCCGGATCTCGTAACAGACGTTGGCGAGCTTGGTCGACTGGATCACCTGCATGCCCGCGAGCTTACGGCCCGGTTATGCCTCATGGGTCGTGTTTTCCGCCACGTGAGACACCGAAGATTTGCCCGGATATCACCGCCGACTGTCTCAGGGCGCACTTGCGTCCCTAGAATCCGCTGGCATGTCCACGGAACGGGAGCATGAGGCGGAGGCGTACGGCGCCCACGGGGCGGGCGGCGCGCCCGGGAACCGGCCGAACGTGTACCACCCGCAGTCGGCTCCGGCCCCCGCGTACGACGAGTACGCCGACCCGGCCGCCGCGCACGGCTGGCAGAACGTCTACGACGAGACCCGCGAGCTGCCCGCGTTCGCCGACCCGGCCGGGCCGGCGGAACCGGGACGCCCGTACGCGCCGTACGCACCGTCCGAGCCGGGCGGGGCGGACGGACCGGACGGGCCGGGCGGGAGTCGGGCCGAGGGGTCGGCCGAGGGCCGGGCCGAGGGGGCGGTCGAGGGGTCGGCCGAGGGGCGGGCGGCGCGGCGGCGGGCCGGGCGCCGGTCCGCCGGGCGGCGCACCGGTGTCCGCCGGGCCGCGGTGGCCGCCGGGGCGCTGGGCGCGGCCGGCACCGTGGCCGTGCTCGTCGGCCTGCTGGGCTCCGGCTCCTCCGCGGACGCGCCGGACGCAGGGAAGGGCGGACGGATCGCGGACCGCGGTGCCACGCCGAGCACCCGCGCGGACACGGACTCCTCGTCCCCGGCCCCGGCCGCCTCGTCGGCCGCCGCGCCCGCCACCGCACCGTCCGCGCCCGCGCCCGCGCCCGCGTCCGCGCCCGCCTCCCGGGCCGCGTCGCCGGGCGGCCCGGGCGAACAGCCGGCCGTCACGCCCTCCGCCCCGTCCGCCACGGTGTCCGCTCCCTCCACCTCCGCGGCCCCCACGGCAAGCCCCACCACCACCGCTCCCGGCGTCCCCGGCGGCCGGGGGCACGGTCGCGGCGGCGGGCACCGCTCCTGACCGGCAGGGCGGGGCACCCCGCCCCGCCTGGCCCGGCCGTGCCCGGCTCGCCGGGCGGAACCGGCCACGCCGGGCGGAACCGGCCACGGCGGCGGGCCGGTCACGGCGGCGGGCCGGCCACGGCGGCGGGACGGTCACGGCGGCGGGCCGGCCGGACACGCCGGGCCGGGCCCCTGCCTGTCCTGCGGCGAGCGTGGGAAAGTTGCGTACATGACCGAACCGCCCGGGAAACCGCAGGAGTTGCGGCAGGAGACCCCCGCCGTCTCCGCCGTCCATGACCTGCTCGCCTCCGACGAGGACCGCGACGGAGCGGCCGGGCGGGTGCGCGCGGCGGTGGCCGACGGGCGCCTGGAACTGGGCGAGCTGGACGGCCGGCTCACCGGGGTGTACGAGGCGCGCACGCTGGGCGAGCTGGCGGTGGCCGTGCGCGGGCTCCCCGAACCCGGCCTCCGGGGCGAGCGGGTGGTGGACCGGGCGCCCACGTCCCGTTTCGCGCTGGGCCTGTTCGGCGGGTTCCGGCGGGCCGGCCAGTGGGTCGTGCCGGCGAAGTTCACCGCCTGGTCGATGTGGGGCGGCGGACGGCTCGACCTCACCGAGGCCCGCTTCTGCGCGCAGGAGACGGTGATCCGGGCCGTCGTCCTGTGGGGCGGCACGGGGATCGTCGTGCCGGACGACATCGACGTCGAGGTCAGGGGCTTCGGGCTGTTCGGAGTGGTCGGCAGGCGTGGCGCCCGCGAGGCGGGCCGGCCGGGCGTGCCACGGGTCGTCGTCAAGGGGTTCGCGCTGTTCGGTGCCGTCGTCACCAAGCCCGGACGCCGTTGAAACCCATCCCGCCGACGACTGCCGGAAGTACAGGGAAACCCCTATGACCTGACCCGGCTTCTTGTTCACACCCCCTCTGCGCATTGAGAATGCGCATGACAAAGCAAGGGCGGCCGGAAGACATCCGGTCGCCCAAGTCGTAAGAGGGGACCCCCACATGAACAAGCCTCTCCTTGCCGCGCTGTCCTCCCTGGCGATAGCCGGGCTGGGCGCGACCCCGGCGATCGCCGCTCCGCACACGGCCGTCAAGGCCGCCGCCCCGCACGCGGCCAAGGCGACCGTCGACTTCGCCGGCACCGTCTCGCTCAGCAACTGCTCCGGCTCCGTGATCCGCTTCCCCAACTCCGCCGACACCGACCCGGCCCTGGTCCTGACCAACGGCCACTGCCTGGAGACCGGCATGCCGGACGCCGGCGAGGTCATCACCGGCCAGTCCTCCAGCCGCACCTTCGGCCTGCTGAACTCCGCCGGCACCAAGGTCGCCACGCTCCGCGCCAACCAGGTCGTCTACTCGACCATGACGGACACGGACGTCACGATCTACCGCACCACCACCACGTACGCGGCGATCAAGAACTCGTACGGCATCAGCCCGCTCACCGTGCAGGACACGCACCCCGTCGCCGGCACCGCCATCAAGGTGGTCTCCGGCTACTGGAAGCGCATCTACAGCTGCAACGTCGACGGCTTCGTGTACCGGCTGAAGGAGGGCGACTGGACCTTCAAGGACTCGGTCCGCTACACCTCCGCCTGCAACACCATCGGCGGCACCTCCGGCTCCCCGGTCATCGACACCGCCACCGGCAAGGTCGTCGCCGTCAACAACACCGGCAACGAGGACGGCGAGCGGTGCACGGTGAACAACCCGTGCGAGGTCGACGCGAGCGGCAACGTCACCGTCCGCCAGGGCATCAACTACGCCCAGGAGATCTACAACATCCCGGCCTGCTTCACCACCGGCAACAAGCTCAACCTGAGCGCGGCCGGCTGCACCCTGCCCAAGCCGTAACCGGCGGCGGCCGGCGGCGGGCGGTCACACCGGCGTACGCCGGACCGCCCGCCCCGCCAGCACGTCCGTCCGCCCGCCGTCCTCGATGACGAACCGGCCGTCGACCAGCACGTAAGGGATTCCGGTCGGCAGCCTCCGCGGCTCGGCGAACGTGGCGCCGGGCGCGACCGTCCGCGGATCGAACAGGACCAGGTCGGCCCGGTACCCCTCACGTACCAGCCCGCGGTCCGGCAGCCGCAGCCGTGCCGCGGGCCGGGAGGTGAGATGGGCGACGCACTCCTCCAGCGTCAGCACGCCCGACTCCCGCACATAGTGACCGAGATAGCGCGGGAAGGTGCCGTACGCGCGCGGATGCGGCTTGCTGCCCCGCAGGATGCCGTCGGAGCCGCCGGTGTGCGCGCGGTGCCGCATGATCGCGCGGACGTTCTCCTCGTGGCCGACGTGCTGGAGGATCGTCGTGCCGAGCCGGTCCGTGACCAGCAGGCGGTGGGCCGTGACCCACGGGTCCTCGCCGCGCAGCCGGGCCGATTCGAGCACGGTACGGCCCACGAAGTCCGCCAGGGCCGGATCCGTCACCCCGGAGACCTCGATCGTCTCCCACTCCACCGGCACCCCGTGGCAGCCGTCCGAGCCGGTCATCTCCAGGTCGCGCCGGATGCGCCCGGCCGTCGCCGGGTCGGCGAGCCGGGCCAGCACCTTCTCCGGGCCGCCCTCGCTCGCCCAGCTCGGCAGCAGTGCGGCCAGGGTCGTGCAGCCGGGGGTGTAGGGATAGGTGTCCAGCGTGATGTCCGCGCCCGCGTCCAGGGCCTCGTCGAGCAGCGCGAGCAGCTCCGGCGCCCGGCCCTTGTTCACGCCGAAGTTCATCGTCGCGTGCGCCAGATGCAGCGGGCAGTCCGCGTCCCGGGTCAGCGCCACCATCTCGGCGTAGGCCGCGAGGGCGCCGGCGCCGTAGGAGCGGTGGTGCGGGCAGTAGTAGCCGCCGTACGCGGCCACCACCCGGCACAGCTCGGTCAGTTCGGCGTCCTGCGCGTACATGCCCGGGGTGTAGGTGAGCCCGGAGGACAGCCCCACCGCGCCCTGCTCCAGCCCCTCCGCCACCAGCCGCCGCATCCGCTCCAGCTCCCGGGGCGTCGCCTCGCGGTCCTCCCAGCCGACGACGAGGGCCCGTACCGTGCCCTGCGGGATCAGGTAGGCCGCGTTCACGGCGATGCCCCGGTCCAGGCGGTCGAGATACTCGCCGACCGACCGCCAGTCGAAGTCGATGTCCTCGCCGTACCCGTTCCACCCCGTGATCGCCTGCCGCACCTCCGCCAGCGTGCGGTCGTCCACCGGGGCGTACGACAGCCCGTCCTGCCCGAGGACCTCCAGCGTGACCCCCTGCGCGGCCTTCGCGGTGTGCTCGGGGTCGCGCAGCAGGGCCAGGTCGGAGTGGGCGTGCATGTCGATGAAGCCGGGGGAGAGGACCAGGCCCTCCGCGTCCAGTTCCCGCACGGCACGCGGCCGTTGGCAGCCCGCCGCCGCGGCCTCCTTGACGATCGAGACGATCCGGCCGCCGTCGACCACGACATCGGCGCGGTAGGAGTCCGCCCCGCTGCCGTCGACGACGTCGGCGTCCCGGATGACCAGGTCCTCCACGCGGGCCTCCTAGAAGAACGTGCGGATGTACGCGACGACCGTGCCGTCCGCCTCGGCGACCGGGATCAGCTGCCACTTGTCGAAGGACGTGCACGGATGGGACAGACCGAATCCGATCCAGTCGCCGACCTCCAGGTCGGCGCCCGGCTCGGTGCGCAGCCAGGCGTGCTGGTCGGACAGGCCGGTCACCGTGACACCGGTGGCGGCCCGCTCCACGCCGTCGCGGCGCACCACCTGGGCGGCGGGCAGGTCGAGATCGTACGCCGCGTCGCGCTTGCCCGCGTTGGCGAAGGCCTGCTCGGGGGTGGGACGGGAGACGACCTGCGCCCACAGCCGGAAGGCGGGCTCCAGGGCGCCCTCCTCGGGGACCCGGGCGAACGGGGTGAGCCTGCGGTAGTGGCCGTCGTCGTGCGAGACGTACGCACCCGAGCGCAGCAGCTTCAGCACCGGGCGGGAGAGCGCGGGGATCCCGGCGAACACCTCGGCCACCGTGTCGAACCAGGCGCTGCCGCCCGCGCTCACCACGATCTCCTCCGCCGCGTCGAACCGCCCGCCGCGGTCCAGTTCCGCGGCCAGCGCCACCAGGCGCCGCAGATACGACCGCACCCGCTCCGGATCGGCCTGCGGCACCTCGCCCTCGTAGCCCGCCACTCCGACCAGGCGCAGCGTCGGCACGGCGGCGACGGCCGCGGCGACGGCCGCGCACTCCTCCTCCGTCCGCACACCGGTCCGCGCCCCGTCGCCCGCGCCCAGTTCCACGACCACGTCCACCGGCCGGGCGGTGCCCCGCAGCGCCGCGTCCATCAGCTCCACCCCGCGCACGGAGTCGACGTAGCAGACGAAACGGAACCCGGGGTCGGCTGCCAGCTCGCCGGCGATCCAGCGCAGGGCGGGAGCCTCCACCAGCTCGTTGGCGAGGAAGACCCGCTGGACGCCGAACGCCCGCGCCACCCGCACCTGGTGGGGCACCGCCAGGGTGATCCCCCAGGCGCCGTGCTCGATCTGGCGCTGAAAGAGCTGCGGGGCCATGGAGGTCTTGCCGTGCGGGGCGAAGGCCAGGCCGTGGCGGGAGGCGTACGTCTCCATCAGCGCGAGATTGTGCTCCAGGCGCTCGGCGGACAGGGCGAGGACGGGGGTGGTGAAGCCGTCGCCGTCCCGGAAGAGGTTGCGGCGCTGGGCGGCCAGCTCCCCGACGGTGAGGCCGTCGGCGTCCGGCGGGAGGCCCTTGAAGCGGTGGTCGACGCGTTCCTCGGCCAGGCGGGCCAGGCGTTCCGCGGCCAGGCGGGCGAGCGCTTCGGTGCTCATGGAGCCCCTCTCTCGACCGTTGCGCTATATGCAACGGTCATTGCATGTGGTGCTTACTGGTGTCTAGCATCTCGCCGAACACCGGGTCAACGGAGCCGCCACCCGGAGCATCGACAGGAGTCATCATCGACGACGCTGCTTACGCCTCGGCCGTTGCGCGCCCGTTGAACCTCGTGGACGTGGTCGCGCTCGGCGAGTCCATGGTCACCTTCCTGCCCGGCCGCCCCGGCCGCCTCGCCGACGTGCCCTCCTTCGACCGGGCCATCGGCGGCGCGGAGTCCAACGTGGTCTGCGCCCTGGCCGCCTTCGGGCACCCGGCGCGCTGGGTCAGCCGGGTCGGCGCGGACGGCTTCGGCGACCATCTGGTGGAGCGGATCGGCGGCTACGGAGTCGACGTCTCCGCCGTACGCCGGGACCCGGCACGCCCCACGGGCGTCTACTTCCGCACGGCCGGCGACCGGGGCACGGGCGCCCACGAGGTGGCCTACTACCGGGCGGGCTCGGCCGCGTCGGCGATGTCGGCGCGGAACACCGACCTGGCGGCGGTACGCGCGGGGCGGGTCCTGCACCTGTCGGGGATCACGGCCGCGCTGTCGGCGGAGTGCCTGGAACTGCTGCGCGAGCTGACCGCACCCGCCCCGGCCCGCCCGCTGGTCTCCTTCGACGTCAACCACCGCCCCGGTCTGTGGCGGGACATCGGCGGCGGCGGGGTCCTGCTGGAACTGGCCCGGGGCGCGGACGTCGTGTTCGTGGGCGAGGACGAGGCGGCGGAGGCATGGGGGATCTCGGGCGGTCCGCACGCGATCCGCGAGGCCCTGCCGGAACCGGGGCTGCTGGTGGTCAAGCAGGGCGCCCAGGGGGCAACCGCGTTCGCGCACCGGCCCGGCACGCCCCCGGAAGCCGCCACGCCCGCCCGCGACGGGCACGGTACGGCCATCGCCGTACCCGCCCCGGACGCGGACGCGGCGGCCATCGCCGTACCCGCCCCGGACGCGGACGCGGCGGCCACCACCGTGCCCGCCCTGGACGCGGACGCGGCGGCCATCGCCGTGCCCGCCCTCGACGCGGACGCCGCGGCCACCACCGTGCCCGCCCTCGACGCGGACGCCGCGGCCACCACCGTGCCCGCCCTCCACGTCGACGTCGTGGCCACGACCGGCGCCGGAGACGCCTTCGCCGCCGGCTTCCTCTCCGCCACCCTGCGCGGCCTGCCCCTGCGCGACCGCCTCCGCCACGGCCACCTCTTCGCCGCCGCCGCCCTCACCACCCCCGGCGACCTCGCGGCACCCCCCTCCCGCCACCACGCCGACCGCCTCGCCGCCCTGGACGACGACGCATGGGGGAGACTTCGACTCGGCCCCGGCTGGACCCAGGCCGAGCAGGCCGTAGAGGAGGCGAACACCCCATGAGTCAGACCGTCGACCGCGCCCTGAGCATCCTGCCGTTGCTCGCCGAGGGCCCCGCCGACCTCGGGCAGGTCGCCGACCGCCTCGGCGTGCACAAGTCCACCGCCCTCCGCCTCCTGCGCACCCTGCACGAACACGGCCTGGTCTACCGCCAGTCCGACCAGCGCTACCGCCTCGGCGCCCGCCTCTTCGCCCTCGCCCAGGAGGCGATGGAGAACCTCGACATCCGCGAGATCGCCCACCCCCATCTCGCCCGCCTCAACGAGCACTGCGGCCACACCGTCCACCTCGCCGTGTACGAGGAGAACGAGGTGCTGTACATCGACAAGGTGGAGAGCCGCTACCCGGTCCGCATGTACTCGCGGATCGGCAAACCGGTCGCCATCACGGTCGCCGCCGTCGCCAAGCTGCTCCTCGCCGACCTGCCCGAAGCCGAGCGCCGGGCCCTCGCCGAGCGGCTCGACTACCCCACCTACACGGCCCGTTCGACGCCGAACGCCGAGGCCTTCCTGAAGGAACTGGCCGCGGTGCGCGAACAGGGCTGGGCCACCGACCTCGGTGGCCACGAGGAGTCCATCAACTGCGTCGCCGCCCCCATCCGCGGCGCCGACGGCCGGGTGGTCGCCGCGATGTCGGTGTCCGCGCCGAACGTGGTCGTCACCGCCGAGGAACTCCTCACCCTGCTCCCGCTGGTGCGCCGTACGGCGGACGCGATCAGCGGCGAGTACTCCGGAAGAACACCGGTGAAGGGCACCCCCGCATGACCGAAACGCCAGGGAAGGGCACCCCCGCATGACCGAGAAGACCGCGCTCACCCCGAAGACCCACACCACCCCGCCCGCGCAGTTCTCGCACGGCGTGAAGAAGGGCAACATCCTCCAGGTCGCCGGCCAGGTCGGCTTCCTGCCCGCCGAGGAGGGCAAGCCCCCCACGCCGGCCGGCCCCACCCTGCGCGAGCAGACCCTCCAGACCCTCGCCAACGTGAAGGCGATCCTGGCGGAGGGCGGCGCCGGCTGGGACGACGTGATGATGATCCGCGTCTACCTCACGGACGTGGACCACTTCGCCGAGATGAACGAGATCTACAACGCCTACTTCGAGGAGCAGGGCCTCACCCAGCCGCCCGCCGCCCGCACGACGGTCTACGTCGGTCTGCCGGCCGGCCTCCTCATCGAGATCGACGCCCTCGCCGTGCTGAGCTGACGGCCGCCCGCCCTCCGCACGTCCCGCACAACCCGCACGTCCCGCACGGCACGGCGCCCCCTTCGGGTGCCGTGCCGCGATCCCCCCTGCCCGAAAGCAGTATGCATTTACGTAGAGGACCCCCGAATGTCCTATCCGCTCGCCGCACCAACCCCCGCCGCCCCACCCCACACCGGAGGTCTGCTCCTCCTCGTCGGCGGCACCCCCGGCCTCCTCACGGTCGCCGGCCTGGGCATAGCCCTGCTCCTCTTCCTGATCATCAAGGTGCGGCTCCAGCCGTTCGTCGCCCTCCTCGCCGTCTCCGTTGCGGTCGGGCTGCTGGCCGGTCTCTCCGTCACCGAACTCTTCGGCACCGTCCAGCGCTCCGACGCCGTCTCCACCATCGAGTCCGGCATGGGCGGGATCCTCGGCCATGTCGCGATCATCATCGGTCTCGGCACCATGCTCGGCGCGATCCTCGAGGTCAGCGGCGGCGCCGAGGTGCTCGCCTCGCGCCTGCTGACCCTGTTCGGCGAGCGCCGGGCCCCCCTCGCGATGGGCCTGACCGGCCTCGTCTTCGGCATCCCGGTCTTCTTCGACGTCGGCATCTTCGTCCTCGCGCCGATCGTCTACGCCGCCGCCAAGAGGTCCGGGAAATCCATCCTGCTCTACTGCCTGCCGCTGCTCGCGGGCCTGTCCATGACCCACGCCTTCCTGCCGCCGCACCCGGGCCCGGTCGCCGCCGCCGGACTGCTGCACGTGCAGCTCGGCTGGGTCATCCTCATGGGCATCGTCTGCGGAGTGCCCGCCGTGCTCGCCGCCTGGGCGTACTCCGCCTGGATCGGCAGGCGGATCTTCGTCGCCGTACCGCAGGACATGGTGGAGGCGGCCGAGGAGGCGAAGCAGGCCGTGCTGGCCGAGCAGCGGTCCCAGGGGGTGGTGCCGCGCGAGCAGCCGGTGCCGCTCGGCACGGTCCTCGCCATCATCGGTACGCCCCTGGTCCTGATCCTCGCCGCGACCTTCTCCTCGATCGCGCTGGACGCGTCCCCCGGCCGCTCGGTCCTGGAGTTCTTCGGCAGCCCCTTCGTCGCCCTCACTCTCGCCCTGCTCCTCGCGTACTACCTCCTCGGCATCCGCCGCGGCTGGTCCCGCAAGTCCCTGGAGACGGTGTCGACGTCGTCCCTCAAGCCCGTCGGCAACATCCTGCTGGTGGTCGGCGCAGGCGGGGTCTTCGGTGCCGTCCTCAAGGCCGGCGGGGTCGCCCAGGCACTGTCGGACACCTTCCACGACGTGGGCCTGCCGGTGCTCGTCCTGTCGTACCTGATCTCACTGGTGCTGCGGGTGGCCCAGGGCTCGGCGACCGTGGCGATCGTGACGACGGCCGGCATCGTGGCCCCGCTCCTGACGGAGGGTCACCACTCCCAGGCTTTCGTGGCCCTCGTCATCATGGCCATCTCGGCGGGCTCCATCTTCGCCTCGCACGTCAACGACGGCGGCTTCTGGATGGTGGCCAAGTACTTCGGCATCAGCGAACGGGACACGCTGCGGACCTGGACCGTCCTGGAGTCGGTGCTGTCACTGGCGGGGTTCGTGGTGGCGGCGGTGGTCAGCGTGTTCGTGAGCTGACTGGTTCCGGCACAGGGAAGTCGTCCATACTGCCGCCGTGGAGCAGCGCATAGGAGCGAACAGCAAGCCGTCCACGGCCGAGCCGTCGAAGGCCGAGCCCGTCACGGGCGCCGGTTTCGACCCGGCCTTCATCCCGGGGATCACGGGACCGACGCCGACGGGCCCGGTGCCGAAGGATCCTGAGCGATCGGAGGATCCGAAGGGCGGGGCACCGGCGGACGGGGCACCGGAGGACCAGGCGCCGGAGGATGCCGGGAAGCCGGCGGTCGAGGGGTCGGCGCCGGCGGCGGCCGGGGACTCGGCGGCCGGGGAGCCGGCGGCGGAGGACTCGGCCGAGCCCTCCGAGGAGCCGGCGGACGGCCCGGTCTTCGAGGCGTCCGACCGCCGGGCGCGGATAGTGGCCGACCGCAAGGGCGTCCGCCTCAGCCTGGACGAGGAGGTCTGCGAGTTCCGCTGGGAAGAGATCGCAGCCGTGGAGTCGGAGGTGCCCCGCTTCGGCAAGCGGTACACGATCACCGTGCACACCCCCGACCGCCGCTGGTACCCGATCGAGATCGAGGCGGCGGCCAGGGCGCGCTTCAAGGAGTGGGACGAGCAGCTGGACGCGGTGCTCGACGCCTACTTCGAGGAGGCCTGACCGCTAGCCGCAGTACTGGGCGGCCTTGCCGATCGACCGGTACATGCAGTCGGCGTTCTCCAGCAGCTGCAACACGGCGTCCTTGTTCCGGGAGGTCTCCCGCTCGATGACTTCGTCGGGCGGGTAGAACCCTCCGTTCAGACTGGATGTCGGATACATCTCGAAGGTGTAGTCGAAGATCTTGTGCACACCCCAGAGATAGTCGTCGATGGACCCGTCGGTGATGTACAGGTCACTGGACTGCTCCGCCGTGTACCCGTTGCTGGCGGCCATCTTCTGTCCCACGGCCTTGAACGCGGCGGCGTCGTCGGCCGTCATCCCGGTCGCGGTGTCGTTGTACGTCCACCCGAACGGCCACAGCACCAGTTCGCTGTAGGTGTGGAAGTCGATGCCGGCCTTGATCTGCTGTCTGCCGCCGACGACCCGGCTGCGCACGAAGTCGGAGACGACCTTGACCTCGGGCGCGGACTCGGCTGCGGACCCGCGGTAGGTCTCGGAGGACGTCGACCCGGAGGACCCGCCGCAGCAGCCCCACTTGTAGTTCCAGTTCCGGTTGAGATCGGTGCCGACGTACGAGGAACCGGAGTTGGGCTGCCGGTTCTTCCGCCATGACCGGTACGACCCGCTGGCGATGTCGTACTCCCCGCCGTCCGGGTTCAGATCCGGGACGATCCATATCTCCCGGCTGTTGACCAGGCTGGTGATCCGGGAGTCCGATCCGTACCCCGCGCCCAGCTCGCGCAGCAGATACAGCGCCATCTCCACCGTCAGGTGCTCACGCGCGTGCTGGTGCGCGGTGAACAGCACCTCGGGCTCGTCCTCGTCGGTGCCGACGTTGTCGCTGACCTTGATGGCGACGATGTCCCGGCCCTGGTACGACTTCCCGATCACCCGCTTGCTCATGATGCCCGGGTAGGCGGCGAGCCGCTGGTCGATCTCGGCGTTCATCTCGGCGTAGTTGTGGTACTTCGAGTCGGCGCTGGGGAAGTCGTACAGCCGCGCTCCGGCCCGCTGCGGGGCGGTGCCCAGGGCCTGCACGTCGTAACCCAGCCGGCGCAGCTCGCGTATCTGCTCCGCCCGTCCGGACACGACGACGGTCTCCTCGTCGGCCTCGTCGACGGTGACACCGGCCGCCTGAATGGCCGTACGCGTCACGGGAGTCGTGCTCCGATGGATCTCGTACTGCCGGATGCCGTCCCCGGCGGGCGCGGCCTTCCGGGTGCCGTCGGCGCTGGCGTGGCCGACGGTGGCCGAGACGGGTGCGGCGAGGGCGAGGGCCAGCAGTGTGCCGAGAGCGGCGGTACGTCTGCTGCTGCCACGGGCGCCGGCGCCGCGGATGCGAAGTCGCATGAACGCTCCTTGGGGTGGAGGTGGGGGTGTTCGCGTGCGACGTGCGGATGCGGACCCGCCGGGGCCTTCGGTGGGGCTCCCTGTGAGTCCGCTGTGCGGGTTGGCGCTCATGGTGCGGGGTTGGCATGATCAGGTCAAGCCTTGGTGATGCCGATGGCGTGAACCGTTCGGCTCCGGGGGGCGGAACGAGCGGGCAGCGCGCCGCTCCACGGGGAGCGGCGCGCTGCCGGGGTGGGTCGCCGTGGGCCGGGGCGGGGGTCAGCGCTCACCGGCCCACGGACGGGCGGGGGTCAGTGATGACGGCCGTGCCGCTCGCCGCGGTGGTCGCCGTGCCATCCGCGGTCGCGGTCGCCGCGGTGGTCGCCGTGCCATCCGCGGTCACGGTCGCCGCGGTGGTCGGGGACGTACCCCCAGGAGGTGGCGTCGATGAAGCGGCCGTGGTCGTTGCGCAGGGTCGCGGTGTCGCCGTCGCTGTTCCACACGGACCGGTTGCGGTCCTGGTAGACGTCGTTCTTCCGGTCGCGGCCCACGCCCGTGTGGACCCGCACGGTCTGGTGGGCCCCCAGCCGGTAGTGCCGGAAGATGTAGGTGTAACCGTCCTCGTCCGACAGCGTCCACCCGTCGAGGTTCACGACCCGGGGGCCGTCGTTGGAGACCTCCACCCACTCCCGGTTCAGGGCGGCGTTGGAATGGGTGTACCGGTCCGACGAGTGGTGCTGCACGTCGCTGATGACCACGGGCGGACCGTACGCGTGGTGCGGACGGCCGTGGCCGTGGTCGGCGGCCGAGGCGGGCAGCGCCGCCACGCCCGCGGCGGCGGTCGCCGCCATGGCGACGGCGGCGACGCGGCGGACGGTTGCGGAAACGGAAACGGACACGAGGTCCCCCTTCGCGAGGGTCGTGCACACCCCGCCTGTCACGTGCGAAGCGTGGGCGGCGGAGTGCGGTGTACGAGAGGCGGCCGGTCGGCCGCACACCCACACAGTGCGACCGCGGGCAGGGCCGGACCGGCGAGGCGCGGATGCTGTTACGGTTCGCGCATATTTCTGTAACTGACAGATGCAATGTCCATTTATGACGCGAATGCGAAGCTCTCCCGCAGCGCCGGGCCCACCCGCGCCACACCACCCCGCCCGACACCCGGAAGTGGGTAACAGCCGGCGGCGGCCCGAGAGCGGTGACGGTCTGCAGCCGCACACACCGGGGGAGCGCCCCCCTCCTTCCCCGCGCGGGAGCCCGCCCGAAGCCTCCGCTGCTCCCTCCTCGGGCCCACCCGGCATGCGGCTGGGTTCGGCGCGGCGCCTGGTACGAACGCAAGGCGGCAGAGGGTGTCGCACGTGCCGTTTCCCGCCCTCGAATGGCGCGGCGTACCGGTGCCGGACGAGGTCCGCGAGCGTGTCGAGGCCTGCATGGACTTGGACCAACTGGAGGTCTGGGCCCAGCGAGCGGTCCACGCGACCGAGGCGAAGGAACTGTTCACCGAGAAGTGAGCACGTGACCGTCGGCAGCTCGCTTCTCGGTTCGTGCCGTGCTTCCGTGAGCCGCGTCAAGGGCGCTCCAGCACGGGGAAGAAGAAGCGAGCTGTCGGAAAGCGGTGCCCCAGACCGGCACCGGCCCTCGGGGAGGGGGATTGGCAGGAGGGGGCACAGCACGTGGGCACAGGAGGTCGCTCGGCCGATTCAGGAAAAGTCCTCCCGCAGGATCCAGTACTCGGCTCCCTCGCTGCTCGCCGCGCAAACGCTGTGGCCGCTCATGCTTCGGGCGATGAACGTGAGATCACCGTCCGGGGGTTCCAAGGAGAGGATGTCGGTCGCATCGGTCAGCCTCACATGCAGCCATCCGTACTCCAAGTTGCCGGCCACGAGGAACGAACCGTCGTCGGCCAGTACTCCCGCCTGTCGCGCCTGCGCAACCCACGCTTCGTTCAACCGCTCGGCGAAGCCGGGAGTGTGCCGTGCAACCCTCCTGACCGGCGTCGCTGATATGTGCACAACCCGCCGAAACGCCTCCATCACAGTGGGCCCCGGCCCGGAGAATCGTCCGAGCACCTCGAAATCTGCGACTTCGAAGCGACGCTGGATATTGTCGATCACTGATTCGGTTCGTTTTCTCTTCAAAAAATAACTGGTGGCCACCGCCAGATCTGCCCCAGGTGCGACACCGGCCCCCCGGGGAGCCGGCGGTGCGTTGTCGGACACGGTCGAGCCTCGCGTGCGTGCCTGGTGGGGCGGTGCCTTGCGGTCGGTGGGCGGGGTGCCAATGGTGGTGATTGGCAGATTTGTGCCACGGGGAGTGTGTGCGGGCAGAGGCGGGGCCGTCTGAGGCCCCCTCTTGTGTTTCAGGGATCCTGACCGCCGTCAAGCCGGCTCGTTGGTGTAAGCCGAGAGCTGTGAGATGAAGGCGACTTCTGCGGTGGCCTGGAGGCGGGCTCGGGGTGACGTCACGATGACTTCGATGCCGTCGTTCTGGCGCAGGGAGACATCGGCAACGACGTCGGTCCCGAAGCCGTCCAGGGTTACCGATGTGAGACCGCTGAGCGAAATTTCGACCTGCATGGTATTGAACCCCTGCGCTCCCCATTTCTGTGGAGGCCGGGTGGGGTAGTGCGGGAGGTCGAAGCGGAGTCTGAGTGTCGGTCCGTCCTGATGCAGAGCCACTTCGTGTACACGAACTCCGGTCAGGTCCGGCGGGCTCCCTTGATAAATGGCCTCAATGCTCTGCGGGTTGTTCAGAATGGAGGTCCATGACACGTCGACTCTGGCTCCCGTTCCCCGTGCTAGTGCTAGTGCTAGTGCTAGTGCTCGTGCTCGTGCTCGTGCTGTTGTGCAATTCCCCTCGGGGGGTTTCCCGGCTAATTTCCCTTTGGGTGTCAGGCTGAGGGGAGGGGGGATTCAGGTGGTATGGGTGGCGCTGAAGAGCCGTTCTTCGTGGTCGAGAATAATGATATGCCGCGCCTCTTCGCGATTATCCAGGATCACCAAGTCATCCATGCTCGGGTACCACAGGTCATCGACTCGTTCAAGCGCATCACGATACGTCGTCCGTGCTGCCGCGTGGTCGGCGGGCCATGCGACTAGTACTTCTTGTCCTACGTCTTCAATTGCATCGCGCAAGGCGTTCTGCAATTCCTCTGTGCTGAGTTCGGAGATGTCCAAGGAATGCTCTGAATCTCGGGTCAGCTCGACAATCTTGTCAAGGGAACCACCAAGAGCCTGAATGAATTCATTGTACGTTGTCGTATTCGCTTCGATCCCCATCGAGGTGAGAGTATCTCTCAGGTGAGGAGGCATTCTGGTTCGCCCTTCTTTATCAGCACTTCAGTTGCCTTCGATGATGTTGCCATCATTGTCCTGCCATGGCGCCCATCCGATGTGGCGTGAGCCGGGTGTCGACGGATCCGCCGGGAACCAGTCGTGGCCGTACGTGCCACCTTTGCCCTTCTTCCCGGTGGACCAGTCCCAATAGTTCACGTGGCCATCAGTGTTGTCGATGCGCCACCCGCGCAGCTTGTCGGGAGTCTGCTCACCGATCAACGTCCCGGTTCCCTCTCCTGTCCGGGGATTGTGGTCGTACATCTTTATCGAGTCTGGGCCGAGATCGCCGAGACGCCCTCGTGCGGCTCCGAGCGCCTTGTCGTACGTGGACCAGGAGTAGTCGTAGCGCCCGATGTCCGGCCTGCTGTACCCGCGAGGGTCCCCCGGAACGTCACCGCCGGTCGGAAGTTTCGCTTTCTCGGCTTCCGGGCAATCCGGCGCCAGCCCCAGCGAATCCACCCATCTGTGAGGGTTGCCGACGTATATCGCCGGGTTGGGGGCCGGAGTGAGGCCAAGGGGGTCTGGGGTGAGGTAGCGGGCTGTTTCGGGGTCGTAGTGGCGGAAGTAGTTGTAGTGGAGGCCCGTTTCCGGGTCGTAGTACTGGCCCGGGAAGCGCAGGGGTGTGTAGGTGGTGCTGTTGGCTGACCATGCCGTGGTTCCCCACAGGGTGCTGCGGGTGCGCCAGGCGATCTCGCCCTGTTCGTCGATCAGTTCGCCCGGGGTGCCGACCAGGTCGGTGACGATGGCGAAGAAGCGGGAGTCGATCTCCTGCTGGGGGGCTTCGGCCGCGGTGATGCGTTCTGTCTGGGCGAGCGGGCGCAGGCCCTGGTGGTCCCAGGTGAGGGTGACCGGGTGGGGGAGGTCGGCGGACGTCGTCGTCTGTTCGCAGAGCGTCGTACCGTCCCAGGCGAAGTCCACCCGCTCCACGACGGTTTCACCGTCGTCCGCCAAACGGAGTTTCGCCGTGCGGCGGCCCAGGGGGTCGTAGGTGTAGCGCCAGCGCGTGCCGTCCGGTGTCACCACCGACGTCAGGCGGTCCTCGGCGTCCCACTCATAGCGCCAGGTGTCCGGCTTGCGGGACAGGCGGGACTTCTGGCGGAGCGTGATGCGGCCCAGGGCGTCGTGTTCGTAGCGGACGTTGCCCGCGCGGGTGAGGCGCGTGCCCGCGTACGCGCGCGGTCCCACCGCCTCGCCGCCCGGGTGGTCGGACGGCCAGGACGCCTGCGTCTGGTTGCCGGCCTCGTCGTAGGCGTACCGCTCGGACCAGTCCGCCGCGTGGACCGCCGTCACCCTGCCCGTCGCGTCCAGGTCGAAGCGGCGGGTGCCGGACAGTTGGTCCTCGATGCCGATCAGGTTGCCGTCGGCTCGGTAGGTGTACGTCCGGTGCTGGACTCTGCGGCCCCCGGCGCCCGTCACCGATTGGGCCGCCAGGCGACCCGAGAGGTCGAAGGTGTTCTCCAGCGCGACCTGCCGGCCGACGCGGCGGGTGAGTTCGCGGCCCGCCTCGTCGTACGTCAGGTCGATCGTCCGGCCTGACGCCACCATGGTCGTGCGGCGGCCCGGAGTGTCGTACGACCACGTCGTCTCGGCGCCGGTCGGCGTCACCCGGCTCGCCCGGCGGCCCAGGGCGTCGTACGTGTACTTCACCGCACGGCCGTTCACCGTCTCCGAGCGCAGGCGGCCGTAGCGGTCCCGCAGCAGTGTCAGGACCGTGTCGTCCGGGCCCGTCGCGTGGGCCAACCGGTCGGTCAGGTCGTAGGCGTACGTCGTGACCGTGCCCGCCGTGTTCTTGCGGAGCACCTGGCCCAGTTCGTTGCGCTCGAAGGACGTCACCTCGTCGAGCGCGTTCCGCCGCGACACCAGGCGGCCGGCCGCGTCGTACTCGTAGGTCAGCCTGCGTTCGTCGAAGTCCGTCTCCGTCACCAGGCGGCCGGCCGCGTCGTATGCGTACGTCCACGTCAGGCCCTGGGGGTTCGTGACCTTGGTGAGGCGCAGCTCCGTGTCGTGGGCGAACTCGTAGCGGACGCCGTCCGGGCCGGTGCGGGCGGTGAGCAGGTCGAAGTGGGTGTACTCGAAGAGGGAGACGCCGCCGAGCGGGTCCGTGTGGCTGGTGCAGTTGCCCTCGCCGTCGTACGTCCATGTCTCCGTCGTGCCGTCGGGGGCCGTGCGGCTGGTCAGCCGTCCTTCGATCGACCAGGTCAGATGGGTCGTGGCACCGGTGGGGCCGGTGATCGCGGTCGGGAGGCCGAGGGCGTTCCTCGAGAACCGTGTGGTCGCGCCCAGCGGGTCCGCGACCTCCAGTGGGAGGCCCGCACGGTCGCAGGTGATCCTCGTGATGTCGCCCACGGGGTCCGTCACCGCCGTCAGGTGACCGGCTTCGGTGTAGGTGAAGAGGGTCGTCCGGCCTGCCGGGTCCGTGAGTGACGTGCGGTTGCCCCGGTCGTCGTACGTCTGGCGGATCACCGTGCCGTCCGGGTTGGCCACCTTCACCGGCAGACCGAGGTCGTTGTACTCCGCCCTCGCCTCGCGACCGTCCGGGCGGACCACCCGGGTGGGGTTGCCCGCCTCGTCGTACTCGAACGCCGTCGTGTGGCCGAGGGGGTTCGTGGTGGACAGCAGGCGGTGGTGGCGGTCGCGGGCGTAGCGGGTGGTCGCGCCCAGTGGGTCGGTCTCCGCGGCCACCTGCCAGGTGTCGTTGACCAGGTAGCGGTGGGTGCGGCCCTCGGCCGTCGTGGCCGTCGTCGTCCGCAGGCCCGTCGTGGGGTCGGGGTCCGTGTACGTCAGGCGCACGGACATATGGCCTTCGGTGCCGCCCTGCGCGACGCAGCGGTCCCGGTCGTCGTACTCGTACGTGTAGCCGCGGTCGTTCGTGTCCGTCCAGGACGTGACCCGGCCCGCCTCGTCGTACGTGAAGCGGAGCGGCAGGCCGGACGAGTTGACGGCCTCGGTCAGATTGCCGTCCGTGTAGCCGAAGCGCTTCAGTTCCTCGCTGGTCGCCGTCAGGTGGTACGCCGTGACCCGGCCCGACTCCGTCGTGATGCGTACGCCCTGGCCGGCGCTGGTGAAGACGCCCAGGGGAGTGCCCTCGGTGTCGTACTCGAAGGTGATCCAGTTGCCGTTGCGGTCGTCGATCTGTTCGAGGACCGCCAGGTCGGGTCCCCGGTCGGTGAAGTGCCGGGTGTGGCGGGTCCGGGGGTCGGTGATGGTGTAGCCGTCGGCCACCCGGTCGAGGGGGAGGCGGGGGCCGTGGGGTGCCACGGTGGGCAGGCCGGGTGCCGGGTGGGGGTACGACAGGAGCCGGCCGTCCTCCGCGACGTAGACGATCCCCTCCGCGTCGATCTCCAGGCGCTCGTCCAGGGTGGAGGACCAGGACGGGCCGAACCAGCGGCCGAGACGGTACCCGGACTCCACCCGTCGGGTCAGCAGCAGTGGCAGGACACCGGGGAGGGTGACGTCCGTCTGCGGCAGGTACATCTTCCCGGTGGCCACGTTGACCGGGTCGCCGCACTTCTTGGTGCTGCTCTCGTCGTGCGAGTGCTTCGGCGGGTCGTGATCGACGGTGCTCCGGGCCGACCTCGCGCCCGCCCCCTCCGCCCCCGCTCGTGCCTCCCCCTCCGCCGCCGTCTCCGCCGCCCGTCGGGCGAGGCCCGTCTCCGCGGCCTTGCGGGCCAGCCCCGCCTCGACGCCGAGGCCGTCGGTGCCGAGGAACTGGGGGACCATGCGGCCGCCGAACTCGGAGGGGTCCTTGCGGAACTCCTCCCACATGGTCTTCGCGGTCCGTTCGGGGTGGGCGCCGCTGGAGACCAGGCCGGACAGCGTCATGCTGACGTTCTGGAGATAGGCGGCCGGGTGGGTGAGGTTGTAGGGGTCGGTGGGGTTCAGGCCGCGGACGAAGGTGACCAGGCCGGCGGTGCCCTTGAGCGCGCCGCCGACGACGTGGGTGAGTTCGGTGTTGACGGCCTGGTAGCCGTCCGTGAGGTCGCTGCGGAGCTGTTGCAGGGGCGGGGGTTCGGCGGGGGCGTGGGCCAGGGCCGCCTCGACCTTGCCCTGTGCCTCGCCGGCGGCGGTGTTGCGCTGCTTGCGGGCCTCGGCGAGCTTGTGCTGCGCGGCCTGGACGTCGGCCTTGCCGGGGTCGTGGAACGGTCCGGGGGCGGGGCCGGGGTCCTCCTTCGCCGCGGCTTTCGCCTTGTACGTCCCGACCTTCTCCTGGTGGGCCGTGAAGGCGGTCTTGGACGCCTGCACGCCCTTGTTGTAGAGCTCCACGGCCTCCCCGGCCTGGCCCTGCGCCCACTTGACGGTGTCGGCGTAGGACTCCAGCGCGGCCGCCGCCGTCTTGCAGGCCTCGGCGGCCTGCGCCCACTTGGCGGGATGCACCCCGAACTTCTCGCGGAAGGCGTCGCCGCCCTCGCCCTTCCAGCCGGAGGAGTCGACCTTCTTCAGGCCCTGGCCGACCTTGTCGAACGCGCCGTGGAAGTCCCGCAGGTGCCTGGCGCTCTCCCGGATCTTCGACGCACTGCCGTGGACGAGTTCGTTCGCCTCGTCGGTCTCGCCGAGCCGCTGCTCGCCCGGGGTCGCGCCCAGGTCGGAGGCGATCCCGTCACCCCAGTCCTCCACCACGTCGGCCCACTTGTGCGCCCCGACGTAGTCCAGGCCGTCACCGATCCTGTCGGTGGTGTAGTCGACGGTCTCGCCCAGGAGTCTCTTGCCGCCGTCGAGGAGCTTCTCGCCACCGCCGAGGAGGGAGTCGGTGATGTCTCCCATGCCCATCAGCGCTCACCGCCCCGCTGCTCGGCGGCCTCGGCGCGGGCCTCGGGGGAGGGACCGGTCGTGTCGTCCACCATCCGGTCGTACTCCTCGTCCGAGACACCGAAGCCGCCGTGCAGGTCGGCCGGGTTCAGGCCCGGCGGAGCGACGGTGTGCGAGGTCAGCACATCGCGTCCGGCGTCCTTCCAGCCCTGCTTGCTGTGGGCGTAGGCCTCCTCGAAGGACTCCTCGCTGTAGTCGACGTCCCCGCCGTACGCGCCGGACGTGGCGATCTCGCCCCAGCCCATCTTCTGCACGTCCTCCTCGGAGGCGTACGGGTTGCCGACGGCCGCGTTGGTGACGATCTTGAAGGTGCCCTCGACGTACTTGTCGTTCTCGTAGTAGGTCCCGGCGGCCAGGCCCGTCTTCACGGCGAATCCGTTGCCCTCGTCGATCAGCGACCGCACGCCCCACTCCCAGCGCTCGCAGAACGACTTGAATTCATCCGTCAGGCCCTCGTGCCCGAGTTCCAGCCCGGACAGGGCGAGGTCGGAGAAACCGCGCCCGGCCCCGGACGACCCGAACCCGCCCAGCTCCTTCAGCTCGGCCAGCGCCTCGGTCAGGCCCTTCGCGATCAGACCGAGTCCCTGTGTGGCGAGGTCCTTGCCGTCCTCGGTCACGTCGCGTCCCCCGTCCCGCCGTCCAGGTCCACCGCCACCGCGTCCGGCACCACCCCGCGCACCGGCGGGAACAGCACACCGCCGTCCGCTCCGTCCGCACAGTCCAGCGCCACCCCGCACGGCACCCCCACCGCCGGCACCGCGGCATCCAGCAGACGCGCGCCCAGCCACCGCTGATACGCCCACTCCCGCTCGCCGTCACCCCTCGCGAGCGCGAAGCGCGCCAGGGCCTGCTCGGTCGAGAAGGCGTAGAACCAGCGGACGCCACCGTGGTCGGCGGTCAGCGGGCCGCCCGTCTCCGTGTCGAGGGGGACGAGTACCGCCGTGCGCCGGAACTCGCCCAGCAGGGCGGCGAACGCACGGCGCACGCGTTCGGTCTCGTCGGCGGGGTCCGTGCGGGATGCCTCCGAAGCGGTGGTCCCCGGCTGTGCGGGAGCGGTCATGTCCGCGTAGTCGTACAGCCGTGACCTGCGTAAATCTCCCGTCGGTTCGGCGGATTCCCCTGATTCGGCCATGCCCGGGATCATCACACCGGCCTCTTGGCGATCGCAACGCGATACGGGTGAGAACGGTCAGGTCCGGCCAACACGGAGTGAGTCCGGTACCCGAACGGCACGCGAAAGGCGCCCGGAGCCGGGGGGCTCCGGGCGCCGTGTGCCGGCGTGCGGTCAGGTCACGGCATCGCGTGCACGTGGGCTCCCACCGCGTTCGACCAGGCGTTGCCCGACGCCGCGTCCCAGTTCGTGGACCAGGTCATCGCGCCCCGCAGGTCGGGGTAGGTCTTGGCGGGCTTGAAGGTGCCGCAGCCCGTGCCCTTGGCCAGGCAGTCCAGGGCGTTGTTCACCACCGTGGGGGAGACGTAGCCGCTGCCGGCGCCGCTGGTGGACGCCGGGAGGCCGAGGCCGACCTGGGACGGGGACAGGCCGCCCTCCAGCTGGATGCAGGCGAGGGCGGTGAGGAAGTCGACCGTGCCCTGGCTGTACACCTTGCCGTCGCAGCCCAGCATCGAACCGCTGTTGTAGTACTGCATGTTGACGACCGTGAGGATGTCCTTGATGTTCAGGGCCGTCTGGAAGTAGGACCCCGAGGTCGACTGCATGTCGATCGTCTGCGGCGCCATCGTGATGATCAGGGACGAGCCCGCCTTGGCGGACAGGGAGCGGAGCGCCTGGGTCATGTAGGTGGCGTTGAGGCCGTTCTCCAGGTCGATGTCGACGCCGTCGAAGCCGTACGTCTGCATCAGGGAGTAGACGGAGTTCGCGAAGTTCGCCGCCGAGGCGGCGTCGTTCACCGACACCGTGCCCTTCTCGCCGCCGATCGAGATGATGACCTTCTTGCCGGCCGCCTGCTTGGCCTTGATGTCCGCCTTGAACTGGTCGGCCGTGTAGCCGCCGAGGCCGGACGAGTCCAGGTTGAAGGAGACGGCTCCCGGCGTGGACGTCGCGTCGGCGAAGGCCACCGCGATGATGTCGTAGGCGGCGGGGACGTCGGAGATCTTCTGGACCGTCGCGCCGTTGTTGAAGTTCTGCCAGTAGCCCGTCACCGCGTGCTTGGGCAGCGTGCCGCCGCCACCGCCGCCTCCGCCGGTCGCGGTCGTCGTGCCCGTCACGGTCGCCGACTTCGCCGACTCACCCGCCGAGTTGGTCGCGGTGACCTGGAAGGAGTACGACGTGGACGCCGACAGGCCGGTCACCGTCGCCGACGTGCCCGTCACCGCGGTCACCTTGGTGCCGTTGCGGTAGACGTTGTAGCCCGTCGCGCCCGACACCGCCGACCAGGACAGGGAGACCGAGGAGGAGGTCGTGCCGGAGACGGAGAGGCCGGCCGGTGCCGAGGGGACCGTGGGGGCCGGGTCGCCGCCTCCGCCGCCGTCGGGGCCGTAGACCGAGAGGTCGTCGGCGTAGTAGGCCGCCTGGCCGTACCAGCCGTGGGTGTAGACGGTGACCGACGTCGTGGACGCGCCGGTGCTGAAGGTCGTCGACAGCTGCTTCCAGGACGTCGAGTCGGGGGTCCAGGTCGAGACGTCCGTGGTGCCGGTGCCGGTCACGCCCAGGTAGGAGTAGCCGCCCTGGACCCACGCGCTCAGTGTGTACGTCGAGTTGGGCTTGACCGCCACCGACTGGGTGCACTGGGCGTTGTCCAGGCCGGCCGGGGTCGCCTTCAGGGCGGTGGTGCCGGTGTGCACCGGGGAGGACACCGCCGTGCCGCTGCCGGCCGAACAGGTCCAGTTGGCCAGACCGGATTCGAAGCCCGCGTTCTTGACGTTGTTGACGTCCGCCGCGGACGCGGGGGAGGCGGCGAGGCCCGCGACCGAGAGGGCCAGGGCGGTGGCGGCGGACCACGTCGCGAGCCGCCGTCTGCGGGGTCTGGGGGTGCCTGGTGCGCGGTCCACTGGAGCCTCCGGTGGGGAGTTGGCGGGGAGAGGGGGAGAGCACGGTGGCCACCGCTCGCTCTACAAGTTGGTCCAGACCAATCCAGGGTGTCAAGAGGTCCAGACCAAAACCGTGTCGACTCGTCCGCTCAACCTGTCCAGGTTTGGCGGGACTTGCCACGGGAGAGTTCCACACCGGCTTCACAAACGCTGTTCTCCGGCCATACGGCCGTGGATACAGTGCTCAGGTAGTCACGCAATGAAGTCGTCCCGGCGCACTGGGGTCACCCCGGTGGGCCCGGCGGGTGTGAAGAGCGGGGAGCTGCGCGTGCCAACTGCCATTGCCGTGACCAGCGCCGACATGGCGCTGCCGGCGCAGGACGAACGGACCATGCCCGCCGTCGTGCTGGCCGGCCTCGACCGCAAGCCGCTGGACGAGGCCCTGACCGAACTCCACGCCCTGACCGAGCAGTACGGGTACGTGGTCGTCGTGTGCTCCCAGGCCACCGCGGAACCGGTCGTCCGGCGGCTGTACACGCTGCGCTCGCTGCTGGAGAGCGACCGGGTCGCCCTGTTCCGGCCCGAGCTGCCCCCGCTCGGCGTCGCCGTCCTGGCCCGGCAGCTGCGCCAGCTCGCCTCCTGCGACCTCAGCCCGGGTGTGCTCGCCTCCGCCGGACGGCTGCTCACCCACTACATCCACGCCGGTGCCGTCCTCGGCTCCGTCGCCAGGCTGGACCGGGTCCCGGTCGGGCTGAAGGCGCACGCCCGATCCTGGGTGCCGGGCAGCCAGTTCGCCGTCCTCGCCCATCCCGAGCCCCAGCTCGTCAAGGTCGCGCCCGACGTCACCCTCAAGGGCCCCGAGTTCAGCACCTGGATGCTGGTCGCCAAGGGACAGCTCCAGAGCGACTGGGCCGCCGGCCTGGGCACCCGGTGGGGCGTGCACGGACTGCGCGAGACCCCGCTGCCCGCGGAGTCCCCGGTGTGGTGGGGGACCGGCCGCCTGGTCGAGTTCTGCGGCTACCTCGCCGATCTGTCGGTCCTCTACCAGCTGGTCACCTCGGTGCGGCAGACCAGCTGCCACTGGTGCGGTCTCGACGTCATCGGCGACCGGTGCGTCTTCTGCTCCGCCACCCCGCCGCCCGCCCACGAACTCGCCGCGCCCCGCGCACTGGAGTCACGCGCGCCCGCCTGACCGGCCCGGACGCCCACCTCACATCCCGCTCGACCGATTCCCCCAATGAGGTTGCACGGTTCATGAACTCCCGTCAGCGCCGCGGCGTGATACTCCTGATCCTGTCGGTCCTGTGCGCCCTGGGCGCGTTCGCCGGCGTGCTCTCCGTCGTCCACGACGCGAATTCCAAGGTCGGGCCCGAGGTCACCGCCTACCGGGTCACATCCGAGGTGAAGCCGTACACCGCGCTGGACACGGACCAGTTCGAGAAGATCAGGATGCCCGAGCGGTGGCTGTCCGCCAACGCCGTCACCGACCTCCGGCAGATCCGCGGCAAGATCGCCGTGACCACCCTGCGCGCGGGCTCCCTCCTCCAGACCGACATGATCGTGAACCAGCCCGCCCTCCAGCCCGGCCAGCAGGAGGTCGCCATCATGATCGACGCGGCGACCGGCGTCGCCGGCAAGATCACCCCCGGTTCGCGCGTCAACGTCTACGCCACCTTCGAGGGGAAGAAGGAGGGCGACCCCGACCAGTCGAAGATCATCGTCACCGACGCCCGGGTCCTCGACGTCGGCCAGCTCACCGCCCTCGACCCCGACGACGACAAGAACCAGCAGCCCACCGAAGCCGTCCCCATCACCTTCGCGCTCTCCACCATCGACGCCCAGCGCATCACCTACGCCGAGTCCTTCGCCCAGCGCGTCCGGCTCGCGCTCGTGGCCCCCGGCAGCGAGACCAGCGTCCCCGACAAGGACCGCACCTACGAACTCGCGACGGACAAGTGAGAGGCGGCCATGCCCACCAGGATCCTCCCGGCCGGCGCGGACCCGGACGCCGTCCGCTCCCTCACCACCCTGCTCAGCCAGCTCCCCGACGCCGAACCGCAGCCCCCGGTGACCGACTCCACCCAGCTGGTCGACGCCCTCGCCCGGCTCGCCGCCGAGTCCGTCGACGAACTGCCGGAAGTGGTCGTCGTCCATGAACGCATCGGCCCGGTACCGGCCCTGGAGCTGATCCGCGAGGTCGCCCTGCGCTTCCCGGCCGTCGGCGTCATCCTCGTCAGCACGGACGCCGGTCCCGCCCTGTTCGCCGCCGCCATGGACTCCGGCGCCCGCGGCCTGGTCGCGCTCCCCCTGTCGTACGAGGAACTCGCCAGCCGCGTCCAGGCCGTCGCCCAGTGGTCCACGGGCGTACGACGGCACCTCGGGCACGGGGCCGAGGTGCTCGCGGGGGCCGGCGGCACCGTCGTCACGGTCAGCGGCGCCAAGGGAGGCGTCGGCGCGACGCTGACCGCCATCCAGCTGGCGCTCGCCGCCCAGGCCTCCGGCCGGGCCACCGCACTCGTCGACCTGGACCTCCAGACCGGCGACATCGCCTCCTTCCTGGACATCCAGTTCCGGCGGTCGGTGGCCGACCTGGCCGCCATCACCGACATCTCGCCCCGCGTCCTCGCCGACGCCGTCTTCCGCCACGACACCGGCCTCGCCCTGCTCCTCGCACCCGGCGAGGGCGAACGCGGCGAGGAGGTCACCGACCGGGCCGCCCGCCAGCTCGTCAGCGCCCTGCGCTCGCGCTACGAGGTCGTCGTCGTCGACTGCGGCGCCCAGCTGAGCGGTGCGGGCGCCGCGGCGGTCGAGATGGCGGACACGGCCCTGCTCGTCACCACCCCGGACGTCATCGCCGTACGCGCCGCCAAGCGGACCGTACGGATGTGGGACCGGCTCCAGATCCGCAAGGCCGAGGAGACGACGGTCGCCGTCAACCGGCACACCCGCAACGCCGAGATCCAGCCCGCGCTGGTGCAGCGCATCACGGGCACGGCACTGGCACGGTCGGCCGTGCCCGCCAACTTCAAGGAGCTTCAGGCGGTCGTGGACGCCGGGAGGGTGCACGAACTGGACGCCAAGAGCACGGTGAAACAGGCCCTGTGGGCGCTCGCGGGAGAGCTGGGGCTGGTGCGGGCGCCGGACGAGACCGGCTCCCACCGGGGCGGCGGGCGCGGGTCCGCGGGCTTTCGGCGACGGAAGGAGTGAGCGTGCGATGAGACGGCCGGGCGGGGACCGAGGTCAGGTCAGCATCGAGCTCCTCGGGATGACGCCGCTGATCGTGCTGACGCTGGTGCTGATGTGGCAGGCCGTACTGGTGGGGTACGCCTTCACGCTCGCGGGTAATGCTGCCGACGAGGGCGTGCGCGCGGGCACCGCGGTGCCTCCGGGGGAGCGGTTCGCGGTGTGCCGGCAGGCCGCGCTGAAGCATCTGTCGGGCGCGTGGCGAGGGGGTGCCAGCGTGGAAGGCTGTGCCGGGAGCGGCTATGTCACGGCCGACGTGGCCGTCAAGGTCCCCGTCCTCTTCCCCGGCTTCATCGACTTTCCCGCCACCGTGCACGGACACGCCGGTGCCGTGGAGGAGGCGAAACGCTGAGATGCCGTACCGCCCGAGACGCGACCGCGGCCAGGTCGCCATCGAATACCTGGGGTTCATCCCGGTCCTGCTGATCGTCGGGCTGGCCGGCATCCAGATCGGCGCCGTCGCCTACGCGGCCGAGCAGGCGGGCACGGCGGCCCGGGCGGGGGCGCGGGCACAGTCGCTGGGACAGAGCGCGCAGGAGGCGTGCGCGCGGGCGGTCAGTCTGCCGGTGGAGTGCGGGACCACCGCGGGCGACGCCGACTCGGTCACCGTCACCGCCCGCGTCACCATCCCCAAGGTCCTCTGGAGCTTCGGCGCCGCCACCAAGACCGCCACCATGCCCCGCGCGACCACCGACAGGAGAGGCCGGCCATGAGCCTGCGGGCACGCATCAGCACTCCGGAGGAGCACGGCAGCCGGGGCGAGGACGGGCATCTGGTCGCCTCCTACCGGGCCAAACTGCTGGAGGAGATCGACCTCGCGGAGATGAGTTCGCTGGCCGCCGCCGAACGCCGGGCACGGCTGGAGCGGGTCCTCGGGCACATCATCAGCCGTGAGGGCCCGGTCCTGTCGACCGTCGAGCGGTCCCAGCTGATCCGCAGGGTCGTGGACGAGGCGCTCGGACTCGGCATCCTGGAGCCGCTCCTGGAGGACGCCTCGATCACCGAGATCATGGTGAACGGCCCCGACGCGATCTTCGTGGAGCGCGGCGGCCGCGTCGAGCAACTGCCGTTGCGGTTCGTCTCGTCGGACCAGCTGATGCAGACCATCGAGCGGATCGTCTCCACGGTGAACCGCAGGGTGGACGAGTCGAACCCGATGGTGGACGCCCGGCTCCCGTCCGGCGAGCGGGTCAACGTCATCATCCCGCCGCTGTCCCTGACCGGCCCGATCCTCACCATCCGCCGCTTCCCGCGCTCCTTCACCCTCCAGGAGCTGATCGGCTTCGGCTCGCTGGACGAGCACATGGTGTATCTGCTGGCGGGCCTGGTGCAGGCGAAGTTCAACATCATCGTCTCGGGCGCGACCGGCACCGGCAAGACGACACTGCTCAACGCCCTGTCCGGGCTCATCCCCGCGCACGAACGCATCATCACCATCGAGGACTCCGCCGAACTCCAGCTCCAGCAGACCCACGTGGTCCGGCTGGAGTCGCGCCCGCCGAACGTGGAGGGCAAGGGCCAGGTCACCATCCGCGACCTGGTCCGCAACTCCCTGCGGATGCGCCCCGACCGCATCGTCGTCGGCGAGGTCCGCGGCGGCGAGTCCCTCGACATGCTCCAGGCGATGTCCACCGGCCACGACGGCTCCCTCGCCACCGTGCACGCCAACAGCGCCGAGGACGCGCTGACGAGACTCCAGACCCTCGCCTCCATGTCCGACGTCGAGGTCCCGTTCATCGCCCTGCACGACCAGATCAACAGCGCCGTCGACGTCATCGTCCAGCTCACCCGGTTCGCCGACGGCGCCCGCCGCATCACCGAGATCGCCCTGCTCGACAGCCACGGCGGAGAGCCGTACCGGCTGGCGACCGTCGCCCGCTTCGACGCCCGGCCCATGACCCCCGACGGCCGGGTCCACGGCGCCTTCCGGTACTTCCCGCTGCCCCGCCGTGCCGCCGACCGCCTCTACATGGCGAGCCAGCCCCTCCCGCAGGCCTTCGGCGTCGCCCGCACCGCCGACCAGCTCGCCACCCGAGAAGCCAGGTAGGTACACCCCCCATGGAACTGCACACCCTCGTCCAGCTGACCACCGGAGTGGCGCTGCTGACCTGTGCCCTGGCGGTGGCCGGTGTGCACAGCTACGCCTCCGGCCGGGCCCAGCGGGCCGCCCTGGTGGACCGGCTCGCGCACACCGGGCCGCCGCCGGCCGCCGGCCGCCGACGCCGCTTCCGCGACCTGGACCGGCGGCTGCGCCGCACCCGCCTCGGCCGCTGGCTGGAGCTGCGCCTCGCGGCGACCGGCCTGGACGTCACCCCGGGCGAGTTCTTCGTCTGCATGCTCGCCGCCGTGGCCGCGCTGTGGCTGATCGGGCAGGCCACCCTGGCCCCCTTCTTCGGCCCGCTCGCCGGGCTCCTCGGCATCTGGGCGGCGGTCCAGTTCCTCAACTGGCAGCGGCAGAAACGCATCGAACGCTTCATCAACCAGCTCCCCGAACTCGCCCGCATCCTGGCCAACGCCACCCAGGCCGGCCTGGCGCTGCGCACCGCGATCGGCATGGCGGCGGAGGAACTGGAGGCCCCGGCCGGCGAGGAACTGGCCAAGGTGTCCGACCAGCTCGCCGTCGGGCACTCCCTGGAGGACGCGCTCGGCGAGCTGGCCGACCGGCTGCCCTCGCGCGAACTGGTCGTCCTGGTCACGACCCTGGTGCTGTCGAACCGGGCGGGCGGCCAGGTGGTCTCCGCCCTGCGCAACCTGACCGAGACCCTGGAGGAGCGCAAGGAGACCCGGCGCGAGATCCGCACCCAGCTCTCCCAGGTGACCATGACGTCGTACGCCGTGCCCGTCCTGGGGGTCGGCGCGTTGTTCCTGATGAACGGCGTCAAGGACGGCGCGCTGGACCGCATGACCGGATCCCCCGTGGGCCAGGCATGCGTGATCATCGCGTTCGCCATGTACGCCGTCGGCTTCGTCCTCATCCGCCGCCTGAGCCGGATCGACGTGTGAGGGAGGTGACCCGATGGCATTCCTGCTCGCCCTGCTGACGGGCCTCGGTGTCTGGGGCGTCTTCGCGGGCGTCCGCATGTACCGCGCGGACGCCAGGCTCCCCGGCGACCTCGCCGTAGCCCTGGAGGTCGGCGCCACCCGCACCGGCGCCGTGGGCTCGGTCGTCGACCGCATGGGCATGCGGTACGCCCCCGCCGTGCTGCGCCTGATGGGCCCGCGCCGGGTGGCCAGGTACCGCCGCAAGATCGACCTCGCGGGCAACCCCGGCGGCCTGACCATCGACCGCTACGCGGCCCGCCGCGCGGTCTACGGCGCGCTCGGCGGCGTGGGCTTCCTGGTCTTCCTGCTCCGCGGCCAGTGGTTCGTGGCGCTGCTCCTGCTCGCCTTCGGGGCGTTCTGGACGGAGGTCGGCATCTGGTCGGCGATCCGGGTCCGCAAGGACGTCATCGAACGCACCCTGCCCGACTTCCTGGACGTCCTGGCCGTGGTGGTCAGCGCCGGGCTCGGCTTCCGCCAGGCCCTGGACCGCGTGGCCTCCCACTACGAGGGCCCGTGGGCCGACGAACTGCGCATCACCCTGCGCCAGATGGACCTCGGCATGAGCCGCCGCCAGGCCTTCGCGGAGCTGCGGCGCCGCAACGACTCCGAACAGGTGGCCATGTTCGTGACGGCGTTGCAGCAGGGGGAGGAGCTGGGCGCCCCCATCGTGGACACCCTGGTCTCCCTCGCCAAGGACATGCGCCGCACCGACGCCCAGAACGCCCGCCGCAAGGCCGCGCGGGCGGTGCCCAAGGCCACGCTGATGATCACCACCTTCATGGTCCCGGCGACGATGCTCCTGCTCGGCGCGGGCCTCCTGCTCGGCTCCGGGGTGGACTTCGGCACGCTCACGGGGAAGTGAGGACGGCCGTGACGGCGACGGGGCTGACGGGGCGCGCACGGCGGGAGGGAGGAGCCCGTCCCGGCGCATGGCTGAAACGCCCGGGAGACTGGTTCGCACACCGCCCGAGGCCGCTTCGCGGGAGGGACGCGGACGAGGAGACGCTCCACGGGAGGCGCGGCCCGGCCGGCGAGGGACGGAGCCGCGACGAGGGGCCGGTTTCCGAGCGGGCGGGCCGTGGCGGGGGGCCGGTTTGCGAGGAGGCGGGCCGTGGCGGGGGGCCGGTTTGCGAGGAGGCGGGCCGCGACGCGGTGCCCGATGGCCCGGCGGCGGCCGAGCCGTCCGAGAAGCTCCAGATCAGCGCCTTGCAGGCGATGTGCCGCCAGGTCTTCGGGTTCCGCCTGGCGATGATCGTGGTGTCGGCCCCGGCCGCGCTCCTCAACGCCGCTCCCGGCCTGGGCGCCCGCCTGGTCGGCGCGGCCGTGGTCGTCACCTTCATGGTGTCCTACGTCCTCTTCCGCGACTGGGAGCGCTTCGGCCCCCTGCTCCTGCGCCACCCCAGCCTCCTGGCCGCCGACACCCTCTTCGGCTCCTTCCTGCTGATCTCGGCGGGCCCCGACACCACCCTCGCCTACGTCAGCGTCTGCACCCCGCTCCTGGCCGGCCTGGTCTACAGCTGGCGCGGCGCGGCCTGCTTCGCCTCCCTCCAGGCGCTGATCCTGCTCCTGGTCAACGCCACCCTGAAGGCCGACCGGCACGCGCCCGTCGTGGAGGCCCTGCTCCTGCCCGGCCTGTGCGTCATCGCCGGCGCCATGGGCTCCACCCTGCGCAACCTGATGCTCCGCTTCGGCGCCGCGACCCAGGCGCTGACGACGGTGCAGGCCCGGCTCGCGGCGGCGGAGGCGGTGAGCGCGGAACGTGCCCGGCTGGCCCGCGACATGCACGACTCCGTGGCCAAGACCCTGTACGGCGTGGCCCTGGCGGCGGACGGCCTGGCGGCGACCGCCTCGGCCGGCGCACCGGACCCCGCCCGCATCAGACAGCAGGCGGAACTGGTCTCGCGCTCGGCCCGCAGGGCGGCGGCGGAGTCCCGGGAACTGCTGACGGACCTACGACGGGACCAGCCGGACACAGCGGAACACCCCACGCCCGTCTGGCAGGAACTGGTGGACCGGACGGCCGACTTCACCCGGCGCACGGGCCTGCGCGTCACCTGCCACTGGCCGCGGCCCGGCGACACGGCCGCCCTCCCGCACCTGCCGGCCCCCCTGGCCCGCCACCTCCTCTCCATCGTCGCGGAGGCGCTGGAGAACACCCACCGGCACGCGTCCGCGACCGGCGTGGACATTCGGGCGACGGTCGACGGGCCTCTGCTCAGCCTCACGATCCACGACGACGGGACCGGCCTCCCGCCCGGCACCACCCTCGAAGAGCTGCGCACCTCAGGCCACTTCGGCCTGCTCGGCATGGTCGAGCGGGCCGCGCAGGCGGGCGCCCGGATCCGTGTCGGGAGGGGCACCCACGAGCGCGGCACGGAGATACGCCTGGACGTACCCCTCGCGCACCCCGCCCCGTCCGCCCCCGCGTCCACGACCGTCCGAAAAGTCTGAGAGGAGGCACCATGCGGCCACCGCACAACGCTCACCGGCCGGACTTTCCCCCGCCGGAGCCGGCTGTCCCACCGTTGCGGCTGCTGGTCGCCGACGACAATCCCGTGGTCCGCGCCGGGCTGACGGCCCTGCTCTCGGGGCGCTCGGACACCACGGTGGTGGCGGAGGCGAGGGACGGGCGCGAGGCGTACGAGGCGGCGCTCCGGCACCGGCCCGATGTCGTCCTGCTTGACGTCCGCATGCCCGGAGTCGACGGAATCTCGGCGTTGCCCCACCTGGTGCGGCTGGCCCCCGTCATGATGCTCACCTACAGCCACGAGACGGAGACCGTGCGGGAGGCGCTGCGGCTGGGGGCGGGGGGCTATCTGGTGCACGGCGAGTTCACGACGGAGCAGTTGGTGCGGGCGGTGCGGGACGTCCGGGAGGGACGGCCGCATGTGACGCCCGGGGCGGCGAGGGCGTTGCTCACGACGCTACGAGAAGACGCACCTGCACACTCCATTCCCCAACTGCCCCCGATTTACGCCGATCCACCCCCTCCAAGCCTTTCGCAACTGCAACCATCTGTGGGACAGTCGTTCCGTTCACGGTTCCGGCTGAGCACGAGGGAGGCGGAGATCATGGACCTCATCGCGTCCGGCATGACCAACCAGCAGATCGCCGCCGCGTGCTTCATCAGCGAGAAGACGGTCAAGAACCACATCAACCGCATCTTCGCCAAGCTCCACACCACGACGAGATCCCAGGCGACGGCCAAGTGGCTGGGGGTGGCGTGAGGTGAGGGCGAAGGAGAGCGGCAAGCACTCTGAATGGGTCCGGGGTTGGGTCCTGGGGCCCTCCGGGGAGCGCCGTGCCGGGGCATACGTTTCCGGGATCGGAGGCGAACCCGAAGGGGACCACCATGAGCAACTGGTTCAACACCACCGTCGCGTACCTACAGGCCCGCGTCGCGCGGAGCGACAAGGGGCAGACCGCGGTGGAGTACCTCGGCATCATCGCGGTGGTCGTGGCGATCGTCCTGGCGATCACGGGTACGAGCATCGGCCAGTCGATCTACGACGCGATCACGAACAAGATCTCCGAGGTCACCGGCGGCTGATTCCTCCACGCCGCGACGCAGGGCAGGCCTTCCCCATCTACCTCACGGTGGTGGCGGGCCTGCTCTTTCTTGCGTTGGCCTACCTTGCGGTGGGTCAGGCGGCGGTGAACCGGAGCGGCGCCCAGACGGCGGCGGACGCGGCGGCTCTGGCGGCGGCTCAGAAGACACGTGACCAGCTCGCCGGCATGTGGACGGACGACATACGCGATCCGGCCAAGTGGCAGGCCATCTTCGACGGAGACGGGGCCGTCAACAGTTGTTGGCGTGCCGGTCAGCTCGCCGCCGCGAACGACGCGACGGCACAGTGCACCTTCGAGCCACCCCTGAGTTATGCGGTCGAGGCGAAGACGAACAAGTCCGTGGGCGACTCCGTCGTGCCCGGGACGGAGAACGTGCACTCGACCGCACACGCGATTGCCGTGATCAAACCCCTCTGCACGTTCACATTGTCGTCCGGCGAAGACGCCGGGGAGGACACGCTGCCCCCGCTCACCTGCGAGGACGACAAGGTCTGGCATCTGGAGCCCGACGACACGACGGGGCTGCCGAAGCCCGAGGATCTCTTCGATGTCCACCTGGCCGACTCACCAGCGAACGATCGATGACGAAGGAAGCGGAGCGATGAGCATTCGGTTCACTGCGAAGGCCCGCAGGGGGATGGTCGCATTGACCGTTGCGGCTGGTCTGGCCGTCGGTGTGGCCGGTTGCGGTGGGAGCGGCGGCGACGACAAGAAGCCGGACCGTTCGGCGTCCGCGTCCAAGGCGGACGGCTCGGCCCCGAGCGCGCAGGAGGGGCAGTCGGAAGAGCCGCTGGCCGAGCTGAAGGGGGCGGACGGGCTGCTCCTCCAGGTCACCTCCGCTCAACGTGATGCGGGCGGCTTCATCACGGTCAACGGCACGCTGAAGAACGACGGGGCTCAGACCGCTGTGATCCCCTCCGCTCTGAGCGGGAACGAAACCGAGATCATCAGGAACGGCAGGTCTCTGGGCGGCGCCACGCTGGTCGATTCGCAGGGCAAGAAGCGTTACTACGTGCTGCGGGATACCGAGGGCCGACCGTTGACGACCACGGGCTTCTCGACCCTCAAGTCCGGCGCCACCCTGTCGGTGTTCATGCAGTTCCCGGCGCCCCCCGCGAACGTGGCCGAGATGGACTTCCAACTGCCGACGTTCTCCTCCGCCCCCATCAAGATCTCCGGGTGAGGCCCCAGTGACCACCACACCCCGGCTCGCCCTCGTGGGCGCTGTTCTTCTCCTCGTCGTGCAGCTGCCCGCCGTCACGGCCGTCGCCGACGACACCGGCCCCAGTGAACCTCCCGGCACCGAGCCCTCCGCCACCGCGCCCGTGGAGGTGGACCCCACCGACCCCGATCTCAAGCTCCCCGAAGGGGCCACCCTGGCCTCGGCCAAGGTGCTGGACATCAAGTCGGTAGTGGAGGACCAGAGCGGGGACGAACGGCGCGAGGACACCAACGCCGACGTGACGTTCGCGCTCCAGGCCGAGGTCCTGTTCGACAAGGACAGTGCCAGGATCGGCGAAGACGCGAAGGCCCGCATCGCCACCATCGCCGAGGAGATCAAAAAGCAGAAAGCGACCCGGGTCCGCGTCTTCGGTTTCACCGACAACCTCGGTTCCTCCGCCCACGGCGACACCCTCTCCAAACAGCGCGCCAACGCCGTACAGGCCGTACTCGACCAGGACCTGAACTCCCCGAGCCTCATCTTCGACGTCCGCGGCTACGGCGAGGGATACCCGATCGCCGACAACTCCACCGAGGAGGGCCGAAGGAAGAACCGGCGCGTCGAGGTGTCCTTCCCCCGCACCCAGCAGTGAGCCACCGCCGGCCGCCCGGCACCGGCCCCAGCCGACACCGGCCTCCAGCCCCCAGCCGACACCGGCCTCCAGCCCCCAGCCGATAAGGGCCCCGCCCCTTCAGAACGCCCTCTTCGGCTCCTGCTCCTGTCCCTGCTCCTGCCCCTCCTCCGATTCCGCCTCCCCCTCGCCCTCGCCCTCGCCCTCCACCTCCACCCGGACTCCCGCCCGCAGCCCCCACCCGGCCATCGCTCCCGCCTCCGCCTCCAGCACGTGCCGTGCCCGCAGGCGCGGCAGGCCCAGGCGGCCCGGGACCATCGTCCGGACGGCGATGACGGTCAGACGGCGGTCGAGGTAGGCGACGTCGATCGGGATCCGCATCCCGAACGTGTGCACCCCGCTCGCCGGCGACAGCAGCATCGCCCCGTCGAGCGAGTCCCGGCCGAGCAGACCCCTCGTCCGGGCCCGGTACGAGGCCGAGATCTCCAGGGGGACGGGGGCGGCGAGCGCCTCCCCGGAGCCGGCCCGCACGATCATCCGTGCCCGTCCGTCCCGCCGGCGCCCCATACGCCCCATAACCGTTCCTCCCCGCCCCGCGCCGACAACTCGCCGCGCCCGTAAATGCGTTGTCGTCTTCCGTCCTCCCCGCTAGGAAGAACGCTATGACAGGACTCGGTGTCGTATTCCGTCCCCAGCTTCCGCCCGAGCGGCTGCGGGCTGTCGCCCGCGTCGCGGAGGACGCGGGGCTCGAAGAACTCTGGCTGTGGGAGGACTGCTTCCTGGAAGGCGGGGTCGCCACGGCCGCCGCCGCGCTCGCCTGGACCGAACGGCTGCGGGTCGGGATCGGGCTGCTGCCCGTCCCGCTGAGGAACGTGGCCGTCACCGCCATGGAGGCCGCCTCCCTGGAACGCATGTTCCCCGGCCGGGCCGTCCTGACCGTGGGGCACGGCGTGCAGGACTGGATGGGGCAGGTGGGCGCCCGGGCCGCCTCACCGCTCGGTCTGCTCGGCGAGCACCTCGACGCCCTGCGCGCCCTGCTGCGCGGCGAGCGGCTCACCGTGCGCGGGCGGTACGTCCAGTTGGACGACGTAGCCCTCGACTGGCCCCCGCCGCACCCGGTCGACGTCCTCGCGGGCGGCACCGGACCCCGCACGCTGCGGCTCTCCGGCGAGAAGGCCGACGGCACCCTCCTCACCGCCGCCACTTCGGTGGACGGCGTACGGCGGGCCCGGAAGCTCGTGGAGGAGGGGCGGCGGGCGGCCGGCCGCAGCGGCCCGCACCGGGTCGTCGTCT
Organism: Streptomyces naphthomycinicus; assembly: GCF_020400595.1. Classification (GTDB taxonomy): domain Bacteria; phylum Actinomycetota; class Actinomycetes; order Streptomycetales; family Streptomycetaceae; genus Streptomyces; species Streptomyces naphthomycinicus. The sequence continues at coordinate 43,004 of NZ_JAINRE010000026.1, read as the reverse complement.
ATCTCCTGGCCGCCACGGGTGCCGGGGCCGACGCCCGGCTGCGGGCGGAACTCGTCGCGGAAGGGCTGGAGTCGGTGCCCGAGGTGGGAGTCGCGGGGGACGCCGCGGCGGTGGCCGAGGCGGTGCGGCGGCTGGCCGAGGCCGGCGCGGACACCGTCGTGCTGCAACCGACGGCGGACGAGCCCGACCCGGAGGGCTTCGTGCGCTTCGCCGCCGAGGAGGTACGGCCCCTGGTGCCCTGAGCGGGGCGAGCGCGGCACCCCCCCCGCAGACCGGGACGGTGGTGACACTCACGGCCGACGACGCCGAACCGCCCCGCTCACCCCACCCCCCGCATTGTCGTCCCGCTCACCCCGCCCCGTCCGTCCGCCGCGGCCGGTCCCCCGTCGCGCCGTCGATCAGCTCTCGCAGGATGTCCATGTGCCCGGCGTGCCGGGCCGTCTCCTCGGTCATGTGGACGAGGACCCAGCGCAGGGAGACGGTGACGTCCCGCCAGGCGGGACGCCCCGGCGCGTCCATGGACAGCTCGGTGATCACCCGGTCGGCGGCGGCGCGGGCGCGGCCGTAGAAGGCGATGATCCGGTCCGTCGTCTCCTCGGGGCCGACCGTCATGTCCTCGTCCGTGTACGGGTCGAACCACAGCGGCTCCACCTCGCGGCCGAACGTCTCCACGAACCAGCCGTACTCGACCGAGGCCAGATGCTTGACCAGGCCGAGCAGATTCGTGCCGGTCGGTGTCATGGGGCGGCGCAGCTGCTCGTCGTCGAGTCCTTCGAGCTTCCAGAGCACCGCGTCCCGGTGGCGGTCGAGGCTCGCGTGCAGGGTTTCCTTCTCGCCGGCGGTGTAGTCGGCAGCAGAGGTCGTCATGGGCGCGGAAACTAACAGGACCCACTGACACTCTCTTGCGATCATGGCTCCATGACCGCACACCGTTCCTTCGAAGACCTGGTGGCCGAGGGCGTCGCCGTACCCACCGAGGGGTGGGACTTCTCGTGGTTCGAGGGGCGGGCGAGCGAGGCGCGGCCGTCGTGGGGGTACGCCCGGTCGGCGGGGGAGCGGCTGGCCGGGGCCGAGGCCGTGCTGGACATCCAGACCGGTGGCGGAGAGGTGCTGGACTTCGCGCTGAGCCGGGCGGAGCCGGTCCGGCCGGTGCTGGTCGCGGCGACGGAGGGATGGCTGCCGAACGTGGTCAGGGCCACCGCCCTGCTGCGGCCCCGCGGTGTCGTGGTGGTCGCCGCCCCGGACGATGTGCCGCTGCCGTTCGCGGACGAGGCGTTCGACCTGGTGCTGAGCCGGCATCCGGTGCGCCCGCACTGGGACGAGATCGCCCGGGTGCTGCGCCCCGGCGGCACCTACTTCGCCCAGCACGTGGGGCCCGGCAGCGTCTTCGAGCTGGTCGAGTACTTCCTCGGACCGCAGCCGGAGGAGGTGCGCCGGGCCCGTGACCCGGAGCGGGAGCGGGCCGACGCCGAGGCGGCGGGTCTGGAGGTGGCCGGGCTGCGGGCGGAGCGGCTGCGGATGGAGTTCCACGACGTCGGCGCCGTCGTCCATTTCCTGCGCAAGGTCGTCTGGATGGTCCCGGGATTCACGGTCGAGGCGTACGAGCCGCAACTCCGCGCGCTGCACCGGCGGATCGGGGAACAGGGTCCGTTCGTCGCGCACAGCGCCCGGCACCTCTTCGACGTACGTAAGCCGGGCCACTGAGTACGTAAGCCGGGCCACTGACGAAACCGGCAGACCGGGTGGAAGCGGTCCGTTTCACAGCGGGATTCGCCAGGTGTTTTCCCGGGGTTTCCACATTGTTATGGACAGTGGTTCACATCCGCCTCACGCGTCACGTAAGTTCAGACCAAAGGTAATTCGCGTCAGCAAAGCTGCGTGGGCGGTACCGCGCAGTGGAGGGGGCTGCGCGGTGCCGTGAAGCCGCAAGATCCACGTCCGGGGCGCGGCGGAACCGTCAAGTCACCGTTCGCTGACGGCGTCGCCCGGCGGGGGGATCCCGGCCAACACGCCGATGTACCCCCAAGATGGCGCAATCCTTGCGAATCAGTTCGCATCCGGCCGAATTTTCCTGGGATTCCGCTGCGAACCGGCCGGGAAGCACCTCCGAATCCCGCCGTGCGCGGTCATCAAGGCGTTGCCGGATGATTTCGGAGAGTAGTTGTGGCACGCCGATGCACCCACCATCCCTTACGAAGGGTTATGGTGGAAACCCCCCCTCGGGCCGGTCCGTCTCCCCCCCCACGGACCGGCCCGTTTTTTTGCCGCGGACTCCCGGGAACCGCTTCACCCCGGCCCGGCGTCCCACGCAGAAGGGGCGGGGGCCGGGTCCGGACATGCGGCTGCGCCGCACGGGCGCGACCAGCCCCCACCCGCTCGCGGCGGTCCCCGCGCCGCCACCGGCCCGCCCCGGAAAAACCCCGGGCCATGACCAAGTCCCGAGCAGCGGTAGGCTCGACGGCTCCGGCACCCCATCCCCCGCGCCAAACCCCCGGAGGGTCACGTGAACCTGCGCGACAAGCTGCGCGGCCTGCTCGTCAGGCTCTACGCACGCCGGGTGGAAGGCCACCTGGACCACGCTCAGGTGCCCAAGCACATCGGCGTCATCATGGACGGCAACCGCCGCTGGGCGAAGGCGTCCGGCTCCACCACCGTCCACGGCCACCGGGCCGGTGCCGAGAAGATCGAGGAATTCCTCGGCTGGTGCTCCGAGACCGACGTCGAGGTCGTCACCCTGTGGCTGCTGTCCACTGACAACTTCGACCGTCCGCAGGAGGAGCTCGGCCCCCTGCTCGGCATCATCGAGGACGTCGTCCGCACCCTCGCCGCCGACGGCCGCTGGCGGGTGCACCACGTCGGCACGCCGGACCTGCTCCCCTCGCAGATGCAGACGGCGCTGAAGGAGGCCGAGGAGGCCACCGCCCACATCGACGGCATACTCGTGAACGTCGCCATCGGCTACGGCGGCCGGCAGGAGATCGCCGACGCCGTGCGCTCCATGCTGCACGACGCCCAGGACAAGGGCGTGTCGATGGAGGACCTCGCCGAGTCCGTCGACGTCGAGATGATCGGCCGTCACCTCTACACCGGCGCCCAGCCCGATCCCGACCTGGTGATCCGCACCAGCGGCGAGCAGCGGTTGTCCGGATTCATGCTCTGGCAGACCGCTCACTCCGAGTACTACTTCTGCGAGGTCTTCTGGCCGGCCTTCCGCAAGGTCGACTTCCTGCGCGCCCTGCGCGACTACGCCGCACGTCACCGGCGCTACGGCGGCTGAGCCGCCCGCACCGCCCCGTCGCCACCCGGTGACGGGGCGTTGTCGTATGCCCGGATTCGGGAACACGTAACGAGGAGTTCACCGGCGCGCTGTTGGCCGCATTTGCATGGCGGCGCATGTTCGAGGGCATAAACCAAACAGGTCGACACCCGAACCACGGGCGTCGGATCTCAGCGGGCGGCACGGGGCCGTCCGCCCGGGAGGCCCTTTGCACCAGCCCGACCGTGCGGTCGCAAGCCGGAAGCAGCCGCGAAGGGCCGGTTCACGGCCCGCCGCGCGCGGGGGCCAGGAACCGGTCCAGCATCACTTCGTCGCTCCCCGACCTCATCCGAGGGGGTACGTCCTTCCGTGGTGACCAGCACAAAGCGCCACAAGCCCGACCGGCGCACGTATGTTCTCGACACCAGCGTCCTGCTGGCCGACCCGAACGCCCTGACCCGCTTCGACGAGCACGAGGTCGTGCTCCCCATCGTCGTGGTCACGGAGCTGGAGGCCAAGCGGCACCATCCCGAGCTCGGCTACTTCGCCCGCCAGGCGCTGCGCCTGCTGGACGACTACCGGGTGAAGAACGGTCGCCTCGACGCCCCCATCCCGATCGGGGAACTCGGCGGGACGGTCCGGGTCGAGCTCAACCACTCGGACCCCAGCGTGCTGCCCACCGGCTACCGCCTGGGAGACAACGACTCGCGCATCCTCGCGGTGGCCCGCAACCTCCAGGCCGAGGGGTTCGACGTCACCGTCGTGTCGAAGGACCTGCCGCTGAGGATCAAGGCGTCCTCGGTCGGCCTCCTCGCCGAGGAGTACCGGGCCGAGCTCGCCATCACGGAGAACTCCGGCTGGACCGGGATGTCCGAACTCACCCTGCCGGGCGAACAGGTGGACATCCTCTTCGAGGAAGGGCACGTGTACGTCCCGGAGGCGGCCGGCCTTCCCGTGCACACCGGCCTGACCATCCAGTCCGAGCGCGGCAAGGCCCTCGGCCGGATCACCGCCGAGGGGAACGTCCGGCTGGTGCGCGGCGACCGGGAGGCGTTCGGCATCAAGGGCCGCAGCGCCGAGCAGCGCATCGCGCTCGATCTGCTGCTCGACCCGGACGTCGGCATCGTCTCGATGGGGGGCCGGGCCGGCACCGGCAAGTCGGCGCTGGCGCTGTGCGCGGGCCTGGAGGCCGTCCTGGAGCGCCGCCAGCACCAGAAGGTGATGGTCTTCCGTCCGCTGTACGCCGTCGGCGGGCAGGAGCTGGGCTATCTGCCGGGCAGCGAGGCGGAGAAGATGAGCCCGTGGGCGCAGGCCGTCTTCGACACCCTCTCCGCGGTCACCAGCCGCGAGGTCATCGAGGAGGTCACGGCGCGCGGGATGCTGGAGGTGCTCCCGCTCACCCACATCCGCGGGCGGTCGCTGCACGACGCGTTCGTCATCGTGGACGAGGCCCAGTCGCTGGAACGGAACGTCCTGCTGACCGTTCTGTCCCGGATCGGCGCCAATTCACGGGTGGTGCTCACCCACGACGTGGCACAGCGGGACAATCTGCGCGTAGGCCGCTATGACGGAGTTGTCGCCGTCGTGGAGAAGCTGAAGGGACATCCGCTCTTCGCGCATGTCACGCTGACTCGCTCCGAGAGGTCCCAGATTGCGGCGCTTGTGACCGAAATGCTGGAGGACGGCCACATCTGACGCGGAAGCGACGGCCGTTGACGCCGTCCGGCAAAGGCCAAGAGCCTAGCCGGGCGGCGTCTTCGTGCGTGGAGCTTTCCTGAAATCCCCTGGGCCAAACGGGATGTGAGCTTTCACACGCAACACAGAATTGCCACTCGGCGTCCGGTTACGGCAGAGTCTCAGTCCTGTCAGGCCCCGCATACGACACACCTGTACCCCCAGCGGTACGGCACCACAGAGACAACACCAACTCCATACAGTTCGTCGTATGCCGCCCGTGCACCACGCGGTGCTCCCTTCAGGGGGAGTTGCCCACCGGGCCCGCGCCTCCCGTGACCCCGCAGTTGGGAGGCCAGTGTCACAGGGGCACGATTGCGTCCGCCAGGGTCACCGAAGCGGGCGATGCTGGAAGGAAACCGTGTGAGCCGGATTTCGGTCCGGGGACTCGCAGTGGCCTCGGCCACCGCGGTCACCGCCGTCGGAAGCGTCGTCGGCGTTGCCTCGGGCAGCGTGGCGCAGAACAACAACGACGCCGAGGCGACGGCAGCCGACACCACGCTCCTCGCGGACATACCCGCGGGTCAGCAGGCTGATGTCCAGGTCGCGTCCCTGACGCAGCAGGCCGACGCACAGGCCATCGCCGCGGACGCGAGCGCCAAGAAGGACGCCGAGGCGGCGGCCCGCAAGGCGGCTGCCGAAACCGCGATCGCGAAGAAGGACGCCGCCGAGAAGGCGGCCAAGCTGGCCAAGGAGCGCGCCGAGGCGAAGTCGGCGGCGGCCAGCCGCGGCACCGACGTCCGCGACTCCTCCAGCTTCCCCACCCAGAGCAGCTACAGCGTGGCGCAGATCCAGGCGATGGCGCGTCAGATGGTGGCCGGCAACCAGTTCCAGTGCTTCAGCAACATCGTGGACCACGAGTCCAGCTGGAACTACAAGGCGGTCAACGCCTCCTCCGGTGCCTACGGTCTCTTCCAGGCCCTGCCCGCGGGCAAGTACGCCTCGGCGGGTGCCGACTGGCAGACCAACCCGGCGACCCAGATCAAGTGGGGCCTCAACTACATGAACGAGCGGTACGGCAGCCCCTGCCAGGCCTGGTCGTTCTGGTCGGCCAACCACTGGTACTAGACGCTCCGCCGGGATCGGCCGGCCGACGGCCCCGCGCTCCCTCCGGGGACACGCCGTCCAACGGCCCTCTCAACCTCGAACAGCCCCTCCCCGTCCCCAGGGGAGGGGCTTTCGCCCTGTACGGTCGTAACCGGACGACTCCCGGGGGGAGTGGTGGCGAGCACCCGAGGACGCGGGGGAAGAGGACGGATCATGTCGCGAGTGCCAGGGTGGCTCGGCCGGCTCGGCGCCGGCCTCACCGAGATGAGCGAGCGTCTGGACGAGCGCCGCGCCGAGGTCGAGAAGGAACAGACCGAGCCCGCGGAGCCCGCCGTCCCCGTCGGCCGCGAGACGGCCGAGGCGCCCGCCGCCGAGGCGGCACCGCCGGTCCGCCGGCCCAAGCCGCCGTCCGGCCCCCGCCCCGACCCGGCCGAGGCCGTGCCCTGGGGTGTCCGGGTCGCCGCCGAGGCCGGCTGGCGGCTGCTGGTGCTGGCCGGCACTGTCTGGGTGCTGATGCGCGTCATCAGCGCCGTCCAGCTGGTGGTGTTCGCCTTCGTCATCGCCCTGCTGGTCACCGCGCTGCTCCAGCCGACGGTCGCCCGGCTCACCCGGCGCGGGGTGCCGCGCGGCCCGGCCACCGCGCTCACCGCCATCAGCGGCTTCGTCGTCATCGGCCTGATGGGCTGGTTCGTGACCTGGCAGGTCATGGAGAACATCGACACGCTCTCCACCCAGATCCAGTCCGGCATCGACGACCTGCGCGACTGGCTGCTGAAGAGCCCGTTCCACGTCACCGACAAGCAGATCAACCAGATCGCCAAGAACCTCCGCGAGGCGATCGGCGCCAACGCCGACCAGATAACGTCGGCGGGCCTGGAGGGCGTGCAGGTCATCATCGAGGCCCTCACCGGCCTCCTGCTGGTGTTCTTCTCGACCCTGTTCCTGCTCTACGACGGCAAGCGCATCTGGGAGTGGTTCCTGAAGCTGGTGCCCGCCGCCGCCCGCCCCGGCGTGGCCGGCGCCGGGCCGCGCGCCTGGAGCACCCTGACCGCCTACGTCCGCGGCACGGTCCTGGTCGCCCTCATCGACGCCATCTTCATCGGTATCGGCATCTACTTCCTGGACGTGCCGATGGCCGTCCCGCTGGCCGTCTTCATCTTCCTGTTCTCGTTCATCCCGCTGGTCGGCGCGGTCGCCTCGGGTGCGCTCGCGGTGATCGTCGCGCTGGTCACCCAGGGTGTGTTCGCGGCGCTGATGACGCTGGTGGTGGTGCTCGCGGTCCAGCAGATCGAGGGGCACGTGCTGCAACCGTTCATCCTCGGCCGCGCGGTCCGCGTGCACCCGCTGGCGGTGGTCCTGACCGTGGCCGCCGGCGGCATGGTGGCCGGCATCGGCGGCGCGGTGGTGGCCGTGCCGCTGGTGGCGGTGACGAACACCGTGGTGGGGTATCTGCGGCAGTACTCGCTGGAGTTGCAGCGGCAGGATGCCGCCGAGCCCGCGGAGGAGCCCGTGGCGCAGAACGCGGAAGACCCCGCCCACCTGGGGTGAGCGGGGTCTTCTCGGCGCGCCCTATTCGGCGAGGACGGCCTCGGCCTCCAGCGTGACACCGACCGCCTGGACGACGGAAGCGATCTTGAACGCCTCCTGGACGGTCTCGCGCTCCACGCCGGCCTTGCGCAGCACCTGCTCGTGCGAGTCCAGGCACAGGCCACAGCCGTTGATCGCGGAGACCGCGAACGACCACAGCTCGAAGTCGACCTTCTCCACGCCCGGGTTGCCGATGACGTTCATCCGCAGGCCCGCGCGCAGGGTGCCGTACTCGTGGTCGGACAGCAGGTGCCGGGTCCGGTAGAAGACGTTGTTCATCGCCATGACGGCGGCGGCGGCCTTGGCGGCCTGGTACGCCTCCGGCGAGAGGTTCGCCTTCGCCTCCGGCTCCAGCTCACGCAGCACGATCGGGGAGCGGGAGGCGATGGCGGTCGCCAGCACCGTGCCCCACAGCTGCTGCGCCGGCAGATCGGAGTTGCCGATGACCGAGCCCAGGTTGAGCTTCAGGTCCTTGGCGTAGTCCGGGACGCGGGACTTCAGCGAGTCGAGCGACATGGGTCACTCACCGGCCAGCAGCGCGACCGGGTCCAGGGTGTCCTCGCCCTTGCTCCAGTTGCACGGGCACAGCTCGTCGGTCTGCAGGGCGTCCAGGACCCGCAGGACCTCCTTGGGGTTACGGCCCACGGAACCGGCGGTGACCATGGTGAACTGGATCTCGCGGTTCGGGTCGACGACGAAGACGGCGCGCTGCGCGAAGCCGTCCTCGCCCTCGATGCCCAGGTCGCGCATCAGCTCGTGCTTGGAGTCGGCCATCATCGGGAACGGCAGGTCGGTCAGGTCCGGGTGGTCCTTGCGCCAGGCGTGGTGGACGAACTCGGAGTCACCGGAGAAGCCGAGGATCTGGGCGTCGCGGTCGGCGAACTCGTCGTTCAGCTTCCCGAACGCGGCGATCTCGGTCGGGCACACGAACGTGAAGTCCTTGGGCCACGCGAAGACCACGAGCCACTTGCCCTCGTAGGACTTGTGGTGGATCTGCTCGAACTCCTTGCCCTTCTCCAGCGAGACGCAGGCGGTCAGTTCGAACTCGGGGAACTTGTCACCGACAGTGAGCACACGCTCTCCTTGCAGCGAAGAAAGACCCCTTTTGAGGGTCTTTCCCATGGGTTGGACGTTCTCGATGTTGGCACAGGGTGCATTGATTAGGGAAATAGCTACACTTGGTCATGTTGATCGGAGGTGGCTATCAGTGACCATCAGTAGTGGCAAACGGAGGCAGCCGAGCCTCGCACAGCTGCGTGCCTTCGCCGCCGTGGCCGAGCATCTGCACTTCCGGGACGCGGCGGCGGCCATCGGGATGAGCCAGCCCGCCCTGTCCGGCGCGGTCTCGGCGCTGGAGGAGACCCTCGGCGTGACCCTCCTCGAGCGTACGACGCGCAAGGTGCTGCTCTCGCCCGCCGGGGAGCGGCTGGCGGTACGGGCCAAGGCGGTGCTGGACGAGGTCGGGGCGCTGCTGGAGGAGGCCGAGGCGGTCCGGGCGCCGTTCACCGGCGCGCTGCGCCTCGGGGTGATCCCCACCGTCGCGCCGTATCTGCTGCCGGCCGTGCTGCGGCTCGTCCACGAGCGCTACCCCCACCTCGACCTCCAGGTGCACGAGGAGCAGACCGCCAGCCTCGTCGACGGCCTGCACTCCGGCCGGCTCGACCTGTTGCTGCTGGCCGTGCCGCTCGGGGTGCCCGGCGTCGTCGAACTCCCGCTCTTCGACGAGGACTTCGTGCTCGTCACCCCGCTCGACCACTGGCTCGGCGGCCGGGAGGGCATCCCGCGCGAGGCGCTGAAGGAACTCAACCTGCTGCTCCTGGACGAGGGGCACTGCCTGCGCGACCAGGCCCTCGACATCTGCCGGGAGGCGGGCCGCGAGGACGCGCCGGTCACCACGACCGCCGCCGGCCTGTCGACCCTGGTCCAGCTGGTGGCCGGGGGCCTGGGCTGCACGCTGCTGCCGCGCACGGCGCTGAAGCTGGAGACGACCCGCAGCAGCCAGCTCCTCACCGGGTACTTCGCCGATCCGGCCCCGAGCCGTCGCGTGGCCTTCGCGATGCGGGCGGGGGCGGCCCGGGCCGCGGAGTACGAGGAACTGGCCACCGCTCTGCGCGAGGCACTGGGCGCGCTGCCGGTCAGAGTCCTGGACTAGTGGGCTCCGTTCGGACCGGCCCGATCCGAACGAAACCCCCCGGCGCTCCCCCCGGGCGGCCGTGCCGCCTACTCCGTCCGCAGCCCCTCCGGCCGCATCAGCCGCACCAGCGGCGGCAGGCTCAGCAGGGTGACCACGAGGACCACCACCGCGCCGGCGCCGGTCAGCGACAGCACGCTCGTCCAGTCGACGGTGACCGGGGTCGCCGTCATCTTCAGCAGCACCGCGCCGAGGGTCAGGCCCACCGCCGAGGCCAGCAGCAGACCCAGCGCGATCGGCACCGCCGTCTGCCACAGCACCGACAGGCCCAGTGTGCGGCGCCGGGTGCCGAAGGCGACCAGCGACGACAGCAGTTTGCGCCGCTCCCGCAACTGCTCCAGCTGGGAGACCAGCAGGCTCGCCCCGATCAGCGCCAGCACGCAGACCGCGCCGATGAACAGGCCGGTGCGCAGGGAGGTGAACCGCGTGGACTGCCGGGTCGTCGTCCAGTTCCAGGTGTTGGCGAGCCGGTCCACGTGCGCGGCCGTGTTGCGTACGTGCTCGTCCGCGTCCTTCACCGACGGGTCGATGCGGATGTAGACCTGGTGGTACAGCGTCGAGGAGGCCTTGGCGGGCAGTGCGGAGGGGGTGAGCAGCAGGCCGCCGACGCCGGACTGCAGGGCGTCCTTGCGCGCGGTCGCCTGCCGCACGCCGGCGGGCACCGTCCAGGGGATCTCGCGCCCGCGCTCCCCGCCCTCGTAACTGGGGTCGATGAAGCCGTGGCGGCCCGGCCGCTGGAAGGCCCGCAGCGCGGCGTCCTCGTCCCCCGGCACGTGGAACACGTCACCGTCCCGGCAGGACGGCAGGTGGGCCAGCTCGCGCAGCGCGGTGCAGTCACCGACGGTGATGCCCGCCGTGGAGACGGGATCGCGGCGCCGGTCGCCGAACCCGCCGCTGGAGATCGCCACCGACGCCTGGACGCCCTTGGTGCGGGCGAACTCGCGGGCCCCCGCCGCCACCCGGGACCGGTCCGACAGATCGACCTCCATCGACGCCCGCTGCGGATCCTGGCCGGTGTCCTTCGTGTACTGGCCCTCCACGCCCGCGAACAGCATCTGGAGCGCGACCGCCCCGGCCACCGCCACCGCGATGCCGTTGACCATGCGGGCCGCCGTACCGCTGCTCAGCTGAAGCCGCCGGACGGCGAGTTGCCAGGAGACCGTGCCCGCGCCGAGCCGGGCGACGACCGCCTCGACCAGCCAGGGCAGCAGCGCGGTGACGCCGACCAGCAGGAGCAGCACGCCGCCGATGACCAGGTACTGGTTGAAGTCGCCGTGGCTGCGGCCGTTGCCGACCATCGGGTAGAGCATCCCGAGTCCCGCCAGCGGCAGCAGCAGCCGCCACCACAGGCGCCGCCGGGCCTGCTTGGCCGTGCGCACCACGCCGAGCGGTTCCACCACCACTCCGCGCATCGCGAGCAGCGTCACCAGCACCGCGGCGGCCGGAACCGCCACCGCGACCAGCAGGACCAGGGCGGGGGAGGGGTTCAGGTAGCTCGGGAAGAAGCTTTCGTCCATCACCTCGACCGAGCCCGCCACCTGCCGTCCGATCAGGAAGAAGACGGTGCCGACGACCAGTCCGAGCAGCGCCCCGGCCAGGGCCTCGCCGGCCGCGATCCGGCGGGTCATCCGGCTGTCGGAGCCCACCAGCCGCAGCGCGGCCAGCCGTCGGTCGCGCCGCTCGCCGCCGAACCGTACGGCCGCGGCGATGAACACGGCGACCGGTGTCAGCAGGACGACGAAGACGACCAGCGTCATCATGATGAGCACCGGGTCGGCCCGCTCGGTCGTCGGGTGCGGATCACCGAACCTGGTCAGCCGCACCACACGGGTGCTGTTCTCGGTCGCCACCATGTGCTCGGCGCCCGCGTAGTAGGCCAGTTCCTGCGAGCCGAGCAGGCCGGGCTCGCCGATCGTGCCGATGATCCGGTCGGGCAGCCGTTCGCGCAGCAGCTTGCCCGCGTCCGAGGCGAGCAGTTCCTTCAGCGCGGGCGAGGCCACCATCTCGCCCTTCGCCGGGAAGCGGTCCACGCCGGGCGGCAGCGGCGCCCGCGCCCCCTCGGGCTCCAGCAGCCGGCCCCGGACGTCCTTCTGGTGCCACGTGGTGTCGCTCATGCCGACCAGCACGGTGTTCTCGCCCTTGGCCGGCACGGGCGCGCCGTAGGTGAGGTCCTGCCGCGCGGACTCCCGCTCGTGCCGCACCGTCAGCACGTTCGGCAGCGCCGTCGTCAGCAGCAGCAGGGCCACGCCCAGGCCGACGCCGACGGCCGTCAGCAGCATCCGGACCCAGCCCTCGCGCCCGCCGGCGACGGCGAACCGGACCCCCATGCCCAGGTCCGCGGACCACTGCTTCAGCTTCATATGGCGCGCTCCATGTCGCGGGACTTCCCGTCGCGTACGACGATCTCCCGGTCGGAGTAGGCGGCCACCCGGGCCTCGTGCGTGACCAGCACCACGGCGGCGTTGGCGGAACGGGCCGCGTCGGTCAGCAGCTCCATCACCCGCTCGCCGTTGAGGGAGTCGAGCGCGCCGGTCGGCTCGTCGGCGAACACCACCCGGGGCCCGGTGACCAGCGCCCGCGCCACCGCGACCCGCTGGCCCTGGCCGCCGGAGACCTCGCCGGGCCGCTTGCCCTTGAGGTCGTCCACCTCCAGGCGCTCCATCCAGCCGAGCGCGGCCCGCTCGGCCTCCTTGCGGGAGGTGCCGTTCAGCCGGAGCGGCAGCGCCACGTTCTCCACGCAGGTCAGCTCCGGGACCAGCTGGCCGAACTGGAAGACGAACCCGAACTCGCTGCGGCGCAGCGCACTGCGTGCCGCGTCGGTCATGCCGGCCAGTTCGCGGCCGTCGTAGGTGATGGAGCCGGAGTCGGGCGGCACGATGCCGGCGAGGCAGTGCAGCAGCGTCGACTTGCCGGAGCCGGAGGGGCCCATCACCGCGACGACCTCGCCGGGGTGGATGGAGAACGCGGCGCCGTCGAGCGCGACCGTGGGGCCGTAGGCCTTGCGCAGGTCCTCGGCGGCGAGCAGGGAACCGGGGGGAGGGGTCATCGGGCCACCGCCTCACGGAGCTTGTCCAGGCGGGCGGCGGTCAGTTCCAGCCAGCGCAGGTCGGCTTCCAGGTGGAACAGGGCGTGGTCGCAGATCAGCTGGTCCGCGAGGTCGCCCTTGCGCTTGCGGTCGGTCAGGATCCGCATGCTGCGCAGATGCTCGGACCGCTGGGTGTCGAGGATGTCGGCGGCGTCGCGCTGGGTGAGGAGCGCGAGGACGACCTTGGTGTAGAGGGTCGACTGGAGGTATTCCTCCGGCTTCTCCGGGGTGGCGAGCCAGCGGTCGACGTCGGTGATGCCGGCGTCGGTGATGGCGTACCGCTTGCGTTCGGGGCCGTCGCCCGCCTCGATCCCGTCGACTTCCACGAGACCGTTCTTCAGCAGCCGGGACATCGTGGAGTAGACCTGGCCGTAGTGCAGCGGCCGGTCGTGACCGAACTTCTCGTCGAAGGCCCGCTTGAGGTCGTAGCCGTGGCGCGGGCCGGACTCCAGGAGCCCTAGAAGGGTGTGACCGATGGACATGCCTCGCACTGTACACAGTGTGTATACGCGGGATGTATACGCCGCGTGTGCGGTGCCTGGCTGCCCGTACGACCGGGCAGGTGGGGGACGATTGTCACGGTTCTGACACAGGCGGCCGGCCCCGGCGGGGCAGCGGTCCGGCGTCCCCCGGCAGCCGTCCCGCCTCCGCCAGCGCCCTGCGCAGCAGGAACTCGATCTGCGCGTTCGCCGACCGCAGCTCGTCCCCGGCCCACCGGGCCAGCGCCTCGTACACCGACGGGTCCAGCCGCAGCAGCACCTGCTTGCGCTGCTGCGGCCGGCGCTTCGGGGTCTCCGGGGAGTCCGTCACTGGTAGAGCGTTCCGGTGTTGAGGACCGGCTGCGGGGCGCGGTCCCCGCACAGCACCACCATCAGGTTCGACACCATCGCCGCCTTCCGTTCTTCGTCCAGGTCCACGATGTCCGCCTCCGCGATCCGGGCCAGCGCCGCCTCGACCATCCCCACGGCGCCGTCGACGATCTGCCGCCGGGCCGCGACGACCGCCCCCGCCTGCTGCCGCTGGAGCATCGCCGAGGCGATCTCGGGAGCGTACGCGAGATGCGTGAAGCGCGACTCGATGATCCGCACTCCGGCCGCCTCCACCCGCACCTGAAGCTCGACGGCCAGCTTCTCGGTGATCTCCTCGGCGTTGCCGCGCAGCGACAGGCCGTCCTCGTCGTGGGCGTCGTAGGGGTACTCGATGGCGATGTGCCGCACGGCCGTCTCGGTCTGCGTGGCGACGAACTCGGCGAAGTCGTCCACCTCGAAGGTGGCCTGCGCGGTGTCCTGGACCTTCCACACCACGACGGCGGCCAGCTCGATCGGGTTGCCGTAGGCGTCGTTGACCTTCAGGACGGCGGTCTCGTGGTTGCGCACCCGGGTGGAGATCCGGGTCCGGGAGGTGAAGGGGTTCACCCAGCGCAGGCCGTCCTGGCGGATCGTGCCCCGGTAGCGCCCGAAGAGCTGGACGACCCGGGCCTCGCCCGGCGCGACGGTGTTCAGTCCGCGCATCGCTATGAGGGACGCCAGCAGGACGACGACACCGGCGGCGATCAGCCCGCCCTCGGCCCCGGCGGAGGGGGCCGACCCGGAGAGCCCGAACAGCGCGATCGCGGCGCCGAGTCCGGTCAGGCCCAGCAGCAGGGCGAGGCCGCCGCCGATGCTGTGGGCGGCGAACTCCCGCACCCGCGGGGCGGGCATCTCGGGGACGTCGGCGGTGACGGCCGGCTCGGAAGTGGACACAGGGGACCCCCGGTTCTCGTGGCTCTTAGCTTGGTTCTAGCTAAGTGATATCACTTTAAGCCGACAGGCAACCCCACGCCAGTGACAAACGTCGGTTCCGATGGGGCGGGTGCTGATTGTCACGTCCGTAAAAGAACGGATCGGACGCCCTTTGTCATATAGGGGGGTGTTAGCTTTCGAAGCTGACCCCGAGACGGAAGCGAGCGTAGGGACCCATGGGACGAGCGGAAGAGAGACGAGCGCGACAGCGCGGTGGCCGCCGCGCGGCGCCCAAGCGCCGCTCCGCGCCCACGGCGGGTACCGCGCCCACGGCGGGTACCGCGCCCACGGGCGGTGCGGGGGCCAAACCGCCGAAGGGCCTCATACGCCGGATGTTCACCTGGAAGAAGATCCTCGGGACCTTCTTCAGCGTCTGCCTGCTGGGCATCCTGGGCTTCATCGGCCTCTACCTGTACGTCGACGTCCCCGAGGGCAACGCCGCCGCCCAGCGGCAGAGCAACGTCTACAAGTTCAGCGACGGAACGGTCCTGGCCCGTGACGGCAAGGTCAACCGCGAGATCGTGGACCTGGACAAGGTGCCCCGCAAGGTCCAGCTGACCTTCGTCGCCGCGGAGAACAAGAGCTTCTACCACGACGCCGGCATCGACCTCAAAGGCACGGCCCGAGGCCTGATCAACACGCTGTCCGGCAAGGGCAAGCAGGGCGGATCGACGATCACCCAGCAGTACGTCAAGAACTACTACCTCAACCAGGACCAGACCGTCACGCGCAAGCTGAAGGAACTGGTCATCTCGCTGAAGGTGGAGCGCGAGAAGTCCAAGGACGACATCCTCGCGGGCTACATCAACACCAGCTACTACGGCCGCGGCGCCTACGGCATCCAGGCCGCCGCGCAGGCCTACTTCCACGTCGACGCCCAGGACCTCAAGGTCCAGCAGGGCGCCTACCTCGCCGCGCTGCTCCAGGCGCCCAGCCAGTACGACTGGGCGGTCGCGAGCCCCACCGGCAAGAAGCTGGTCACGGAGCGCTGGAACTACGTCCTCGACAACATGGTCGAGGAGGGCTGGCTGCCCAAGGCCGAGCGCGCGGGCCTGCACTTCCCCAAGATCAAGGAGCCCAAGGGCGCCCCGGGTCTCGACGGACAGAAGGGCTACCTGGTCGAGCTGGCCAACCATCAGCTGGAACAGCAGCTCATGGCGCAGCAGGGACTGACCCAGTCGCAGGCCGAGAGCGCGGTCGTCGAGAACGGCTGGACCAT
Source organism: Streptomyces naphthomycinicus (assembly GCF_020400595.1). Lineage (GTDB taxonomy): Bacteria > Actinomycetota > Actinomycetes > Streptomycetales > Streptomycetaceae > Streptomyces > Streptomyces naphthomycinicus. Next base: position 27,104 of record NZ_JAINRE010000026.1, on the reverse strand, counting down.
CACCCTCAACATCGACCGGAAGAAGCAGACCGCGCTGGAGGGGGCCGTCAAGTCCGAGCTGACCGGCAAGCTCGACAAGAAGGCCCGCAAGGTCGACAACGACGTCCAGGCGGGTGCCGTCTCCGTCGACCCCAAGACGGGCAGGATCCTCGCGCTGTACGGCGGCGAGAACTACTACAAGCACTTCTACAACAACGCCACGCGCACGGACTACCAGCCGGCCTCGACGTTCAAGCCGGTCATCCTCGCCGCGGCGCTGGAGCAGAACGCCACCACGCAGGACGGCAAGCCGATCGCCGCCGACACCGTCTACGACGGCACCAGCCGGCGCCAGGTCCTGGACCACGGCGCGAAGGTCGGCTTCGCTCCGCCGAACGAGGACAACCACAACTACGACAAGATCACCGTGCAGAACGCCATGAACGCGTCCGTCAACTCGGTCTTCGCGCAGATGGGCGTCGACGTGGGCATGGGCAAGGTCATGAGCACGGCGGGCAAGCTCGGCATGGACACCAAGGGCATGCAGGCCGTGCCCGCGCAGACGCTCGGCTCCATGGGCGCCAGCCCGCTGGAGATGGCCGGGATCTACGCCACCTTCGACAACCACGGCTACAAGGTCACTCCGACGATCATCAAGTCGGCGGAGAACACGGGCCGCTCGGTCGACATCCCGGACGCGGTGGGCGGCTCCGTGCTCAGCCGCACGGCCGCCGACACGGTGACCTCCGTGCTCACCGGTGTGGTCGACGACGGTACGGCCCAGGAATCGGTGGCGGGCAACCCGCTGCGCAACGGCCAGCAGGTGGCGGGTAAGACCGGTACCTCCGACTGCAACCGCTCGGCCTGGTTCACCGGTTACACGCCCGACCTCGTCACCTCGGTCGGCCTGTTCGGCGAGGCGGCCAAGTCCGGCGGCATCGGCTGCGAGGGCGAGCCGGTCAAGAAGGGCGCCCATGTCTCGCTGAAGGGCGCGATGGGCGGCGGCCGGGTGAACGGTGGCGGTGCGCCCGCGAAGATCTGGGCCGCCTACACCTTCGGCGTCACCGACAAGGCCGCGTTCGACCTCAACACCACGCAGGGCGCGGCCGTCGAGCCGACCGAGACGCCGACGTGGACGCAGACGCCGACCGAGACGCCGTCGCAGACGCCCAGCAGCGCCCCGCCGACGTCCGAGTCGCCCAGCGAGACGCCGTCGCAGACCCCGTCCCGGACGCCGTCGCAGACGCCCTCCCAGACTCCGTCCCAGACGCCGACGAGCAAGCCGCCGACGTCTCCCAGCACGGAGGCTCCGCTCGACCCCGACGGCGGCCTCGACCCGTTGGAGCGGTAGCACGGCAGCAGGCGCACACGAAGGGGCGCCCGGAGAACTCCGGGCGCCCCTTCGGCGTCGTCCCGCCCGCGGGACTCAGCCGCGGTTCAGCTCGAACCACACCACCTTGCCGGTGCTCAGCCGGGTCGCGCCCCAGCGCCGGGCCAGCCTGTTGACCAGATACAGGCCGCGCCCGCCCTCGTCGGTGGCCCGGGCCTGCCGCAGCCGCGGCAGCTGCGGCACGTCGTCGCCGACCTCGCAGCGCAGCACGTCCGTGCGCAGCAGCCGCAGCGTCACCGGCCGCGACGCGTACCGCACGGCGTTCGTCACGACCTCGCTGACCAGCAGCTCCACCGAGTCCGACAGATCCTCCAGGTTCCACCGGGCGAGCGCGCGCCGGGCCAGCCTGCGGGCCTGGCCGGGAGCCGTCTCCTCCGGCTCCAGCGTCCAGTAGGCGACATCGCTCGGCGCGATCCCGTCGAACCGGGCCGCGAGCAGCGCGATGTCGTCGTCCCGGTCGCCCGGCCCGAGCATGTCCAGCACCTCGTCGCACAGTGCTTCCAGCGGCGGCGGATGGTCCGGGCCGGTCAGCTGCGCGGTCGCGGCCAGCTTCTCCCGCAGCTGTTCTATGCCGGTCCACACGTCCCGCAGCCGGGACTCCACGAGACCGTCGGTGTACAGCAGCAGGGTCGCCCCCGCGGGCGCGTCCAGCTCCACCGCCTCGAAGTCGACGCCGCCGACCCCGATCGGCGCGCCCGGCGGCACCCGCAGCACCTCGGCCCGCCCGCCCAGGTGCAGCAGCACGGGCGGCGGATGGCCGGCGTTGGCGATCGTGATGCGGTGCGTGACCGGGTCGTAGACGGCGTACAGGCAGGTCGCCATGCGGTCGGTGCCCAGGCGCTGTGCCTGCTCGTCCAGGTGGTGCAGCACCTCCTGCGGCGGCAGATCGAGCCCGGCCAGGGTCTGCGCGGTGGTGCGCAGCTGGCCCATGATCGCCGCCGAGGTCATCGAGTGGCCCATCACATCGCCGACCACCAGCGCGACCCGGCTGCCGGGCAGCGGGATCGCGTCGTACCAGTCGCCGCCCACCCGCGCGGTCTCCGCCGCCGGCAGATACCGGGAGGCCAGCCGGACCCCGGTCGGCCGGGGCAGCGTCTCGGGCAGCATGGTGCGCTGCAACTCGTCGGCGATGTACGCCTCACGGCCGTACAGCACCGCCTTGTCTATGCCGAGCGCGCTGTGCGTGGCCAGCTGGGCGGCCACCAGCAGATCGTCCGCCTCGAACGCGAGCCGCTCCGGGCGGCGCAGGAACAGGGCCGCGCCGATCACCCGGCGCCGGCCGCGCAGCGGGGCGAGGATCGCCCGCTGCCCGCCCGGTACGACCGCCTCGCCGCCCTCGCCGAGCAGCTCCGGCAGCGCGTCCCGGGCGGCCGGCGCGTCCGCGAACACCGGACGCACCCCGCGCAGCACCTCGTTCAGCGCACCGCCCGGCCGCACCTCGCACAGCTCGGTGGTGAGCGTCGACAGGTCCGCCAGCGCGGACGAGTCCGGCTCCGGTTCGAACGCCGGCGGCAGCAGCACGCCGTCGGTGTCCCGCTCCTCCGGTATCCGGTCGGTGCGGCGCAGCCGCAGCACCACCGGTCCGGTGGGCCGTTCGTCCCCGACCGGCAGGGGGTCGCGCAGATAGACCAGGATCGCGTCGGAGAACGTCGGCACGGTGGCCCGGCACAGCCCCATCACGATCTCGTCGAGGTCGAGTCCGCGGGCGATCCGCCGGGTGGCCGCGCCCACGAATCTGAGCCGGTCCCCGTCACGCCGCATGGGCATCGGCCGACCGGGCGGCAGTCCGCGTCCGGTGCGGCGCTCCTGACCACCCTGCGCGCGCTCCTGCTCCGCGCCGGGCTGCGCGGGAATGGCCTCCGGCGCGGGGCGCGGGCGGTGGGCGCCGGGTTCGGTGGTGGCGGGCTGGGAGTGCTCGGGGCCGTTGACTGGGGGCTCCTTCCCCTGGCCGTCCGTGCCCGTGCCGCAGGGCGCGGCCGTGCCCGGACCGGCGGGCGTTCCGTCGGCCCGGGCCTGGGCGGTTAAGGCCGCGTTGCCGAGCTGCTTCGGGGCACGCAGGAGAGCCCCGCGGGCCTCCGCGGGGTCGACGCCCGGCTGGGGGCGTTCGAAGGAGGTGGGCTGCTCCGTCACTCGTGTCGCATCCGTCCGTCCGGGGCTGTGCGCCGGGTGCGCCCGGCGCGCAGTTGGTCCCGCCGAAGACCCGATACCCGCAATACGTGCCCCAGGAACGGAATTCCCGAGTGGTCGAAGGTTGTTCCTGTGCCGTTCGCTGAGCCGCCGCGGTCCGCGGTGGTGCCGCCCTGGTACCCCTCGCTCACGTCCTGCCGCCCCTCGGTGACGATCGGTCAAGCCCGGCCCATGCGCCGGATTCTGCTGCTGAGCGCCCACCCGCCACCCGGCCACCACCCCTCAACGGCGGTGCTGTGCACCGGCACTGATTATGTGTTTGTTGCGGAGGACGATCCTACGTTTCTTGCCTGGGGGTGCATCAAGAGTCTCATGAGGACACGTGCTCCGGTGTACGGTCCCAGTCCTCGGGGAGAGAAGGTACCCCCCAGGAGGGGTCCGGGCGCCAGTGCTGCCAGCCGTCCGGGAACGGTGTCCCCCAGGCGCGGATCACCTCGACGGCCTGCCGCCCCGCCTCCCGCACCCGCCCGGCCGTCTCCGCGTCCATCAGCCCGTCCCGCTGGGCCTGGGCGAACTCGTCCTCGTCCCGCCAGTGCCAGCTGCGGTCCGGGTGCACGGAGATGTCGAGGAAGTGGTCCTCCGAGTCCACCCCGCCCGACCAGCGGGCCAGCGGCAGCTCCAGGTTGACGTACCAGTTCTTGAACTGCCAGCCCGGATCCCAGAACAGCCACACCGACCAGGGCCGGCCGGGCTGGGCCAGTTTCAGCACGCCCGTGCCGAACCAGCGGTCCCGCTGGACCGTGCGCGCCTTGGTGTAGCGGGACTCCAGCGGCTCCAGGTGCACGGGCGTGCCGTCGGCCAGCACCGGCTTCACGCACTCGGTGCCGGGGGCCAGCCACACCGCCAGCAGCTCGCTGTCGTCACGGACGACGGTGACGGGCCGGGCGATGTGGAAGTGCTCGCCCCCGTTCTCCCGGTAGCGCCACAGGATGTGTGTCCCGGGGGTCCAGCGCGTCGCAGGTCCCGCCGCCACTCGTGTCACCGCTCCGTCGTCCGTCATGCACAGATATTAGGTGCCACGGGCATACGACTGCTGCGGTGCGCGTCACGGTGGTCCGCGGTGGCCGGAAAGGTTCGCCCGCGGTTACGGGCGGGTCATCCGCAGGACGTCCAGCGCCTCGTCGAGCTGCTCCAGTGTGAGGTCGCCGCGCTCCACGTACCCGCCCTCCAGGACGACTTCGCGGATGGTCCTGCGCTCGGCGAGGGACTTCTTGGCGACCTTCGCGGCCTCCTCGTAACCGATGTACTTGTTCAGCGGGGTCACCACGGACGGCGAGGACTCGGCGTACTCGCGGGTGCGTTCGCGGTCGGCGGTGATGCCGTCGACGGTCCGGTCGGCCAGCAGCCGCGAGACGTTGGCGAGCAGCCGCACGGACTCCAGGACGTTCTTGGCGATGACCGGGAGCATCACGTTCAGCTCGAAGTTGCCGGCGGCCCCGGCGGTGGTGATGGTGGCGTCGTTGCCGATGACCTGGGCGGCGACCATCAGTACGGCCTCGGGGACGACCGGGTTGACCTTGCCCGGCATGATCGAGGAACCGGGCTGGAGATCGGGCAGCCGGATCTCGGCGAGACCGGTGCGCGGACCGGAGGACATCCAGCGCAGATCGTTGGCGATCTTCGTCAGGCCGACCGCGATGGTGCGCAGCTGTCCGCTGGTCTCCACGATGCCGTCCCGGGCGCCCTGCGCCTCGAAGTGGTCGCGGGCCTCGGTGAGCGGCAGCCCGGTGGTCCGGGCGACCTCCTCGATGACGGCGGCGGAGAACCCGGGCGGGGTGTTGATGCCGGTGCCGACCGCAGTGCCGCCCAGGGGCAGTTCGGCCAGCCGGGGCAGGGCGGCCTCCAGACGCTCGATGCCGTACCGCACCTGGGCCGCGTATCCGCCGAACTCCTGACCGAGCGTCACCGGCGTGGCGTCCATCAGGTGCGTCCGCCCCGACTTGACCACGTCGGCGAACTCCTCGGACTTGCGCCCCAGGGAGGCGGCGAGGTGCTCCAGGGCCGGGATCAGGTCGTGGGTGACGGCGGCGGTGGCCGCGATGTGGATGGAGGACGGGAACACGTCGTTGGACGACTGGGAGGCGTTCACATGGTCGTTGGGATGCACGTCCCGGCCGAGCCGCTCGGTCGCCAGTGTCGCGATGACCTCGTTGGTGTTCATGTTGGACGAGGTCCCGGAGCCCGTCTGGAACACGTCCACCGGGAAGTGCTCGTCCCAGTCGCCCGCGGCGACCTCGCCGGCCGCCTCCTGGATCGCCTGCGCGACCTCCTTGTCCACCACCCCCAGCTCGGCGTTCACCTTCGCCGCCGCCGCCTTGATGTGGGCGAGCGCCTCGATGTGCGCCCGCTCGATGTGCTGCCCGGAGATCGGGAAGTTCTCGACGGCGCGCTGTGTCTGCGCCCGCCACTTGGCGTGGGCGGGGACCCGGACCTCACCCATGGAGTCGTGCTCGATGCGGTATTCGCTCATGCCGGGTACAGCGGTTTCGGGGGTGCGGATGTTCCGCCGGCTGGGCCGGCCGGGTGCCCATCCGGCCTCGACGGCCCGTCGCCCCCCGGGAGGCCGGGGCCGGCTCTCGGGGGGCGACGGGTGGCAGCGGGGTCAGGCCAGGCCGGGGCCCCGCACCGGGATGCTCGTGAACGTGGGCTGCGGGGCGGGGTCCTGGAAGAAGTCGTTCGATTTATTCAGCTCGCAGGAACTGACCGTACCATGGAGGCATGGTCAAGCACCCGAGGGTTCTGGGAACCGTCCGTCTCTCCATCCTCAAGGACGACACCACCAGTCCCGAGAAGCAGAAGCATGCGGTCGAGCACTGGGCCTCGGGGCCGGCTGTGGACGGCCGCATAGTCGGGTTCGCCGAAGACCTGGACGTGTCCGGCGCCATGCACCCCTTCAAACGGCCCGGCCTCGGACCGTGGTTCTCGGAGCGGGCGGACGACTGGGATGTGCTGGCCGTGTGGAAGCTGGACCGGCTGAGCCGCAAAGCCGGTCACTTCGCCGAGGTCTTCGAGTGGTGCCAGGAGCACGGGAAGACGATCGTGTCGGTGACCGAGGGCATCGACATGAGCACCCCTATGGGGAAGATGTTCGCGCAGATCATCGCGGCCTTCGCCGAGGGTGAGCTGGACACCATCCGAGCCCGTGCGCTCTCGGGCTCTCAGGCTCGCAAGTCAAAGGGTGTGTGGATCGGGGGCGTCGAGCCGTTCGGATACCGCTTCGAGCGGCAGGAGGGCGGCGGGAAGAAGCTTGTCCAAGACCCCACCTATGCGGCTCTGTTCCAAGAGATTGTTGAGCGCCTGAAGGGCGACTGGTCGAGCTACAAGATCGCGGTGGATCTGAACAAGCGGGGCGTACCCACCTGGAGGGATCACCTGCGCATCGTGAAGAGTGAAGAGCCGCGGGGCATCGACTGGACGAGCAACGCTGTGCGGGTTGTCGTCAGGAACCCCACGGTGGCCGGCATCTACACGTACAAGGGCGAGAACGTCGTGGACGAGAACGGCGAGCACGTCCGCATCACGGATCGGCCGCTCATGGAGTACGCCGAGTGGGCCGAGCTGGTCGCATCACTCCAGAGCGACCGACCTGTTCGACGGGCCACGCCTTCGCGCTCGATGCTCGGGGGCGTTGCCGTATGCCTGGGGTGCGGCTCTCGGATGTCGTCCAACAAGAAGACGAAGCCGACAGGCCGAGTGCACCACTACTACGGGTGCAACGCGGTCAACACAGGCACCTGCCCGGACCCTGGCCGCATCCGTAGGGACGACCTCGACCAAGCGGTGAGTACCTTCGTGAACACCGTGCTCGGTCCGTTGCCCGTCATGGAACGTGCGGGGAACGCGATCTCTCAGGCGAAGCTAGAACTTGCCGAAGCCGAAGCGACCCTTGACCGTCTGGAGGCCGACTACCTCGCGGGCCGCCTCAAGACTGACGTTCAGATTGAGCGGTACTGGGGGCAGCATGAGTTCCAGTCCGCGAAGGTCGAGAGGCTGCGGGCGGAGATCAAGGCCGCCGAGGACGCACCCGCATGGACGGCCACGGGGCGCACGTACGCCGAGGAGTGGGCTGCAAAGGACGACGAGCAGAAGCGGGTTTTTCTACAGCGTCACGGGATCACTGTGCACGTTGGCTTCACGGAGGACGGCAACCGTCGTGCGGTCGTGAAGATGCCGGAACTGGCGGAGATCGGCAAAGCGGTTGGGCTTCACGTCCCCGAGGGATACCTATGGGTGGAGCCTGAGGCGGAATACATTGTGCCTCGCCGGATGGCTTACGAGCAGAAATAGCAGAAAACTAGGGACCGGCCCTCGTTGCGTGTAAACGCTTCGGGGGTCTTTCCATTCCCTCACTTACTAACGGCGCCGGCGCTCGCTGCGTTTAAACGCGTGGGCGACGCCACACCCTCCCCCTTCTGATCAACCTGGATTTCGCCACGCGTTTGGCTGTAGACATAGCCCAGCACTGCCAGACCGAGGGGAAGCGTGGACGCTAACGAGATGAGCCGTGACCAGGGCGACAAGTTTCGCCCCTTTAACCCAGCGACGGCTCAGGTGGGAAAGCTGTACCGCTGGGATGAGATGAACAAAGAAGGCATGAGCATCATCTCGCTCCGGCCGACGCACGTCACTCCGTTGGGAATCCTGGCCGCCGTCTGCGTTGCCGACGAGGACGAAGACGCCCGCATACGTGAAGTACGCTCCGTTCAAGCTATTTTTCTTCCGGACGACAACGGGTATGCCTACGCGGAGACGATTCCTATGGGCGAGTACACCTCTGCCGAACTGCGGAAGATCGCGGACGACTACAGCCGCGCCGCAGCCTTCCTGGAGTCCATAGAGCGGGACTGATATCCGTCCGTCTAGCCGTCTAGTAAGCCCCGGCCGCAACCGGGGCTTCTTTATGTCCATGAACGATTAAGGGAACTGACCGATGACTTTCTACGAGCAGTACGGGGATGCTATCGAGGTGCGCAGAGCGAAGCTCCGGAAGCGCGGGTTCGCTCTCGCGGCCGAAACTAACCACCCGACCAGCCAAGCAGTCTGGTGGTACGGCGACGCGATTCAATGCGTTCCGCGGAGCGGTCAAGCCGTTGCCAGGCAGATAGCCCGCCTATGCGGAGACGACTCCGAAGTGACTGTTCCGTGGCGCTCGCTTGCCGATGCCGTCGGAGTCCGCGACCGGGCCGGGAACCTTCGCCGCTATACGGAGCGCGGGGTGAAGGCCCTAACGGATGCCGGATGGCTGGAAGTTGAGACGGTCGGCAGCAAGCGCGGGGCGAAGACGACGTTCCGCCTCCTGCCCGGTGATCGTTCCTCGGAACGCCTGGGCTGGATCGATGATGAGGAATGGTTCACCGAGGCGGCCTGAACGGCCCTCGGCGACTTATGGCCTTAGTAAGGCCCCTTCGGGGGCCGTTAGCTGCTGCGCTTCGCTACGCAGTCATGCCCTGGCCGATCAAGGCCAGGGAGCTTATGGCCTAAGAGAGGCAGCGCCCCTCGAAGGGCGCTGCTTCATAGAAGCTCACTGTCGTTCGCTTCTCGCCCTGGCCGAGGATCGGAAGCCGAGGCTTCAGAAGCAATCCCGAGGCACCCTCGATGGGTGCCCGAGACGTAAGAACAGATCACTCAGCTTCAACATCCGAGGACACGTCCTCGGCGTCGAGCAGATTACCGAAGTGACCGAAGACCCAGCGATCCACCATCGCTGGGTATGCATCTATCAGGTCTCGCGGGAGGTAGTCGTCGGGTTCCTCGATGTGGAAGACCCATCTCGAAACCACATTGTCGCCCGCCGCTAGGTCGGCTACGGCAGACCGCAGGCGAATACTGTGTTTCAGGATTGCATCTTGCCTTACATGAGATATGGCGCCGACCGAGGCGCCCTCATGCGCAATGAAGTTGCGGCCCTTCCTTGCCCCGTCGAGCAACCCAATGTCCGAGGCTCGCGAGCCGAGCGTTGTGTTCGAGAGATCCCGCAGCGTTCCCCCAAGCATCTTATCTGGGGGCAGATTAGCGATCATCTCTTGGAGGTCAAGAACGGGATCGGCTTGCGCGGCCCCGGCGAGATGCGCCATGCGCAACACGTACTGACACTTCGACTCGAAGGAATTGGCCAGGTGCAGCGCCCTGCCGGCCGACAGAAAAAGCGCATCCAACAGTCGAGGTTCACGCGGCTTCAAGTACCCCAGCGACCAGCCCATGCGATACACGGTACTGGCCCCGTCAAGGGGTTTTCTGACGGGAAGGGGGGTTCGAAAGGATCTGGGGCCCTTCCCCGCACCCGCAGCCTTCCCTCTCTGTGAGCGCGCGGGGGTTCGCCTGAACTCGTGTAGCTCTGTATCTGAGCGGATAGCGGAGAGTCATAACGCCTAGGCGTACATGTGTGCGGATCACTCCGCACGACTCACAACTAACGGCGCAGCTTTCAGGGTGACCAGGGTCACGCAATTTCGGGTTGTTTATCCGACCGATTAACCGGTCTTCCGTAAATGTAGAGCTTCGATCCTTTGCGGATCGGGGGCACGGGTAGGGCGCTGGGCGGTGTCGAGCGAACGGCTCGGCTCATGGCATTTTTCCAATGCTGGCCATGAGTCGGGCCGTTTCTCTTATCGCTTACCGACATCCGCGGCCCCGCTATTCCTCGAAGGGAGAAACACTATGAGTCAGCGTGTCACTCTGAACTGTCACGCTTGCGAGCGGAAGTTTGATATCGAGTACGGCCCTGGGAGATTCCCTCTCTACTGCTCGAACGAATGCCGCGCGCTTGTGCGGCGGCTTCGCCGAAGGACGCGCTTCGTTGAGCAGGCCGAACTTCGAAAGTCTCATGTTTCGCCGTTCTGAGAACGGTACCTAATCCGCCCTGAACTCAGGAGCCCACCCATTTCGGGTGTGGCGCCTTTTTTGTATGGCCACCCGGCCCTTAATAGAGGAAACAAGTAGTGAAGTCTGAGCTTCGAAAGATTTTTGACGCTGCCGAGGTCGAGAGTCGCGGCCTTGACGCCCGAGAGATCGCGGCCGTAATCAACTCGATTCCGGCTGAAGAGCGCATGGCGCGAACCGAGATCCTGGCCGCTGTCAACGGCGAAGGAGGGGCGAACTCTCCGGAGGTTCGCGAGTCGATCGCTGAGACGCTCAAGTACATGGAGATGCGGGCCGTAGATGCCCGCGAGGATCGGGCCCGCGCTGATCGTGAAGCCGAAGTTCGCACCTTGGCCGCGAAGGCTGGTGGCGTCGCGATGCCCCTCGGGGGATCGGCGCTGCCTGGCGAGTCTGACGAATGGCGTTCTATCCTGCCGTCCGCCAGCGAGTACCGCGCCCTGGTGGCCGAAGGTTCGCCCGGCGCCGGCGGCTGGGCGGTGCCTACTAAGGTTGCCGATCGGGCCGTCGAGTTCCTCCGTGCGCAGTCCGTTTTCATGCGCGTTCCCGGGATTAACATTCACCGCTTCGAAGGTGGATCGTTCGTCCTGCCGAGCCTTACCAGCACCACCACTCCGGGTGTCGTTGCCGAGGGTGCGCCTATTCCGGAGGCGACTCCGGCTTTTGGCGGGATGACCTTCACTCCTATCAAGTATGCGGACCTGTACAAGGCTTCTAACGAAGTGCTTGACGATGCTGCATTCTCGCTGCGCGATCTGATTAGCGGCGTGATGCTTCGCGGCATCGCTGCGCAGGTCGATAAGGATGCCTTCCAGGGCGGTGGCGGTACGACTGCTCTTTCCGGTCTGACGAAGGCTGGCATGGGTACCGCCGTCAACCTCAGTGCGGGCAACACTCAGATTCCCTGGGACGCCATCATCGATGCCTATTCGGACATCGAAGCGGCGGGAGCGGCCCCGGCTGTCATTTGGGCCAGCCCTGATCAGGCTAAGGGCCTGCGGAAGGCCCGAGAGAATGGAGCGACCGGAGGCTATCTCGCTGGACAGGTGACCGACTCTGTCGCGTCTCGTGGCCTCGGACTTCCTATCTACGTCTCGGCGAACCTGCCCCTTAAGACTGTGATTGTTGCCGACCCGACCCGTATCCACATGGGCCTGCGATCCGATGTCCGTATCGCCGTTTCCGAGGACTACGGGTTTAACCAGGACTTCACCGGTTTCCGTGCAACCTACCGAATCGCGGGTCTTGCTGTTGACGCTCCCGCGGCCGTTCAGGTCATTAAGGCTTCCGCTACCTGATCAAGCAAGACAGAAACCCCCCGCTTCGGCGGGGGGTCTTCTGCTTTATGTAGAGCCGGCACGCTAGGCATGTGATGCTTCGCCGTCCCCAGCGTGCCGGGGTTCTTCCTCGTTGTCAGCGTCAGTCTCGGCGCGAACGGTTTCCTCGCGCTGCTTTCGGCGCCATGCTTCCGTCATGGTGATGGGCATGAACGGGGCAGGGGTACACAGCATGGCCAGTCATCCCGTCGGGCATTCGAGATGCCGATAGACCACGTACGGCGCTCCGGACTGCCGTTCGATGCTTCCTCGCCGAACCGCGTCGAGAGGCTTGATCTTCTTCAGGCATGCCGGGCACGTCTCGCCCTTCGGGGCGAACGTGGTGTATTCCCACTGCTTCGCGTCCGTTGTGTTTGCCGAGGCTGCTGCACTCATCCCGTGGCCTCTCGCTGCGGTTACCTCTCGTCTCACTAATCCTGCCTGGCCGCGCGTGTGGTTTCGACAGCTATGCGCGTTGTGGACTGAAGTCATGAGCGGCAGCTAGCCGACCATTTCGCCAACTTCGCTCGGGCGTCATCCCCAAACAATGCGCATTCGTCGTAGCCTGAGAATTCTTCGAGGTAGGCCCGAATGTCTCGGGCGTCTCTCAACACAAGAAGTCCCGCCGAGGTCTCGATAGTCGCCAACGACGAATCGTAAATTGTGAACGTGTTCATGGGAGTTCTCGGTGTAGGCGTCCCCAGAGGGATGACGCCTAGGCGTATGTTCGGTAGATAGGTGAGGGCCGAGAGCCTATCGAGTTGCTCGGCCAGGGCGAGCGGTGCGACCACCGGCCACCGGGCGGCCTGCTCGGTGAGTAGGAACGTGAACCGCTTCGTCGTGTCGTAGAGAACGGCTTGCCGTTCTAGCTTGCCCGCTACGGCTTTACTGGTGTCGGCCGGCGAGTGGGCGAGACTCGCACGCACGTATTCAGGAGTCGCTAGAAGTCCGGTGACCATCGACAGCAAGAAGCAGCGGATATGGGCCGATGAAGCTTCGAGCGCCTTCAACTCGGTTTGCCGAGTGCCAAGACCTTTACGGCGAAGCTCTCGAAGGTTGCGCCACTCAGTGTTTGCCAAACGAGCGAGCGCGGCGAATTCCTCAACTAGTTCCGCGGGCGCGTCTAGCGCCCGAAGGATCTGTTCAACGTCGAGCAGGGACGGTCGCACCTTGCCGTTCTCGATCCGGCTGACCTTTGATTGGCTCATGTGGCAACGAGCTGCAAGCCGGACCCCTGAGAGTCCGGCTTGCCTGCGTAGTTCTCTGAGCTTCGAGGCTAGTTCCTGGCTGGACTGGCCTAGTTGCTCGGGTTCGAACGTCACTCCCTCACGTACTCCAGAAACGGGACCGAGGCGGCCTCGGCGATTCGCTGGTATTCGATGAACGGGGCAGGATCGCCCTCGTACAGCTCTCGGCTGACTTGCGTTCCGTCTTCCTCGTAGTGCATGAGCACGACCGTGGATCGGTCGAAGAGCCAGAAGTCTTGGACGCCCTGAAGGGGGTTGTCCCGGCCTGTCACGTCGAGGATGCGGACATCTTCCCCCGCCAGGGCGTGAGGGGCGTAGTACCGCCAAAACTCGAACCTCAGATATTCGGAGAGAGGCTGCGCCAGGACATGGACGCGCCCCTTTCGCTTCCCCTCGGCCCGTAGCCGCTTCAAGTCTTCTGTGTAGGAAGACGAGTAGGTGCGCGGGTCGATACGCTTGCCCGCTCGATACGCCTCGATCTCCCCGACCTCTTGCGGGACGACGTATTGGGGCAGGGTCTCAAGCCGCCATGCTTCCGACTCGATCCCCCTGAACATGGCACGCCACTCGTCACCATCCAAGAGCACGTACAGCCTCCCGAAGAACGCTCTCGGGAATCTCGACCAGGCCCTCACCGGTAGGCGGCCGGAACGCTTCGGACACGTCGCCCTGGACGACGAATGTCCCGCGCTCCGTGAGGTACACGTTCGGGCAGTCGTCTTCGCCGCACTCGCCGTTGCCGTTACCCGTAAGGCGGGTCAGTTCCTCGCGTGCCATGGCAGAACCCCCAGGCTTGCGGCCCCGGTTGGGCCGTCACACAGGACGCTACGAGGGCCGTGGCGGGCCGTCTATGCGCTCAGGCGACTAGTCGCGTCTTGGCATAACTTCGTGCGCTGAGGGGGCCGACAGCGGCCCCCTGCGCTTCGCAGGGCGTGTAAACGCCCCCGTCAGACGGCTGTATTACGCCGCGTGTGACCAGTCGCCGCAACGGTCGCTCCCGGCGGAAGCTTGAGCCATGCGGCATACAGGTTGAGGGCGCGTGCGACAGCCTCGGTCGTGGTCTCCGCGTCCGTCACACGCATGATGTCGGACAGCGCCGCATCGATCGCGGACGTCCTACGGACCGACAGGGAACGGCTAGCTTTGCTGGGCACAACTTCTCCTTGGAGTTCGGTCGCAGGCGCTCAAGCGCGCACGAGGGCGCGCAGCTCGGCGGCGCGGGCGGCAACGTTCGGCATCTCGGGGAAGTCGGCGTGGTCAGTGATCTCGCCCGTGGTGCAGTCGATCTCGAAGACAGTCGGAGGGGCGCCCAAGGTGCACTCGGCGCAGATGCCCGACTCCTGGCCGAAGGGCAGGAGATTGCCGCAAGGGCACTCGGCGTACGCCTTCCACTGCCGCTTACGCGCGGGCCGCTTACGGTCGAGACGGTCCGCGATCAGATGGCCGGCGGAGTAGACCTTGGCAGGAAGCCCCTGGTTCACGGCGTCGGTGATCGCGCCGATGGTGGCGCCACGGTCAAGCCAGTCAGCGACGGACGGAACAAGCTTCGCTATCTGTCGGTCGTTGAGCTTCAGGCGGGTGTCGATGGCGGCGAAGCGGCGCAGGATGCGCGCGGCCTCGGCGGCCTGCGCGTCGTTGCCGTTCTTCGGCTCGCTAGAGCCCTCCCTAGGCGCCTCGGGCGCCGTCTGCGGCTCGCTGGGAGGGAAGGGAGGGTTCTTGTCCCCGTCCTTTACAGCGTCCTTTCCCCGAAGGGACGTGCCCGTCTTCCTGGTGGCCGCAGGGCCGGTGACCGGGCGAGTGGGAACCGGAGAAGCGGCCAAGCTCGGCAGCTCGTACACGTCGACCGTCGACGTGATCTGGTTCGTCTCTTCGTCGCGACTGGTCTTGGTCACCCAGTAGCCGAACTCGCGGAGTTCCTTGACGGCCTTGGCTACGGCCGAGCGGCCCTGCGGGAAGTTGTCCGACAGGGTGCGGACGTTCGTCCGGTGTCCGTCCGGCAGGGACAGCACCAGGGCGAGGATGCCGCGCGCCGTGTGACTGATACGCGGGTCCTGTATCGCCTTGTTGGCGATGATCACGAACTCTCGTTCGTGCTTCGGCATACGATGGATCTGCATCGAAGACTGATCCTCTTCGGTGTCGGATCCCCGGACGTTGGCGCGTCGCGGGGATCATTGCTGTGAGCACTCGGTGGCCAGGGCGGACCGTTGTCGAGTGACAGCACGACAACGCCCCCGCCGGTCGGACCGGCGGGGGCGTGAGAAGCGTCTACAGGCGCAGGCTCACGCCCGACGCACCGGGATGCTCGTGAACGTCGGCTGAGAGAGTTCCTGCGGGCTGAAGAAGTCGTTGCCCTTGTCGTCCACCACGATGAACGCGGGGAAGTCCTCGACCTCGATCTTCCAGACGGCCTCCATGCCCAGCTCCTCGTACTCCAGGACCTCCACCTTCTTGATGCAGTCCTGGGCGAGACGGGCGGCCGGGCCGCCGATGGAGCCGAGGTAGAAGCCGCCGTGCGCGTCGCACGCCGCCGTGACCTGCTGCGACCGGTTGCCCTTCGCCAGCATCACCTTGGAGCCGCCCGCCGCCTGGAACTGCTCCACGTAGGAGTCCATGCGGCCGGCCGTGGTCGGGCCGAAGGAGCCGGAGGCGTAGCCCTCGGGGGTCTTCGCCGGGCCGGCGTAGTACACCGGGTGGTCCTTCAGGTACTGCGGCATCTCCTCGCCCGCGTCCAGCCGCTCCTTGATCTTGGCGTGCGCGATGTCGCGGGCCACGACCAGCGGACCGGTCAGCGACAGACGGGTCTTGACCGGGTACTTCGTCAGCTCGGCGAGGATCGTGTCCATCGGCTGGTTGAGGTCGATCTTCACCACGTCGGACGACTCGTCGAGGTGCGCGTCGGTCGTCTCCGGCAGGAAGCGCGCCGGGTCGGTCTCCAGCTGCTCCAGGAAGACGCCCTCGGCGGTGATCTTCGCGACGGCCTGGCGGTCGGCGGAGCAGGAGACGGCGATGGCGACCGGGCAGGAGGCGCCGTGGCGGGGGAGACGGACCACGCGGACGTCGTGGCAGAAGTACTTGCCGCCGAACTGGGCGCCGATGCCGATCTTCTGGGTCAGCTCGAAGACCTTCTCCTCCAGCTCCTTGTCCCGGAAGCCGTGGCCGAGCGGGGAACCCTCGGCCGGGATCTCGTCCAGGTAGTGCGCGGAGGCGTACTTGGCGGTCTTCAGCGCGTACTCGGCGCTCGTGCCGCCGACGACGATCGCCAGGTGGTACGGCGGGCAGGCGGCCGTGCCGAGCGAGCGGATCTTCTCCTCCAGGAACTTCATCATGGAGGACTCGTTCAGGACGGCCTTCGTCTCCTGGTAGAGGAAGGACTTGTTGGCCGAGCCGCCGCCCTTCGCCATGAACAGGAACTTGTAGGCGCCGCCGTCGGTGGCGTACAGCTCGATCTGGGCCGGCAGGTTGGAGCCGGTGTTCTTCTCCTCCCACATGGTGAGCGGAGCCATCTGCGAGTAGCGCAGGTTCAGCTTGGTGTAGGCGTCGTAGATGCCGTGCGAGAGGTGCTTCTCGTCCTCGCCCGCGGTCAGGACGTTCTGCCCGCGCTTGCCCATGACGATCGCCGTGCCGGTGTCCTGGCACATGGGGAGCACGCCCGCCGCCGCGATGTTCGCGTTCTTCAGCAGGTCGAGCGCGACGAACTTGTCGTTGGCCGAAGCCTCCGGGTCGTCGATGATCCGGCGCAGCTGGGCGAGGTGGGCGGGGCGCAGGTAGTGCTGGATGTCGTGGACGGCCTCCGCGGCCAGCTTGCGCAGCGCCTCCGGCTCCACCTTGAGGAACGTCCGCCCGTCCGGGCCCTCGACGGTGGAGACGCCCTCGGACGTCACCAGCCGGTAGGGGGTGGTGTCCTCTCCCTGGGGGAGCAGATCGGTGTACGCGAACTCAGGCATCTCAGCCCATTCCTCACTCTGACGGACGGCGCCCGCCGACGCTGGCGGGCCTCACCAGCGTAGAACCTGCCGTCGGCGCCCAACCTGTGAGGTAAGGCTCAGTTGGGGGTGTCGCGATCTATCGTGTTTGGGTAGGCTGCCGCCGTGGACCTTCAGAAGCAGACCGCACCCACACCCGCTACCGAGCTGCGCGCCTCCGACGCCGACCGCGACCGGATCGCCGACATCCTGCGCGAGGCCCTGGCCGAGGGGCGGCTGACCGCCGACGAGCATGCCGAGCGCGTGGACGGGGTGCTGGGCACCAAGACGGTGGGGGAGCTGGAGGTCTTCATCCGGGACCTGCCGGCCGCGCACCAGCGCCACGCCGCCCCCGCCTACACACCCGTCCCGCCCCGGCCCACCCCGGGCGCGATCCCGGCGGAGGCCGACGCCAACGTGGTCGCGGTGTTCAGCAGCGCGATGCGCCGGGGCCGCTGGCGGGCCGGTCGCCGGCTGCACGCGTACGCGATCTTCGGCAGCGTCGAGATCGACCTCAGCGAGGCGATCTTCGAGTACCAGCAGGTCGTGATCAAGGCCGTCTCCGTCTTCGGCGACGTCCAGATCCGCGTCCCGGAGAACATCTCGCTGCGCGGCACCGGAGGCGGTGTGCTCGGCAGCTTCGAGGTGAGCCCGCTGGACTCGGTGGACTCCGGCGCACCGGTCGTCTACGTCGACGGCTGGGCCGTCCTGGGCAACGTCGAGGCGCGGCCCAGGCGGGGCAAGCTGGTGGCGGACATCCTGGAGCGCGTCCAGGACAAGGTCGACCGCAAGCTGCGCAAACACCTGGGCCGTTGACGGTCGCGAATCCGCCGGTGGCCGGAAGGCCCCGGTCCCGGGGCGGCACCCTCCCGGGGGCGTGAACGAGCCGCCGCGCGCCTGCGAATGGAAACGCTGTGCATAGGCGCGCGCACAGCGGGTAGGCCTTGCTGCATCGTCTCTCGCTCGCGAAGCCGTCGTCAGGAGTAGACCGTGCTGCAACCGCCGCTTTCGTCCCTGCAGGTAGCTGCCGTGCCAGCCCAGCGGGTGCCAGCGCGGGACAGGGACCAGGACGCCCCGTGGCACACCGAGGCGGTGTGCCGGCGCGACGAGGCCGGCCTGTTCTTCGCCCCGTCGAAGGAGCCGACCGCCGCCCGGCTGTCCCGCGAGGAGGCGGCCAAGCGGGTCTGCGCCCGCTGCCCGGTCATGGTCGAGTGCCGCGAGCACGCCCTGCTCCAGCCCGAGCCCTACGGCGTCTGGGGCGGTCTGACGGCGGCCGAGCGCCGGGTGGTCCTGGCGAGGCGCCGCCGCAGGGAAGTGGAACTGAAGAAGGCGGCACGCGCGGCGGCGAACCGCATGGCGGGCTAGGGGCTGTCTGAACCATTCGCGTCGTCGCCCGAAGGGCGGCCGCGCGGCGTCGGGTGCGTGCTCTCGGCGTGCCGGCTCCAGGCCCTCGTACCGGACGTACTCGGGTCCGGGGCCGGTGCGGCGAGAGTGCGTGCACGGCGTCGCGCGGCGGACGGGAATCGTCAGACCGGCCCTAGGGAACGGCCGGACCCGATCCGATCCGGGCGACACCCCCTGGGACGGAGGCGGGGCGCCCCCTCCGCACCGGGGGCGCCTGCCGATCCGGGGGACCCGGGGGAACTGCGCGACACGCCACGGCGGACGCGCAGCCCCTCTCCCCGGCGGGCGCTACTTGGCCCGGTCGAAATCGATGGCGCTGTAGGCCCGCAGCTTGCGGAGCCGGTGCTCGGAATCGATCCGCCGTACGGTCCCGGACTTCGACCGCATCACGATCGACTCGGTCAGCGCGGTCTCCGAGCGGTAGCGCACACCGCGCAGCAGCTCGCCGTCGGTGATGCCGGTGGCGACGAAGAACACGTTCTCGCCCGACACCAGGTCGTCCGTCGTCAGCACGCGGTCCAGATCGTGCCCGGCGTCGATCGCCCGCTGCCGCTCCTCGTCGTCCTTGGGCCACAGCTTGCCCTGGATGGTGCCGCCCAGGCACTTCACCGCGCAGGCCGAGATGATGCCCTCGGGGGTGCCGCCGATGCCGAGCAGCAGGTCGACGCCGGTGCCCTCGCGCAGCGCGTACACCGAACCCGCGACGTCGCCGTCGGAGATCAGCTTGATGCGCGCGCCGGCCTCCCGGACCTCCCGGATCAGGCCCTCGTGCCGCGGCCGGTCGAGGATGACGACGGTGACGTCCTCCGGCGTGACCTTCTTCGCCTTGGCGATCCGCTTGATGTTCACGGCCACGGGCGCGTCGATGTCGACGAAGTCGGCGGCCTCCGGGCCGGTGACCAGCTTGTCCATGTAGAACACGGCGGACGGGTCGAACATGGCGCCGCGCTCGGCGGCGGCGAGGACGGCGATGGCGTTCGGCATGCCCTTGGCCGTCAGCGTGGTGCCGTCGATCGGGTCGACGGCGATGTCGACCTCGGGGCCGGTGCCGTCGCCCACCTGCTCTCCGTTGAAGAGCATCGGGGCCTCGTCCTTCTCGCCCTCGCCGATGACGACCACGCCGTTCATCGACACGGTGGAGACGAGGGTCCGCATGGCGCGCACCGCGGCGCCGTCGGCGCCGTTCTTGTCACCGCGCCCCACCCAGCGGCCCGCGGCCATCGCGGCGGCTTCGGTCACCCGGACGAGTTCCAGGGCGAGGTTGCGGTCGGGAGCCTCGGAGGGAACATCGAGCTCGGACGGCAGGTGATGATTTTCGGTCATCGGAGCGCACCTTTCTGATACGACGACGGCCGGATGAGGGTATTGGACCCCGACTCTATCGCCGGACAGACAAAATGAGCAGGGGACCCCACGGATGAGCGCTTGGGGCACCTGCGACGATAGGGGGCGTGGCAGGTTCGAACGGCAAGCAGAAGACGGCCCGGGACATGGTCATCTCCCTGGTCCTGATCGGCATCGCGGCGGTGTTCGTGTGGTTCTTCGCCATCCCGCACGATGATCACGCTCCCGACCTCAAGCGGGTCGACTACCGGGTCGAGCTGCTCACGGCCCGCCGGGCGGCGAGCTATCCGGTGGCCGCGCCCGAGGGCCTGCCGAGTACCTGGAAGGCGACCTCCGTACGCTTCCAGGGTGACAGCTCCGACCGCTGGCACCTGGGCTTTCAGACCCCCGACAG
The DNA here is from genome assembly GCF_020400595.1 of Streptomyces naphthomycinicus. GTDB lineage: Bacteria > Actinomycetota > Actinomycetes > Streptomycetales > Streptomycetaceae > Streptomyces > Streptomyces naphthomycinicus. The sequence goes on along the minus strand of NZ_JAINRE010000026.1, from coordinate 7,002 downwards.
CCAGTATGTGCAGGTCGAGCAGTCCACCGGGAAGCGCGCCGACGTCATCGACCAGGCGAGCCAGGGCGGGGCGGTGACGAAGCGGACCGAGGAGATCGGCGGCCGCACCTGGACCCGCTGCACCGGCGGCCGGTACGACGCCCTCGTCCTGGAGGACACGCCCGGCTCCACGACGGTGGTGGCCGGAACCGCCTCCTTCGGTGACCTGAAGGCGATGGCGGCGGCGCTGCAGACGAAGTGATCCGCGCCTCACGGAGTGCGCCTCGCGAGGGGAGCGCTCCGCGCGAGGCGGAGTGGTCCTCGCGGCCTGCGCGCATGTGAAGAGGCCCCCGGCGATGCCGGGGGCCTCTTCACATGCGCGGGTCGCTCAGACGGTGGTGACGACGTCGTCGTACGCCAGGCGCGGCGAGCGGGGGAACCAGGCGTCCGGGCCCGGCTTGCCGATGTTGACGACCATCAGCGGGGTGTGGTCGTCGTCCAGGAACTCCTTGCGGACGCCCTCGAAGTCGAAGCCGGTCATCGGGCCGGCGGCCAGGCCCGCGGCGCGGACACCGACGATGAAGTAGGCGGCCTGGAGAGCGGCGTTCAGCCCGGCGGCACCCTCACGGGCCTGGCGCTCGCCGAAGAAGACGTCCTTGGCCTGCGGGAAGTGCGGGAACAGCGCCGGCAGCTCCTCGTGGAACTCGTTGTCCGCGGAGAGGATGGCGACCAGCGGGGCGGTGGCGGTCTTGGCCTGGTTGCCCTCGGCCAGGTGCTGCACCAGGCGCTCGCGGGCCTCGGGCGAGCGGACCAGCGTGATGCGCAGCGGGCTCTGGTTGAAGGCGGTCGGGCCGTACTTGACCAGGTCGTAGATCGCCTGGACCTGCTCGTCGGTCACCGGCTCGTCGGTGAAGGTGTTCGCGGTGCGGGCCTCGCGGAACAGCAGGTCCTGAGCGGCGGGGTCAAGAACGAGAGACATGCGTGACTTCCTCGGGTGCGCGTCCGGCCCGAGTGCCGGACCGGCTTACGCAGTGACCCTACGCCAGTGAGGTTTAAGCTTCAACTAACGTGAGACCGTGGTGACCCGCCTCACAGCCCGGCGGCCGGCCCCGCCTAGGCTCCGGCCTTCCCGGCCTCTTCCTCCTCCTCGGCGAGCGCCGCGTCCAACCGCGCCCGGGCCCCCTCCAGCCAGCGCCGGCACACCTTGGCCAGCTCCTCGCCGCGCTCCCACAGCGCCAGGGACTCCTCCAGCGTCGTACCGCCCGCCTCCAGCCGCCGTACGACCTCGATCAGCTCGTCGCGCGCCGCCTCGTACGAGAGCGTCTCGTCCACCTTGCTCGTCATTCGCTCACCTTCACTGTGAATTCACCGTCGGCGACACGGGCCCGCAGCGCCTCGCCCGCCGTCACCTCGGCCGGATCGCGCACCGCGTGCCCGTCCGCCCGCTGAAGCACCGCGTAGCCCCGCCGGAGCGTCGCCGCGGGGGACAGGGCCACCACGCGCGCGTGCGTGTGCGTCAGCTCCGAGTCCGCGCGGTCCAGCAGATGCCCCAGGGTCCGCCGGCCGCGGTCGAGCAGCGAGCCCACGTGATCGGCGCGCTCGTCGAGCATCCGGTGTGGATCCTCCATCGACGGGCGGGCCAGCGCATGCGCCAGCCCCCGCTCCTCCCGCTCCACGAACGCCGCCGCGCAGCGCCGCGCCCGGTCCCGCAGCATCCGCACCCGCTCCAGCTCCTCGCCGACGTCCGGCACCACCTTCTTGGCCGCGTCGGTCGGCGTGGAGGCCCGCAGGTCGGCGACGTGGTCGAGCAGCGGGTTGTCCGGCTCGTGCCCGATGGCGGACACCACGGGCGTCCGGCACTCGGCCACGGCCCGCACCAGCTGCTCGTCGGAGAACGGCAGCAGATCCTCGACGCTGCCGCCGCCGCGCGCGACGATGATCACGTCCACGTCGTCGAGCGCGTCCAGTTCCTTGACGGCCTGCACGACCTGGGGGACGGCGTGCACGCCCTGCACGGGGACGTTGCGCACCTCGAAGCGGACGGCGGGCCAGCGGCGCCGGGCGTTCTCCAGCACGTCCCGCTCCGCGGCCGAGGCCCGGCCGCACACCAGCCCGATCAGCTGCGGCAGGAACGGCAGCGGCTTCTTCCGCTCCGGCGCGAACAGCCCCTCGGCCGTGAGCGCCTTCTTCAGCTGCTCCAGGCGGGCCAGCAGCTCGCCCACGCCGACGGGCCTTATCTCGGCGGCGCGCAGGGAGAGCTGGCCCCGGGGGGCGTACCACTCGGGCTTCGCCAGCACGACGACCCGGGCGCCCTCGCCGACGACGTCCGCGACCGCGTCGAACACCTGGCGGTAGCAGGTCACGCTGACGGAGATGTCGTACGACGGGTCGCGCAGCGTCAGGAACACGACGCCGGCGCCGGGGCGGCGGGAGAGCTGGGTGATCTGCCCCTCGACCCACACGGCCCCCAGGCGGTCGATCCAGCCGCCGATCAGCCGGGAGACCTCGCCGACGGGGAGCGGGGCTTCGGGGGACGTGTTCGCAGCCATGCGGCGAGCCTAACGGCCGGTACCGACAATGCGGCTGCGCGCCGTGAGGGCCCGGACCGTTTCCGCCCCGGGCCCGCCGCGACCGCCCGCACGGCCCCCCGCGCGCGGTGAACAGCGGTCCCGGCACCGCGACGACCAGCGGTCCCGGCACCGCGACGACCAGCGGCCCGCATCCACGGGGCCGGGTGAGCCCGGGACGCGCCGCGACCGGTGGTCCGCGCCGGCCCCGGAGGCCGTCGTCCCGGTGTCGGACATACGCACAAGCCTTCCCCGCCGGGCCGCGGGCACGCGATCTCTGCGCCGCCGAACACGGCCTTACGATGGGACCCATGACCGCTTCGTCTGGCCGCCGTGTCCTGCTCGCCGCCCCCCGGGGCTACTGCGCCGGTGTGGACCGCGCCGTGATCGCCGTCGAGAAAGCCCTGGAGCAGTACGGGGCTCCGATCTACGTCCGGCACGAGATCGTCCACAACAAGTACGTCGTGCAGACCCTGGAGAAGAAGGGCGCCGTCTTCGTCGAGCGCACGGAGGAGGTGCCGCCCGGCAACATCGTCATGTTCTCGGCGCACGGCGTCGCCCCCGTGGTGCACGAGGAGGCCCGGCAGGGCCGGCTCGCCACCATCGACGCCACCTGCCCCCTGGTCACCAAAGTCCACAAGGAAGCCGTCCGGTACGCGGGCGAGGACTACGACATCCTCCTGATCGGCCACGAGGGCCACGAGGAGGTCATCGGCACCTCCGGCGAGGCCCCCGACCACATCCAGCTGGTGGACGGCCCCGGCGACGTCGAGAAGGTCGAGGTCCGCGACCCGTCGAAGGTCGTCTGGCTCTCCCAGACCACCCTCTCCGTCGACGAGACCATGGAGACCGTCGACGCCCTGAAGACGAAGTTCCCCGGGCTCGTCTCCCCGCCCAGCGACGACATCTGCTACGCCACGCAGAACCGTCAGCTCGCCGTGAAGCAGATGGGGGCCGAGGCCGAGCTGGTCATCGTCGTCGGCTCGCGCAACTCCTCCAACTCCAAGCGGCTGGTCGAGGTCGCCAAGCTCGCCGGCGCCCGCGAGGCCTACCTGGTGGACTTCGCCAGCGAGATCGACGAGTCCTGGCTGGAAGGCGTGACCACCGTCGGCGTCACCTCCGGCGCCTCCGTGCCCGAGGTGCTGGTCGAGCAGGTCCTGGAGTGGCTCACCGAGCGCGGCTACGCGGACGTGGAGCTGGTCCGGGCGGCCGAGGAGTCGATCACCTTCTCGCTGCCCAAGGAACTCCGCCGTGACCTGCGCGAGGAGGCGGCGACCCTGGTCGCCCAGCGCGGCGGGAGCGGTACGCCCGAGGCGTGACCGTCAGTCGTCCGTCGTAACGTGGAGCCATGCAGATCTTCGGTGTGGACATCGGCGGGTCCGGGATCAAGGGTGCCCCAGTGGATCTGGACCGGGGCGACCTGGCCCAGGAGCGCTGCAAGGTGCTCACCCCGCATCCGGCGACGCCCGACGGCGTGGCCGACGGGGTCAAGCAGGTCGTGGACCACTTCGGCTGGACCGGCCCGGTCGGCCTGACCTTCCCAGGGGTGATCACCGGCGGCGCCACGGTGCGTACGGCGGCGAACGTCGACAAGAGCTGGATCGACACGGACGCGCGCGCCTTGTTCAGCGGCCGGCTCGGCGGACTCCCGGTGACCGTGGTCAACGACGCGGACGCGGCGGGCGTCGCCGAGATGGAGTTCGGCGCCGGCCGGGACCGCAAGGGCACGGTCGTGCTGCTCACCTTCGGCACGGGCATCGGCAGCGCCGTCTTCGTGGACGGCGCCCTCCTCCCGAACACCGAACTGGGCCACCTGGAGCTGAACGGCCACGACGCCGAGAAGCGCGCCTCCAGCAAGGCCAAGGAGGACCACGACCTCAGCTGGGAGCAGTGGTCGCGCCGCGTCCAAAAGTACCTGGCGCACGTGGAGATGCTGTTCTCGCCGGAGCTGTTCATCGTCGGCGGCGGGGTCAGCCGCAAGGCGGACAAGTTCCTGCACCTCATCGAGGGCATCAAGGCCGAGATCGTCCCCGCGCAGCTGCAGAACAACGCGGGCATCGTCGGAGCCGCGATGAGAGCCGCCCACCACGCCCTCTGACCGGTCGCGCCCCGGCCCGCGGACCCGGTCACCGGGCCGGGCGCGTCAGCTCGTCCGCCGGTGTCGCCGTACCCACCGCACCCGGCGGACCAGCGCGATCCCTCCGGCGGCGAGCGTCCCCCCGTACAGCCACCCGGCCTGGGTGGCGAGCCCGGTGACCAGCCCCATCACCCGGCCGAGCAGCCCCCCGCCGCCCTCGGCGACCGGCAGCAGCCCCACGGCGAACGCGATCGGTACGACGACGGGCGCGGTCAGCAGGTCCCCGGCGCGCACCCACAGCGCGGTCAGCACGCACACCGGCAGGAACAGCACGCCGTAGACCGCCGGGGACGCCCCGAACAGCAGCTGGTCCAGGCAGCCGAGCAGAAACATCACCGCGACGCAGAACAGCCCGCTGCCGAGCCCCGTCAGCCGGGGGTTCGGCAGCGGCCGCCCCGCCGGTCCGGTCCGGGCCCCCCGCGGCTGCCGGCCGGCCACCGCCGGCCACCCGCCCCGCCCGGCACCCGCCGAGGGCCCGCGCCCAGCGCCTGACCTGCGCCCACCGCCGGATCCGCGGACCGCGCCGGGGCCGCGCTCGGCGCCCGGCCGGTGCATTGCCTGCGGCGGCAGCGGGGTCCGCGGCGGCGTGCCGCGTCGCGGTCCGTCGTTCGGAGGGTGCGTTCTGTGTTGCTCCACAGGGACCAACCTAGGTCTGTTTATGTGCCGAATCGCCCGCGAGACACGCCGGTGGGAGCAGCTTGGCCGGACGTTCGTCGCTCTCGTGAGGCGGGTTCGCGGGACGCCGTAGACTGGTGGATCGGCCAGTGTCGGTCTCCGGCCCCTGGCAGCCCCCCTGGCCCTCTCATCTACGGGAAGTCGCAACGTGTCGCTCACGATCGGAATCGTCGGCCTGCCGAACGTCGGCAAGTCGACCCTGTTCAACGCCCTGACCAAGAACGACGTGCTGGCGGCCAACTACCCGTTCGCCACGATCGAGCCGAACGTCGGCGTCGTCGGTGTGCCCGACGCCCGCCTCGCCAAGCTCGCCTCGATCTTCAGCTCGCAGCGCATCCTTCCGGCCACGGTCGACTTCGTCGACATCGCCGGCATCGTGCGCGGCGCCTCCGAGGGCGAGGGCCTCGGCAACAAGTTCCTCGCGAACATCCGCGAGTCCGACGCGATCTGCCAGGTCATCCGCGCCTTCAAGGACGAGAACGTCGTCCACGTCGACGGCAAGGTCTCGCCGAAGGACGACATCGAGACGATCAACACCGAGCTGATCCTCGCCGACCTCCAGACCATCGAGAAGGTCCTGCCCCGCCTCCAGAAGGAGTCGCGGATCAAGAAGGACATCGCGCCCAAGGTCAAGGCCGTCGAGGAGGCCAAGGAGATCCTGGAGAAGGGCGACACGCTCTTCGGGCAGGGCATCGTCCAGGGCAGCGAGCGCGCCGAGCTGCTGCACGACCTGCACCTGCTCACCACGAAGCCCTTCCTCTACGTCTTCAACGTGGACGAGGACGAACTGACCGACGAGGACTTCAAGAACGAGCAGCGCGCCCTGGTCGCCCCCGCCGAGGCGATCTTCCTCAACGCCAAGCTGGAGGCCGACCTCGCCGAGCTGGACGAGGAGGACGCGATGGAGCTGCTGGAGTCGGTGGGCGCCGAGGAGCCCGGCCTGGCGACCCTCGCCCGCGTCGGCTTCGACACCCTCGGCCTGCAGACGTACCTGACGGCAGGCCCCAAGGAGTCCCGCGCCTGGACGATCAAGAAGGGTGCCACGGCCCCCGAGGCGGCCGGTGTCATCCACACCGACTTCCAGAAGGGCTTCATCAAGGCCGAGGTCATCTCCTTCGCCGACCTGGTCGAAACGGGTTCGGTCGCCGACGCCCGCGCCAAGGGCAAGGCCCGTATGGAGGGCAAGGACTACGTGATGCAGGACGGCGACGTGGTGGAGTTCCGCTTCAACGTGTGATCACGCCACAACCGCACGCGAGGCAGGTCCGCCGAGCACGCGGACGGGAAGGGGCCGGCTCCTCGGGGGAGCCGGCCCCTTCCGTGATCCCGTGCGGACATCGATCAGCTCGGTGCGGCGTGGTGCCTAAGTTGACACGGCGTCCCCTGATCCGTAAGGTTCTTCGAGTTGTCCGACGTGAGCACCGACTACAGTCGGCCCCGGGCAGCTATTCCACAGGATCCACAGAAGCAGACGGTGCATTGTCATGCCGTTCTGCCTGCTGTGTGCTTTTGCGGAATAAGGATTCCGTGTCCGGCAGGCTTCGAGTGCGAGTCGCTCGATTCGTTTCCGGGCGGCGAATCCGCTAAAGTCTCACTCGTCGGAACGGCTCAACGGCCGGGAAGACAACCCCCGCTGACCGGGGA
>NZ_JAINRE010000025.1 GCF_020400595.1 Streptomyces naphthomycinicus | reverse complement strand
CTCCCAGTCAGGGGGGTTCGTCTTCGCGGCTGTTGGGCCGTTCCGACGTCTCAAACCCTAGCGGATCCGCCCGGCGATTCCCAATCGGACCGCCGAGTTCCTATTCGAATTGAATTCGGGCACGCCGAAATCAACCCGTTCGGGAGATCGTGCTGTGGTGTGAGGGGTGCCGCTCAAGGCGGCTGAGGTGCTACCGAAGAACCGTTACGGCTCTGCGGCAACCCGAAGAACTTTACGGAACGGGCGAGGGCGTGTCAACACCCCGCTGTCAAGATCTTTTTCTACGGCCGCGCGGCGACGTCAGTCGAGGTCGCTGAGCCGGCCGCCGGCGTCCGGCTGCGCGTGCTCCACCCTGCGCAGGAGCCGGGTGAGGACCTCGCCGAGCACCGCGCGCTCCGCGGGAGTGAGGTCCTGGAGGAGATCCTCCTCGAAGACCGTCGCCAGGCGCATGGCCTCCAGCCACTTCTCTCGTCCCTCCGGGGTCAGCTCGACGATGACACGGACGCGGTTGGACTCGTCCCGCTCACGGGTAACCAGCCCCTCGGCGACCATGCGGTCGATCCGGTGGGTCATCGCGGCCGGCGTGAGGCCGAGCCGCTTGGCGAGGTCGCTCGGCCCCAGGCGGTACGGGGCGCCGGAGAGGACGAGCGCCTTCAGGACCTCCCACTCGGCGTTGCTGATGCCGAGGGCGCCGGTCTGGCGGCCGTACGCCACGTTCATGCGGCGGTTCAGCCGGGACAGCGCCGACACGATCTTCTCGACCTGGGGGTCCAGGTCGCGGAACTCGCGCTGATACGCAGCGATCTGTTCTTCGAGCGTCGGCTCCGTGACGCCGGGGTTCTCGGCCATGGGCGCAGTATCGCACGCGACGCCTTTGCCTTGAAGTCCTTCACTGTGTACTATTTAGCTTCGAACTTTAGCTTTGAAGTCTTCGGATCTAACTAGTGAGAGAGGTGAACGTGACCAGGGCGATGGGCGCAGCGATGCGCCGGATCCACGTGGGCAACGCACTCAGCGCGTTCGGGCTCGGCTTCACCGTCCCCTACCTGTACGTCTACGTGGCGCAGGTGCGAGGACTGGGAGCCATGACGGCGGGACTCGTGCTCGCCGTCTTCGCCGTGGCCGCGCTGATCGTGCTGCCGTTCGCCGGCCGGGCGATCGTGCGGCGCGGCCCGCTGCCGGTTCTGCTCGCCGCCCTGCTGACCGCTGCGCTGGGTGCGCTGAGCCTCGGCCTGGCGGGCGGTGCCACGTCCGTGCTCGTGTCGGCCGCGGCGCTCGGTGCCGGGCAGGCCGTGATGCAGCCGGCGCTGGCGACGATGATCGTGGACTGCTCCTCGGCGGACACCCGCTCGCGCGCCTTCGCGATGCAGTTCTTCCTGCAGAACCTGGGCCTGGGTGTCGGTGGTCTCATCGGCGGCCACCTCGTCGACACGACGCGCGTGTCCTCGTTCACCCTGCTGTTCGCGATCGAGGCGGCGATGTTCCTGCTGCTGGTCGTGGTGATGGCGACCGTGCGGATGCCGCACTCGCCGCGGGTGGAGGGCGCTCCCGCGACGTCGGCGAAGGGCGGCTGGAAGCAGCTCCTCGGGAACCGGGCCATGGTGCAGCTGTGCGTGCTGGGCTTCGTGCTCTTCTTCGCCTGCTACGGACAGTTCGAGTCCGGGCTGAGCGCCTTCGGTGTGGAGGCGGCCGGGATATCCACGTCCGCCCTGGGTACGGCACTGGCCGCGAACACCCTGATGATCGTGGTCGCCCAGTTCGCCGTGCTGAAGCTCGTGGAGCGGCGCCGGCGGTCCCGGGTCATCGCCGCGGTGGGCCTGATCTGGGCCGTGGCCTGGCTGGCCGCCGGGTACGCGGGGCTGGGGCACGGCAGCCAGGAGATGGCCACGGCCGCGTTCGTGTCGACGTACGCGCTGTTCGGGCTGGGCGAGGCCATGCTGTCGCCGACGGTCGCCCCGCTGGTCGCCGATCTGGCGCCGGAGGGCATGGCCGGGCAGTACAACTCGGCGTTCGCGCTGGTCAAGCAGTTGGCGCTGGCGGTCGGTCCGGCGGTGGGCGGCCCTCTGGGCGCCTCGCTGCACGGGCCGTACATCGTGACCTTCCTGCTGTTCTCGCTGGGGATCACCTGGCTGGCGCTGCGGCTGGGCCGGCGGCTCACCCCGGTGCAGGACCGGCCGTGGCTGGCGCGCGGGACCCGGGTGGTCACGCGCGGCGGGGCGGCCACGCAGTCCGTGGCCGCGGAGGCCTGATCCGGTGGTTCGTCACGGCCGTCACCCTCGGGTGGCGGCCGTCGTCGTGTTCCGGGGGCCCGCGCTGACGGGGCGGCGGCCGGTCAGTGCTTCGCCGCGGGCAGGACGAACTCGCACCACACCGCCTTGCCGCCGCCCGGGGTGCGCCGGCTGCCCCAGCTGGAGGCGATCGTCGCCACGATGGCGATGCCCCGGCCCGATTCGTCGCCGGGCTCGGCGCGGCGGCGCCTGGGCAGGTGGTCGTCGCCGTCGGTGACCTCGACGATGAGGCGGCGGTCGGTGCGGCGGAGTCTGAGCCGCATGGGCGGGGTGCCGTGCTGGAGGCTGTTGGCGACGAGTTCGCTGGTGGCGAGGACGCCGAGGTCGTGCAGTTCGGCGGGGAAACGCCAGCTGGTGAGGACGCCGGAGGCAAAGGCACGCGCGCGTGGGGCGGCCTCGACGCCGCCGAGGAGTTCGAGGGCGGCGTTGCGGAAGAGATCGCCGTCGGGGCCCGTACGCGCCGGGTGCTGGAGGACGAGGACGGCGACGTCGTCGTCGTGGTCGGCGGTGACTCCGGCCGAGCGGACCAGGCGGTCGCAGACGACCTGGGGGCTGCCGGTGGCACCGGCGAGGGCGCCTGCCAGCGCGGCGATGCCCTCGTCCAGGTCCGCGTCGCGGCGCTCGACCAGACCGTCGGTGTAGAGGACCGCGGTGGATCCGGGACCGAGGGCGATGGAGCCGGAGGAGTGCATCCAGCCGCCGGTGCCGAGCGGCGGGCCGGTGGGTTCGTCGGCGCGGGAGACCGTGCCGTTCTCGTCGCGGACCAGGATCGGCAGATGGCCGGCGGACGCGTACACCAGGCGGCCCTCGTTCGGGTCGTGGACGGCGTAGACGCAGGTGGCGATCTGGTTGGCGTCGATCTCGGCGGCCAGGCCGTCGAGGAGCTGGAGCACCTCGTGCGGGGGCAGGTCGAGGCGGGCGTAGGCGCGGACGGCCGTGCGGAGCTGGCCCATGACGGCGGCGGCGCGCACCCCGCGGCCCATGACGTCGCCGATGACGAGGGCGGTCCGGCCGCCGCCGAGGGTGATCACGTCGTACCAGTCGCCGCCGACCGCGGCCTCGGTGCCGCCGGGCTGGTAGGTGGCGGCGATGCGCAGGTCGTCGGGCTGCTCCAGTTCCTGCGGGAGCAGGGAGCGCTGGAGGGTGACGGCCGTCTCGCGCTGGCGGCGCTCGCTGGCGCGCAGCCGCTCGGCCGCCTCGGCGTGGTCGGTGACGTCGGTGGCGAACACCAGCACACCGGCGTCGCGGTCGCCGCCCTCGGCGACGGGGGTGCAGGTGAAGGTGTAGGAGCGGCCGTCCACGGCCTTGCGGGACTTCAGGGTGCGGGGCTTGCCGCTGCGCAGCACCTGGTCGAGCAGCGGGAGCAGACCCAGTTCGGCGAGTTCGGGCAGTGCCTCGCGGGCGGCCGGGCCGGCGGCGCGGGCGCCGAAAGCGGCCGTGTAGGCGTCGTTGACGTAGGCGATGCGGTGGTCGGGGCCGTGCACGAGGGCGACGAGGGCCGGGACACGGTCCAGGACGTCACGCGCGGGCAGTTCGTCGACGGCGGGCATTGGCGTCTTCTCGTCGGCGGGCTGTTCGGCGCGGGCCGCGGGCACGGAGCCTTCTCCCCGCCGGTCCGGGGAGACCGAGGTCTCGGTCCGCGCGGCGGCGCGGCGCTGCGTTCCGGGGAGCCGGGCGCTCCAGCGCGTGAAGTTCACTGTGGGGAAAGCCTCGTGTGTGCGGTGGACGGGCGGGTGGCCCGTCCGAGGACGTGGGGCAGTCTGGCAGGGAGTGGGCCGCGGCGACATCCGTCAGACGCCTCGGCGGTCCATGGAGTTCCTGGGTCCGGTCAGGACGACCCCTTCGGGTCGTCGGAGGTGCCCTGAGAAGGCTTTCCACCGGCCGCCAGTTCGAACTCCGCTCGCGGATGTTCGAGCGAACCGAGTGAGACGATCTCCCGTTTGAAGAGCCCGGCGAGGGTCCATTCGGCGAGCACCCGGGCCTTGCGGTTGAAGGTGGGCACCCGGCTGAGGTGGTACACGCGGTGCATGAACCAGGCAGGGTAGCCCTTCAGCTTGCGTCCGTAGACCTGGGCGACGCCTTTGTGCAGGCCGAGGGAGGCGACGGAGCCGACGTACTCGTGCGCGTACGTCCGGAGGGGCTCGCCGTGCAGGGAGCGGACGATGTTGTCGCCGAGGACCTTGGCCTGGCGGACCGCGTGCTGGGCGTTGGGTGCGGTCTCGGTGCCGGGCTCGGCGGCCGTGACGTCGGGTACGGCGGCGGCGTCGCCGGCGGCCCAGGCGTGCTCGGTGCCGTCGATGGTCAGCCGTTCCGTGCAGCGGAGCCGGCCGCGGTCGGTGCGCGGCAGGTCGGTGGCGGCGAGCAGGGGGTGGGGTTTGACCCCGGCCGTCCACACGAGCGTACGGGTGGGGAAGCGCTGGCCGTCGCTGAGCACGGCGACACGGTCGGCGCAGGACTCCAGACGGGTGTCCAGCAGCACCTGGATGTTGCGGCGGCGCAGCTCGGTGACGGTGTAGCGGCCCATCTCCGCGCCGACCTCCGGCAGGATGCGGTCGCTGGCCTCCACGAGGATCCACTTCATGTCCTCGGGGCGGAGGTTGTGGTAGTACCGCGCGGCGTACCGGGCCATGTCCTCCAGTTCGCCGAGGGCCTCGACGCCCGCGTATCCGCCGCCGACGAAGACGAAGGTGAGGGCGGCGTCACGGATCGCGGGATCGCGGGTGGAGGAGGCGATGTCCATCTGCTCGATGACGTGGTTGCGCAGGCCGATGGCCTCTTCGACGGTCTTGAACCCGATGCCGTACTCGGCGAGGCCGGGGATGGGCAGGGTGCGGGAGACCGAGCCGGGGGCGAGCACGAGTTCGTCGTAGCCGAAGAGTTCGGACGCACCGCCCTCCTCGGCGGTGGCGAGCGTGCTCACGGCGGCGGTGCGCACCGCGTGGTCGATGGACGTCACCTCGCCGACGACGACGTGGCACCGGTCCAGGACGCGGCGCAGCGGTACCACGACATGGCGCGGGGAGATCGATCCCGCGGCGGCTTCCGGAAGGAACGGCTGGTACGTCATGTAGGGGTCGGGAGTGACGACAGTGATGTCGACCTCGCCCCTTCTCAGCTCGGCCTTCAGCTTCCGCTGGAGGCGCAGGGCCGTGTACATCCCGACGTAGCCGCCGCCGACAACCAGAATGCGCGCACGTTCCTTCACCATCCCATGACGCACCCGGCGCTGTTGTTTGTCCACAGCCCCGGCAATTTGTGTGACCGGCGGCCGGGTGTGCGCGGGACCGGCCGGCGTGTCCGTGCGGGACGAAAGGGGGCAGGTCAGCGGGGCCGGACGACAGGGGACGAAGAGCGGCAATCGGGACGTACACGCCCCGTACTCCGATCGGGGGGCGCACTGTGCGGAACCTGCCCCTTCTGAATTGACTGCCTCTCAACTATGTTCGTGTGTCGACGGGGTGTAGGGAATGTGGTCGAGCGGGCCCGCGACGGGCGGTACCGGTCGGGACCGATGCCGCTTCCGCGCACTTCGCGTTCAGGGGAGAGTCTCCGGGGGGAGACGTCATTACCGGGGGAAACACATGCATGTTCAGGACACGCATTGGGCATCTGCGGCCGCCATCGCACCGGGTGGCAAAGCGATGAGCACGGCGGCGGGCAACGGACGCGTGGACGCGTCGCGTACGACTCCGCTGCGGGTGGACGCACAGCGCAATCTCGAACACGTGCTGCGTGCGGCGCGTGAGGTGTTCGGCGAGCTGGGCTACGGCGCGCCGATGGAGGACGTGGCGCGGCGCGCCCGGGTCGGGGTCGGCACGGTGTACCGCCGCTTCCCCAGCAAGGACGTGCTGGTCCGGCGGATCGCGGAGGAGGAGACGGCACGGCTGACCGAACAGGCGCGGACGGCGCTCGGCCAGGAGGACGAGCCGTGGTCGGCGCTGTCCCGGTTCCTGCGGACGTCCGTGGCGTCGGGGGCGGGGCGGCTGCTGCCGCCGCAGGTGCTGCGGGTCGGCTCCACGGGGCCGGGCGAGCCGGACGGTGCGGGGGATCCGGCCGGGTCCGTCGGGTCGGCGTACTCGGCCGTCGCCGCGGTGGCCGCCGAGGCGGCACGGGTGCCGCAGCAGCGGCTTCAGCCGGCGGGCGGTGAGCTGCGGCTGGTGGCCGACGGGGCCGCGTTGTCGGCGGACGACGCCGGGGCCGGGGCGCTGCTCGACGTGGTCGGGCAGCTGGTGGAGCGGGCTCGGGCGGCGGGTGAGCTGCGGACGGATGTGTCCGTGGCCGACGTGCTGTTGGTGATCGCCACGGCGGCGCCGTCGCTGCCGGATGCGGCGCAGCAGGCGGCGGCTTCGGCGCGGTTGCTGGAGATTCTGCTGGAGGGGCTTCGGTCTCGGCCGGCGTAGTTCGCTGTAGTTCGCTGTATTTCGGCGCAGTTGAGCGTAATTCAGCGTAGTTGCGCTTTTTGTGCGTGGTTGCGCGTGGTTCGTGGTGCTGCTCGCCTCGGCTTCGCCTTCGGCGGGATGCGTTTTCCCACCCGCACCACCCGTGCGGCTTGCACGGTCGGGTGCGGGTGGCCCTCGTGGGGCGCGTTCGCCGTCGGCGGGTGCGGGTGACCCTCGTAGGGTGCGTCCGCCGTCGGCGGGTGCGCGTGAGCGGTCGAGGCGGGTCGGTCCCGTGGAGCGCTTTCGCCGTCGGCGGGTGTGCGTGTGCCGGGTGCGGGTGGCCCTCGTGGGGTGTGTCCGCCGTCGGCGGCCGCGGGTGTGCGGTCGAGGCGGGTCGGTCCCGTGGAGCGTGTTCGTCCGGGGGGTTCCGGGTGTTCGAGGGGTGTTCGAGGGGTGTTCGGGGAGCGTCGGTGCAAGTCCGCTCGGATGAGTGGACGGGGTGTGCACGAGGCCCTCGGCGGAGGGGCGTTGTGGCACTCTGAGCCGGTGACGGGTTGGGCTCGGCCGGTGTCGGGGGCTTTGCGCGATGGGCGTTGACGGGTGGGACGGGTCACGCGATGACGACGGGGTCGCGGAGCCTTCCGGTCCGCCCTCCCCTCAGGTACCGAAACAAGGCGGGCGCCCGGCTTCCTCCCGCATGGCCGACACGTCCGGTACGGCAGGCGCGGCACGTGCGGCAGGCACGGCCGACACGTCCGGTGCGGCAGGTGCGGCAGGTGCGGCCGACGCGTTCGGCGCGAACGGCACGCGCGGCTCGGCCGACGTGGCCGGGGCAGGCGGCACGGGCGGCAGGGCCGACGTGGCCGGGGCATCCGGCGTGGAGGGCATGCGCGGCGCGGGTGGTGAGAGGAGCGTTCCGGCTCAGCGTGAGGGGAGCGTGCTGCCGCCGCCCCGCGAGACGGCCCCCGCCGACGGTGAACTGATCGGGCGGATGCGTGGCGGTGACGACTCCGCGTACGAGGAGCTGTACCGGCGGCATGCCGACGCCGTGCGGCGGTACGCGCGGACCTGCTGCCGGGACGGGCACACCGCCGACGACCTCACCGCCGAGGTGTTCGCGCGGATGCTCCAGGCCGTGCGGGGCGGGTCCGGGCCCGAACACGCCGTACGTGCCTATCTGCTGACCTCCGTGCGGCGCGTCGCCGCCCACTGGACCAAGTCGGCCCGGCGCGAGCAGCTCGTCGACGACTTCGCGGTCTTCGCCCAGCAGACCGCGCGGGCCGCCCAGCCGTCCGACGACGGCACCCTCGGCCTCGGCGCCGACGTGCGCGCCCTGCACGAGGCCGAGCAGTCCATGGCCATGCGGGCGTTCCGCTCGCTGCCCGAGCGCTGGCAGGCCGTGCTGTGGCACACCGAGGTGGAGGACGAGTCCCCGAGCGACGTCGCCGTGCTGTTCGGGCTGGACGCCAACGGCACCCGGGTGCTCGCCAGCCGTGCGCGCGAGGGGCTGAAGCAGGCCTACCTCCAGGCGCATGTCAGCGCCGTCCTCGCCGATGACGGGGAATGTGCCCGCTACGCCGACCAGCTGGGCACCTACGCCCGCCGCAAGCTGCGGATCCGGGCCGAGCGGGGTCTGCGCAAGCACCTGGAGGAGTGCGCGAGGTGCCGGCTGGCGGCGGCGCAGATCGAAGAGGTGGCGAGCGGCATCCCCGGCGTCGTCCCGGTCGCGGTCATCGGCTGGTTCGGAGCCGCCGGGTACGCCAAGGCGCTCGGGATCGTGGCGGGGAGTGCCGGGGCGGGAGCGGCCGGGGGCGCCGGGGCCGCCGCCGTGGCCACCGGCACGTCCGGCGGCGCGACCGGCGGGGCCGGTGCCGCGACCGGCGGGGCGGGTGGCGGGGCCGGCGGGGCTTCCGGTACGGGGGGAGCCGCGGTCTCCGAAGGGCTCGGGGCGCCGGTGAAGGCCGGCATCGCGGCCGGTGTGGTCGCGGTGGCCGTCGCCGCGGTCGCGCTGGCCCTGGTGAACGACGGCCGTCCGGCGAAGGAGACCGCCGAGCCGCCGCCGTCCGCGCCGGTCGTGCGGCCCGGTACGCCGGTGCCCGCACCGCCGGCCCGCAAGCCCCCGCACAAGCCCCGGCACAAGCCCGCGCCCGCGCCCGAACCCGCGGTCCGCGCCCCCGGGCCGGCCCCGACGCCCGCCCCGGCACCCCCGCCGGGGCCGGCCCCCACGCCCACCCCGGCGCCGACGCCGACCCCCACCCCGACGCCCCCGCCCTCTCCCACCGCCGCTCCCGGCCCGGCACCGAAGCCGAAGCCGAAGCCCACGCCGCCCTCGCCGCCCCCGGCACCCGCCGAGTACGAGCTGAGCGAGCTGCGCTACGACATCGACGGCGACGGGACCGAGCCGGAGATCGTCCTCGGCGGGAGCAGCTGGGTGTGGCAGCGGTACGGCATGTCGATCGGCGGCCGGCCGTACGCGCGCGGGGTCACCGTGCACGGCGAGTCCTCCGTCACCGTCGCCCTCAACCGGCAGTGCAGCGCGTACGACGCACTGGCCGGCGTGGACGACCTGACGCTCGGCCTCGGCAAGGTCGGCTTCGCCGTCTACGCCGACGGGGTCCCGCTGTGGCGGTCCGGCACGGTCGAGGGCAGCGACCGCCCCGTCCCCGTCCATGTGAACCTCACCGGGCGCCGGACCGTACGGCTGGTGACGGAGCCGCGTGGCGGCGGCCTGGACCGGGCGGCGCTCGCGGACTGGGCGGAGTCCCGGTTCACCTGCCGCTAGCCGGCAGGTCCTGGCGTTCCCCGACGGCCGCCCCGGCGTCCAGCTCCCGCAGCACGTCCGCCACTCCGAAGGCCGCGCCCCGCGCGCACTCGGCGGTACAGCGGTCGGCGGGGAGGGCCGCGCGGGCACGGGCGTGAATCCGGGCGGCCTCGCCGCGCTCGGGCTCGGACCGCGGGTTTCCGTCACGCCACCGGTCCGCGGCGGCGTACAGCCGGAGCGCGCCCGGCAGGTCGCCGTGCCGGGCCAGCAGCCCCGCCCCCACGTCCACCAGACCGGCGGTGATCATCTCGGCGCACCGGTGGTCCACGGCCTCGCGCAGGGCGCCCGCCACGATCCGCATCCCGTCCGGCGGGCCCGACTCCTCGGCCGCGAGCAGCGCCTCGACCGCCCGCCGGGCCGCCACGAACTGGGGCGGCGGTGTGCCCTCCCGTACCTCCGCGCAGGTCGCCTCGTAGAGTTCGCGGGCGCGGTCGGGCCGTCCGTCGCACAGGGCGATGTGGGCGCGCAGCAGCATCGCGAAGGCCCGGGATTCCGGTACCGCGTGGTGGACGGCGGCCGTGTCCGCCTCGTCCAGGGAGGCCAGCGCGGTCTCCTGGTCGCCGGAGCGGTAGGAGATCTCGGCGAGCCGGACCATCAGGAACGGCGCCTCGGCGTACGCGCCCACCTCGTAGGCGAGGCGCAGCGCCTCCTCGTACTCGCCGCGGGCATCGGCGAACCGGCCGCGCGCCATGGCCGCCTCGCCGGCCGCGCTGCACACCTGCGCCCGCATCCAGCGGTCGCCGACGCGCCGGCAGAGCGTGCGCAGCTCGGCCAGGTCCTCGTCCACGCCCTGGAGGTTGCCCGGCGAGTCGACGGTGATGTGGGCCCGGTACATCAGGGCGACGGCGACCTCCCAGTCACCGCCGTGTTCGCGGGCGTTGGCGACGGACCTCGTCATGTCCGGGCGGACCTCCGCCGGGCCGCCCAGGTAGTAGGCGGTCAGCGGCCAGACGATGCCGGGGAAGCGGGCGGCCCGGGGTCCGCCGCGCTCGTAGGCCGCCCGTACCCGCGCGAGGTACGCGACGGCCCGCTCGTCGGACGCGAGGTTCTCCGCACCCGACTCGGAGGTCAGGAAGAGGTCGAGCATGCGCAGGTCCGTCCGCAGCTCGTGCAGCACGTGCCCGGACCGGCCGTCGGGTTCGGCGAGGAAGGCGCCCACCGGGTCGGCGGACTCCACCCGGGCCATCAGCTCGTCGGCCGGCGCGCCCGCGGGCAGGGTGTCCAGGGCGATGCCCAGGCGGAGCACCAGCCGGGTCCAGGCCACGGCCTCCTGGCGGTGGCTGCGCAGCCACGAGAACCAGCCGATGGCCAGGACGACGGCGCCGGCCTCCGCCTCGTCGCCCGCGAGGACCGCGCGGTCCAGGGCCGCGCGGATGTTGTCCAGCTCGGTCTCCAGGCGGGCGATCCAGGGGAGCTGGGCCGCCGACCGCAGCCGGGGTTCGGCCTCCTCCACCAGCGACCGCACCCACGCGCGGTGCCGTCGCTCGGCCGCCGCGCGCAGGCCGGGGACCTCGGCCGCGCGTTCGGTGGCGTACTCGTGGATGGTCTCCAGCATGCGGTAGCGCATGCCGGAGCGGGTGCCGGTGCCGTCCGGGTCGTACGGCGCGGCGACCACGAGGGACTTGTCGACCAGTGCGCCGGTCAGGGCCGTCGCCGGGCCGGTGCAGACGGCCTCGGCCGCCGCGAGGTCCCAGCCGCCGGCGAACACCGACACCTCGCGCAGGACGGTCCGCTCCTCCTCGTCCAGCAGCTCCCAGGACCAGTCGACGACCGCGCGCAGGGTCTGCTGGCGGGGCAGGACCGTGCGGCTTCCGGAGGTGAGCAGGCGGAAGCGGTCGTCCAGGCGGTCGGCGATCTGCCGCGGGGTCAGCAGCCTGAGCCGGGCCGCGGCCAGCTCGATGGCGAGCGGCAGGCCGTCCAGGCGGCGGCAGATCTCCGCCACGGCCGCGGTGTCGGCGAGCACGGCGTCGGCGTCGGGGCGGACGGCCTTCGCGCGCTCGGCGAAGAGGCGGTGCGCCTGCTCCGGGACGAGGGGCTCGACGGGGCGCACCGACTCACCGGGGACGCCCAGGGGTTCCCGGCTGGTCGCGAGGATCGTGAGCCCGGGGCAGTGGGTGAGGAGGGTCTCGGCGAGGGCGGCTGCCGCGCCGATGACGTGTTCGCAGTTGTCGAGGATCAGGAGTTGGCTGCGCGGGGCGCAGTACTCGATCAGCAGGGCCGTGGGGTCGGCCTGCGGGGTCGCCAGCTCGTTGGTCAGCAGGACGGTCTCGCGCAGACCGAGCGCGCTGACCACCGCGCCGGGCACCGCCTCCGGATGGTCGAGCGGGGCGAGCTCGACCAGCCAGGCCTGGGGCAGCCCGGCGGCGGCCTCCTCGGCGAGGCGGGTCTTTCCGGAGCCGCCCGGTCCGGTGAGCGTGACGAGGCGGGCGTTGTCGAGGTCGGAACGAATGGCCCCGAGTTCGGGTTCCCGCCCGACGAACGAGGTCAGGCGGGGGCGGAGATTCCCGGTGCGCTCGGGGAGCTGGGCGGGGGGCGGCGGCACGGGGGCCGCCGGGTGGCCGGGCTCCTGGCGGCGGCCGGGCTCCAAGTGGCGGGGCTCCTGGCGGCCGGGCTCCAGGTAGCGGGGCTCCTGCCGGCCGGGCTCCTGGCGGCCGGGCTCCAGGTAGCGGGGCTCTTGCCGGCCGGGCTCCTGGCGGCCGGGCTCCTGGCGGCCGGGCTCCGGCGTCCGGTCCTGCCTCAGCAACGCCGCGTGCAGGGCGCGGAGTTCCGGGCCGGGGTCGGTGCCGAGGGTGTCGGCGAGGGTGCGGCGGGCGGACTCGTAGGCGGCGAGGGCGTCGGCCGGGCGGCCGGTGTCCCTGAGGGCACGGATGAGCAGGACGTGGAGGGGCTCGTCGTACGGGTGGGCGGCGGTCAGCTCCCGCAGCTCCGGTACGGCCTCCTGGGCGCGGCCGAGGGCGAGGGCGGCGGCGAGGCGGGCGCGGGTCGCTTCCCGTCGCAGGGCCTCGGGGCGGGTGGCGACGGCGCGGTCGGGGAGGTCGGCGAGAGCGGGGCCGTACCAGAGCGACAGGGCCTCGGTGAGGGTGCGGTGGGCGGTGGCCGGGTCGCCGGCGGTGAGGGCGGTGGTGCCGGTGTGGGTGAGCCGTTCGAAGACGTGGAGGTCCACGTCGCCCTCGGTCGCCTCGAGGCGGTAGCCGCCCGGGGTGGAGACGACGGCGTGCCTGCCGAGGGTGCGGCGGAGACGGCCGACGAGGGCCTGGAGGGCGGCGGGGGCGTCCTGGGGCGGGTCGTCCGCCCAGATCTCGTCGACGAGGGTGCCGGGGGCCGTGGTGCGGCCGGGACGCAGGGCGAGGGCGGCGAGCAGCGTGCGAAGGCGTGGGCCGCCGATGGGTACGGGGGTGCCCTGGTCGTCTGCTGCTTGGGTTACGCCCAGGATTCTGTACCGCACCCGGACATTGTCGCGGCGCTCCGGGAACGGGGCACGGGGGTTTTCGAACAGACCTGGTCACAGCCGGCCCTCGGCCGCTCACGGCCGACCCTCCGACGGAAACCCGGGGGCGGCACCTCCCAGGGGCGCGGGAACCGCGCGACCAGCCACCGCGACCAGCCACAACGGGCCCGCGGCTCCGCACGGCCAGTCCCCCCGGCGGGACCCATGGTCGGCAGCCCCCAGCCCCTATCCCCCGGCGGAGCCCAGGGGCGGCGCCCCACCAGCCCCCCATCCCCCGACGGAGCCCAGGGGCGGCGCCCCACCAGCCCCCCATCCCCCGACGGAGCCCAGGGGCGGCGTCCCCCAGTCCCCATCCCCCGACGGGGCCCATGGGGCGGCGCCCTCAGCCCCCACCCCCGCCGGGGGAACCGGTCAGGCGCCGGAGGCCAGCGCGCTTCTTCTCGGCTGGATTCCCGACGGCACCGCACGGGAGCGGGAAGGGGTGCCCGACCAGCACGTGCCCCGGCGGGCGAGAAGGCGGCGGAGCCAGAGTTCGAGGGAGACGAGGTCGGCCAGCCCGTCCAGCGGCAGGGCGTCGCCCGCCGCCGCCGCGCGGAGCGCCTTGCGGACGACGCGGGCCTCCACCAGGCCGGCGTCGGCCAGGAGGGGCGTGGCGAACAGGTCCTGGAGCGGGTCGGCCGCCAGCCGCAGGCCCGCGCGCGCGGCGGCCGCCGTCGAGCCGTGGGAGGGGGCGCCCCAGCCGGGCGGGAGGTCGGTGACGCCGGCGCCCTCCAGGACCGCGCGGAGGATGGCGGCGCGGGCGCCGGGCTGGACGCGCAGGGCCTCGGGGAGGTCGCGGCAGGCGCGGACGACCTGGTTGTCGAGGAACGGCGCGTGCAGACGCTGGGAGCGGACCTCCGCGGCCTGCTCCAGCACGCGCAGGTCGGCGGCGTGCCGGGCGAGGGCCGCACGCGCGCGGTAGTCGCCGGGGCGCTGCGCGCCGGTTCCGGAGCGGTCCGCCTCCGCCTGGAGCAGAACCGATACTTCAGCCAGTGCCTCCCCCGTCAGCCACCGGGCGGCGGGCCCGGGTCTCGCCCAGGCCAGCGCGGCGAGGGACGCGCCGACCGCTCCCTTGGGCTCGTCGAAGCGGCGCCGCATCAGCCGCTCGGCCAGCACCTCCAGGCCCGTCCGGTACGGCGTACGGGCCAGGCGCCGGGCCGCGCCGTACACGCGCGCGGGGACCAGCACCGAACCGTCGGCGCGGGCGAGGGCGGCGACCGGCCGGACCAGATGGCGTCGTTTACGGTCCACCAGCAGGTCGGCGAGGCGGGCGGGGTGGGCGTCCAGGACCTGGCGGGCGCCGTGGCCGGTGAAGTGGTCGGCGCTGCCGGCGGCGAGCCGCGCCCGGTGCCGGGCCGCCAGCACCAGGGAGGGGCCCGGCTCGTCGGTCAGCGGGCCGTCGAGGTCGGCGTACGGCAGGGTCTCCTCGCCGCCGGTGACCACGACGTGGTGCAGGCGGGGGCCCGCGGCCAGGGCTCCGGCGCGTTCGAGTTCGGCCTCCCGGCCGGCCACGGCCAGGTCGTTGAAGGTGACCGCGAGGAGGCGTTCGCCCGCGCCCGTGCCATGACCGAGGAGCGTGCCGGGTCTGCCGGGCAGCCCGGCGGCGAGCAGGGCGAGGGTGCCGGAGGCGGGCCCGCCGGACAGGTCGGCGCCGATGCCGGGGACCGGCATCCCGCGCGCGGCCCGCCGTTCGGCCGGTCCCATGCCGGGCACCGGTCCGGGGTCCAGGTCGGGCACGTGCCGGGGTGCCGACAGCCGGGTGCGGACCGCCTCCACGAGGGCGTCCCGTACGGCGTCCACGGCGCGCTCGGGGTCGGCCGGGGGCGCGGCCACGGCGAGGGAGGCCACCGGCTCGTACCCGGCGATCTCGCGCGCCCCGGCGCGCAACACCAGCGCGTGCCCCGGCGGGACGCGCCGTACCCCGTCGTACGGCGTGGTGTCCCGCAGCGCGGCCGGCACGTCCGGGGCGGCGAGCAGGGCGGCGAGGTGGGTGAAGTCGAGGTTGGCCTCGACGAGGTCGGCGAGGGGCAGCGCGGCGGTGGCGTAGGCCGTGCCGCCGGCCCAGGGGGTGTGGAACACCGGGCGGGCGCCCGCGAGATCGCCGCAGACGGTGATGCGGCGGCCGGCCTGGACGACGGCCGTGTAGCTGCCGGGCCAGGTGGTCAGATGGCGCACCGCGCCCCCGCGCGCGGTGAACAGACCGCGGCGCAGTTCCTCGTCGGTGGCGCCGCAGATGCCGAGGACGGCGATCCGGTGCTGCGCGTCGGCGTGCACCACGCGCACCTCGTCCGGCCGCCAGTCGCCGACGGCCCACAGCGGATCCGGATCGCCCCACAGAAGCTGGGAGCCGACCGGGTGCAGGGTCTCGCCGTCGTATCCGAGAGCGCCCGCGGAGCCGATCCCGGCGACGCCCGCGGCGGTGCTGCTCCAACCCACCAACCACCGCATCGACGCCTCCACAGGCTGTGGACCACCAGTGCACCGTACGAACCGGACCCCATGCTGCCATGAGAGGCACCCCGGAGAGGCGCGGTGGCACCGCCTTCGATCGAGGGAAGTTCATGTGGCGGGCCTGGGCAGTTGACGGGCGGCCGGGGCGGAGGAGGCGGCCGCGGTCCCGGGGACGCCCGAAGGGCGCGGCGCGAATGCGCCCCCAATGCGCTCCCTCAAAACGCCTTTCGCGCCCTCAAGTTGCATGGTCGGAGCGGAAAATACCGCAGCGAGCACGGGTCGATTTTCGGCCAATTAAATGGCGGGGCGCCAGAGGTGAGCACGCTCCGTACAGGCCGGCGGAGCGGCCGGCGGCGCTCGCACGCGCACAGTCCGGGAGGCGGGTGACGCCTCCCGGACCGGTCCGCCACCCGCGGGGATGAAGGCGGCGGTGTCCCCCAGCCCACTGGATCCAGTACAGCGGGCCGACCCACGCAGGTGCCATGGAACCGCTCCCGGGATGGCCGGAGAAGAGCGCACGGACAGGCGCACGGCCACACGCACGGGGGCACGTGACGACACAGCGTGCACGGTGCGTACAGGGCCGTACTTCCGTACGGACCACAATCCCGCCATCCGGAACAATGCCCCTTAACGCTTGGGATGCGGCGAACTACGCTGGGTTTACGAATGCCGCGTGGTTATGCCAGCGCGACAGCCGTCTGTGTCGAGGGGTGGCGCATGTCCAGGGAGCAACGCGGGCCGAACGAAAAGCTCGGCGCCGTTCTCGCCCTCGCGGGAATCAGTAACGCGGGACTCGCCCGACGCGTCAACGACCTTGGCGCGCAACGCGGGTTGACGCTTCGCTACGACAAGACTTCCGTGGCGCGCTGGGTGTCGAAGGGCATGGTGCCGCAGGGTGCGGCGCCGCATCTCATCGCCGCCGCCATCGGCCAGAAGCTCGGCCGTCCGGTGCCGCTCCACGAGATCGGCCTGGCGGACGCGGACCCCGCGCCCGAGGTGGGTCTCGCCTTCCCCCGGGACGTGGGACAGGCGGTGAAGTCGGCGACGGAGCTGTACCGCCTGGACCTCGCCGGCCGCCGGGCGGGCTCCGGCGGCATCTGGCAGTCCCTCGCCGGGTCGTTCGCAGTGAGCGCATACGCAACGCCCGCCTCACGGTGGCTGATAACCCCCGCCGACAGCTCGGTCGCGCGCGAGGCGGGCTCCGTCGAGGGGACCGGCGCACCGATCAAAGTCGGCCACAGCGATGTGCAGAAGCTGCGGGAGGCCGCCGAGGACGCCAGACGGTGGGACTCCAAGTACGGGGGCGGGGACTGGCGCTCCTCGATGGTGCCGGAGTGCCTGCGGGTGGAGGCGGCTCCGCTGCTGCTCGGCGCCTACTCCGACGAGGTCGGCCGGGCCCTGTTCGGGGCTTCCGCGGAACTCACCCGGCTCGCCGGCTGGATGGCCTTCGACACCGGGCAGCAGGAGGCCGCGCAGCGGTACTACATCCAGGCGCTGCGGCTCGCCCGCGCGGCGGCGGACGTCCCGCTGGGCGGCTATGTGCTCGCCTCCATGTCGTTGCAGGCGACGTACCGCGGCTTCGGGGACGAGGGCGTCGACCTGGCGCAGGCCGCGCTGGAGCGGAACCGGGGGCTGGCGACCGCCCGCACCATGAGCTTCTTCCGGCTGGTCGAGGCGCGGGCACACGCGCGTGCGGGGGACGCGCAGGCGGCGGGCGCGGCCCTGAAGGCGGCCGAGAGCTGGCTGGAGCGGTCCAGGGAGGGGGACAACGACCCCTCGTGGCTCGGTTTCTACGGCTATGACCGGTTCGCCGCGGACGCGGCCGAGTGCTACCGGGACCTGAAGGCGCCGCGTCAGGTCCGCCGGTTCACGGAGCAGGCCCTGTCGAAGCCCACGGAGGAGTTCGTGCGGTCGCACGGGCTGCGGCTGGTCGTCTCCGCCGTCGCCGAGCTGGAGTCCGGGAACCTCGACGCGGCGTGCGAGCAGGGCGTGCGGGCCGTGGAGGTGGCCGGACGGATCTCCTCGGCCCGGACCACGGAGTACGTGAAGGATCTGCTGCACCGGCTGGAGCCGTACGGGGACGAGCCGCGGGTGGTGGAGCTGCGGGAGCGGGCGCGGCCGCTGCTGATGACACCGGCATAGGCTGCGCCGCCCGGCGTTTGAAGCCGCTGTCAGTGGCGCAGTGCACTATCGATGGCGGAGGTGGTGCAGGTGCGGACCGGGGCGTACGACTGTGATGTGCTCGTGATCGGCGGGGGAATCGTCGGGCTGTCGACGGCGTATGCGATCACCCGCGCCGCGCCGGGTACGCGCGTGACCGTGCTGGAGAAGGAGTCCGGGCCGGCCCGGCACCAGACGGGACGCAACAGCGGGGTCATCCACAGCGGGATCTATTACCGCCCGGGCTCCCTCAAGGCGCGGTACGCGGTGCGGGGCGCCGCCGAGATGGTGAAGTTCTGCGCCGAGTACGGCATCGCGCACGCCGTCACCGGCAAGCTGATCGTCGCCACCGAGCGGGAGGAGCTGCCGCGGCTGCACGCGCTCGTGCAAAGGGGCCGGGAGAACGGCATCCCGGTGCGGGAGCTGGGCCCCGCGCAGATCGCCGAGTACGAGCCGGAGGTGCGCGGCCTCGCGGCCATACACGTCGGTACGACGGGCGTGTGCGACTTCGTGGGCGTCGCGCGGGAGCTGGCGCGGGCGTCCGGGGCGGAGATCCACTACGGCGCGCGGGTCGTCCGGGTGGACCGCCGGGCGGACCGGGGCGTGGCCGTGCTCACCGCGGCCGGGGACGTGGTCCGCGGCCGGGTGCTGGTGAACTGCGCCGGGCTGCACTGCGACGAGGTGGCCCGGCTGACCGGTGACGACCCCGAGGTGCGGATCGTGCCGTTCCGCGGGGAGTACTACGAGCTGGCGCGGCCGGAGCTGGTGCGGGGGCTGGTGTATCCGGTGCCGGACCCGGCGTTCCCGTTCCTCGGGGTGCATCTGACCCGCGGGTTCGACGGGGGTGTGCACATCGGGCCCAACGCGGTGCCGGCGCTGGCCCGGGAGGGGTATGACTGGGGGGTCGTCCGGCCCCGGGAACTGGCCGGGACGGTGGCCTGGCCGGGGTCGTGGGCGATCGCGCGGCGACACTGGCGGTACGGGGCGGGCGAGCTGCACCGCTCGGTGTCGAAGGGCGCGTTCCTGGAGGCCGTGCGCAGGCTGCTGCCCGGCGCGGAGGCCGGGGATCTGGTGCGGGCCCCGGCCGGGGTGCGGGCGCAGGCGGTGCTGCGGGACGGCACGCTGGTGGACGACTTCCTCATCCGGGAGGGGGCCCGCGCCGTGCACGTGCTGAACGCGCCCTCGCCCGCGGCCACCGCCTCGCTGCCGATCGGCCGGGAGATCGGGCGCCGGGCACTGGAGATGCTGGGGGCGCCGGAGTGACCCGTCCGGGCCCGTAAAATTGTGCGTACTGTGTCTGACTCCCTGAACACCCCCGACGCCCCGCCCACGGCCTCCCACGCCCCCGGTGTCCCCGTCCGGCACTCCCGGGCCAAGGGAGAGCCGCGTTTCCCGGACGGGCCCAAGGCCGATCCCGCCGGCTCGCACTTCGAGCGGCGGATCCGGAGCTTCCAGCCGCGGCGGAGCAGGGTGACGGCCGGGCAGGCCGACGCGTTGCAGCGGCTGTGGCCCCAGTGGGGGCTGGACATCGACGGGCAGCAGGTGATCGACCTCGCCGAGCTGTTCGGCAACGCCCGTCCCGTGGTCCTGGAGATCGGGTTCGGGATGGGCGAGGCCACCGCGCAGATGGCCGCGGGCGACCCGGACACCAACGTCCTGGCCGTCGACGTGCACACCCCGGGCCAGGGCAACCTGCTCAATCTCGCCGACCGCAACGGCCTGTCCAACGTCCGCGTGGGCAACGGCGACGCGATCATCCTGCTCCGCGAGATGCTCCGCCCGGACGCGCTGGACGGGCTGCGCGTCTACTTCCCCGATCCCTGGCCCAAGAAGCGGCACCACAAGCGGCGGCTCATCCAGCCCGAGTTCCTGACGCTCGCCGCGACCCGGCTGAGGCCCGGCGCGCTCGTGCACTGCGCGACCGACTGGGAGCCGTACGCCGAGCAGATGCTGGACGTGCTCACCGCGCACCCCGCCTTCGAGAACACCCGGGCGGACGGCGGTTTCGCGCCACGGCCCCCGTTCCGGCCGCTGACCCGTTTCGAGGGGCAGGGACTGGACAAGGGACACGTGGTGAACGATCTGCTGTTCCGACGCGTACCGCACAGCCAGGACCGATAATCCGCTCCAGCCCCTCGTCCCGTCACCGTTAGGGTCGATGCCGTGGCCACCAGTCCTCCGTTTCCGACGTACCCACCGATCCCCGGCGCCGGCGAGTTCCGCCACCCGCGCTGGTGGCAGCGCAGGTGGGTGCGGTACGGGGCGCTGACCTCGCTGCTGGCGCTCTCCGGCCTGGTCATCCTCGCGCTGGTACGGCGGCAGACCGGCACGGAGGGCTTCCTCGTCGGGCTCGGTCTGGCCGTGCTGCCCGTGCCGTGGCTGACCGCCGCCTTCCGCTGGCTGGACCGGGTGGAGCCGGGCCCCTGGCGGAACCTGGTCTTCGCTTTCGCCTGGGGGGCCTGCGCGGCGGCGCTGATAGCCATCGTGGCCAACAGCTTCGCGACCCGCTGGATCGCCACCTCGACCGCGGACCCGGCGAGTGCCGACACCCTCGGTGCCACGGTGATAGCGCCGATCGTGGAGGAGTCCGCCAAGGCCGCCGCCGTGCTGCTGGTCTTCCTCTTCCGCAGACGCGACTTCACCGGGATCGTGGACGGCGTGGTGATAGCGGGGATCACCGCCACCGGGTTCGCGTTCACCGAGAACATCCTCTACCTCGGTACGGCCTTCGGTACCGACCAGCTCACCGGTGACCGCGGCATCGCCTCGGTCACCGCCGCCACCTTCTTCGTGCGCATCGTGATGTCCCCGTTCGCGCACCCCCTGTTCACCGTCCTCACCGGCATCGGCTTCGGCATCGCCGCGCTGTCCGCCGAGCGGCAGCACGTGCGCCGGGTCCTGCTGCCGGTGGGCGGGCTGCTGCTCGCGATGAGCATGCACGCCCTGTGGAACGGCTCCTCCACCTTCGGCCAGTACGGCTTCTTCGCCGTGTACGCCGGCTTCATGGTGCCCGCGTTCGCGGTGCTGACCTGGCTCGCGATCTGGACCCGGCAGCGGGAGCTGCGGACGGTGCGGGAGGAGCTGCCGGCGTATGTGCTGGCCGGCTGGCTGGGGCCGGCCGAACCCTTCGCCCTCGGGTCGATGCGGGCGCGCCGGACGGCCCGGGACTACGCCCGGCACCACCACGGGCGCCAGGCGGCGCGGGAGGTGGCGCGGTACGAGGCGTACGCCACCTCGCTGGCGTTCCTGCGGCACCGGGGGCGCGCGGGGAAGGCCGGTGCCGGCTTCGTCGTACGGGAGCGGGAGCTGCTGGACGAACTGTGGCGGCGCCGGGAGCTGGCCCGGCCGGCCGTGGAGTACGCGGCGCGCACGGTCGCGCCGGTCCGGCCGGTGTACGCGCCCGCGGTGCCCTACGGGTACGGGTATCCGGCGATGCCGTACCCCGCGTACAACCCCTACCGGACCTAGCCGTACGGCGTACGGGCGGTGGACGGGTCCGGCGCCGCCGTCCCGGCCGGCCACCGCCGGTGCACACGCGCGTGACCGGCCGCCGGCGGGGCGGAGAGGGGCGGCCGGCCGTGGGAGAGGGCGGCGGGAGCGGTCAGGCCGACGCTTCGGTCAGCCTGCCGAGTTCCGCCTCCGTCAGCCTCAGGTCCGCGAGTCCCAGCAGCGCCGGGAGCTGGTCCACCGTCCGCGCCGAGGCGATCGGGGCCGTGACCGTCGGCCGGGCGGCCAGCCAGGCCAGGGCGACCGTGGCGACCGGGGCCTCGTGGGCGGCGGCGATCTCGTCCAGGGCCGCGAGGACCTGCCGGCCGCGCTCGGTGTCCGCGTGCTTCCGGGCTCCGCCGGCGCGGGCGCTGTCGACGGTCTTGCCCGGCCGGTACTTGCCGGTGAGGAAGCCCGAGGCCAGGGAGAAGTACGGGACGGCGGACAGGCCCTCGCGCGCGGCGAGGTCCTGGAGCGGGCCCTCGTAGGTGTCGCGGGACACCAGGTTGTAGTGCGGCTGGAGGGCGACGTAGCGGGCGAGGCCCTCGCGGTCGGAGAAGTCGAGGGAGGCCTGAAGGCGCTCGGCGGTGATGTTGGAGGCGGCGATGTGCCGGACCTTGCCGGCCTTCACCAGCTCGTCCAGCGCGCCGATGATCTCCTCGACCGGCACCTCGGGCTTGTCGAAGTGGGTGTAGTAGAGGTCGATGTAGTCGGTGTCCAGGCGGCGCAGGGAGGCGTCGGCGGCGGCCTTGATGTTGGCGGCGGACAGGCCCTGGAAGTCGGGGTGCTGGCTGACCTTGGTGGCGATCACGACATCGGCGCGGTTGCCGCGCGCCTTGACCCACTTGCCGATGATCGTCTCGGACTCGCCGCCCTGGTTGCCCTCGATCCAGGCGGAGTAGGAGTCGGCGGTGTCGATGAAGTTGCCGCCGGCCGCCGTGTAGGCGTCGAGGACGGCGAAGGAGGTCTGCTCGTCGGCGGTCCAGCCGAAGACGTTGCCGCCGAGCGAGAGCGGAAAGACCTCGAGATCGGAAGAGCCGAGTTTACGAAGGGACGTCATACGTCATGTCAACGCCGGCGGTGGATGATCGCATCCCGCCGCCGGCGCCGATTTCCCGCCGAACGTCCGGCGGACGGCTCAGGGGTTGAGGCCCTTGCCGTGCAGCCACGCCATCGGGTCGATTCCGGTGGCCTGGCCGCCGGGGTGGACCTCCAGGTGCAGATGCGGGCCGGTGACGTTGCCGGTGGCGCCGACACGGCCGATGACGTCGCCGGTGCCGACCTTCTGGCCGGCGGAGACGCTGATCGAGGACTGGTGGCAGAACCACAGCTCGGTTCCGTCGTCCAGGGTGAGGATCGTGCGGTAGCCGTAGGAGCCGGCCCAGCCCGCCTCGGTGATCGTGCCGCTGTGGACGGCCTTGATCAGGGTGCCGGTGGGAGCGGCGAAGTCGAGACCGGTGTGGTAGCCGGAGGACCACATCGAGCCGGCCTGGCCGAACGTCGAGGTGATCGTGTACGAGGAGGTCGGCAGCGTGTACTGCTTGGCCAGTTCGGCCCGGCGCTTCTCCTCGGCCGCCTTCTTGGCCTCGGCGTCCGCCTTCTCCTTGGCCTCGGCGGCCTTGGCGGCGGCCTCCTTCTCGGCCTTCGCGGCGGCGGCGGCGCTCTGCTTCTCGGCGGCGGCGAGCGCGGCGGCGGTGGCCTTGCTCTCGGCCTGGCCCTGCTGCCGCTCGGCCTGGGCCATGATCCGGTTGCGCAGGGCCTCGCCCGCGTCACCGTTGCCCTCGTCCTCGGCGGCGCTCACCCCGACACCGCTGAGCGTGGTGGTCGCGGCGGCGGCCTCGGCCGGCTGGGCGTGCGCGGAGCCGTCCTCGAAGAGGGAGCCGACGGAGGGCAGGTCCGGCAGGGAGAGGGAGACGGGCGGCTTGCCGGTGTTGGCGCTGGCCATGCCGCCCGCGCCGACGGCCGCGATGACGCCGACGCCGAGGACGGTGGAGCTGCGCGCGAAGCCGCCGCGCTGCTTGGCGACCCGGTGCCGGCCACGGACCGGGGCTACGGAGTCCTCGGTCGGGTTCCACTCCTCAAAAGGGCCCTCTTCGGCGCGATAGGCGCCGTAGCCGAAGGTCTCGGTGTCGCGCTGTGCCGGTATGAACGGGGCTTCGGGGACAGGCCGGTTGGACGCCACGCGGGCGTGCTCCTTTCCTTCCTCCGCCTACCGGGTTAGCTGACGGGTTCGGAGCAGGAAGGTCTCCTACGCGCGTATACCGGTCGTGGACTACACGAGTCCAAGACGACATCCGCGTGATTCACCCCAGGGTGGTGGTTCCCCGGCTCCCTTGCGGGATTCGGCGCGTGCGCACGGAGCCGCCTCTGGTGACGGCTGGGACGACCGCGCTGCGTTATCGAACGTTAATAGACCTGCCAGTCACTTTCCAAGCCCGTACGTCTTGATCATTCACGATTTTGACGGCGGACTTTTAGGCCATCACTCCGTCAAAGCGGGCGAGTTGACCCGGCACCGGGGAGGTTCAGTAGTCACTGAGGGTTTTGATGGTGACGCGGTCGCGCTGCACTCGGCGCCCGCCCGGTCACTTTCGGTGACGCCTCCTGGGGCCCGTGGGAACCGATGTGCATATGACCCCGCGCATGGCGTACAGTAGAGACACAACGACGCGGGGTGGAGCAGCTCGGTAGCTCGCTGGGCTCATAACCCAGAGGTCGCAGGTTCAAATCCTGTCCCCGCTACTGAAGACTCAGGGCCGGAATCCAAAAGGATTCCGGCCCTGAGTGCTTTCACCCGAGCAGATGGCCGTTCGGCGCCTTGGCGAGCGCCTCCAGCTCCGGGAGTACGACGACCCGGGCACCCGCCGCGGTCAGGACACCCGTGCCGTCGGCCGCGGTGACGAACGTGTCGGGTTCGCGCCAGGCGGTGACCACCCGGCGCACCCCGGCCCGCAGGATCAGCTCGGCACAGGGCGCGGGCCGGGAGGCGCGGCGGGCGCAGGGCTCCAGGCTGCTGTAGACCGTGGCACCGGGCAGCCGGGGATCGGCGGGGTCGATCTTCGCCAGGGCCGCCTCCTCCGCGTGGACCACCGGGTCGGCGCCCTCGCGCGAGTGGCCCCGGGCCAGCTCCGTGCCGTCGGCGGCGACCACGACCGCGCCCACGCTGAACGCCGTCTCCGAGGGCGGACACAGTTCGGCGAGCGCACAGGCCGTGCGCAGCCAGTGGCGGTCGGCCGCGGCGGGGAGCGGGCCGGTGCCGGGCGCGGTGGGGGCATAGCGCATGAGGACGACGTCCTCGATCCGGCGGGTGTCGAGCAGGCGCAGGCGTCCGCCCTGGTAGCCGCCCGGTCCGAACAGGCGCGGGGCGGCGGGGTCGCCGACGAGGAGCGGGGCGAGGACCAGCTGGAGTTCGTCGGCGAGCCCCTGCCGGAGCAGCTGGGTGTGCACCGTGCCGCCGCCCTCCACCATCAGGCGTTCGACGCCGCGCACGTCGTGCAGATGCTCCAGCAGGGCGCGCCAGTCCAGGGCGGGGCCGAGCGGGACGACGTCGGCGGTGCGGCCGAGAAGGCGGCCGGCCCGTTCGGCGCCCCGGTCGGTGGTGTAGACGAGCTTCTCGCCGCCGGTGTGCCAGAAGTTGGCCGCCGGGTCGAGGTCGCCGGAGCCGGTGACGGTGACCTTCAGCGGGTACTCGGGCTGGCCGGCGGCGGTGCGGACCGCACGCCGCTCGGCGGAGTTGACCAGCAGGCGGGGGTTGTCGGCGCGGATCGTGCCGGCTCCGACGAGGATGGCGTCGACGGAGGCCCGCACCTCGTCGACCCGGTCGAAGTCGGCCGGGCTCGACAGCAGGAGCCGTTCGGGCCCGGTGTCGTCCAGGTAGCCGTCCAGGGAGACGGCGGCGGACAGCAGCACGTACGGCAGGGGCATCGGCGCCCTTTCTTCCGGCGGGGGTGGGGACGGACGGCACGGCTTGGTTCAACTTTGAAACAAACTTACACTGGCGGCATGACGACCCGCTGGCTCACCCCCGAGGAGCAGCGCGCATGGCGCGCCTACATCGCCGCCTCCCGCCTCCTGGAGGACGCGATCGACCGGCAGCTCCAGCAGGAGGGCGGCATGCCGCACCTGTTCTACTCGGTGCTGGCGAACCTCTCCGACGCCCCCGACCGGCGGCTGCGCATGACCGACCTCGCCGAGACCCTGAAGATCACGCGCAGCCGGCTGACGTACGCGGTGACCCGGCTGGAGCGGGACGGCCTGGTGCGCCGGGAGAACTGCCGCTGGGACAAGCGCAGCTCGCTGGCGGTGCTGACGGACGAGGGGACGGCCGTACTGGAGCGTACGGCACCGGGGCACGTCGAGACCGTGCGCGCCCTGCTCTTCGACCGGATCACCCCCGAACAGGTCCGGCAGCTGGAGGAGATCTGCACCGGGATCGCGCGCGGGCTCCAGGGGGAGGACGACGGCGCGGGCGCCGCGACGGAGGACGTGCCATGGCGCCGGCGGTCGACGCCCTGCCAGGGCTCGACGGCCGACTGACTGTTGATTCAACTTTTAAGCATGGGATAGGGTCACGAGCCGGCGCGTGCTTCAAATGTGAAGCACATACCCAGGAACCGAACCCGGAGACCCGCATGCCCGACTTCCCCGCCGCCACCCCGCGCGCCCGCGTCCGGGTACCGCTGCGCTTCGCCGACGGCTACGGCGCCGACGCCGAACTCGTCACCTTCCACGGCCTCACCGACGGCCGGGAACACCTCGCCGTCGTCCTCGGCGAGCCCGGGCCGGTCCCGCTGGTGCGCCTGCACTCCGAGTGCCTGACCGGTGACGTCTTCGGGTCGGCCCGCTGCGACTGCGGCCCGCAGCTGCGCGAGGCGGTCGAGCGCATCGCCGACCGCGGCGGCGTCCTGCTCTACCTGCGCCAGGAGGGCCGGGGCATCGGCCTCTACAACAAGCTCGACGCCTACGCCCTCCAGGACGAGGGACTCGACACCTACGAGGCGAACGCCGCCCTGGGCCTGCCGGAGGACGCCCGCGACTACACGGCCGCCGCGCAGATGCTCGCCGCCCTCGGCATCACCGAACTGGACCTGCTCTCCAACAACCCCGACAAGGCCGCCCAGTTGCGCGCACTGGGCGTCTCCGTGCGGGACCGGGTGCCGACCGGTGTCTTCACCACCGACCACAACGTCCGCTACCTGCGGGCCAAGGTGCTCCAGACCCAGCACACGCTCCCGCTGGCCGCGCTGACGGCGGGCTAGCGGGGGGGGCGGGCTAGCCGGGGGGGGCGGGCTAGCCGGGGGGCGGGACCGGCCGTCCGTGCGGACCGGCTCGGGACGGCCGGGGCTCCTTGCGGTTCGGGCCCGCTCCGGTCCGGGGACGGTTCGGGCCAGGCTCCGGTCCCGGGACGGTTCGGGCCAGGCTCCGGTCCCGGGACGGTTCGGGCCAGGCTCCGACCCGGACGCGAAACCCTGGCGGCTCAGGTCCGGCTCCTCGCCGGACGCGAAACCGTGGCGGCTCAGGTCCGGCTCCTCGCCGGGAGGCGGAGCGCCGGCAGGACCGCGAGGGCGAGCAGCGCCGCCGCCACGGTGTAGGTGAGCCGGAAACCGGCCGGACCCGGGCCCGCCGCGCCCAGCACCACCGACAGCAGGGCCGTGCCGACGGACGCGGCGAGCTGGGAGTTGATGCTCAGCGCGGTGCTCGCCGCGGCCAGCCGGTCCGCGGGCAGGGCGCGGGTGACGGTGGTCATCGTCGGCATCAGCGTCATCCCGGCGCCGACACCCATCACCATGGCGGCGCCGACGATCCGCCAGGCCGGGACCCCCGCCGTACCGGTCTGCCAGGCCAGCAGCGCCATGCCGAGCGCGCCCGTCGCGCAGCCAGCCGCCACCAGCCGGCGCGGGACCGCCCGGTCGATCCGCCGGGCCGCGATCTGCATCGTCGCCCCCACCACGAGGCCGACCGGCGCCCCGAGCAGCCCGGCCGCCGTCGCGCTCAGGCCCCGCTCCTGCTGCCAGAACATCGGCCCGAGCAGCATCGACCCGAAATAGCCGCAGGTGAACGGGGCGAGCGTGCCGATGCCGGCGGCGAAGGTGCGGTCACGCAGCAGCCGCAGGTCCAGCAGGGGCGCGCGGACGGTGAGCGCCCGCCGTACGAAGGCCGCCACGAGCACGGCACCGGCGAGCGTCGGCGCCAGCACGCCGGGGCCCGTGAGGTCCCCGCGTTCGCCGCCGCGCGCGAGGCCGTACAGCAGCAGGGCCAGGCCGGGGGAGAGCGTCAGCAGACCGGGGACGTCCAGCCGGGGCAGGGCCGGGCCGCGGGTGTCCGGGGCGTCCCCGGGCAGCAGACGGGCCGCGAGGAACAGGGCGACGGCGCCGACGGGCAGGTTGATCAGGAAGATCCAGTGCCAGGAGGCGGCGTCGACCAGCCAGCCGCCGAGCACCGGGCCGGCGACCGGGCCGACCAGGATGGGCAGCCCCAGCAGGGCCATCGCCCGGCCGAGCCGGGCCCGGTCGGCGACCCGCATGCCCATCGCCATGCCGACCGGCTGCAACAGCCCGCCGCCCAGCCCCTGCACCGCGCGGAACGCGATCAGGCTGCCCGCGTCCCAGGCACAGGCGGCGAGCAGGGAGCCCAGCGTGAACAGGACGAGCGCGAGCACATAGGTGCGCTTGGCACCGATGCGGCCCATCGCCCAGGCGGCGGCCGGGATGACCGCGGCGAGCGCGAGCGTGTAGGCGGTCGCGGTCCACTGGATGGTCTCCAGCGGCGCCCCGAAGGACGTCGAGAGATGCCGCAGCGCGACGTTGACGATCGTCATGTCGAGCACGGCCATGGTGGTGCCTAGGACCACGACGGCGACGACGCGGTACAGGGCGGTCGAGGCGGTGGGGCCGGCACCGCCCGCCGGAGAAGCCGGCCGTGCGGTGCCGGACGGCCGCAGCGTGCTCATCGCCCGCCCCCTCAGCCCGCGTAGGGACGCTCGGCGCGCGCGGTGCGCAGCGCCCGGCCCCACCAGATGAGCTGGCCGAGCATGCCCTTGGCGGCGCCGGCGCACACGTCGGCGTCGCGCGGGACGCCGTCCTCGCCGAGACCGGACCAGGGTCCGTGCAGGCTGACCGAGTCGCGCACGGTCACGGCGTGCAGCTCGGCGAAGACCTGCCGGAGCTGCTCGACCGCGCGCAGCCCGCCGCCGAGACCGCCGTACGACACGAAACCCACCGGCTTGGCCTGCCACTCGCGCAGGTGCCAGTCGATGAGGTTCTTCAGGACCGCCGGGAAGCTGTGGTTGTACTCGGGCGTGACGATCACGAACGCGTCGGCGGCGGCGAGCCGCGGCGAGACGTTCCGCAGCGCGGCGACGGCCTCGGTGCCCGGCGTTCCGCCCCAGCCGGGCAGCACCAGCGGCAGGTCCACCTCGGCGAGGTCGACGACGTCGAGTTCGAGGTCCGGGTGGGCGTCCGCGGCGGTGGCGAGGAACCAGTCGGCGACGGCCGGACCCCGGCGCCCCTCGCGCACGCTGCCGACGATCACGGCGACGCGGAGCGGACGGTCCTCGGCGGCACGGGCACCGGCGGCGGAATCGGTGACGGACATGGCTGTCCCCTTCTGAGCGATCCGATGTCGGACGACCGCTTCCGGCGGTCGCCCCGGACAGCAAAGTACAACGCTCGTTGTAGTTTTTACAACGGGCGTTGTACCTCGGTTAGAGTTGGCCGGTCACGAAGGAGGCGGGCGTGGGCGAGACGAACGAGTCCCGGCTGGAGCGGGCACGGCACGAGGTGTCACCGCGCAAGCTCCAGAAACAGATGGCCATCGCGAGCGCGGCCTGCACGGTCTTCGGCCGCGAGGGCTACGCCCGCGCCTCGGTCGACACGCTCGCCGCCGAGGCCGGCGTCTCCACGCGCACGCTCTACAACCACTTCCCCGGCGGCAAGGCACAGCTCTTCCAGACGGTCGTGACCTGGACCTCGGGCGAGGTGCGGGACGCCCAACTCGCGCGGCTGCACGCCGTGCTGGACCCCGGCCGCCCGCCCCGCCCCGAGGACCTGGAACGCGATCTGGTCGCCCTGGCCCGCGCCTTCGGCGGTCTGATGACCGACTACCCGAACCACTTCGCCCTGGTCCGCCACATCCACGCGGAGGCCGACCACGTGCCACCCGAGGTGCTGCGCGCCTGGCACGAGGCCGGCCCGGAACCGGTCGGCCAGGCCCTCACCGAGGCGATGACCCGCCTCGAAGCGGCCGGCCTGCTGGACCTCCACGGCGACGCGGGGCTGGCGGCGAGCCACTTCACGGCCCTGATCTCGTACAGCGTCCTCCAGCTCACCCACTACGGCGTACTGCCGCTCCCGGCCGCACAGCGGGACCGCCTGCTCGAAGGCGGGGTGGCGGCGTTCCTGCGGGCGTACGCGGCCGGGTAGCGCCGCGCCACCACGAGGCCGGCGGCCTCCCCGGCGACGCGACGGCCGTCGAACTTCTCCCTCTCGCCCTGAAACTGGCTGATCGTCGAACAGCTCACCCTGCCGGACGTCCTCACGGCGGCGGAACGGGACGAACCGGTGGCGGCGGCGGTGGAGTGGATCACCGGCGCGGACCAGGCGGCCGCGCCGCGCCCTTCGAAAACACCGCGGCGCCCGGGCCGGCCGAAGCCGATCCGGGCGCCGCACGGCAGGTCAGGGGCTGTTTGCCCCGCCCGCCTCCGGTAGGCCCTGTGGGACTCGAACCCACAACCAATGGATTAAAAGTCCACTGCTCTGCCAATTGAGCTAAGGGCCCGGGCGATGTTGCTCGTCCGAGCATAGCCGGACGAGGCCGTGTCGCCGATCGGGTATCGGCGACGCGGCCGCGTCGGAAGCCCCCGGAGCGGGGCGATGGTCACTTTTCGGCCGGGACGGGAGCCGGTCGCGGGGTGCGGGCGAGGAACCAGTGGCGGGCCGAGGCCAGCCACCAGGCCGCCGCGAAGCCGAGGACCACGAGGACGGCCACCGGGGCGTAGTTGAAGGTCTTCCAGGTGACCGGGGAGACCTGCGGGAGCATGAAGAGGACCGTGATCACCGCCACCCACGCCACCGAGACCACCCCGATCACCCCCGACCAGCGGCCCAGGTGCCAGGGACCGCGGTCGAACGCGGCGCCCTTGCGGACCCGGAGGAACGTCGGGATGACGTACGCGATGTAGAGGCCGATGACCGCGATCGACGTCACCGCCGCGTAGGCCGTCGAGTTGATCAGATACGGCAGGCCAAGGGCCAGGGCGGCGAGCGCGGCCAGCCAGACCGCCGCCACGGGGGTGCGGGTGCGCGGGCTGACCGTGTGCCAGACCCGGGAGAAGGGCAGCGCGCCGTCCCTCGAAAAGGCGTAGATCATGCGGCTGTTGGCCGTCACCGACGCCATGCCGCAGAAGAGCTGGGCGCCGATCACGACCAGCAGCAGGAGTTTGCCGGTCGTGGCGCCGAGCGCGTCCAGCAGGATCTGGGCGGGGGGCGCGCCGGTCGGGGAGGCCAGTTCCCTGTCGTACGACTGGATGGCGAACGTGAAGCCGAGGAGCAGGACGAAGCCGGCGATCCAGGACGTCCAGATCGAGCGGACGATGCCCTTCGGGCCCGCCGTGGCCGCGTCGTGGGTCTCCTCGGTCATGTGAGCCGAGGCGTCGTACCCGGTGAAGGTGTACTGGGCCATCAGCAGGCCCAGCAGGACCACGTACGGCCCGCTGCCCCAGCCCGTGCGGTCGACGAACTCGGTGAAGACGAAGGACGCCGACTGGTGGCGGTCGGGGACCACGGCCAGCGCCGCGACGATCACGGCCACCCCCAGCACGTGCCACCACACGCTGACGCTGTTCAGGAACGCGACGATCCGGACGCCGAAGGTGTTCAGCAGGCCGTGCAGGACGAGGATCGCCGCGAACAGGAGCACCGTGCGGCCCGGTGTCACCTCGAAGCCGAACTGGAGGTTCAGATAGGCGCCCAGGAAGGAGGCCGCGCCGAAGTCGATGCCCGCGGTCACCGCGACCTGGCCCAGCACGTTGAACCAGCCCGTGAACCAGGCCCAGGCCGCCGCCGACCGCGGCGGCGCCAGCCGGTGGGCCCAGAAGTACAGGCCGGCGGAGGTCGGGTAGGCGGAGCAGATCTCGGCCATCGCCAGGCCCACGAACAGGGTCATGAGGCCCACCGCCACCCAGCCCCAGGTGATCACCGCGGGGCCGCCGGTGGTCATCCCGAAGAGATAGAGCGTCAGGCAGCCGGAGAGGACCGAGATGATCGTGAAGGAGACGGCGTAGTTGGAGAACGCCGACATACGGCGGGCGAGGACCTGGGTGTAGCCGAGCTGGGCCAGCCGTTCCTCGTCCGACAGGCCGGACGCTTCCCGCTGTCCGCCCACTCTCGCGTCGTCTGTCATGCCCCCAGCAATTCCCTCGACGCGGGTGTGATATGCGCCACTCGCCAGGTACGCGAAAGGGCCCGTACGAGCAGTGTCGTACGGGCCCTTCCTCAGCTCACTCGGTGTCAGCCGTTGCGCTTCCAGCGCGGCTTGTCCTCGCGGCGGCCGAAGGAGCCACCACGGTGGTCGTCACGGCGGCCGTAGGGACGCTCGTGGCTGCTGCCGGAGCGGAAGCCCGGACGGTCGTCGCGGCGGTCACGGTTGAACGGGCGGTCGCTGCCCCGGTGCCCGCCACGCTCGTCGCGGCGGAAGCCGCCCCGGTCGTCACGGCGCTCGAAGGAGCGGCCACCACGGTCGCGGTCGAACGGACGGCGCTCGCCCCGGTCGTCACGGCGCTCGAACGAACGGCCGCCCCGGTCACCACGGTCACCACGGTCGCCCCGGTCGTCACGGCGCTCGAAGGAACGGCCGCCCCGGTCACCGCGCTCGCCCCGGTCGTCACGGCGCTCGAAACCACGCTCGCGGTCACGGTCGAACGGACGGCGGTCGTCACGGCGCTCGAAGGAACGGCCACCCCGGTCACCGCGCTCGCCCCGGTCGTCACGGCGCTCGAAACCACGGTCGCGGTCGAACGGACGGCGCTCGCCGCGGTCCTCACGACGCTCGAACGAACGCCCACCGCGGTCACCCCGGTCACCGCGCTCGTCACGGCGCTCGAAACCACGGTCGCGGTCGAACGGACGGCGCTCACGACGCTCGTACGGGGCCGCGGCCGCCGGACGCTCCTCGCGCTCGGTCTCGCGCTCCGCCGGCGCCTCGGCCACGGCGAGCTCCTCCGCCGCCGTCGCCTGGGCCTCGGCCACCGCGGCCTCCGGGTCCTCGCCGCGCTCGCGGGCGACCCGGGCGACCAGCCGGTCGGCCTCCTCGCGCAGCTCGGTCGCACGGCGCTGAGCACGCTCCAGCTGCTTGGTGAGCTGGGCGACGTCGCGCTCGGCCTGCTGCGCGGCGTTGCCGGCGGACTCGGCCTGGACCTCGGTCATGGAGCGGGCGCCGGTGATCTCGGCGACCTCCGGGTCGAAGGCGCCGGCGCCCTGGATGATGTGGCGCGCGGCGTCGACGCCCGCGTCCTCCATCAGGCGGAAGATCTGGCGGCGCTGGTGCGGCAGGGACAGGGAGACGACCGTGCCGGTACGGCCCGCACGGGCGGTGCGGCCGGCGCGGTGCAGGTAGTCCTTGTGGTCGCCGGCCGGGTCCACGTTCAGCACCAGGTCGATGCCGTCGACGTGGATGCCGCGCGCGGCGACGTCGGTGGCGACCAGGACGTTGACGTAGCCGTCCTTGAAGTCGGCCAGGGTGCGGGTACGGGCGCCCTGGGTCATGCCGCCGTGCAGCGCGTCGGCCTTCACCCCCGCGTCGCGCAGCTGCTCGGCGACGCGGTCGGCGCCCAGCTGGGTGCGGACGAAGATGATCGTGCGGCCCTTGCGGGAGGCGATCGCGGCCGTGACCGGCGCCTTGTCCTTGGGCTTCACGATGAGGATGTGGTGCGACATGGTCGTCACCGCGCCCTGGGCCGCGTCCACCTCGTGGGAGACGGGGGCGTTCAGGTAGCGGTCGACCAGGGTCTGGATCTCGTTCTCCATGGTGGCGGAGAACAGCATCCGCTGGCCGCCGGCCGGGACCTGGTCGAGCAGCTCGGTGACCTCGGGCAGGAAGCCCAGGTCGGACATCTGGTCGGCCTCGTCGAGGACGGTGATCTGCACGTCCTCCAGGGAGCAGGCGCCGCGGTTGATGATGTCCCGCAGCCGGCCCGGGGTGGCGACGAGGATGTCGACGCCGCGCTCCAGGGCGTAGATCTGGTTGCCCATGGAGGTGCCGCCGCAGACGACCTTCATCTTCAGGCCGACAACGTCGCCGTACGGCTGGAGGGCGTCCGCGACCTGCATGGCCAGCTCACGGGTCGGGGTGAGGATGACGGCGCGGGGCCGCTTCTTCTCGGTGCGGCCGCCGGCCAGCTGGGCCAGGGTCGGCAGGCCGAAGGAGAGGGTCTTGCCGGAGCCGGTGCGGCCACGGCCGAGGATGTCCTTGCCGGCCAGGGCGTCCGGGATGGTCGCGGCCTGGATCGGGAAGGGGGTCGTCACACCGTTCTGCGCGAGCTTGCGCACCACGCCCTCGGGCAGGCCGAGGTCGGCGAAGGTGATCTGGGGGGACTGGGGGGTGGTGTCAGCGGCCTCGGGGGCCTCGGAGACCTCGGTCGTCACGTCTACGAGCTCGTTCTCGTTCTCGGACACGACGATCTGGTCAGTACTGGACACGGACATGCGAATGCGAAACCTTCCGGAGTCTCTTCGGCACGCGCCCGTCAACTCCGTGATTCGCTCACGACCGCCTCAATGCGGTCCGCCACGGCAAAGGAGAGTACGCGCCACACGGCGCGCTCTGTGGTGGCGCCGGGCAAATGGGATCAAACGATCTACCACCATACGCACCTACCACCCCCGAAGGCAAACCGAGCCGCATACCCCCACGTCAGGGCGGTTCCGGCGCCTTCGACTCCCCCGCTCCGCCTCCGAGCCGCACCCCCGCACGCCTCCCGGACGCACCCCGCACGGCCTCCCGTGCGCACCCCGCGCCGCCATGCGGACGCACCCCGCACACCCCCTGGGCGCACCCCGCGCCACCGTGCGGACGCACCCCGCACACCCCGTGGACGCGCCCCGCGCCGCCATGCGGACGCACCCCGCACACCCCCTGGACGCACCCCGCGCCGCCGCTCGGCCGTGTCCCCGCGCCGCGCCCGGCGTCGGATGCGTCACGCCGCCTTGCCCGCCGCGGGCGCCGGCTCCCGCTGCACCAGCTGCGGTCCCGTCTCCTCGTGCGCCGACGAGGAGGGTTCGGCCGACGGCGGCTCCGTCACGGGCGGCGGCGGGGTGGAGGCCGGCGGCTCGGGCGGGGCGGTGCTGGCCGGGGGCGTCGGCGGCTCCCTGGTCGGCTCCGGCACCCCCGGGGTGACCGATTCCCCCGGCTTCCCCGGCTTCCCCGGCTTCCCCGGCCGCTCCGACGGCGCGGGCGCGCTGCCCTCGTCCGACGGGGTGGCCGAGGCCGAGGCCGCCTTCCCGTGCTTCGCCCTGCCGCCGCCGTGCCCGCGCTTTCCGTCCCCGGCCACACCCCCCTCGCCGACGAGGCCGCCCACGCCCGCCACCGGGCCGCCGCCGGACGCCTCCCCGCCGCGCCGCCCCGCCGAGTGGACGGGCCGGGCCCGGCCCGTGTCGTCGCTCACGTTCACGCAGCCGGTGACGGCGGTGACGGCCAGTACCGTGACGACGAGACGGACGGGTACGTTCAAGGGGCGCACGGCGGCCACCTCCGGGGACAAGGAAAGAGTCAACCTCCCCAACTCCCGCCGCCCGCAAGAGGACACGCGACGCCCCCGCACGCGGCGCGGGCGGAACCCGCGGCCCTCGGCACGCCGCCGCCCGCGCCGCGCCGCCCGCCCCTGCGCGCTCCCGGGCCACGCCGTACGCCCGTGCGCGCTCCCGAGCCGCACCCGCCCGCACCCGCCCGTGCGCGCTCCCGCACCCGCCCGTGCTCAGCCGTAGCCGAGGGCGTGCAGCCGGGCGTCGTCGATGCCGAAGTGGTGGGCGATCTCGTGCACCACGGTCACCTCGGTCTCCGCGACCACGTCCTCCCGGCTCTCGCACATCCTGAGCGTCGGCCCCCGGTAGACGGTGATCCGGTCCGGCAGGACGCCGGCGTACCACTCGCCCCGGTCGGTCAGGGGTGTCCCCTCGTAGAGCCCGAGCAGCTCGGGGTCGTCGGCGGGCGGTTCGTCCTCGACGAACACCGCGACGTTGTCCATCAGCCGTGTCAGCTCCGGCGGAATCCGGTCGAGCGCCTCGGCGACCAGTTCCTCGAACTCCTCGCGCGTCATCTCCAGCACATGGTCATTGTCCGGTACGCGAGGCCCGCAGGAGAGTGCCGAACCGTCGCATATCCATGCCGGTACGCGGGCATACGCGACCAATGGCCCGCGTCCCCGTCGCAGCCCTGCGCAGCATGCTGAACCGGACCTCGAACCGCGTCTCCCCCCGCCCCCGCCCGCTCCCCGCTCTCGGACCCGGCGCCCGCGCCCGCCCCTGGACGCGCGCCCTCGGCCTCGTCACCGTCGTCCTCGTCGGCGCCTGGCTGGGCCTGCTGGTCGTCGGCGACGTCCGTGCCCCGGTCGGCCCGATGGACACGACGATGGCGCTGCGCCCTTCCGTCACCGGCGGCACGAAAATCAACATCTCGCCGCTGGGCGCGCTCAGCCTGGACAGCCACATCGCCCCGGTCCGCCTGGACGTGAACGTCGACCAGCTCGACCCGGAGCGCTCCCAGGCCCTGGTCGACCACCCCGAGCGGCTCTCCGGGCTCCAGGACGAGGTGGCCCGGGACGTCGAGCACGGCACGCTCGACCTGGCGGTGCGCTCCTGCGTCGCCGTGGTCTCCGGGGCCACCGCCCTCGGCCTCGCCGTCTACCGCCGCCCGCGCCGGGCCCTGGCGGCCGGCGGGCTGGCCCTGGCCCTGCTGGCCGCCTCGGGCGCGTCGGCGTACGCCACCTGGAACCCGAAGTCGGTGCTGGAGCCCAGGTTCTCGGGACTGCTCAGCTCGGCGCCCTCGGTGGTGGGCAACGCGCGCAGCATCGTCACGGAATTCGACGTCTACCAGAAGGAGTTGGCGCGCCTGGTGACGAACGTGACGAAGCTCTACGACGTCACGTCCACGCTCCCGGCCTACCAGCCGGACCCCTCCACCATCCGGGTCCTGCACGTGTCGGACATCCACCTCAACCCGGCGAGCTGGAAGATCATCGGTTCGCTGGTGAAGCAGTACCAGGTGAACGTGATCGTCGACTCCGGCGACACGATGGACCACGGCGCGGCGGCGGAGAACGGCTTCCTGGACCCCGTGCGGGACCTGGGCGTGCCGTACGTCTGGGTGCGGGGCAACCACGACTCCCGGACCACCCAGCGCTATCTGGAGCGCATGAAGAACGTGCACGTCCTGGACGACGGCCGGGCGGAGACGGTGGGGGGCCTGAGGTTCGCGGGCATCGGTGATCCGCAGTTCACCCCCGACCGCTCGACGGTGCCCGGCAGCGAGGCGTCCGAGGAGCTGGCGGGCGTGCGGCTGGCCGGCGCCCTGCGTGATCAGCAGGCGGCCGGCACCCCCGTGGACGTGGCGGTGGCGCACGAGCCCTCCGCGGCCCGGGAGACCGACGGCGCGGTGCCGCTGGTGCTCTGCGGACACCTGCACCACGAGGGCACGGAGATGCTGCCGTACGGCACGCGGCTGCGGATG
Source organism: Streptomyces naphthomycinicus (assembly GCF_020400595.1). Taxonomy (GTDB): domain Bacteria; phylum Actinomycetota; class Actinomycetes; order Streptomycetales; family Streptomycetaceae; genus Streptomyces; species Streptomyces naphthomycinicus. The sequence goes on along the minus strand of NZ_JAINRE010000025.1, from coordinate 88,949 downwards.
GAGGGCTCGACCGGCGGCAGCGGCCTGCGGGCGGTGGAGCGCCGGTACCCCGCCCCGATCGAGGCGTCGGTCCTCTACTTCGACCGGGACAGCCGCAGGCTCCAGGCGTGGGACGCGATCAAGCTGGGGGGACTGGGGCTGACGACGGCCGAGGTGGGCCGCCATCTGGCGGACGAGAACCAGCCCGGTGCCACCGGTGCCACGCGCTCGCCCTCACCGTCGTCCGGCCCGGCCTCCCCCTCGTCCCCGCGGTCGTCCCGAAGGGCCTCTCCCGCGCCCTCTCCCGCGCCTTCCTCCCCGCCTCCCGCGACCTCGCCGTAAACCGTTTTGGCGATACCTGCCGCCATCCCATATGCTTCTCACGTCCCCGACGCGCTGAGAAGCGCCCAGGCGGGCCGATAGCCCTCATCGTCTAGCGGCCTAGGACGCCGCCCTTTCAAGGCGGTAGCACGGGTTCGAATCCCGTTGGGGGCACGCAATACCGTGTGCGACACTGTTGCACGCAAGCTTGGTCCTGTGGAGCAGTTTGGAGTGCTCGCCACCCTGTCAAGGTGGAGGCCGCGGGTTCAAATCCCGTCAGGACCGCTGGTGTTTCACGTGAAACACCGTGGCTGGGTAGCTCAGTTGGTACGAGCGTCCGCCTGAAAAGCGGAAGGTCGCCGGTTCGACCCCGGCCCCAGCCACAACCGCCCTGCCCAGGGCCTGAGCCCCTCTCCAGCATCGCTGGAGAGGGGCTCTTCCGTGTCAGCCGCACCCTCGGTACGTCCATGGAGCAGACCTGGTGAAGGCCTTATCCAGCATCGACCCGGCGCTGCCGCTCGATCGGCATCCCGAGCGGGTCTGGTACACGTCCTACGGCTCCAATGTGCACCTGGACCGTCTCGCCGCGTACATCAAGGGGGGCCGCCTGCCCGGGGCCGCGAGGGAGCACCCGGGATGCCGCAACCCCGCCATGCCGGACCGGTCGATCCCCGTGGAACTGACCGGAGCGATGTACTTCGCCACCGAATCGCCGGTGTGGGGCGGAGGCCGGGCCTTCTACGATCCACGGGCGGACGGCCGGGTGCTGGCCATGGCGCACCTGGTGACCAGCGACCAGTTCGCCGACATCGCCGCCCAGGAGATGTACCGGGGGCCGGGCACCGATCTGGATCTGGCGGACGTACTCCGGCGCGGACGTGCCGTCCTGGGCGAAGGACGCTACGAGACGCTCGTCTGCGCCGGTCAGGTGGACGGCCTGCCCGTGCTGACCTTCACGGCGCCCTGGGGGATGAACGACGTGCGGTGGGTCCCTCCCTCGGCCGCCTACATCCGCTTCCTGGCCGCCGGTCTGCTGTCCGCCGGCGCCTGGGACGAGGAGGCGGTCGCTTCCTATGTCGCGGCCTGCCCCGGCGCCACCGACCACTGGTCGACCGAGGCAATCACCTCCCTACTCAGCTCTGGCACTGATCACCCATGACCAGTACGATCAGGCCACGCCAGGGCGGGAAGTGGCCTGAAAGCGATAGGCCGCCGGTTCCTGCCCGGCCCCAGTGACAAGAACGGAAACCCCCCTCCCGGACAACCGGAGGGGGGTTTCGTCGTCCATGAAAACCCTGAGGGGGGTTCTTGAGACCGATTGCCAGAGGCTTGGCGACGGCCGGCGCCGTCATGGTCGCCACGCTCGCCGTACCCGGCACCGCCCACGCCGCGGGCCCCACCGTCAAGGATGCCTACAGCGACCAGTCCGACTGGTCGGTGCTCGACGTGCGCCTCAACTACAGCGGCGAGGTCAGCAAGCTCGTCGCCCGGCTGCGCCCGGCCGGCGGCAGCGAGACCGACGAGCCGGTGGCCACGATCACCGGCTTCACCAAGCGGTACGAGTCCTCGTCCTGGGACGCCGTCTGGGCGTCCCAGCCGATCCACCTGGACACCCTCGGCGACTACACGGTCGACGTCGAGGCGACGGACGGCTCGGGCGAGACCACCGTCGAGAAGAACGCGGGCACGCTGCACTACCAGAAGCAGCCGGTCTTCAGCAGCTTCTCCGTCACGCCTGCCGAGCCGGACATCGAGCACAAGACGATCACGGTCAGCGGCGACATGGCGGTCCGCGACCCCAGCACCCGCGCGACGGTGCCGCTGCCCGGCGCCACCGTGGACCTCAACGTCGACCACGCCGACACGAGCGCCGTCACGGACGACGCCGGCCACTTCTCCGTCACCCACGAGACGACCTCGGGCGGCTGGACCTTCGCCGACTACAACGGCCCCCTGGGCTTCGCGGCCAGCGAATGGATCGACGTCCGGCCCAAGGCCGCGCCGACCCGGTTCGTCCTCGACAAGAACAGCTTCCACGTCACCGCCGGCGACAAGATCGCCGTCACCGGCACGCTCCAGTACCAGAGCGGCGCGGACTGGAAGCCGCTGCCCGGCGTCCCGCTGGAGATGGACTACAAGGACTGCACCACGTGCAACCCGGTCGAGGCGACCACCGACGCCGACGGCCGCTTCTCCCTCGTGCGGTCCCCGTACGGCAGCAAGAGCGTCTACGAGGTGGCCTTCCAGCCGTACCCGTACAACCCCTTCATCCAGCGCACCGCGACCGCCGACGTCACCGTGGCGGTCACCGCGACGACGAAGTTCACCGAGTTCACGGCGGAGCTGGACAAGTACGCGCAGCTCGACGTCACCGGCAGCGTGGACCTGGTCGGACGCGACACCAACGACCGGATCGGCGTCGACATCCAGTACTCGCCCGACGGCAGGACGGGCTGGACCACCAAGAAGACCGTGCAGACCACCAACGGCTCGCAGTTCGTCGTGGAGAGGATGCCGGGCTACACGGACGGCTACTGGCGGCTGCACTACGCCGGCTCCACCACCAAGGACATCAAGGGCGGCGTCAGCAAGAGCCTGCGCCGCAACCGCGCCCTCACCCGGGTCAAGGACGCCAACGCGTCCCCGGAGCCGGTGACCAAGGGCCGGACGATCACCGTCAAGGGCGTGCTCCAGGAGCGCGCGGCCGGCTCCGCCACGTGGAAGTCGTACGGCGCCAAGAAGGTGCAGATCCTCTTCCGGCCCAAGGGCGCGAAGAGCTGGTACCTGATGTCCACGGTCACCACGAAGAGCAACGGATCCTTCGGCAAGGGCTTCACGGCGCGGCAGGACGGCACCTGGGTGCCGGTCTACCAGTACCCCGACAGCAAGCACTTCGTGGGCAGCGGCCGGGAGGACTACGTCGACGTCCGGTGACGCCTTGGCACCACGCCCGGTCGGCGCTACGTTCAGGCTGATCGCGCGTGGTGCGCGGCGACGGCGGGGGGACGACATGGGCCGGGACGAGACCGGAGCCATCCGGGACACCGAGCTGGAGAAGGACCGGGCCCGGTACGGGCTGCTGGCGGTCGTCCTCGGCAATCTCGCGATCGCCGGAGTCGCGATCTTCGGCGTGTGGCGGCTCGACGGGGACAAGGCGGTGATCGTCGGCGTCCTCACCGCCGCGTTCACCGCCGTCAGCAGCATGACCACCGCCTACCTGGGCATCAAGGCCGTCTCCAACACCGCGAGGTCGATCGCCCTCGGGGACGGCCCGGCCCGCAGGTACACCGAGGCCGCCCCGCCGGCCCCGCCCGCCCAGCGCACCCCCTAGGCCGCGTGGGCCGGCCGGACCTCCCGGCCGCCCGGATGGCGCTCGCGCCAGATCACGAAGACCGCGCAGGAGACCACCGCCCAGCCCGCCAGCACCAGGAACGGGAACGCGTGCTGGTGGCCCCGGAAGTACACCGCGGTGTGCTGCGCGTTCACCGAGGCGCCGGGCGGCAGCCAGCGGCCGATCGTGCCGAGCGGGGACGGCAGCAGCGGCCAGGACACCGCGCCGCCGGACGAGGGGTTGCCCAGCAGCACCATCAGCCCCCAGGTCGGCAGCATCGCCCACCGTCCGAACAGGGTGTTGAACATCGTGAACACCATGCCCGAGGTGAACATCGTCAGGGCGAGGATGAACCACGACTCGACGAACGGCAGTCTCACCGCCTTCAGCCACCAGTCCACCACCGCGGCGATCGTGAACCCGCCGAGCAGGGCGTAGGCGACGATGAAGGCGATGCGCTCCAGGGGGTTGAGCGCCTTCGCGTGCACGCTGAGCTGGATGGCTCCGATGAACCCGATGATCACGGCGGCGAGCGAGATGTAGAAGATCGCGAGCCCTCTCGGGTCGCCCTTCTGCAACGGTTTCAGGTCGCGGACCACCACGGCCGTGCCGGTGGCCCGGCCCACCTTCACCGCCGCCTCCCCGAGCAGCTGGGCGACCGTGGCCCCCGAGGCACCCGACACGTCCAGGGTGACCGACCGGCCGCCGGCGGGCGCCTCCACCACGGCGAACACCTTCTGCTCGTCCACCGCACGCACCGCCGCCCGCCGGCTGCCGTAGGCGTGCAGCCTCAGTGAGGCGTTCAGGGCCTCTTCCATGCCGTCGATGAAGCGCCGGGCCGCCGGCTCGTCGCCGGACGTGGTCACCGCCGTGGGAATGACGTGCGGGGTCGGGTTGGCCATGGCGTAGGTGTAGGAGCCGGCGAACAGGCCGGCCGCCGCGGAGATGAGCAGCAGCAGGACCGTCGCGGGCAGGAAGGGCGACTTCCGGAACGCCGCCCGGCGTTCCGCGCGGGTCGGCGGGCGGCCGTGCTCTCCGTGCGGGGAATCGCGGTCTCCGGGCGGGGAATCGCGGTCTCCGGGCGGGACACCGTGTTCTCCGGGCGGGGAACGGTGATCTCCGGGCGGGGAACGGTGATCTCCGGGCGGGGGATCGGACATAACGGTCACTCTGGCATCTCGTCGGGGGAGGTGCCCGTCGATCGACCGGGCGCCGGGCCCCCCGCGGTCGGCCGCGTCCGCGCGGCGGAGCCGCACCTCGGAGCCGGTCCCGCACCCCTTCGGGGCGCCCGCCCCGCCCCCCGGGTCAATTCGTTCGCGTGATTTTCGGCTGGGGTGAGATCCTGGACCGCGTATGTCTACGCATCCCGCCCCCGCCCTCGGCACCCTCGCCCCCCGTCTGACCGAGTTGTCGCTGCGCGACGCGCACCGGCTCGGCCGACGGCTGGAGGGCGCGCGCAAGATCCGTAAGCCCGAGGCCCGTGCCGCCGTCCTCACCGAGATCGAGACCGAGATCGGCCACGCAGAGGACCGGATGGCCGAGCGACGCTCCCGCGTGCCGGCCGTCACCTACCCCGAGCAGCTGCCCGTCAGCCAGAAGAAGGACGAGATCGCGGCAGCCATCCGCGATCACCAGGTCGTCATCGTGGCCGGTGAGACCGGGTCCGGCAAGACCACGCAGATCCCCAAGATCTGCATGGAGCTGGGCCGTGGCGTACGCGGCATGATCGGGCACACCCAGCCCCGCCGTATCGCCGCCCGGACCGTCGCCGAGCGGGTCGCGGACGAGCTGGACACGCCCCTCGGCGAAACCGTCGGCTGGAAGGTCCGGTTCACCGACCAGGTGAACCCGGACGCCACCTTCGTCAAGCTGATGACGGACGGCATCCTCCTCGCGGAGATCCAGACCGACCGCGAGCTGCGCGCCTACGACACGATCATCATCGACGAGGCCCACGAGCGGTCCCTCAACATCGACTTCCTGCTGGGCTACCTCGCCCAGCTGCTGCCGAAGCGCCCTGACCTCAAGGTCGTCATCACCTCGGCGACCATCGACCCCGAACGCTTCTCGCGGCACTTCGGCGACGCCCCGATCGTCGAGGTCAGCGGCCGGACGTACCCCGTCGAGGTGCGGTACCGGCCCCTCCTGGAGGAGGACTCCGAGGACGCCGACCGCGACCAGATCACCGCCATCACGGACGCCGTCGAGGAGCTGATGGGCGAGGGGAAGGGCGACATCCTCGTCTTCCTCTCCGGCGAGCGGGAGATCCGGGACACCGCGGACGCCCTGGAGAAGAAGAAGTACAGATTCACCGAGGTGCTGCCGCTCTACGCCCGGCTGTCCCACGCCGAGCAGCACCGGGTCTTCCAGCCGCACACCGGCCGCAGGATCGTTCTGGCGACCAACGTCGCCGAGACCTCCCTCACCGTCCCCGGCATCAAGTACGTCATCGACCCCGGCTTCGCCCGGATCAGCCGCTACAGCCACCGCACCAAGGTCCAGCGGCTGCCCATCGAGCCGGTCTCCCAGGCCAGCGCCAACCAGCGCAAGGGCCGCTGCGGCCGTACGTCCGACGGCATCTGCATCCGTCTGTACTCCGAGGACGACTTCGTCGCCCGCCCGGAGTTCACGGACGCGGAGATCCTCCGTACCAACCTGGCGAGCGTCATCCTCCAGATGACCGCGGCCGGCCTCGGCGACATCGAGAAGTTCCCCTTCATCGACCCGCCGGACCACCGCAACATCCGCGACGGCGTGCAGCTGCTCCAGGAGCTGCACGCCCTGGACCCGGACCAGAAGGACGTACGCAAGCGGCTCACGGACACCGGCCGCAAGCTGGCCCAGCTGCCCGTCGACCCCCGCCTGGCCCGGATGGTCCTGGAGGCCGACCGCAACGGCTGTGTGCGCGAGGTCATGGTCATCGCCGCCGCCCTGTCCATCCAGGACCCGCGCGAGCGCCCCGCCGACAAGCAGGCCCAGGCCGACCAGCAGCACGCCCGCTTCAAGGACGAGACCAGCGACTTCCTCGCCTACCTGAACCTGTGGCGGTACATCCGTGAGCAGCAGAAGGAGCGCGGCTCCAGCTCCTTCCGCCGGATGTGCAAGCAGGAGTACCTGAACTTCCTGCGCATTCGCGAATGGCAGGACATCTACACCCAGCTGCGCACGGTCGCCAAGCAGATGGGCATCCACCTCAACGAGGACGACGCCCCGGCCGACCGCGTCCATGTCTCCCTCCTCGCCGGCCTGCTCTCCCACGTCGGGATGAAGGACGTGAAGGAGGGCAACAAGAACGAGTACCTGGGCGCCCGCAACGCCAAGTTCGCGGTCTTCCCCGGCTCGGCGCTGTTCCGCAAGCAGCCGAAGTTCCTGATGTCGGCCGAGCTGGTGGAGACCAGCAGGCTCTGGGCGCGGGTCAACGCCAGGATCGAGCCGGAGTGGGTGGAACCGCTCGCCGGGCACCTCCTCAAGCGGACGTACAGCGAACCGCACTGGGAGAAGGACCAGGCGGCCGTGATGGCGTACGAGAAGGTCACGCTGTACGGCGTCCCGATCGTCGCCCAGCGGAAGGTGAACTACGGCCGGATCGACCCCGAGGTCAGCCGCGAACTGTTCATCCGCAACGCCCTGGTCGAGGGCGACTGGCGCACGCACCACAAGTTCTTCGCCGACAACCGCAAGCTCCTCAGCGAGGTCGAGGAGCTGGAGCACCGCGCCCGGCGCCGGGACATCGTCGTGGACGACGACACGCTCTTCGACTTCTACGACCAGCGGGTGCCCGAACACGCCGTCTCGGGGGCCCACTTCGACTCCTGGTGGAAGCGGAAGCGGCAGGAGCAGCCGGACTTCCTGGACTTCGAGCGGGAGATGCTCATCCGGGAGTCGGCTGAGGCGGTCACCAAGGACGACTACCCGGACACCTGGCGCCAGGGCAACCTGAAGTTCCGGGTCACGTACCAGTTCGAGCCGGGCGCGGACGCCGACGGTGTGACGGTCCACATCCCGCTCCAGGTCCTCAACCAGGTCACGGACGAGGGCTTCGACTGGCAGATCCCGGGCCTGCGCGAGGAGGTGGTGACGGAGCTGATCCGTTCCCTCCCCAAGCCGGTCCGCCGCAACTATGTGCCCGCGCCGAACTACGCGAAGGCGTTCCTGGAGCGGGCCGTGCCCCTCCAGGAACCGCTGCCGGTCACGATGGCCCGCGAGCTGAAGCGCATGGTCGGCGTCCCCTTCGAGGCGGAGGACTTCGACTGGGCGAGGGTCCCCGACCATCTGAAGATCACGTTCCGGATCGTCGACGAGCGGCGCCGCAAGCTCGCCGAGGACAAGGACCTGGAAGCGCTCAGGCTGAGCCTGAAGCCGAAGGCCCGCAAGGCCCTGTCCCAGGCCGCGGCGGCGACCGCGTCCCGGGAGGGCGGCGAGTCCCTGGAGCGCAAGGGGCTGACGGACTGGACGATCGGGACCCTCACCCGGGTCTTCGAGACGCGCCGGGCCGGACAGCCGGTCAAGGCGTACCCGGCGCTCGTGGACGACGGCGACACGGTCTCCGTGCGCCTCTTCGACACGGAGGCCGAGCAGGCGGAGGCCATGTGGAAGGGCACCCGCCGGCTGATCCTGCGCAACATCCCGGTGAACCCGGCGAAGTTCGCTTCCGAGAAGCTGACGAACGCCCAGAAGCTGGCGCTCTCCGCCAACCCGCACGGCTCGATCCAGGCCCTGTTCGACGACTGCGCGATGGCGGCGGCGGACAAGCTCATCGCGGACTTCGGGGGGCCGGCGTGGGACGAGGAGTCCTACCGGAAGCTGTACGACAAGGTGCGCGCGGAGATCGTGGACACCACGGTCCGCACGGTCGCGGCGGTGCAGCAGGTCCTCGCCGCCTGGCAGGCCTGTGAGCGCCGTCTGAAGGCCGTCGGCAGCCCGGCGCTGCTCGCCAACCTCACGGACGTCCGCAAGCAGCTGGACGCCCTCGTGAAGCCCGGTTTCGTCACCTGGGCGGGCATACGGCGCCTGCCCGACCTGATGCGCTACATGGTGGCCGCCGACCGCCGGCTCCAGCAGATGGCGACCAACGTCCAGCGGGACACCACGCGCATGGAGAAGGTCCACGAGATGCAGGACGAGTACGCCTGGCTCCTGGAGCAGCTCCCCAAGGGCCGCCCGGTGCCGTCCTCGGTCCTGGACATCCGCTGGATGATCGAGGAGCTGCGGGTCAGCTATTTCGCCCACGCGCTGGGCACGGCGTACCCGGTCTCGGACAAGCGGATCGTGAAGGCGATCGACGCGGCCGCACCGTAGCCGCCCAGGTACGGAGGGTGAGTTCGACCAGGACCCTCACCCTCCTGTACAGTCCTTCTCGCAGCGCAACGCAAGAACAAGCGCAGCGAAGCAAGGTCCTGTGGAGCAGTTTGGAGTGCTCGCCACCCTGTCAAGGTGGAGGCCGCGGGTTCAAATCCCGTCAGGACCGCACAGACACCGAGGCCCGCACCCGAAAGGGACAGCGGGCCTCAGTCGTATCCGGGGGCCGCATCCAGAGGGGGTGCGGGCTTCAGCCGTATACGAGGCCGGCACCCCGAGGGGGCGGGCCTAAGTCGTATCGGGAGCCCGCGCCCAGAGGGGGGAGCGGGCTTCAGCCGTATACGAGGTCCGTGCCCCGAGAGGACGCGGGCCTCAGTCGCGCCCAGAGGCGTTCTCCCGTCCGGATCGCGGAGCGCGGGCGGGAGCGCCCCCGGGGGGCGGTGGAGGGCGTCTCGCGCCCTTGACGGCGTCACATTCCGTCGGTACCCAGGGAGCAGGGCTCGTTCCTCCTGTGCGGCCCCTGGAGGTGGCGTATGGCGGCGTCGGTCCGGCACGAGACTCGGGCGCTCCTGCGGGCGCATCTGGCGGCCGCCTCGTCCTACGGGCACCTCACCCGCCACTGTCCCATCTGCCACCACCTGCTGCGGCTGGCGATGGACGCCGGCTCCCGCGGCCAGGAGGCCGAGCAGGAGACCGTCGAGGAGGAAAGCCCTCGTCGCGCGTGACCCCGCCGGGCCCAACCCCCCTTACGGGCACGGGAATCTGGAGCGGCCGGTTCCACTAGCGCATGCCGACCGGAGCCAACAAGCGGCCGGACGTGTGACGGGAGTCACCGCATGAGTTTTTGAAACAGTGGAACTTACCCCCGTCATACAACGGGTCAATTTAATATGTGCAATTGCACCGCCTTCAGGGGCTGCACACAGCCGTTCCGACAGGCCTCCCCAGACTCCGACAAGGACGCTCACAAGCAGCACCCCCGCCCCGGCCCGCGCACAAAAAAGATCGCGCTGGACCCGGCGGAGTCCAGCGCGATCGACGACGCACCCTGTGTCGCTTGCCTACAACGTTCTCTTTCGGCCTGGGCGAGGGGCCTGTTGGGGCAGGTCCCGCGTCGCTTGGAGCTAGGGTTTCGGGCGCCTCGGCCGGTTGGGGGACCGACCGTCTTGCCCGGTTATGAAGTTGTTCAGGCCTCGCTGCGCTGCTGCGGGATGCCCGCCAGCAGCGCGCGAACCTCGGCCTCGCGATAGCGGCGGTGCCCGCCGAGCGTGCGGATCGAAGTGAGCTTGCCGGCCTTCGCCCACCGCGTGACCGTCTTGGGGTCGACACGGAACATGGTGGCGACCTCAGCCGGGGTCAGCAGCGGCTCGGCATCAGGGGTGCGAGCGGTCATGAGCGGCCTCCTCGGGAGAACCGAACCTTCTCGGTTCTTTCCTCTAAATTCTGCACCTTGACCCGCGTTGCCCGAAATGGCGGACGCGAGTCGAGTCGGTTATAGGACGAACGGCTTGTCCTCGGCACTACAACTACACCATCTGTCCAGCCGCGTCGGCCAAACCGATGGAATTGCCCTCCCAGGTGTTCATCAGCGACGGAAGCCGATGGACCATGCCATAGCGGACAGTCACGCCACTGTGACGATCAGTCACAGGGCGATCAGGAGTCACCAGACCCCCCAAAGCGTGCAATGCTGAGAATCCACCCAGAGCGGAGCATAGTTGGGCGGATGGAGCCCTCCCCGGACTCCTTGTCCTATTTTGGCACGGGGAGTGGTAAGAGGCGCAAGGGCCGGGTAAGTGCTGTCCGTCACCCTTGAGACAAAAGTCCAGATCGGGACCAACGTCCCGTCAGGGGTCCAGGCGAGTAGAACGTACGTGGTCAGGGGGCGATTTGACCGTGACGTACGTCACTCAGCTCGCGGAACGCCTGTCTCGAACCGCCCGCCACCGCTCCACCAGCCGGCCGTACGCCTCCCCGGCGGCCGCCCCGTCGCCCCGGCGCAGCGCCTCGATGCCGGCGGCGACGTCCGCCGCCGAGTGGTCGTCCTCCAGCTCCCCCGCCGGCAGCACGTGCACCAGACCGCCGTAGTCCAGTTCCACGAGCGAACGCGGATGGAACTCCTCCAGCCACCGGCCGACGTCCACCAGGCCATCGATCAGCGGCCCCTCCTCGACCGCGTCCCTCAGCGTGCGCAGCCCCCGCGCCACCCGGCGCCGGGCCTGCACCATCGGCGTGCGGTAGCGCAGCAGCGGCGGCACGTCGGCGGTCCCCTTGTCGTACCGCCGCTCCTCGTCCGAGACCAGCACGAACCAGTTCAGCGGCACCTGCCAGGTCGCCGTGCGGATCCACGGGCGGGCGTCGGGGTTGCGGGCGAGCCAGCGCTCGTAGTCCTGGGCGGCCTGGCGGCGCACCAGCGGCGGCAGCACGGCGTCCAGCACGGGCGGCGGCAGCTCCCCGGCCAGCTCGTCCAGGGCCTGCCAGCCGCGCAGCCGGGTCCGCCAGGGACAGACGCAGACCACGCCGTCGACCTCCAGCACGAAGGCGTCGCCGCTCTCGTGCACCGGCACCGCGATCGGCGGGGTGGGCAGCAAGTCGGCCAGGGAACGCCGAAGTTCGTCCTGGTAGGAGGGGCGGTCGGGGCGGCGGGCGTAGCGCGCCCAGTGGCTGCGCTCCGGCTCCGGGAAGGCGCCCAGCGGCTCGTACACACGCAGGTATGCGGCATAGGGGACGACCACGGAGGACACCTTCGGCACGCCTGCTCCCCTCCCCAACGGACCCGGCTCGAAACCCTTGCAAATCGTGCCACGGTCATGCGTGCACCGAAGGCCCGGGAGGGTGATCCTTAACACTGCGCGGATGGTGAGTGGGCCGAGGCTCTACGCTCATGCCACGGCTCCCCGCCACCCGTACGGGGACCGCACCCCACTCGCCGCCAAGTACACAGGAGTCACCACAGTGACCGACGTAACCGGCGCGCCTGCTGATGTCCTGCACACCCTGTTCCACTCGGATCAGGGCGGTCATGAGCAGGTCGTGCTCTGTCAGGACCAGGCCAGCGGCCTCAAGGCCGTGATCGCCATCCACTCCACCGCCCTGGGCCCCGCCCTCGGCGGCACGCGCTTCTATCCGTACGCAACCGAGGCCGAGGCCGTCGCCGACGCCCTCAACCTCGCGCGCGGAATGTCGTACAAGAACGCCATGGCCGGTCTCGACCACGGCGGCGGCAAGGCCGTGATCATCGGTGACCCGCAGCGCGACAAGACCGAGGAACTGCTCCTCGCGTACGGCCGCATGGTCGCCTCCCTCGGCGGGCGCTACGTCACGGCCTGCGACGTCGGCACGTACGTCGCCGACATGGACGTCGTGGCCCGCGAATGCCGCTGGACCACCGGCCGCTCCCCCGAGAACGGCGGCGCCGGCGACTCCTCCGTGCTCACCGCTTTCGGCGTCTACCAGGGCATGCGCGCCTCCGCCCAGCACCTGTGGGGCGACCCCTCGCTGCGCGGCCGCAAGGTGGGCGTCGCCGGCGTCGGCAAGGTCGGCCATCACCTGGTCCGGCACCTGCGCGACGAGGGCGCCGAGGTGGTGATCACCGACGTGCGCGCGGACGCCGTCCAGCGGATCCTCGATCAGTACCCCACGGGGGTCTCGGCGGTCGCCGACACCGAGGAGCTGATCCGGGTCGAGGGCCTCGACATCTACGCCCCCTGCGCCCTCGGCGGCGCCCTGAACGACCTCAGCGTGCCGGTGCTCACCGCCAAGGTGGTGTGCGGCGCGGCCAACAACCAGCTGGCCCACCCGGGTGTGGAGAAGGACCTCGCCGACCGCGGGATCCTCTACGCGCCGGACTACGTGGTGAACGCCGGCGGGGTCATCCAGGTGGCCGACGAGCTGCACGGGTTCGACTTCGACCGGTGCAAGGCGAAGGCGGCGAGGATCTTCGACACCACGCTGGCCATATTCGCACGTGCGAAGGAAGACGGGATCCCGCCGGCCGCCGCGGCCGACCGGATCGCCGAGCAGCGGATGGCCGACGCCCGCGCGAGCCGGGTCGCGCACTGACCCGGTCGCACATACGAGCGGTACCCGCCGGCGGCAACTTAGAGAGAACTCTCACTTCCACCGGCGGGTCGTTCCCCGATAAGTGGTTAAAATCGCCATTGACCAGCGAGGACAGGGCGCCTCGATGGTCCAGGGCACACGCGCGTGCTGCGGGCGACGTACCGTATGGGCGCGGGCTCAGGTACCGTGGAAGCCCTACGGACCGGCCTCTCCACGGAGGGTCCGTTCCGATCATGAACGCGTGTCAGACTCTGGGGCCGTCGAGCCCCGTCACCGAGGGGGTCGAGCCATGGGGCGCGGCCGGGCCAAGGCCAAGCAGACAAAGGTCGCCCGCCAGCTGAAGTACAACAGCGGTGGGACTGATCTGTCACGTCTGGCCAGTGAACTGGGCGCATCGACTTCGAGCCAGCCGCCGAACGGCGAGCCGTTCGAGGACGATGAGAACGACGAGGACGATCTTTACTCTCGGTACGCCGACCTCTATGAGGACGACGACGAGGACGAGGACGAGGGTCCCTCACAGCACCGTCGCGGCGCTTGACCTAGTACTCAGCACCCGCCCGGTCGGTGGCACTGCCACCGACCGGGTTCTGTGCTGTCCACAGTGCTGTGCCCGCGGTGCCGACCGCAGGCACAGGCTCAGCTCGCGTAGTCCCCGACCAGCTCGGCGCCGGTCTCCTTGTCGCCCCGGTCGGTGATCTCGCCGGCGACCCATGCCTCGACCCCGCGGTCGGCCAGGGTCGCGAGGGCCACCTCGGTGGACTCCTCCGGCACGATCGCCATCATGCCGACGCCCATGTTGAGGGTCTTCTCCAGTTCCAGGCGCTCGACGTCGCCGGTCTTCCCGACCAGGTCGAAGATCGCGCCAGGGGTCCAGGTGGAGCGGTCGACCACGGCGTGCAGGCCGTCCGGGATCACCCGGGCCAGGTTGGCCGCGAGCCCGCCGCCGGTGATGTGGCTGAAGGCGTGCACCTCGGCGGTGCGGGTCAGCGCGAGGCAGTCCAGCGAGTAGATCTTGGTCGGCTCCAGCAGCTCCTCGCCGAGGGCGCGGCCCAGCTCCGGGATCTCCGCCTCCAGGGCGAGGCACGCGCGGTCCAGCAGGACATGGCGGACCAGGGAGTATCCGTTCGAGTGAAGCCCGGACGACGCCATGGCGATCACGGTGTCACCCGTACGGATACGATCCGCGCCCAGCAGCCGGTCGGCCTCCACGACGCCCGTACCGGCGCCGGCGACGTCGAAGTCGTCCGCGCCCAGCAGACCGGGGTGCTCGGCCGTCTCGCCGCCCACCAGGGCGCAGCCGGCCAGCACGCAGCCCTCCGCGATGCCCTTCACGATGGCCGCGACACGCTCGGGGTGGACCTTGCCGACGCAGATGTAGTCGGTCATGAACAGCGGCTCGGCACCGCAGACCACGATGTCGTCCATGACCATGGCGACCAGGTCGTGGCCGATGGTGTCGTAGACGCCCATGCGGCGTGCGATGTCGACCTTCGTGCCGACGCCGTCCGTGGCGGAGGCCAGCAGCGGGCGCTCGTAGCGCTTGAGGGCGGAGGCGTCGAAGAGCCCGGCGAAGCCGCCGAGGCCGCCCAGGACCTCGGGCCGCTGGGTCTTCTTCACCCACTCCTTCATCAGCTCGACGGCGCGGTCGCCCGCCTCGATGTCGACGCCCGCCGCTGCGTAGCTGGCACCAGTTGTCTCAGACATGACTGTGAGAGCTTTCGTGTCGTACTACAGGGTGTTACGGGCGGCGGATCGCGTCGGCCGCGGCCGTGGCGGCGGGGCCGGCCGCCAGTTCGGTCTCCAGAAGCTGCTTGCCGAGCAGCTCGGGGTCCGGAAGCTCCATCGGGTACTCGCCGTCGAAGCAGGCGCGGCACAGGTTCGGCTTGGCGATCGCGGTCGCCTCGATCATGCCGTCGATGGAGATGTAGGCCAGGGAGTCGGCGCCGAGGCTGGTGCCGATCTCCTCGATGGTCATGCCGTTGGCGATCAGCTCCGCGCGGGTGGCGAAGTCGATGCCGAAGAAGCACGGCCACTTCACGGGCGGGGAGGAGATCCGGATGTGGACCTCGGCGGCGCCGGCCTCGCGCAGCATGCGGACCAGGGCCCGCTGGGTGTTGCCGCGCACGATGGAGTCGTCCACGACGACCAGGCGCTTGCCCTTGATGACTTCCTTCAGCGGGTTCAGCTTCAGGCGGATACCCAGCTGGCGGATGGTCTGCGAGGGCTGGATGAAGGTCCGGCCGACGTAGGCGTTCTTCACCAGGCCGTTGCCGAAGGGAATGCCGGAGGCCTCCGCGTAGCCGATGGCGGCCGGGGTGCCGGACTCCGGGGTCGCTATGACCAGATCCGCCTCTACGGGGGCTTCCTTGGCCAGACGGCGGCCCATCTCCACCCGGGAGAGGTACACGTTCCGGCCGGCGATGTCGGTGTCCGGGCGGGCCAGGTACACGTACTCGAAGACACAGCCCTTGGGCTTCGCTTCCGCGAATCGAGAGCTGCGCAGGCCGTTCTCGTCGACGGCGACGAACTCGCCCGGCTCGATCTCCCGCACGAAGCTCGCGCCGCAGATGTCGAGGGCCGCGGACTCGGAGGCGACCACCCAGCCGCGCTCCAGGCGGCCGAGGACCAGCGGGCGGATGCCCTGCGGGTCACGGGCGGCGTAGAGGGTGCCCTCGTCCATGAAGACGAGGGAGAAGGCGCCCCGCACCTTCGGGAGCACCGCGTGCGCGGCCTCCTCGATGGTGAGCGGCTTGCCGTCCTCGTCGACCTGGGCGGCCAGCAGGGCCGTCAGCAGGTCGGTGTCGTTGGTGGCCGCCACCCGGGTGGAGCGGCTGTTGTTGTCGTTCGGCAGCTCGGCGACCATCGCGGCGAGCTGCGCCGTGTTGACCAGGTTGCCGTTGTGACCGAGCGCGATCGAGCCGTGCGCGGTGGCACGGAACGTCGGCTGGGCGTTCTCCCACACGGAGGCGCCGGTGGTCGAGTAGCGGGCGTGTCCGACCGCGATATGACCCTGGAGCGAACCGAGCGAGGTCTCGTCGAAGACCTGGGAGACCAGGCCCATGTCCTTGAAGACGAGGATCTGGGAGCCGTTGCTTACCGCGATTCCCGCGGATTCCTGACCCCGGTGCTGGAGGGCGTAGAGCCCGAAGTACGTGAGCTTTGCGACCTCTTCGCCCGGAGCCCAGACGCCGAAGACGCCGCAAGCGTCCTGGGGGCCCTTCTCGTTGGGAAGCAGATCGTGATTGAGTCGACCGTCACCACGTGGCACGCCACCGAGTGTAGGCGAGATCGACCACTGGTCCGAATTGGGGATGCCCGGCCGCACCGGCCACCGGCTTGCCGATCACCTTGGTGCTTTCTTCGTTTTCGCAGGTCAGCGACGTGCGATGGGGACAGGGGTGACCGGTGGTGCCCTTGTGGCCGGTTCTCGCGGCCCTCCGGCCCGTCTCCATGAGTGAGGTGTCGCACATCATTCGGGGGCGCCGCGGCTGAGCCGGACGAGGTCTCCGTCGCCGTCGGTGAGGGTCAGCCTCCCGTCGGCGACCCGGGCGGTGAGCGTGCCGGTGGTCAGGGTACGGGCGAGGGCGCGCTCGAAGTCCATGCGCGCGGGGTCGCAGGCCATCTTGGTGGTCCGGAGGTTGCCGAGGGTGATCCGGTCGCCGGCCACGGTGACGCGGGCGCTGAACCCGTTGCAGCCGAGGTTGCCGGCGGCCAGGCCGTCGGTGCCGATACGGATGCGGGCGGCGGCGGGCGCCTGCCGGGTGACGCCGTCGGCGGTGAGGCTGTCGACGCGCCAGTCCACGCCGGTCACGGGCTGCCCGGCCGATGCGCCCCGGGCGCTCCCGGAAGCCGCCGCGAGCGGTACGAGCACGGCGGCCACCGCCAGGAACATGCGCTGCTTGTGCCGTTTCATACCGGTTCGACGGCCGGACCGGGCCGCCGGTTCCCTCAGGACATGACCGGCAGCAGACCCCCGATGTCCGACCGCTCCCCGCTCGCGCTGACCTGCGCCGCCGCCACGGCCTCCGGCCAGGCCACGCGGCCGGTGGCCAGCCGGATCCAGGTCAGCGGGTCGGTCTCCACCACGTTGGGCGGGGTGCCGCGGGTGTGCCGGGGGCCCTCGACGCACTGCACGACGGCGTACGGCGGCACCCGCACCTCCGTGGAGCCGCCGGGCGCCTTCGCGGCGAGGGCGTCGGCGAGCAGCCGGGTGGCGGCGGCCAGGGCCTGCCGGTCGTACGGCACGTCGAGGCCGGGGACGGCGGCGTTGAGGTCGTCGGTGTGGACGACGAGTTCGACGGTGCGGGTGACGAGGTAGTCCGCCAGCGGCAGGGCGCCCGCGCCGGTCTCCAGCAGCCGGCCGCCGGGGTGCTCGTCGAGCAGGGCGCGCAGCTCCCGGTCGGCGTCGGTGAGGTAGGCGTCGAGGTCCGGACGGGCGGCGGAGACGTCCCGGGTGGAGGCGTCGATGCCGGCGGCCCGGGGGGCGGTGGTGAAGGCCCACTCGACCAGGGTGACGTCCTGCCGGGGCGGGGCGGGGAGGTCCAGGGCCCGGTGGAGGGCGGTGACCGCCGTGCCGATGTGGGCGATCAGGTCCCGTACGGTCCAGTCGCCGAGCCGGGTGGGCAGGGCGAGCTGCTCGGGGGCGAGGCCGCGCACGGCCTGCCGTACGTTGCCGAGCTGGGCGAAGACCGCCGCCCGGGTCTTGGCGGGGTCGTAGCTGCGAGCGCGTTTCCTGGCCGGTGGCATGGCGGTGAGCCTATGCCCCGGCGGACGCGGAAGGCCCCGCCCGGAACTCCGGGCGGGGCCTTCCGAGGCGCGGGTGCCGGCCTAGGCCAGCAGCGCCGGAATGGTCTCCTCGTGAGCCTTCCGCAGCTCCTCCAGGGTGAGCGCGAACTCGCCCTGGACCTCGACCGCGTCCCCGTCCACGACACCGATGCGGGTGGCGGGCAGGCCGCGCGCACCGCACATGTCGTTGAACCGGACCTCCTCCGAACGCGGCACGGCGACCACGGCACGCCCGGCCGACTCGGAGAGCAGGAAGGTGAAGGCGTCCAGGCCGTCGGGTACGACCAGACGCGCGCCCTTGCCGCCGAGCAGCGCGGACTCCACCACGGCCTGGACCAGACCGCCGTCGGACAGGTCGTGCGCGGAGTCGATCATGCCGTCGCGGGAGGCGGAGATCAGGATCTCGGCCAGCAGGCGCTCCCGCTCCAGGTCCACGGCCGGGGGCAGGCCGCCGAGGTGGTCGTGGATCACCTGGGACCAGGCCGAGCCGCCGAACTCCTCGCGGGTGTCGCCGAGGAGGTACAGCAGGTGGCCCTCCTCCTGGAAGGCGACCGGGGTGCGGCGGGCGACGTCGTCGATCACGCCGAGGACGGCCACCACCGGGGTCGGGTGGATCGCCACCTCGCCCGTCTGGTTGTAGAGCGAGACGTTGCCGCCGGTCACCGGGGTGCCCAGCTGCCGGCAGCCGTCCGCCAGACCGCGCACGGCCTCGGCGAACTGCCACATCACCGCGGGGTCCTCGGGCGAGCCGAAGTTCAGGCAGTCGGAGACGGCCAGCGGCTTGGCGCCGGTCGTGGCGACGTTCCGGTACGCCTCGGCCAGGGCCAGCTGGGCGCCCGTGTACGGGTCGAGCTTGGCGTAACGGCCGTTGCCGTCCGTGGCGATGGCGACGCCGAGGCCGCTCTCCTCGTCCACGCGGATCATGCCGGAGTCCTCCGGCTGGGCGAGGACGGTGTTGCCCTGCACGAAGTGGTCGTACTGGGACGTGATCCACTTCTTCGACGCCTGGTTCGGCGAGGCCACCAGCTTCAGGACCTGGTCCTTCAGCTCCTCGCTCGTCTCCGGACGGGGCAGCTTGTTCGCGTCGTCGGCCTGGAGGGCGTCCTGCCAGTCGGGGCGGGCGTAGGGGCGCTCGTAGACGGGGCCCTCGTGCGCGACCGTGCGCGGGTCGACGTCCACGATCTTCTCGCCGTGCCAGAAGATCTCCAGGCGGTCGCCGTCGGTGACCTCACCGATGACGGTGGCGATGACGTCCCACTTCGCGCAGATCTCCAGGAAGCGGTCGACCTTCTCCGGCTCCACGACCGCGCACATGCGCTCCTGCGACTCGCTCATGAGGATCTCCTCAGGAGACAGGGTCGAGTCGCGCAGCGGGACGTCGTCCAGGGTGACGCTCATGCCGCCCGAGCCGTTGGAGGCCAGCTCGGAGGTGGCGCAGGACAGACCGGCCGCGCCGAGGTCCTGGATGCCGACGACCAGCTTCTCCCGGAACGCCTCCAGGGTGCACTCGATGAGGAGCTTCTCCTGGAAGGGGTCGCCGACCTGGACGGCGGGGCGCTTCGAGGGCTTCGCGTCGTCGAAGGTCTCGGAGGCCAGGATCGACGCGCCGCCGATGCCGTCGCCGCCGGTGCGGGCGCCGTACAGGATGACCTTGTTGCCGGTGCCGGATGCCTTGGCGAGGTGGATGTCCTCGTGCCGCATCACGCCGATGGCACCGGCGTTGACCAGCGGGTTGCCCTGGTAGCAGGCGTCGAAGACGACCTCGCCGCCGATGTTGGGCAGGCCCAGGCAGTTGCCGTAGCCGCCGATGCCGGCGACGACGCCCGGCAGGACGCGCTTGGTGTCGGGGTGGTCGGCGGCGCCGAAGCGCAGCGGGTCCACGACCGCGACCGGGCGGGCGCCCATCGCGATGATGTCGCGGACGATGCCGCCGACGCCGGTGGCCGCGCCCTGGTAGGGCTCGACGTACGACGGGTGGTTGTGCGACTCGACCTTGAACGTGACCGCGTAGCCCTGGCCGACGTCCACCACGCCGGCGTTCTCGCCGATGCCGACGAGCAGCGCGTCCGACTGGGGCGCCTTCTCGCCGAACTGGCGCAGGTGGACCTTGGAGGACTTGTACGAGCAGTGCTCGGACCACATGACCGAGTACATGGCGAGTTCGGCGCCGGTCGGGCGGCGGCCGAGGATCTCCACCACCCGCTCGTACTCGTCCTTCTTCAGACCGAGTTCGGCCCAGGGCAGCTCGACGTCGGGGGTCGCGGCCGCGTGCTCGACCGTGTCCAGAGGCGTCCGGCTCATGCGCCCACCAGCTTCTTGAGGATCGAGGTGAAGAACGGGAGCCCGTCGGTACGGCCCGTACCGATCAGCGGCTCGACGGCGTGCTCGGGGTGCGGCATGAGGCCGACGACGTTCCCGGCCTCGTTGGTGATGCCGGCGATGTCCCGCAGCGAACCGTTCGGGTTGTGGTCCAGGTACCGGAAGGCGACGCGGCCCTCCGCCTCCAGCTTGTCGAGCGTGTACTCGTCGGCGACGTACCGGCCGTCCATGTTCTTCAGCGGAATGTGGATCTCCTGGCCCTCGCGGTAATCGGCGGTCCAGGAGGTCTCCGCGTTCTCCACCCGCAGCTTCTGGTCGCGGCAGATGAAGTGGAGGTGGTCGTTGCCGAGCATCGCGCCCGGGAGGAGGTGGGCCTCGGTCAGGATCTGGAAGCCGTTGCAGATGCCGAGGACCGGGAGACCGGCCTTCGCCTGCTCGACGAGCGGCTCCATGACGGGCGAGAAGCGGGCGATGGCGCCGGCCCGCAGGTAGTCGCCGTAGGAGAATCCGCCGCACAGTACGACGGCGTCGACCTGCTTGAGGTCCTTGTCCTTGTGCCAGAGAGCGACGGGTTCGGCGCCGGCGATACGGATCGCGCGCTGCGTGTCCCGGTCGTCGAGACTGCCCGGGAAAGTGACGACGCCAATACGAGCGGTCACTTCGCCGCCTCCGCGACTTCGTCGATCCGGACCGTGAAGTCCTCGATCACCGTGTTGGCGAGGAAGGATTCCGCAAGATCGCGGATCCGGGCGAGCGCGGCCTCGTCAACCGGCCCGTCAACTTCCAGTTCGAAACGCTTTCCCTGACGTACGTCCGAGATCCCCTCGAATCCCAGGCGCGGCAGCGCACGCTGGACCGCCTGGCCCTGGGGGTCGAGGATCTCCGGCTTGAGCATGACGTCGACTACGACGCGTGCCACTGGCACTCCCGGTGTGTGGTGCTGAGCAGGTTCCTTCAGACTACCCGCACAAAATTTCTACGCGGGTAGAGTTGGAGGAAACTACGTGAGGCGCATCACGATCGGGTGTCGAAGCCGCACACCCGTGAAAAGTTCTGGGAAAGTTCCCACCGTCCGCCCGTTACACCTATTGCACCCGGACACGCGGACGGATTTAGTCGGGCTTCACTTTCCATTGCCGGGCACTGTACAAATGAATTGGCAATAGCCGATACTCGGCATGTCGTCGGCGTTGAGCTGTAACGACGTGCCGCACGAAGGGACCGATATTCGTGGCGCAAAAGGTCGTGGTCACTCTCTTTGACGACATCGACGGCTCGGAAGCGGCGGAGACGATCGCCTTCGGACTCGACGGCAAGTCGTACGAGATCGACCTGAACGAATCCAACGCCGGGAAACTGCGCGAGGCGCTCGCGCCCTATGTCGAGGCCGGCCGCAAGCGGTCGCGGTCCGGCAAGGCGTACAAGCAGACGGAGGTCGCCCCCGACCCGGCGGCCGTCCGCGCCTGGGCCCAGGCCAACAAGATGGACGTGCCGGCCCGCGGGCGCATCCCGAAGAAGGTCTACGAGGCGTTCAGCGCCGCCCAGTGAGCCCGCGAAGGGGCGAGCCCTCAGGGTCCGTCAGCGGACCCTGAGGGCCGTGCACTTGGGGCGGCGGGAGGCGGCGAGGGGAACCGACTTGCGCTACCCCCCTGCTGATCAGCTAATGTCTGAGACACGCCGAGGGGCGAGGCCGAGAGGCCGGATCCCGAGGACCATGCGGGTGTAGTTCAGTAGCAGAACATCCCCCTTCCAGGGGGAAGGCGCAGTGTGCAATTCCTGTCACCCGCTCTGCACCGCCGACACGACCACTGTTGTGGATCAGGTAGGCTGGTGTTCGCACCGATCGGTGGGAGCCGATCGGGAGCAGTGCGGACGTAGCTCAGTTGGTAGAGCGCAACCTTGCCAAGGTTGAGGTCGCGAGTTCGAGCCTCGTCGTCCGCTCGGGAATGAGACCCCGGTCCATCGGACCGGGGTCTTTTCGTTGTCCGGCGACCGGTTCTGACATTTGTCATGCCGAGTGATGACACCGCGCACTGCCTGCCGGTGCCCGCCGCCGGGACGCTGGTGGCATGAACATCCACGAACACGAGCACGTGATCGAGGTCACCGACCTCAGCCGTGTGTACGGGGGCGGGTTCGAGGCCGTACGGGGAATCACCTTCTCCGTGGCACGCGGAGAGATCTTCGCGCTGCTGGGCACGAACGGCGCCGGAAAGACGTCCACGGTCGAACTGCTGGAAGGACTCGCGGTACCGGCCGGCGGCCGGGTCAGAGTGCTGGGCCACGACCCCTTCCACGAGCGGGCCGCCGTACGGCCCCGCACCGGCGTGATGCTCCAGGAAGGCGGCTTCCCCGCCGAACTGACCGTCGCCGAGACCGCCCGGATGTGGGCCGGCTGCACCAGCGGGGCACGGCCGGAAGCAGAGGTGCTGGAGCTGGTGGGACTCGCCCGCAAACACCGGGTGCGGGTCAAACAGCTCTCCGGCGGCGAGCGCCGGCGCCTCGACCTGGCGCTCGCGCTGCTCGGCGATCCCGAAGTGCTGTTCCTCGACGAGCCGACGACCGGGCTCGACGCGGAGGGCCGCCGGGACACCTGGGCCCTGGTGCGCGAGCTGCGTGCCGCGGGCACGACCGTGCTGCTCACCACGCACTACCTGGAGGAGGCCGAGGGTCTCGCCGACCGGCTCGCCATCCTGCACGAGGGCCGGATCGCCGCCTCCGGGACCCCGGCCGAGGTCACCGCCGGCCGCCCCTCCCGGATGTCCTTCGAACTGCCCGACGGCTACTTCCTCGGCGACCTGCCACCCCTCGCCGACCTCGGCGTCTGCGCGCACGAGAACGACGGCAGGGTCGTCCGGCTGCGCACGCGCGAGCTCCAGCGGACCGCCACCGCCGTCCTCCTGTGGGCCGAGCGGACCGGCGTCGAACTGCGCGGGCTGGACGTCCGCTCGGCCTCGCTGGAGGAGGCGTTCCTCGGGATCGCACAGGAGCAGGAGGTGGCGGCGTGAGCGGCTCGATCCCCACCGTCCGTCCGGCCTCCCTGCGGCGGCTGCGCGCGCTCGGCCGGGCCGAACTCGCCCTCCTCGGCCGCAACCGCGGTGTCGTGTTCACCGCGCTGGCCGTGCCGCTCCTGCTGCCGTTCAGCATCCGGCCGGCGCTCGACCAGATGGACCTGGGCCGGCAGGGGCTGACCGTCGGCACCACCCTGCTGACGGCCGCCGTCGGCTTCTCCTTCCTCTTCGCCGTGTACGCCTCCCTGGTCAACGCCTACGTCGCCCGCCGCGAGGAACTCGTCCTGAAACGGCTGCGCACCGGTGAACTCTCCGACGCCGAGATCCTCACCGGCACCGCCCTGCCCGCCGTCGGCATCGGTCTGGCCCAGGCGCTGCTGCTGTGCGCCGGGTGCGCGGCGCTGCTGCACACCGGCGCGCCGAAGGCGCCGTACCTGATCCTGCCCGCACTGGCGGCCGGCCTGCTGGTCGCCGCCGCGCTCGCCGCGCTGACCGCGTCCGTCACCCGCAGCGTGGAGAGCGCCCAGATCACCACCCTGCCGCTGATGTTCGTGTCGATGGCCGGCTCCGGGATCACCTTCCCGGTCGAGGTCATGCCGGACCGGCTGGCGGCCGTCTGCGAACTGCTGCCGCTCTCCCCGGCGGTCCGGCTCTTCCGCGGCGGCTGGACGGGCGGGTTGAGCGCGGGCGAGACGCTCACCGCCTCCGCGACCGCGGTGGTCTGGATCCTCGTGGCGGTGTTTGCTGTACGGCGGCGGTTCCGCTGGGAGCCGCGGCGCTGAGCACGCGAGCCGCGCCGGAGGCGGAAGACGACGGGGGACACGGGGATGACCGGGCCGCGCGGCTGGTGGCGGCGCAAGAGCACACCGGCGAAGGTCGAGACGTACACGCGCTGGTCGTTCCACTTCTTCACCGTGGTGGAGATTTTCGGAGTGGGCCTGCCCGCGGTCGGGCAGGTGCCGCCGGAACTCGCGGGCCGGCTGGTCGCCCTGGTCGCCGTGCACGCGGTGGCGGTCGCCGTGACCGCCTCCCGGGCGCTGGACTGGACCCGCGGCCGGCGTCCCCAGCCGGTGCGGGCCCTGTGCGTGCTCGCCGTGCTCACCTTCGTCCTCGCGACGACCGCCCTCGCGCTGCACCGGTTCGAAGCGGCCGGCACGGACACCGGCACCGGCACCGCCATCGGCACGGTCTACGGCGGTCTCCTGTCCTGGGGCGGGGGCATGCAGGCGCTCGGTGTCCGCGGCCGGCGGCGGGTGTTCGCGATCGTCTCCGGCTTCGCCTGCGGTGCCGCGCTGGTGGCCCTGCCATTGGGAGCGCCCTGGCCCCTCGCCGTGGTCACCGGGTTCATGGTGTTCCTGGGCGCCGGCTTCCTCGCCCTCACCTGCATCTTCTCCGTCTGGCTGCTCAACTGCGTGTACGAGCTGGACGAGGCCCGCGAGACCCGGGCCCGGCTCGCCGTGGCCGAGGAGCGGCTGCGGTTCGGACGGGATCTGCACGACGTGCTGGGGCGGAACCTGTCCGTGATCTCCCTCAAGAGCGAGCTGGCGGTCCAACTGGCCCGGCGGGAGCGGCCGGAGGCGGTGGAGCAGATGATCGAGGTGCAGCGCATCGCACAGGAGTCCCAGCGCGAGGTCCGGGCCGTCGTACGCGGCTACCGGGAGGCCGACCTGGGCGCCGAACTCGCCGGGGCCCAGGGGGTGCTGGCGGCGGCGGGCATCGCCTGCGAGGTGCGGGCGGAGGCCGCCGGACTGCCCGCCGAGGTGCAGTCCGCGCTCGGCTGGGTGGTGCGCGAGGCGGCCACCAACGTGCTGCGGCACGGGGACGCCGTCCGGTGCGAGGTGGGGCTGACGATACGGGAGGGGTGTGCGGTGCTGACGGTGGAGAACGACGGTGCCGTGGCACCGGGCGGTGGCGGCGGCTCGGGACTCGCCGGACTGCGGGAGCGGCTGGCCGCCGTGGGCGGCACCTTGGAGGCGGGACTCGTCGGCGCCGGCGGGGACCGGTTCCGGCTGCGAGCCGAAGTACCCCTGACGACTGTGAGAGGAGTCACCTCGTGAGCGCTCCGGTACGGCTGTTGCTGGCCGACGACGAGCATCTGATCCGGGGTGCGCTGGCCGCGCTGCTGTCGCTGGAGGACGATCTGCTGGTCGTCGCGGAGGCGGCGAGCGGACCCGAGGCACTGGCGATGGCCCGGGCGCACGAACCCGACGTCGCCGTCCTGGATCTCCAGATGCCGGGCGCCGACGGTGTGAGGGTCGCCACATCCCTGCGGGCCGAACTGCCCGGCTGCCAGGTGCTGATCGTCACCGGACACGGACGCCCCGGGCATCTGAAAAGGGCGCTCGCGGCCGGTGTGCGCGGTTTCGTCCCGAAGACCGTCAGCGCCCAGCGGCTCGCCGAGATCATCCGCACCGTGCACGCCGGGAACCGTTACGTCGACCCGGAGTTGGCCGCCGACGCGATCTCCGCCGGGGACTCGCCGCTGACCGCGCGCGAGGCCGAGGTGCTGGAGCTGGCCGCCGACGGGGCACCGGTCGCGGAGATCGCCGAGCGGGCCGCGCTGTCACCGGGGACCGTGCGGAACTACCTCTCCTCGGCCGTCACGAAACTCGGCGCGGAGAACCGTCATGCGGCAGTGCGTCTCGCACGGGAGCGAGGTTGGGTATAGTTGCTCTCGCGCCACGGCGCACTGCGGACGTAGCTCAGTTGGTAGAGCGCAACCTTGCCAAGGTTGAGGTCGCGAGTTCGAGCCTCGTCGTCCGCTCCATGGAGAAGCCCCCGGTTCCGGCCGGGGGCTTCTTGCGTTGCCCCCGGCCGCGGCCGGGGGCTCTTCGCCGCTACGACCAGCCGGCGCCCGTCAGCCGCTCGTACGCCTCCACGTACTTGGCCCGGGTCGCCTCGACGACCCGCTCGGGCAGCGGCGGCGGGGGCTGCTCGCTCGTGCGGTCCCAGCCGGACTCGGCCGAGGTCAGCCAGTCACGGACGAACTGCTTGTCGAACGACGCCTGCGCGCGGCCCGGCTGCCATTCGCCGGCCGGCCAGAACCGGGAGGAGTCGGGGGTGAGGACCTCGTCGGCGAGGACGAGGGTGTCGCCCTCGAAGCCGAACTCGAACTTGGTGTCGGCCAGGATGATCCCCCGGTCCCGGGCGATGTCCCGGGCCCGCGCGTACACCGCGAGGGTGGCCTGGCGCAGCTGGGCGGCGGTCTCGGCGCCGACCTGGCGGGCCACCTCCTCGTAGGAGACGTTCTCGTCGTGCTCGCCGACCTCGGCCTTGGTGGCCGGGGTGAAGATCGGGGCGGGCAGTTCGGAGCCGTCGACGAGACCCTCGGGGAGGGCGAGACCGCAGACCGTGCGGGACTCCTTGTACTCGGCCAGGCCCGAACCGGTGAGGTAGCCGCGGGCCACGCACTCCACCGGGACCATCTTCAGCGACTTGCAGACCAGCGTGCGGCCCGCCCAGTCGGCGGGGGCGCCCTCGGGCAGCTCGGTGCTGATCACGTGGTTGGGGGCCAGGTCGCGCAGCTGGTCGAACCACCACAGGGAGAGCTGGGTGAGGACACGGCCCTTGTCGGGGATCTCCGTGGGCAGCACCCAGTCGTAGGCGGACATGCGGTCACTGGCGACCATCACGAGGTCGCCCGCCTCGTTCTGGTACAGCTCGCGCACCTTTCCGGTGTGCAGATGCACCAGGCCCGGAACCTCGATCGGCTCGGGCTTTTCTACGAATCCGGACACGGTTCCTCCCCGTGGCTCTGTCCAAGTGCCTCGATTCTCCCGTATGCGGGTGATCGGGGTGCGGCCAGGGGGTCAGTCGCGTTTGCAGATGCGGTCCAGGAGGTTCGCCGTGGCCCGCTGGATCCGGGAGTCCACATGGCCGGGGCGGTCCAGGGACGGGGACCAGGCGAAGGTGCCGGAGGCGAACACCCAGGCGCCGGAGGGCGCGCGGTAGAGCGAGGTCTCCTGGTGGCGCAGGACGCCGTCGTTGTCGGTGTAGGGGGAGTGCGCGAGCAGGATGCGTTCGTCGTGCTCGGGCAGCGGGGTGCGCGGGAAGTAGCGGTCGGCCTCTCCGGCGACCAGTCCCTCGATCGCGTCGCCCTCGTGCGCGCCGGTCGCCTCCCACAGCCAGTGGCCGGCGTTGCGGACGATCAGCGGATGCGGCTCGGGCACCCGGCCCGCGTACTGGATGCCGATCAGCTGCTGCTCGGGCCGGTCGATCTCCCGCCAGAGCGCCGGCCGGCCCGGGCCCTTGCGCTTGCGGCAGGTCAGCAGCCGGTCCGGGACACCGGACGGGGACGGGCCCAGCTCCACCTGCCAGTACATGGTGTTGGCGGAGAGGAAGACCAGCGAGGTGCCGCGGTCGCGGGCGTTCTCCACGGCCCGGCGCATCGGTCCCGACCAGTACTCGTCGTGGCCGGGGAAGACCAGGCCCCGGTAGCGGGTGGGGTCCACCCGGCCGGCGTGCAGATCGCGGGCGTCGGCGTAGGCGAGGTCGTAGCCGTAGCGCTCGGCCCAGCGGATGAAGTCGTAGGCGTGGCCGACGTGCAGGGGCAGGCCCGCGCCCGCGTACGGGCGGTCGAAGCAGACCGTGGTGGCCGCGTCGGCCTCGCCGAGCAGCCGGCCCTTCTCGTCCCAGGCGTGGTAGAGGCTGGCGCCGGTGCGGCCGTCCTCCGGATACAGGTTGTACGCCTGCCAGGTGATGTCCGGGAGCAGCAGGAGCAGGTCGGCGGGGTGGTCGTCGCGGACCGTGAACGGCACGTGGGAGCGGTAGCCGTCGACGGTGGTGAGGACGGCCACGTAGGCGCCGATGCTCCAGTGGGCGGGCACCTGGAGGCGCCAGGACAGCCACCAGTGATGGCAGGAGACCGTGCGGTCGGCGGCCAGCGGCTGGGGCTGGACGATCCCGGAGAGCCGGGGACTGGTGGTGATCTTGGCCGCGCCGTCGCCGCCGTAGTGGCCGATGCGGTAGATGTCGACGCTGAACTCCTGCGGCGGGTCGACCGTGATGTGGAAGTCGATCGCCTCGCCGGGCGAGACCGCGCCGGTGGAGGCGAAGCCCTTGATCTGGCGGTGCACGTCGTCGGCCGCGCGGGGGCCGGCACCCGCCGTGCGGGGCGCCGGGACGCGCCCTCCGCCGCGGGCCGGCTGCTGCGTGCCGGGGTCGACGTACCAGGGCACGACGTGCCCGGTGTCGTCGAAGTACGTCTCACTGCCACGCAGCCAGGGCACCGGGCCCTGGCCGAAGGGGTCCGTGACGGCGTGCGCGAGCGCTCCGGACTCCCAGCGGCGAATGTGGTCCGAGGCCATGGTCGCTCCCCTCCCTCATACCCCCGTGCCTGTCTCGGTGGTGCTCGCCGTTCTCACTGTTCTCGCTGTGCCCGGCCGTGCTGTCGTATGTCGCGTGCCTTTGCCAAAGGCGTGGTCGGTCCCAGCACATCACATAACGCACGGGCTCGGTCACTAGTCGTTGCGAATTGACCTGAAGTGGAAGTCGTCTTTCCGTTACTGCGGTGAAAGCAGCGCTACGGCGGGGTCACACGAGCCGCACGGGCTTCTCGGGACGTATCCCGGACCGGACCAGCCAGTCGCGCAGCGGGCCCGGGTCACCCTCCTCGATCAGGCGGAAAACCTTCGGTGCCAGATCGGCGGCCCGTTCCCCGCCGAGCAGCAGGGACGGGCCGTCCAGCCAGTCCAGCGCGGGGACCGCGCCGGCGGTGTCGACGGCCGCGCAGCACACCATCGCCGTGACGTGGTCGGCGAGGAGTTCGCGGGCGGTGCGCTGGGGCTGGAGCGGGAAGGGCGGCAGCACACAGCCGGAGTCGTCCCACAGGGCGCTCTCGGGGCCTCTGGGGGCCGCGTCGCCGCCCGGTACGGCCGCCTCCTCCCGGGCCAGCTCGGCGCTCAGCCCGGCGGCGAGAGCGGCACTGCGCTCGGTGGCGGGGTCGGCGTCCTCCTCGTCGCCGTCACCGGGACAGAGGGCGGGCTCGGGGCCGGGGAGAGGCGTGTCGGGGGAAACGCCGGGAGCGGCGGGAGCGGCGGAAGGCGGATCGGCGGGGAGGCCGGGGCCCGTGTAAGGCGGATCGGCGGGGAGAGCGGGGCCCGTGGAGGGTGCCGTGGACGGCTCGGTGAGGTGGTCCAGGAGACGGGCCAGGGTGGGGCTGCCGGGGCCGGGCTCCCGGGGGTCGGGTGAGGGGTGGACGCCCAGGGAGTCCAGGACCCGGTGCAGCCGGGCCGCGTCGGCGCGCCAGGTGCGGTCCACCACCTCCTCCGGATACGCCTGCCAGTCCACCGGGGCCCAGTGGGGGCCGGCCTCGGCCGGGCCGCCGTGGAAGAGACGGGCGGCGAGCAGCGAGGCGGCCTCGTCCACCGCGCCGGGCTCCTCCAGCAGATCGCACGCGGGCCGCTCGCCGAGCCGGGAGGCGAAGCCCTCGGCGAGCCGGTCACGGCGGGACAGCTCGGTCAGCGCCGCCACCACGCCCGCGTCCAGCCGGGACGGCCAGCGGCCCATGCGCCAGGCGGGCAGCGCCACCCTGGTCAGCAGCCGGTCCCAGCCGGCGTAGGCCAGCCCGACCTGTTCCTGCGCGACGATCCGCAGGCCGTAGTCGACCGCCTGGGCGCGCTCGGCCGCCGCCGCCGCGACCCCGCGCTCCATCTGCGTCGCGTGCTCCCGGCAGCCGCGCAGCAGCAGCCGGGCCACCCAGCCGAGGACCGCGCACACCCCGCGGGTCAGCGGACAGCGGCCCGGGGTCGAGGCGACGGCCACGGCCGCGTCCAGCCCGCGCACGAAGCGACGGGCGGCGGCTATGTCCGGATGCGCCGAGGGGCCCGTGCCCGCGACGACCGGGGCGAGGACCGCGCGCAGCTCGCCGACGCGCATCCACCACAGGAAGGGGGAGCCGATGACGAGGACCGGCGCGACCGGGGCCCGGCGGCGGACCGGATCCGCTATCTCGTCGGGCGCCGGACGCGGGGGCGGGCCGTGGGCGGAGTGCGCGCGGTCCTCCAGCCAGCTGTCGCAGTCCGGGGTGAGCGCTATGGCCGAGGGGGCCGGCACGTCCAGGCGGTCGGCGAGGTCGCGCACCATCCGGTACAGATCGGGGGCGGACTTCTCCGGGATCGGCACCGTGGGGCTGGTGGCGGGGCGGGCCCGGGCCACGACCAGGCCGATGCCGGCCGCGGCCAGCAGCACCAGCACGGCGAGCACGCCCACGGTCCAGCGGGCGGCGTCCCAGCCCCGGCCCACGAGATGGCCGGTGGTGGCACCGGCCAGCAGGATCACCGCGGCGGCCGCGGGCAGCAGGGCCACGGCCAGCGCCCGGCCGCGGACCCGCAGCACGGCAAGGGCCCGGGAGCGCGCGGCCTGCGCGCCCACCTCCACACCGATTCCGCTCACGTGCCGACCTCGCCCCCTCCCCGCCGATCGCGTCCTGCCCTGGTCTTGCTCACTCCCCCACTGTGGCACCCGCCACTGACATCGCAATGCCGGTGGGCCAAGTGCCGGAACGCTTGCGCGGCACCCTAGTTGGGGCTCAGGCCCACGTCAGCCGGATGGCTGATTGCTCACTCGATGGAATGGCTCTGGTCAGAGCTGGGTGACGGAAAGCAAAGATCAGGCCCCGGATTGTCTCCGGGGCCTGATCCGGTACGAGGACGCGCGCGACCGGCGCGTTCGCCGCCGCGCCCTACGCCTGCGCCACCTTCGCCGCGATGTCGGTGCGGTGCTGCGAACCGTCCAGCCCGATCCGGCCCACCGCCCGGTACGCCCGCTCGCGGGCCTCGGCCAGGTCCGCGCCGGTGGCCGTGACGGACAGCACACGGCCGCCCGCGCTCACGACCGCGTCGCCGTCCCGCCGGGTGCCGGCGTGCAGCACGAACGCGTGCGGGGCGTCCTGGGCGGCCACCTCGTCCAGGCCGGTGATCGGGTCGCCGGTGCGCGGGGTGTCCGGGTAGTTGTGCGAGGCGACGACGACGGTGACGGCCGCGTCCTCGCTCCAGCGCAGCGGCGGCAGGTCGGCGAGGTTGCCGGTGGCGGCGGCCATCAGGACACCGGCCAGCGGGGTGTTCAGCCGGGCCAGCACGACCTGGGTCTCCGGGTCGCCGAAACGGGCGTTGAACTCGATGACCCGGACACCGCGCGAGGTGATCGCGAGACCGGCGTAGAGCAGCCCGGAGAACGGCGTGCCCCGGCGGCGCATCTCGTCCACCGTCGGCTGAAGCACGGTCTCCCGCACCTCGTCGACCAGCTTCGGGTCGGCCCACGGCAGCGGCGAGTAGGCGCCCATGCCGCCGGTGTTGGGGCCCTCGTCGCCGTCCAGGGCGCGCTTGAAGTCCTGGGCGGGCTGGAGCGGGACGACGGTCTCGCCGTCGGTGATGGCGAACAGCGACACCTCGGGGCCGTCGAGGAACTCCTCGATCACCACGCGCTCGCAGCCGGCGGCGTGCGCCTTGGCGGCCTCGATGTCGGAGGTGACGACGACGCCCTTGCCGGCGGCGAGTCCGTCGTCCTTGACGACGTAGGGGGCACCGAAGGCGTCGAGGGCCTCGGTGACCTCCTCGGCGGTGGTGCACACGTAGGACCGGGCGGTCGGCACCTCGGCCGCCGCCATCACATCCTTGGCGAAGGCCTTGGACCCCTCGATCTGCGCGGCCTCCCCGGAGGGGCCGAAGACCGGGATGCCCGCCGCGCGGACGGCGTCGGCCACACCGGCGACCAGCGGGGCCTCCGGGCCGACGACGACGAGCTCGGCGCCGAGGCCGGTGGCCAGTTCGGTCACCGCGGCACCGTCGAGCGCGTCGACCGGATGCAGCTCGGCGACCTCGGCGATGCCGGCGTTGCCGGGG
Organism: Streptomyces naphthomycinicus; assembly: GCF_020400595.1. GTDB lineage: Bacteria > Actinomycetota > Actinomycetes > Streptomycetales > Streptomycetaceae > Streptomyces > Streptomyces naphthomycinicus. The sequence goes on along the minus strand of NZ_JAINRE010000025.1, from coordinate 57,000 downwards.
GCGCAGTACAGCGCGGTGACGTCGGGGTCGAGGGACAGGGAGCGGCACAGGGCGTGTTCGCGGGCGCCGCTGCCGATGACGAGGACCTTCACGGGGTCAGCCTAATGGCAAGGTTGCCGAAGGCCGGGGCCCGGGTTTCTCGGAGTTTCCTCCAACAGTGCCGTCACGGGCACCGGGCGGCGGGCCGTCCCGTCACTCGTTCGAGAACTCCTCCACCACGGTCGCCCCCAGCTCCCGCACGATCAGCTCGTGCCCGGACAGGGCCGACTCGTCCAGATCCGGATCGTCGTCCTCGGGGATGTCGTCCTCGGGCGCGACGGGCGGCGGCTCGGGGGCGGCCGGCCGGGGAGCCGGGGCGGCGGGCGCGGCCGGGGCGCTGCCGCGGGGTGCGGCGGACGCCTGCGGGGCCGGCGGGGGCGTCGCGGGTCGGGGGGCCGCGGCGGGGGCGCCGTAGCCGCCGGCCGCGGGAGAGCCGCCGTAGCCGCCGCCTCCGCCGTAGCCGGAGGCGGCGCCCGGGGCGGGCGGGGCGGAGCCGCCGGACGGGTCGACGACCGCCTCGATCTTCCACTGCACGTTGAACTGCTCGGCCAGCGCCTGGCGCAGCACGTCCTCGCTGCCGCTGCCGGAGAAGTTGTCCCGGGCGCCGGCGTTGACGAAGCCGAGCTGGAGGGTGGTGCCGTCGAAGCCGGTGACCTGGGCGTTCTGGCTGAGCAGGATCCAGGTGAAGCGGCGGCGGTTCTTGACGGCCTCCAGGATGTTCGGCCAGAGCGCGCGGGGGTCGGCACCGCCGACGGGCGCGGCCGGGGCGGGCGCGGGAGCCTGCGCCGCCGGGGCGGGCGCGGCCGGCTGCTGCGCGGGCTGCTGGGCGGGGGCCGTCCGGCCGGGACCGCCCGGGGCCTGGGCCGGCTGGCCGCTCGCGGGAGCGGCGGCCGTGGGCCAGCCACCGGGGCGCCGGCCGCCGCCGGCGGGGGCGGCGGTGGGCCAGGCGCCGGGGGCGGGTGCGGCCGGCACGGGGGCCGGAGCCGGGGGCTGGGCCGCGGGGGCCTCGGCCGCCGGAGCGGGCTGCTGCGCCGGCTGCTGGGCGGGCTGCCGGGCGGGAGCGGGCGCCGCCGCGGCGGGCGCGACCGGCTCGACCGGCTCGACCGGGACACCGGGACTTGCGGGGACACCCGGGGCACCCGGACCCGCGGGAGCACCCGGACCCGCGGGAGCGCCCGGACCCGCGGGAGCGCCCGCGGACCGGACGGCCGCGCGGGCCGCGGCGGGTCCCCCGCCGGGCGGTACGGGCATCGCTCCGGGACCGGCACCCGTACCCGCACCCGCACCCGCACCCGGTGCGAAGGCGCCGCCGTGGGCCTCGGGACCCGGGACGTAGCCCATGGCGGGCGCGCCGGCGCCGCCCGAGAAGTTGACGCCGCGCTCCAGACGGTCGAGACGGGCCATCACGGACCGCTCGTCGCCGTAGGCGGCGGGGAGCAGGACGCGGGCGCAGATCAGTTCCAGCTGGAGGCGGGGGGAGGTGGCGCCGCGCATCTCGGTCAGGCCCCCGTTGACCAGGTCGGCGGCGCGGCTCAGCTCGGCGGCGCCGAACGTCTCGGCCTGGGCCCGCATGCGCTCCAGGACGTCGGCCGGGGCGTCGAAGAGCCCCTTCTCCACGGCGTCCGGCACGGCGGCGAGGATCACCAGGTCGCGCAGCCGCTCCAGCAGGTCGGCGACGAAGCGCCGCGGATCGTTGCCCCCCTCGATGATCCGGTCGACGACCTCGAAGGCGGCGGCCCCGTCACCGGTGGCGAAGGCCTCCACCACGGAGTCGAGCAGGGACCCGTCGGTGTAGCCGAGGAGGGAGGTCGACATGGCGTATGTCACACCCTCCGCGCCGGCACCGGCGAGGAGCTGGTCCATGACGGACATGGAGTCACGCACGGACCCGGCGCCGGCGCGCACGACGAGCGGCAGCACGCCGTCCTCGACCGGGATGTCCTCCTTCTGGCACACCGCGGACAGGTAGTCCCGCAGGGTGCCCGGGGGCACCAGCCGGAAGGGGTAGTGGTGGGTCCGCGACCGGATGGTCCCGATGACCTTCTCGGGCTCGGTCGTGGCGAAGATGAACTTGAGGTGCTCGGGCGGCTCCTCGACGACCTTCAGCAGCGCGTTGAAGCCGGCCGACGTGACCATGTGGGCCTCGTCGATGATGTAGATCTTGTACCGGCTGCTCGCGGGTCCGAAGAAGGCCTTCTCGCGCAGCTCACGGGCGTCGTCCACACCACCGTGAGAGGCCGCGTCGATCTCGATGACGTCGATCGAACCCGGGCCGTTCCGGGCGAGGTCGCGGCACGACTGGCACTCCCCGCAGGGGGTCGGCGTCGGACCCTGCTCACAGTTCAGACAGCGGGCCAGGATGCGCGCGCTGGTCGTCTTGCCACACCCGCGCGGCCCGCTGAACAGGTACGCGTGATTGACCCGGTTGTTCCGCAGCGCCTGCTGCAACGGGTCGGTGACATGCTCCTGCCCGATGACCTCGGCAAAGGTCTCCGGGCGATAGCGGCGGTACAGCGCGAGAGACGACACGCATACGAGGTTAATGGCGCCCACCGACAACGGGGCCCGTCCGCGGCCCCGGGGAACGCAAGGGCCCCCCACGCACCCGCCAGAGCCGACCTACCCTTGCTGCCTTCCGGCCCTGGGGGAGTTCAGTCAGATAGCGCCGCGTGAGGGGCTGTGCCCCACAGTACCCGATCGCGGGCCCCTGACTCCAACCCGTCCCTCCCGCGCACCCACCCGACGACTGCCTGCGAGAACGGGTTCGCGAGCACTCCCCTCGGTCATGTAATGTTCTCGACGGAGGATTCGCCTAGAGGCCTAGGGCGCACGCTTGGAAAGCGTGTTGGGGGCAACCCCTCACGAGTTCGAATCTCGTATCCTCCGCCAGTGCCTCACCGGGCACGATGTGGAAGGGCCCCCTGGAAACAGGGGGCCCTTCGACGTTGTCCCTACACCTCGTTGTTCTGGTCTTTGTCCACAGCGAGGTTTTCCGAAGCTCCCCAGATGGCGCGCTCGATCTTCCGGGCCGCCTCCTTCAGCATGGGATCGGTCACATGTAGGTACCGCGCCCGCATCCGCGCCGCACCGCCCGGCTCCCAACCCATGATCTGGTCGATGACCCGATCCGGGACCCCGAGCAGCATCAGCACGGTGCCCGCGGTGTGCCGGGCGTCGTGCAGCCGACCATTCCGGACGCCAGCGTCTTCCAGCAGCCGCTTCCAGTCGTGATAGTCCGTGTTCGGGCTGAGCGGGCCGCCCAGCGGCTTGGTGAACACGTACTCGGACTCGATCCAGAGGTTCCCAGCCGTCGCGCGCTCCCGCGCCTGCGCCTCCCTGTGGGAGCGGAGCATCACGACCAGTGGGCCCGGGAGGGGCACGGCACGACGCCCGGCCCGTGACTTCGTGTTCTTCGTCTCGCGCCGCACCTGCACCCGGGCCGGGCAGTAGCCAGCCTTGCGCCCGCACGGCGCCGCCTCACCACACCCGTGCTCGTACTTCGGCCGCAACCGGTTCCGGCGCAGCTTCAGGTACTCGTTGGCTAGGTCCACGTCGGACCACCGCAGTCCGAGGGTCTCGCCCTGCCGCAGTCCAAGCGCCAGGGCCAGCATCCAACGGGCGCTGTTGCGGCGCTTGTTCACCTCAAGCAAGAGGCTCTGCACCTCATCGACCGAGTACGGCTCTACCTCCGTCTCGTCTTCTTCCATCCTGGGAGGCTTTGCCAGCGCGGCAGCATTCTTCGCCGCGTGGCCGCGCCGCACCGCTTCCCCCAGAGCCGTACGGGCCGTCCGGTGAGCCTGGTGAGCGGTGCCCGCCTTACTGCCGGCGCTCTGCATCCGGCGGTACAGGCTCTCCAGGTGCTCAGGCTCCAGGCGATCAAGGCGGTGCTTGCCGATACCCGGGACCAGGTGCACCCGAACGGCCACCTCGTAGCCGTCATAGGTGTTCTCGCTGATGACAGGCTTGGCGATGTTCTCAACCCAGTGCTGAAGCCACTTCGCCACGGTCCACGGCTTGCCGGGCTGCCGTGCGGAGCCTTCGTCGCGTTGCTTCTCCAGCTTCCGGACTTCGTCCACCAATTCCTTACGCGACGGGCGCGTCAGATGCCTGCGGTACGGCGTTCCATCGTCCTTGTAGCCCATTGGCACACGGGCGTGCCAACGGCCGTCCTTGCCGAAGTAGATGGCTGATTCGCCGTTGGCGCGGCGGGTGCGCTTGTTCTCTTCTGTCACAGGCAGGCTCCCGTTGTGCAGTCGTGGTGAAGGTCAGGGGCGGCGGCCTCCCTCTCCCCGGGGGCCGCCGCCTGACGCGGTCAAGCAGAGCGGCGGATGATCCGGAGGCTGTTGGCGAAAGCCGGGATGGCGTCCGCGGGGATCCTGCGGAGCCTGCCGACCATCACGGACTCCAGCTCTCCGGAGCGGACAAGGGCGAAGCATGTGGTGCGTCCGACGCTGAGGCGGCGGGCGGCTTCCTCAACCGTCAGCAGCACGAGGGACGGGTCTGCGACGTCGGCAAGTTGTGCCGTAGGCATGCGCGTGACGCTCCTTCGTTTCACGGTGGGCGACGGGGGCTCTCGGCCCCCTTCTGGGAAGTCCGCTACTTCCGCTACCTCCGCTACCGCGCAGGTCAGGGGCCTGTGGGTGGTAGCGGATGGGGGTAGCGGTAGCGGATGGGTAGCGGTTCGGTAGCGGATGGCGGGGGCGGTATCCGCTACCGGATCAGTGCAGGTCAGACCATGTTTTCGGTGCCGGGTAGCGGAGGTAGCGGACTTTCCCGGGGTGGGGGGCAGTAGCGGGACCATGCGTCGTGCAGATCGGTCGCGTAGTAGCCCTTGAGGACGCCTCCGCCGGTCTTGATGTTGCGGGAGGTGATCGGGTCTCCGTCGGCGGTGACGTACTCGGAGAGCATCTTGGACAGGCGGCGGGAGTCGAGCGGCTTGCCTCCCATGTCGGCCCAGGGTGCGTCGTCCATGGCGTTGAGCCGGTCGAGGATGGCGACGGTGGGCAGGCGGTCGATGCCGCTCAGGACGTGGTCGCGCAGGTCGGTGAGCAGTCGGATTCCGATGCTGCCCTTGTCGTTGATCCGGGAGGCTTTGACCAGGGTGAGGCAGGCTTCCCGGGCTCGCTTGGGCCAGTCTCCGCCGGCTGCGTCCGCGACGGCGAGGAGGGGTTCCCACACGTCCGCGGGCCGGTCGGTGACCCCGTCGGGCATCTCCGGGAACGCGTTCATGACCTGCTTCTGGATGGCTTGGGCCCACTTGGCGAGGCGGTCACGCAGGGCGTTTCCTTCCCGTACGTGGATGCGGGTGCGGAACTGCTCCACCTGCTCGTTCGGGGCGCGGCGGCGCATGCGGACGATGACAGACCGGGTCATGATCGTGTCGGGCAGGTTGCCGAGTCCGGCGACGGCGAGGGCGCAGTACGAGGGGAAGCCCTGTACCTGCTGGTTGGCGCCGTCCCCGACGCACCGGTACATGACCCGGCCGCGAGTGTGGCCGGCGTTGATGAACCCCCGGAGCTGTTCGTTCTCCCCGGCTTTCGGGCCGAAGACGGTGTCGATCTCATCGAACAGGATCGTGGGCCGGCCGCCGTCGATGCCGGACACGGACCGGAACAGGGCGGCGGCGGAAGCGTCCACCGCGGCCATGGAGCGCGGGACGAGGGTTTCCACGACTTCCAGTGCTCGGGACTTGCCCGATCCCGGCTCGGGGGAGAGGAACGCGAGTCGGGGGGTGGAGTCGAACGCGTCGAGCAGGTGGGCGTGGGCGTCCCACAGCGCTACGGCGACGTAGGCGGCCTCATGGGGGAAGACGTTGAAGCGTCGGTGGAACGCTTCCACCTCGTTGAGCAGGGCGGCGCCGTCAATGGGCGGGGCGAGCGTGGCCGTGTCGGTCATGCGGCGTTCCTCCTTTCGGTGTGCGGGGCGGGGGTGCCGGTGCAGGACTGCTTGTGTCCCTCGTACTCGCCGACCAGGTCGGCGACGGCCTTCTGTCCGCGAGCGGTGCCGGTCTGGCCGCAGGAGCAGGCGTAGGCGGCGGTGGGGGTGGCGCCAGGGCGTGTGGACCAGCGGGCACCGTCGTAGGGGTGGCGGTAGACGGGCGGGGCGGAGATACGGATCCCGGGCCGTTCCGGCGTCGGGTCGTTGCCGGGGTGGCGCGCGGGAGCGGCCGGGCGCGGGTCAGGACGAAGGACTGAAAGGACGCCCTTGCGGGCGGCGCCTTTCGGCTCGCCCACGGCCGGCCGGGGTGCGGCCGGTTCGGCGGCCCGCAGGTCGGCAGGTGCCGGGGGCTGGCCTTCCAAGCGGGGGGATTCGGGGGCGCTCATGCCGCCTGCCGGGGCCGGGCTTTGCGGATGGAGCTGTCCAGGGCGCTGCGGATGGTGGTGCGGCACTCGGCAGCGGTGAGTCCGGCCGCCTCGCCGATCCCTTGGAAGGCATCCTCCGCCACCTGTCGGGGAAGGTCGCCCCACGCGACGAAGCGCCCCACCTTGAACGCGCACCGGTTCAGCGTCATGTTCCGCAGGCCCTCCGGGGCGGCGGCCACGACCGCGCACTCAGCGTCCAGTGCGGCCAGTGCCGCGCGGCTGCCGTCCACCGCAGGCAGCCTCAGCAGGCCCGCAGGGCGCGCGGGGGCAGGTTGCAGGAGAGCTTGCAGCCACGACGGCAGAGGGACCGCCACAGACGCGCACAGCGCTTCGTACCGTCCAGCGGGAGTGGAGCTGCCGGCGGCGACGACGTAGCCGCCCCACCCGCGGGTGTCGACCGAAGCTGCCACGGTGCCCGCCGTGTTGCCCAGCCTCAGGCCGGGCGGGGCGGTGAAGTACAGGTGCGTTCCACCGCTCGGGGTCCGGGTCCGGTAGGTAGCGGGGACGGCGTGCCCGGCGCGCTCGCAGAGCGCTCGAAAGGATGCCGCGCCGTCAGGCGCGTCCGAACTGCCCTTGTGCTCCGGCGTGTCCAGGTCGACGACCAGCAGCCCGGACGGGCCGCATGCGATGCCGACGTTGAACGGCGCCCGCGACCAGGCCGCGCGGATACGGTCCGGGTCGGTAGTGGCCCGCTGCTCCCACTTCACGTGCCCGCCCGCGCACGCCCCGGTGCGGGTGCAGGATTTCTCCCCGTGCAGGGCGGGCGGCTTGCTGCCGGGCCGGAGCGGGAAGACGTGCCAGCCGCGTGCGGCTGCGTCCAGCGCGGCCCACAGCAGGTGCTTGCTCATGCCGCCACCTCCAGCGCGGCCGGGGCGAGGTGGGCGACGGCGGCGCGGCCGATGTGCTCGGTGTAGGCGGGCGGGATGCACTCGCGGATGCCGTCGCGGTTCATCCACGGCACCCCCAGCACCCACCGGGCGAGTCCGACGCTGGTGACGTGGAATCCGGCGTCGGCACACCCCTTAGCGGCGCTGCCCTGGCAGCAGTACAGGTCCAGTAAGTGCGCCCTTCGGGCGGGCACTCGCCGGATGCGGGTGAGTTGGGTCATGCTGGATGTCTCCAGTTCTCTTTGACGGTGCTGGATGACAAGGGCGGCCCCGGTTCTTGGCGGAATGGGGGGCCGCCTTTGGCGTAGCTACTGCTGGTTGGTGGTCTTGGCCCACATGCCGCGGGTGGTGGTGTGGAGGTTGCGCTGGTCCTGGTAGACGGGGCCGGCGTAGTGGTGGTGGTGCACGTCCGGCATCGCTTCCTTGCCCCGTCGCAGCAGGCGGACCAGGGCGAGGATCGGCACGGCCGGGGCGCCGAGGAGTAGGGCGATGACGGTGGGGTCGGCGTGGCGGGAGGCGATCAGCAGCCCGATCGCGATCAGGCCCGGGGGCACCGTGGCGAGACCGCCGGTGAGCATGAGCCGGCTTGCGTCGGTGGCCCTCTGCGACATCGGCGGGATGCCGGGCTGGGCGACCGGGAGCGCGGTCCCGTACCGGGGCACAGGGGTGGTGTCGCGGTAGGCGGTGGGCGTCTCGGGGGCGGGCCGGTAGGCGTCGGCGATGATCCGGCGGGCTTCCGCGGCGGCTTCCGCTTCGGTCATCGACAGCGGGTGGGTGGGGTGGTCGGGACGGTTCACGGGGTGGTCCTCCCGGATGAGGCCGCGGCCCGTCGCGGCGGGGTGTGACGCGGGGGCCGCGGGCGGGTGTCAGGCGGGTGTGATGGGGGTGTGACGGGGTGCTGTGACGGCGCGTCACACCCGCTCCCGCCTAGGGGTTTGGGTGTGACGGGTCCGTCACGTGTGACGGGTGTCAGGCGGCGGCCAGGGCGGGGACGATGCGCCACCGTCCGGTGGTGTTCGTCGGCTCCAGCCGGCCGTCGATCGCGGCTTCCTTGAGGCGCTTGGACACCCAGGAGCGGGTGAGGTTGTTGCGGTCGCACCAGTCCAGGAAGTCGACCGGTCCCACGACCATCTGCCCGGCCCGCTCGAACTCCTCCAGGGCGAGCGCCAACAGCTCCCGTGCCTCGTCCGGCTTCGGCTTGCGTCCGCTCTCCTGTCCGAAGATCGGCGCGTCGTCCCCGTCCTCGTCGCCCGGCAAGTCGGCTTCCGGGTCGATGCCGGCGTCCTCGGGGTCGACCAGCAGCCCCTGCCCCTGCCCGTCGTTCATGTCGTGGTCTCCCTGTACGGCGGTCAGCCGCGGACCTGCCGGGGCCGGGGTAGTGTCGGGCTTGGTGCGGCCGGTGTAGGCGCGGCCGGCGACCGCGGTCACCGCCCCGCCCGTCACCGGGTCCGCCGTCGCGCCCTCCCGCAGTGCCCACGCCGCGAGCTGTTCCATGAGCGGAACGGCGCGGGTGGGGAAGGCGAAGGTGCGGCCCGGGGAGGGGTAGCGGTCCTCGGGGATGCCCGTCGAGACGAGGTAGCAGTAACCCGGGCGCCGGTTGCCCCACGCACCCGGATGCGCCCCCGCCGCCAGTACCCCATCGGGCAACACGAACCCCTCATCACGTCGATCACAGCCGAGTGCGATCACGGACGGCAGGGAGGCCCGGGTGCTGGGAGACATCTGGTCGTAGGAGGGGCGTTGGAGGGACACGATCAGGGAGACGCCGGCGGAGCGGGCTTCCTGCGCGATGCCGGTGAACGCGTCGTCGCCGAGGTTGCGCAGGGTGTTCGCCGCCTCTTCGAACCACGCGACCAGGAAGGGCATCCCGGTGCAGCCGCATGCCCGGCCCGCTTGGCAGGAGTGGGCGGGGTCGGTCTGGGTCTGGGCGGCGGCGGGGACCCACTGGCGGTAGCCGTGGGCGCCGAGCCAGCGGGTGCGGGCGGGGATGACGGCCTTGACCGCCTCCACCATGACTTCCGTGTCCGCCCCGCCCTCGGCCGACCAGTCCATGCCGGGCCGCAAGGGAGCGAAGTCCTGGAACGCCTTCGGGTCCGACACCCACAGCAGCACGTCCCGCCGGGAAAGGATCTCCGTCATGAGGTTCAGCGCCGTCTCGCCCTTGCCCGATCCGGTGCCACCCGCGATCAGCAGGTGCGTGCTGTTCCGCTTGGCCTCAGGGTCGCCCGGGAGCCACAGGAGCAGCGGGGACCCGTCGTCGTACCGGCCGATGACCAGCGGTTGCGCGATCGAACCCCCGAGGTTCGACGGCCCCTCCCAATCGGCACCATGCGCAAGCATGTCTTCGGGGACGATGACCAGCTCTCCGCGTCGGCTGGAGTCCGGGGAGGGGTGGTAGCGGACGGCGGAGACGGGAAGGTCCAGGGCGGATGCGATCCGGGCCAGGGCCTTGGAGACGTCGTCGTTGGTCTGCTCACCCGGCTCCAGTGACAACGGAGCGGTGACCCGGTTCGGCTCCACCTTCGCCGCACCGATCTGCGCACGGGCCAGGCCGACCTTCTCCAGCAGGCCCTTGTCGGCGCCGCCGGCCTGCGGGTCGGTGTCGTTGCGGCGCAGGATCATGCGGATGTTCCACGACAAGGCGACGACGGGTCCGCCCATCAGGAACAGGTCGTCCAGGGGGCCGGTCAGGGGACCGGCGAGGCAGGCGCCCGTGACCCACGCCGACCCCGCCGCCACGGTGATGGCCGAGTGCAGCCGGCGCTGCTGGGTGGTGGACTTCCCGGCCCACCAAGTGGCCGCGGTGAGGGTGACGGAGGCGAGGGTGAGGCCGACCCCGGCCGGGGCGGATGCCTCCCACCGCAGTGAGCCGAGGGCACCGGCCATGCCGGTCCCGGCCCAGGTGAGCCAGGGCGGCAGATGCGGCATGACCCGGTTGAGCAGATAGATACCCACATTGCCGCCCGACCCGGTGGCGTACGGCGGGGCGAGGTAGCCGGCCGTCCCGTCCTGGGCGTAGGCCATGGAGTGGCTGTTGTTGCGCGCCATGATCGGCCCTCCTTCCTACTGCTGGGCCCAGTTCATGACCGGCTGCTGGGGCCGGCGGGCACGGTGGCGGACGCTGTTGATCTCCTCCTCGAACTCCTGCTGGAAGACCGCGTAGCAGGCGGCTGCGTTCTTCGCCGCGTCCCGCAGGGCGTCCGCGGAGCGCTGCATCTTGCGGGCCACCTTCTGCGCCCGGATCCGCGAGCCGAACGCCCGCCCCTCCGGGTCCGGCACGGCCGCCAGCACGCCCTTCATGATTTCGGCGCCCATGGCCACCTCGATGGACAGCGTCACCGCGGCGGCCCGCAGCGTGTTGCAGTACATCCGCACCTGGGCCGGAGAGGAGAACTCCGGCGACGGCAGCAGCGCTTCGGCGTGCGGACGGCTTCCGCTTCCGCCGGGGTGGTTGTTGGTGGTCCGGTTGATGGTGACGTTCACCGGGGGCACGAACGAGCTGCCCACGGCACCGACGAAACCGCCGGCCGCGGCGCCGGCGGCGGCCCCAGCGTTGGCGAATTTGTTCGGCTTCGCGTTCCTGTTGCCGCCGCGCCGGTTGGTGTTGGCTGCCATTGATCGACTCCTTCGCAGGTCAGTGGGTGCGGCGGACGATGAGCCATGCGGTCTGCGCGGTGCCCCAGATCAGCAGCCACAGCAGGGCGAGCGGGCCGGTGAACGGGCCGAAGCCGGCCGCGGCGGCGAACCAGCCACCGCCCATCGTGGCGAGCAGGGCCAGGCCGATGCGCCAGGCCAGGACCGAGCCGGTTCCGGGGCGGCGGCGCTGCATCAGCAGCACCCACACGGCCGGGCCGGCGGTGAGGACGGCGAGGACCAGAGCGGCCCACGGCGCCGTGGCGTGCAGCACGCCGGCCGCGGCGAGGGTGAGCAGGGCGAGGCCGGTCGGGGCGAGGGCGCCGCGGTGGCGCCACAGCATGCGGCCGACCCATGCGGTGGCTTCCCAGGTGAGGGAGGGCCGCTCGGGGACGACGATCACGAACGGCTGCGCGGCGCGGCGACCGCGCTGACGCGGGATATGGACGGTGTGGACGCCCGCGGCGCTCTTCAGGCCGCGGGCACGGGTACGGCTGGACACAGCAAATCTCCTCGCGGGAGGCAGTCGGATGGGGGTGTGCTGTGCTGTTCAGGCCGCGGCGGCCTGATCGTCCGGGAAGGCGCACGGGGTGCACATCCCGAGCGCGGCCGGGATGACGTATCCGGCATCCCGACGACACTCGGGGCAGGTGCGGCGGGCGGCATTCGCCCGCTCCAGCGCGGCCCACTTCGCCGGAGTCATCGGACGCACCGGCTTCGCCTGCTCGACGCGGTACAGGTAGGCGACCAGCGGCGCACGCCCCCGGCGGCGGGGACGTTCGAGCTGTGCGGCCACGTCCTGACCGCCCGGCCGAAGACCGGCCGCGCGCAGCTGCCGCAGCGTGGCCAACCCGTCCGGAGCGAGGCGCCAGGGGTAGACGGGGAGGGTGGCCATCAGCGGCCCGCGATCGCGAGTTCAGCCCCGCCCGTGCCGGGGTCGCGGTGTTCGGCGTAGCGGGCGGAGACCCACCCGACCGACCAGCCGCACAACTCCGCCGCGGCCCGCACCGGCAGACCGGCATCGAACGCGGCCCGCACCGTCAGCCGCGCCTGCTCCTCGGACTGCTTCTCGGCGGCCGGGCCGGCGGCCAGCAGCGCCGCGCGTTCACGCTCGGCCCGCTCCTCCCGCTCGCGCTGTTCACGGCGTTCACGCTCGGCCCGCTCCGCAGCCTCACGCGCGCGCCGTTCCGCAGTGTCCCGCTCGGCGCGTTCACGCTCCCGCTCACGCTGTACACGCTCGCGTTCACGGCGTTCACGTTCCTCGCGCTCTGCCGCCTCCACAGCGGCCCGCCGCTCCTGCTCCTCACGCCAGCGCCGCTCTTCCCGCTCAACCTGCTCACGGGCCAGAGTGGCTTCGTGTTCACGCTGTTCACGGGCCAGCATGGCCGCGTGCTCGCGCTCCTCACGGGCCCGCCGCTCGGCCGCTTCCCGCCGGTCGGCGGCGGCCCGCTCCCGCGCCTGCCGCTCGGCCTGCTGCCGGGCTTCCAGCTCGGTCACGGCCCGGGTGATCGCACGCCGGTAGGCCAGCCCGGTCTCCGCGGTGACGATCAGCAGCAGCGGGGCGACCGCGTGCACAGCGACGCCGACAGCGTCCCCGTTCAGGGCGGAGTCGGCGACGTTCAGTGCCAGAGTCATCGCGCCGGTCATCCAGCGCAGCACCACCGGCCACCAGCCACCACGCCCGCCCAGACGGGCTAAGGCCGCGTCCAGGCGCACCACGATCACAACCGCTGCATCCACGACCAGCGGCAGGATCGGGGCCGTCCATGCCCACTCACGGGCGGTGTGCTCCGCAGCGAGCGGAGTCACGGTCAAGATCGAGTACAGCATGGCACCGGCCACGATCAACCACGTGCCGACCGACAGGGCGCGTTCCGCTGAACGGATCTGGTCGCTGTTCACGCGCCTGCCCCCGTCCATGAACGCACCTGAACAGCCGCAATCAGCACCACCGCGGACGCGGGGTCGTCGGGGTCCTGACTGTCCTCGGTCCACTGCCAGCCGGCGCCCGAGACCGGCTCGAAGCCGAGCACGCTGAGCGCATCCGTGCGTTCCGTGAGCGTCGGCACCGGAGCGGCTCGGTCGAAGGAGTACTCGGGCCACCGAGCGGTGGTGTTCAGCAGGACGACGTACAGGCGCCAGCGGCCCTTGAACACGGACATCTGCGCCGTGAACTCCTCCGCCATCACGCCACCACCGGCGCGTCAGCAGCGCCCTGGTTGGTCAGAGCACGGCGGGCGGCGAGCACCTGGCGGCGGGCCCGCCGCAGCCGACGCGTGTCCCACTCGGACACCGGCCGGTCCAGCAGACTGATCTCAACGTCCAGCAACTCGACCTCCGCCAGGACCAGCGGCATCTCCGTTGCCACCGCGTCCAGCTCGGCCGGCGTCGGCTCACGGTCGAAGTCGTCGGCGGTAACAACCGCCTGAAGTGCAACGATGTGCTTCATGGGTCGTGGTTCCTCTCGAAGGGTGAACGGCCCGAACAGCGGCTCCGGTGTTGCAGCACCGGGGCCGCGCGCCGTTGAAGTCGGATCAATTCCGGCTCCCCGCGCCCCGCCCGTACACGACCCCAAACAGCAGGGCCCGGACGGGCGAGGGAGGCAACCGGCCGCAGCGACTGCTGCGGCAGTTGGATGCACTGTTCTCCCGCGAGACCGCGGGGCCGCCTACTTGGCCGAGGAGAGGCGGCGTGATCCCCATGCAGTTGTCAAAGAACTAGCGCTGCCTTCGTACTCACCCCCGCGGGCTTTCCTCCGGACGCTGTTTACGCAGGTCAAACAGCCAGCGGAAACCAACCCTCGCATTGCCTAGGGGGGGTTGCCGATTCGCTTGATAGGTACGGTAGGCAAACTCGGGTGCTGCGCGCAACCCCCTCTCGCGATACAGTCCGATAGCCCCCCTAGGCGATGGATTGGAGAGTCGTGCAAGACGACATGGACCGGGTCTCCGGGATCACGGATCCGGTGGACCGAGCCAAGGCCGCGATCGACCTGATGGCGCGGTACCAGAGCCGAGTGAATGAGCTGTCCCGCATCCGACGGGAAGCGATCGAAGAGGCGCAGGCGTCCGGGATGACGCAAGCGGACATCGCGAAGCGGCTCGGCGTCAGCCGCGGTCGAGTGGGGCAACTTGCCTCCGCCGGCCCGCCTCCGGAGCGCGTCTTCTTCGGCACAGACCTGGTGACGGTGTCATTGGGTGGCAAGTACGAGGCGGGCAAGGGACCCGATCAGCACCCCAGCGAGGTGGTCACCCGCGAAGACCTTTCCAATTTCGAACATCTGCGCAAATTGCTGGGCGGCATGAAGCTGGAGACCCAGTACGAAGTGATTCCGCCGACTGGCATCGTCAACCTGAACCGAGACAACCACGTCGTCATCTGCGGCCCGCGACTGTCCCCGATCCTGGCTCAGGTCCTGGAAGGTGACGACAACCTTCGGTTTGCCAAGGACCGGGCGTGGCACCTGGTGGACCAAGTGACCGGGACGGAGTACCGATCCCCTGAGGACGAAGACGGCTCGGCCGGCGATGTCGGCTATCTGGGGCGGCTTCCTCGCTTGGACGGGAAGGGGACGTTCCTCTACATCGCTGGCATCCATGCTGTTGGCGCAAACGGAGTCGTCCACTTCCTGGAGAACAACTTGGCAGAGATCTACCGCGAGGTACGCACCCGCCGTTTCTCGACCTTGATCTCCTGCCGCTACGACCCGAAGACGCTCGAAGTGCAGGAAAGTCGACGCGTCACACCGCTGTACCGACACGAAAGCTAGGGACATGCGCGTCGCGATCGACACCCAACCCGGTGGAGCCGCCCCCAACGAAGATTGGGCAGCCGGCACCCCGTCCCTCGCTGTAGTGCTGGACGGCCTCAGCACCGCGGGGCTGGATACGGGATGCCGCCATGGTGTGCCGTGGTACGTCGCTCATCTCGGCAGTCACCTTGTCGCCACACTCGCCGATCCAAGCCGCTCGCTTACAGACGGCCTGGGGAGCGCCCTCGAACAGGTGGCGGCACTTCACCCCGACTGCGACCTGAGCAATCCGGGGACACCGTCCGCGACCGTTGCGATCCTTCGGCAGCGGGGGGAGATCCTTGACCACCTGGTCTTGGCAGACTCCCCCATCGTGCTCGAAGGGCAAGAGTTCACGGTGCTGACCGATCTCCGTGTGGACGAGGTGCTACCCGAGTTGCGAGCCGAGGTGGAGCTGTTCGAGACACACACGGTCGAACACCAGGCTGCATTGCGACGCTTCGTGACTGCGCAGCGGCAGACCCGCAACACGCCTGCGGGGTACTGGGTGGCGGCTGCTGATCCTGAAGCGGCAGAACACGCGCTCGTGGGTAGCGTCCCGGTTGAAGGCGTACGAGCGGCAGCCGTCTTGTCCGACGGCGTATCGCGTCTCGTCACCGAGTACGGCATGGCGACCTGGGCCACAGCCTTTGCGACGCTAAGGACTGGTGGGCCTCGGGAGTTGATCGAGACCGTCCGGAAGGTCGAAGCAACAGACCCCACAGGGCGACGCTGGCCACGCTACAAGTCGGGGGACGACGCCACCGCGGTGTTCTGCCAATGGTGATCACTGCTGGTCAGCGAGGACCGGCAGCACTGCTCGTTGTCCTGGTCTTTGTCCAGTACGCCAACGGACGCCACGGTTCACCGCGGTACGCGCACCCCGTCCGACCAGCCGTCTGAACCCATATGGACGCACCCGTACTGCCATGCGGACAGTTGGAAAGCGTGTTGGGGGCAACCCCTCACGAGTTCGAATCTCGTATCCTCCGCCAGCCCAGAGGGCCGGACCGCGAAAGCGGTCCGGCCCTCTGGCGTTTACCCGTCTCTCTTTCCGGCCCCTCTTTCCGTCTCCGTTTCCGTCCCGGTCGCTTTCCCGGCCCGTCCAGGCGTCGCCCAGCGGGCGTCTCCGACCCGCTGGGCGTCCTTCCGGAGCGTGACTCCCGTCACAGGCGCGTGGCCTGGTTCAGCCGGAGACCGGTGTCCGGGACAGGGCGGTGCGCAGTGCGAAGACGCCGAGCAGGCCGCCTGCCGTGAACCGCTGGGCGGTCATGACGCGGGGCCGGGCGGCCAGGAACCCCGACACCCGTGCCGCGCCCAGCATGATCAGAGCGTTCACCGAGACACCCACGAGGATCTGCACCGCACCGAGCTGGAGCAGCTGCCCCCAGGCCGGGCCTGCCTGCGGGTCCAGGAACTGGGGCAGCAGGGCGGCGTACATCAGCGCGATCTTGGGGTTGAGCAGGTTGGTCAGCAGCCCCGTCGAGAACAGGCGGGCGTCGGAGACCGGAGGCAGGTCCTGGGCCGGGGCGAAGGGCGAGCGGCCGCCGGGCTTGAGCATGCCCCAGGCGAGGTGGGCCAGGTAGGCCGCCCCGGCGAGCTTCACCACCGTGAACGCCACCGGCACGGCGGCGAACAACGCGGACAGGCCCGCGGCCGCGGCCAGCAGGTAGCACAGGAACCCCACGGCGGTCCCGCCGAGGCTGACCAGCCCCGCCCTGCGGCCCTGGGTGATCGCCCGGGAGGCCAGGTGGATCATGTTCGGTCCCGGAGTCAGGGCCATGCCCAGTTCGACCAGGGCCACTCCTCCCACTGCGGCCAGAGTGATCACCGGTCGACCTCCTGGTCGTGCGTCGGGCACCTGGTACCCGGAAGTGGGCGGCCGACCGGCTGCGACGGACGACCGCGACGCATCGGCAGCGGCCCGCCGCGTCTGCCGGAGGATACGACCTTGCCCCTCGGTTCCCGTTTCCCCGGCCCGCCCGGAAGGCCGCGCGGGGACCCGGGGCCGTGGCGCCCGGTGCCGCTGCTCCGCCGGTCTACCGCGTCACCCGCACCGGTGCCGTCACCGTCGTCTGGTCCACGTCCGAGATACGGACCGTCACCTTCAGGGTCCAGGTGCCGGGGAGGGGGAGGGTGAAGGCGTCGGCGGCCCAGTAGCCGCCGCGGTCCGTGACCTTGGTGTCCAGGGGGCCCACGCGCTGGGCCGGGAGCGTGAGGGTGACGCGGATTTCGGGGACCGTGGAGAGGCCGCCGTCGGGGCCGTAGATCACCGCCTGGACTGAGTTGGTGCCGACGCGGCCGGGGTCCAGGGTGATCTGGACCTTGCCCTGGCCGCCGGGGGTGCCGATGTCGAAGGGGATCGTGGTGACGGAGGCCGTGGGGATGCCCGCCGTCGCCGGGAGGGCCGGCTGGGCGGACTCCGTCGCCGCGCGGCCGGGCACGGTGCTGGTCAGGAGCGTGGTCAGGGCCAGGACCAGGACGGCGACCGTCGCCTCCACCAGGACCGAGCGACGCAGCAGGTACAGGGCGGTGGTGGCGGGGACGGCGGCGGGGGCGGTGGGATCGCCGGGGTGAGGGGCCGGCGGAAGCGGGGGGCCGGTGGCGGGTTCGGGGACGCGGGCGGGGGCGGGGGCGGGGGCGGGGGTGCCGGCTCGGGCGAGACGGGCGGTGAACGTGCGGGAGCAGGCCGCGGCGAGCAGGAGCGCGGTGACCGCGGCCAGCTTGGCCAGGAGGGTACGGCCGTACGTCGTGTCCGTCAGCGCCTGCCAGGACCCGAGGCCCCGCCAGGACTGGTAGACGCCGGTCACGGCCAGCACCGTCACCGAGGCGAAGGCCAGGCGGGAGAAGCGGGCCGGGACCGAGGCGGGCAGGCCCGCCGGTTCCGGGGTGCGCCGCAGCGTCCACAGGAGGGCGGCCAGGCCGCCCAGCCAGGCCGCCATGGCCAGCAGGTGCAGGGTGGTGGCGACGATCGCCGCAGGTACCTGGAGGCCGGCCGAGGCGTGATCGGACGCCGACCAGGTCAGGGACAGGGCGAGGGCGAGGACCGCGGCCGCCGCCAGGGTGGCGCGGCGCGGGAGCCGGGCCCGGCGGGTCCTGAGCAGGGCCGCGCCGACCGCCGCGAGCAGCAGGAGCGCCAGGCGGGCCAGGAGGAGCAGACCGGGGCGGGTCGTCGCCGTGTGACCGAGGGAGCGGAGGGTGAACGCCGTCGCCGGGGAGGCGCCTTCCTCGTACGGGGCCCGCAGCAGGTACAGGGCGGCCGTGGCGGTGAGCAGCACGGCGCAGGCGGCCAGGGCGGGGGCGCGCAGGTGGGCGGTGGACGGCGGACGGCAGTACGCCACGAAGGCGGCCGTGCCCAGGAGCAGGGCCAGGGAGAGGTAGGAGAGGTAGCGGGCAATCGTGTGCAGGGCCGTGGTGGCGGGGTTCTCCGTGCGCTCCGGGGGCGGGGCGACCGCGTTCGCCGTGCGCTTGCCCACGGAGAAGGTGAGGGCGCCGGACACCGGGTGGCTGTCGGCCGACACCACCCGCCAGGCCACCGTGTACGTGCCGGTGGCGAGCTTGGCCGGGAGGCGGACGCGGGCCGTGTCGGAGCGGCCGGGGGCGTGGCCGGCGTCGCCGGTGCGGACGCGGTGGTTGCCGGGGTCGTAGATCCGGAAGGAGTCGGTCAGCAGGCCGACCGACTCGGTGAAGGCGAGGGTCACCTGGCGGGGGGCGGTGCGCAGCACGGTGCCGTCGGCGGGGTCCGACGCGCGCAGCACCGCGTGCGCCGAGGCGGGGGAGGCCGTGCCGACGAGGAGGCCGAACAGGACGGTGGGGAGGAGCAGGAGCACGGCGCGGGTGAGCCGGGCCGGCCGGTGTGGTCGTCGCGGTCCTCGGTGTCCCTCGCCCAGCACCCTCAGCCTCCGTCCCCACAGGCACCCGTGCTCCGTGACAGAGCCTCCCTGTACGTACGCGGAGAACGGCCCGTGTGTTCACCGGGCCGGGCAGGTCGTCGCCCCGCCGTCCGCCACCAGGCCGTGGTCGACGGCGGCCGGGCAGGCCGTCACCCCGCCATCCGCCACCAGGCCGTGGTCGACGGTGGCCGGACAGGCCGTCGCCCCACCATCCGCCACCAGGCCGTGGTCGACGGCGGCCGGGCAGGCCGTCACCCCGCCATCCGCCACCAGGCCGTGGTCGACGGTCCGGGAGGCCGGCGGTCCTGGAGGCCGGCGGTCCCGGAGGCCGGCGGTCCCGGAGGCCGGTGGTCCCGGAGGCCGGTGGGGAGGTGCGGAACGCGCGGGCGCCGGCCCCCCGGACCGCCCCGCGCCGCTACCAGGTCGGCCGGGCCGTCACCCCGCCGTCCACCACCAGATCGTGGCCGCTGATCCAGGAGGCGAGCGGGGAGGCGAGGAACACGCAGGCGTCGGCCACGTCCTCGGGGCGGCCCAGGCGTCCGGTGGGGGCGGCGGCGAGCCAGCGGCGTACGCCGTCCGGCCAGGCCTCCGCCAGGCCGGGCCGGTCGACGAGGCCCGGGGAGACCGTGTTGACCCGGATGCCGTCGGGGCCGTACTCCAGGGCCGCCGCGCGGGCGTGCAGGACCACGGCCGCCTTGGCCGCGCCGTAGTGGGCATGGCCGGGGGCGGGGTGGCCGGCCTCGATGGAGGCGATGTGGGTGATGGTGCCGCCGCCGTGGGCGCGCATATGGCCGGCGGCGGCCTGGGTGCAGGCGAAGACGCTGGTGAGGTCGGTGTCGACGACCGCGCGCCAGTCCCCCGCCGTCATACCGGGCAGGGGCTGGACGGGCTGCACGGCCGCGTTGTTGACCAGTGCGGTGAGCCGGCCGTCCGACCAGGCCGTCGTCTCCGCGACCAGACGGTGGCAGGCGGCCTCGTCCGTCAGGTCCGCCCGGAGCACGACCGCCCTGCCGCCCGCGTCCCGGATGCGGTCGGCCGCCTCGGAGGCCGCGGCGACCGCCGTACGGCAGTGGAGGGCCACCGCCGCGCCCTGCGCCGCGAAGCGCAGGGCGATGGCCCGGCCGATGCCGCCGCCCGCGCCGGTCACCAGGGCGGTCTGTCCGTCGAGCAGGTTCATGGGCGGCACAGTTCCGTGATCGGGCCGGCCTGGTCGGGGTAACGCGCCGTCAGTTCGGCCGCGTCCCCGTGTTCGTAGTCCGCGTAGGTGAATCCGGGGGCCATCGTGCAGCCGAAGAACGTCCACGCGCCGCCCGGTGCCACCCGTGCGCCCATCCAGGTGCGGGCCGGCACGGTCAGCTGGAGGTGACGTCCGGGACCGGGGCCGAGGACGGGGGCGCGGGTGGTGCCGTCGGGGGCGAGGAGCAGGAGCCGGAGCGGGTCGCCGAGGTAGAAGTGCCACACCTCGGCGAAGGGCAGGCGGTGCAGGGCGGAGAAGTCGTCGGCCGTGAGCAGCGCGACTATGGCGGTGCCCTCGGGGCGGCCGTCGGGCCGGTCGGGCCCGGTCCAGGTACGGCGGAACAGGCCGCCCTCGCGGGGGATGGGTTCGAGGTCGTAGTGCGCGATCAGCTCTTCCGGCGTCGTCACCCGGGGAAGGCTACCGCCCGGTCCAGGAAGGCGAGTTGGGCGTGCTTCTCCGGCAGGTACACGTCCGGGAGGTCGACCTCGGGGAGGACGACGGCGGGGCCGCGGCGGAAGCCCTGGCGTTCGAAGCGGGCGATCGCCCTGGTGTTGCGCACGTCCGGGTCGACCACGATCCGCTGCCGGTCCAGGATCCGCAGCGCGTATGTCGTCACCGCCGTGAGCAGGGCGGACGTCCAGCCGGGGAGCGGGCCTCCGGGGCCCGCGGGAGCGAGCAGGAGGTGTACGCCGAGGTCGCCGGGGCGGACGTCGTAGCACTCGCCGACCCGGTCGGCGGACGGCTCGTACGTCTGGAACAGGGCGGCCGGTTCGCCGTCCTTGGTGACCAGGTGGGCGTGGTGGGTGTCGAGCGTGGCCATGTGGGCGTAGATCTCGGCGACCTGGTCCCGGGTGAGGCCGTTCATGCCCCAGAAGGCGGCGCGTTCGTCGCTCACCCAGGAGTGGATCAGGGCGGCGTCGCCCTCGGGGTCGAGGGCGCGGACACGGACGGTGCCGTAGCCGTCGACGTGCTGGGCGTGCAGGTCGGTCATCGGGTTCCTCTACTGCTCGGTGGGGGTGGGGTGCCTGGGGGCGGGCGGCTGGGGCTGCCCGGGTGACCCGGGCGGTCCGGGGGCGTGGGCAGCGGCCGGCTCCGGTGACTCGGAGGGCTCGGAGGGCTCGGGTGACTCGGAGGGCTCGGAGGGCTCGGGTGACTCGGAGGGCTCGGAGGGCTCGGGTGACTCGGAGGGCTCGGAGGGCTCGGAGGACTCGGGGGGCTCGGAGGATGGGGTGGCGGGCGGCTCGGGGGACTCGGGCGGCTCGGGGGTGAGCAGGGTCCAGTCGGTGATCACCGGGGCCAGTGCGCCCGCCGTCCACAGGGGGAGCTGGTCGCGGTGGTGGGCGGCGCCGGGCACGCCGTCGGCGCCGAGAGGCACCACCCAGCCGCTGTTGTCGCGGTCGGCCAGGTCCCAGACGTAGCGGGCGGCCGGACCGCGGGCGGCGCGGTCGGTGAGGCCGGGGACGGCGGAGGTGCAGAGCACGCAGTCGTGGTCGCCGGCGAGACCCGGCTCGGCGGGTCCGTCCTGCGTGGCGTCCGGCGCTTCCGGCAGGGCCTTCCACGGGGCCAGGCGGTGGACGGCCGCCCAGGGCCGGGCGGGCGGTGCGGCGGCCACCTCCTCCAGGGCGGCACGGACGGCCGCCGTACGGTCGATGCCGTACAGGTCCTCGGTGTCCAGCAGGTGTTCGAGGGCGAAGCCGATCCGGGGGACGAGGGCCAGCCAGGGGAGCAGGACGTCGGGGTAGGCCGGGGGTTCGGTGAGCGCGGCGAAGACCGGGTGCGCCGCGAGGTGGCGTACGACCGCGCCGCGGACCGCCGCGTACACCGCCGCGTCGATGCTGTCCCCCTCCATCCGGCGGTCCCAGACGAGCAGGCGGTCACGGAGGGCCGCCGCGGCGGGGGTGAGGCCGGTGAGGGCGGCGAGACGGTCCAGGAGGGGGGCGGCGGAGCCGAGGTGGGTGTCGGTGTGGATCGCGGGCATGCCGTCGGCGGTCCAGGTGCGGCGGGCGTCGAGCAGGGCGCGGATGCGGGCGGCGCGGTGCGGCGGGGCGAACTCGACGCCGAGGGGGGTGGCGAGGCCGCGGCCGTTGGCCATCACCGCGATGCCGTCGGCCGGCTCGGCGTACGGCGTCTCGTGCGTGCCGTGCCAGTCGTGGCCGGGCTCCCACGCGGGAACCGGACGCAGGCGGTTGGCCTCGGCGCGGACGGGGACCTTGCCGGCGACGCGGTGCAGGGTGCCTCCGGCGGTGTCGGCGGCCTGTACGACGTTGACCGGCTCGGTCCAGGCGTCCAGGGCCCTGTCGATGTCGGCGACGGTACGGGCGCGGAGCAGCGGGAGGAGGGCGCTGAAACCGAGGTCCGCCGTGACCCGGGGCAGGTAGCGCAGGGCGAGCGCCTCGGCTCCGCCGTCACCCGAACCACCGTCACCCGAACCATCGTCACCCGAGCCGCCATCACCTGAACCACAGCCACAGCCACAGCCACCCAAGTCACCGGCGCCGTCACCCGAGCCACCCTCACCCGAACGACAGCCGCAGCCACAGCCGCCCGAGCCGCCGGCGCCGTCGCCACGGCCACCGGCGCCCGAGCCGCCGTTGCCACCCGCGCGGCTCTCGTGCCCGCCCCGCGCTCCGTACGCCTCCAGGCCCTCCGGGCCTCCGGCGATCACCGGGCCCCGCGGGGTCTCGACGATCTCGATCTCCATGGCGGGCTCGCCCGCGATCGCCACCGTCTCCGTGTGGCGGACGGCTCGCTGCCAGGTACCGTCCGGGCCGAGGGCCTCGATGCCGGCGCCGGTGCGGCGCAGCCGCTCCCGGTAGAGGTCCTGGTAGTCGGCCATGGCGTTGGTGATGGCCCACGCGGCCGTGCCGGTGTGACCGAAGTGGGCGATCCCGGGAACGCCGGGGACGGCCAGCCCGACGACGTCGAACTCGGGGCAGGAGAGGCGGATCTGCTGGTAGACGCCGGGGTCCTCGATGAAGCGGTGCGGGTCGCCGGCGATGAGGGCGTGGCCGGTGGCGGTGCGCTCGCCGGTGACCAGCCAGCCGTTGCTGCCCGCGGTACCGGGCCCGTCGGTGGCGAACAGACCGACGGCCTCCGGGCCGAGGTGCCGTATCGCCTGTTCGCGCCAGAGCTTGGCGGGGAAGCCGGCGAACAGGATGTGCGTGCCGAGCCAGACCCCGAGCGGCGTCCAGGGCTGCCAGCGGCCGACGGCCAGCCCGGTGCGGGCGAACTCGGGGGCGCGGCGGGCACCGGCGGCCAGGCCCTCGTTGACGCCGTCGGCGTACGCCCGTACCCACTCGGCCGTCTCCGCGTCCCGGCGTTCCAGCGCGGCGAAGCAGCGGCGGGCGGTGTCGTCGAGCCGGGCCCGGCGGGCGAAGACGTCCCAGGAGAGGGCCCCCGCGCCGAGGAAGGAGGCGGAGGTGCCCTGGGCCCGGTGCCGCTCGACCTCCAGCTGCCAGGCCCGGTCGCGGGCGGTGACCCGGCCCTGTGCGCGGGCGAGTTCGCGCGCGTCGGCGGCGCGCAGGTGCGGGATGCCCCAGGCGTCGCGGTAGATCTCGATGGTCACCCGGAGACCCCTTCTGTGCTTTAGGTTAGCCTTGCCTAAGTTTTCTGTGGCGGAATCGTACGCGAACGATGGAGGGGTCATGGGGCAGGGGCGGGGCTGGGAAGGAGCGGTCCTCAGACTGCTGCGGGCCAAGGATTTCGTGCTGACCGTCCTCGACACCGAGGACGTGACCCCGCACTACCGCCGGCTCCGGCTGAGCGACGGCGGGCTGCTCGCCGCGGCCGGCGTCCACCCCACGATGTGGGTACGGCTGTGGTTCTCCGCCGACGGCCGGCCGCACCAGCGGGCCTACACCCTGGTCGACCCCGACCCGGCGGCCGGCACCTTCGGCCTGGAGTTCGCTCTGCACGAGGGCGTGGCCTCCGACTGGGCCCGCGCCGCGCGGCCCGGCGACACCGTCGAGGCGACCGTGCAGGGCACCGGCTTCCAGGACCCCGACCCCGCGCCCTCGCACCTCGTGGCGATCGCCGACCCCGCCTCGCTGCCCGCCGTCAACTCCCTGCTCGGCGCCCTGGGTTCCGCGCCGGCGACCGTCTGGTTCGAGGGGGAACCGGCGGGGCTGCCCAGCCGGGCCGAGGCCGGCCGGCACGAGATACGGCCGGTGCCGCGCCGGGACGCGGGCGCCCATCTGGTGGACCGGGTCCGCGCCGAGCTGCCCGCCGTCCTCGCCGGCACCCCGCACCCGTACGTCTGGATCGCCTGCGACACGGCGACCACCCGTACGCTCGCCGCCTACGTCCGCAGGGAACTGGGCGTGCCGAAGCAGCGGGTGCACGCGCTGGGGTACTGGCGCGCGGACTGAGCGGGGCCGGGCGCGTCCGGAGCGGCCGCGGGCTGCGCGGGCGGGAAGCGGGGGTGCGCGAGATCATCGACCCATGGACGTCACCCTGCACCTCGCCCAGGACCCCGCGGCCGACGCGCTGCTCGGGCGCTCCCCGCTCGCCGCGCTGACCGGGATGCTGCTGGACCAGCAGATCCCGATGGAGTGGGCGTTCAAGGGGCCCCGGACCATCGCCGACCGGCTCGGTGCCGAGGATCTGGACGCGCACGACATCGCGGCGATGGACCCGGAGACCTTCGCCGCGCTGCTCTCCGACAAGCCCGCGGTGCACCGCTACCCGGGTTCCATGGCGAAGCGGATCCAGCAGCTGTGCCAGTACCTCGTGGAGCACTACGACGGGGACGCGGAGGCGGTCTGGCGGGGCGTGGGCAGCGGGGCCGAGCTGCTGCGGCGGCTGGAGGACCTGCCGGGCTTCGGCAAGCAGAAGGCGCAGATCTTCCTGGCCCTGCTGGGCAAGCAGCTGGAGGTCGCCCCCACGGGGTGGCGGGAGGCGGCCGGGGCCTACGGCGAGCCGCGGTCCTTCCGGTCCGTCGCGGACATCACCGGCCCGGAGTCGCTGGCCAAGGTGCGCGCCCACAAGCAGGAGACGAAGGCGGCGGCGAAGGCGGCCAAGGCGGCGAAGAAGTAGCGCCCCGAGCCACGCGGAGCCGCCCGGCACGCGGAGCCGCCCGGCACGCGGAGCCGCCCGGCATGCGGCCCCGCCGCGCGGCCCCCGCCGCCCCGCCGGATCCTCGTCACCCCGCAGGCCCCGTCACCTCGCAGGCCCTCGTCACCCCGCAGGTGCCCGTCACCCGCAGACCGCCGTCACCCCGCAGGGCCCCCATCGCCCCACGGGATCCCCGTCACCCGCAAGGCCCCCGTCGCCGCACACGGCCCACGCAACCCCGCAACCGCACGGCCCCGCGTCACCCGTACGGCCCACTCCTGGTGGCCCCCGCCGGGCGGCGGGTCACAGCATGGGGCATGACCGACATACCGAGCAGCGGTCCGGACCGGGACCGCGCATTCGACGACCGGCGGGTCCACGAGCAGGCAGCGGCCGGCGGCCCGCACCCCACGGAGCCGCCCCGCGGCAGCCACGAGCCGGAGCCACCGTTCGAGGGCCCGCTGCACGCCCTGTCCCGGGCCGCCTGGCAGACCGTCCTGATCACCGGGATCGGCTCCCTGGTGCTCGGCATCCTGGTGCTGGTCTGGCCGGGTCCCTCCCTGCTGGTCATCGGCGTGCTGTTCGGCCTCTACCTGCTGTACAGCGGTGTCTTCCAGCTGGTGGCCGCCTTCGGCACGCACCAGCGGACCTCGCTGCGGGTGCTGGCCTTCATCAGCGGCGCGCTGTCGATCCTGCTCGGCCTGCTCTGCTTCCGCGGGCCCATGCAGTCGATCCTGCTGCTCGGCCTGTGGATCGGCATCGGCTGGCTGTTCCGCGGGATCACCCAGACCCTGGCCGCCGTGCACGACTCCCGCATGCCCGCCCGGGGCTGGCAGATCTTCCTCGGGATCCTCACCTTCATCGCCGGGATCGTGCTCATCGACTCGCCGTACGAGTCGGTCGCGGTGCTGACCCTCGTCGGCGGGATCTGGCTGATCGCGGTGGGCATCGTGGAGATCATCACCGCGTTCCGCATCCGCAGCCGGGCCCGTCAGGTGCCGCAGACCGTATGACGGATCGTGGGGATCATCACCGGGTTCCGCATCCGCATCCGCAGCCGGGCCCGTCACATGCCGCAGACCGTATGACGGTGTGACCGTCCGACCACCGTCAACCGCGTGCGCCGCGGGTACGCCGAGCGGGCGGATCTCGCGCGCGGCGTGCTGGCTCCCCCGCCCGTCCCGGGGAGACAGACACCGTGAGCAGGAGCTGGAGCACGCTGCGGGGCCGTAGCCGGCTACGCGTCCTCGTGCTGCTCCTCGCCCTGTGGGTGCCCGGCGCCCATGTGCAGGTCCAGGGGATCCTCGACCCCGTCGTGGCCGCCGCGGAGACGGCCGAGCACGACGCCTGCGACACGCCCCTGAGGCCGCCCGCCCGCACCGTCCACCGGGCCGACGCTCCCGAGCGCCCGGCGCCTCTCCCCGACCCGGTGCCCGTCCGCGCGGCGGCCCGGCCCCGCCCCGCCGCGCCCCGGGTGCCGTCCGCCACGCCCCTGCTGCGCACGGTGGTCCTGCGCTGCTGACAGACCCGCGTCCCCGCAAGGTCAGTCGGCTCGACGCAAGGAGCACCACAGCCATGCCCAAGGATCCCTACGCCGTCCTGCGCGCCCTGCTGCGCGCGGAGGCCCGGCGCGGTACGGCGGCCAAGCCGGACCGGCAGACACCACAGCCGCAGCGGACCCCCGAGGAACGGGACCGCTGAGCGGACACCGGCGGGGGCGGGCTACCGCCTCCGCCGGGCGGTGCCGAACAGCGAGCGGGTGATCTCCCGGCCGAGCTGGGTGCCGACCGAGCGGGCCAGGGACTTGAACATCCCGCTGCTCACGACCTGTTCCACCAGGGACGGCTCGTCCTCGGGCACCGCCCGGGACCGCGGCCGCGGCGCGGGTTCCTGCGGCCGGGCGGCGGTCAGCCTCTCGTACGCCGACTCCCGGTCCACAGCCTGTGCATAACGGTCGTGGAGAGGCGAGTCGCGGACCGCCCGGTCCAGTCCGGCGGCGTCCACCGGGCCCATCAGGGACCGGGGGGCGCGCAGCCGGACGGCGGCGACCGGGGTCGGGGCGCCGGTCTCGCCGAGCACGGTCACCACGGCCTCGCCGGTGCCCAGGACGGTGAGCAGTTCCTCCAGGTCGTACGCCGACCTCGGGAAGGTCTGCACGGTCGCCTTCAGGGCCTTCTGGTCGTCCGGGGTGAACGCGCGCAGGGCGTGCTGGACCCGGTTGCCGAGCTGGCCGAGGACGTCACCGGGCACGTCCTTCGGGGTCTGGGTGACGAAGAAGACGCCGACGCCCTTGGAGCGGATCAGGCGGACCGTGCGGGTGATCGCCTCCAGGAACGCCCTGGAGGCGTCGTCGAACAGCAGGTGCGCCTCGTCGAAGAAGAACACCAGCCTCGGCTTGTCGGCGTCGCCGATCTCGGGCAGGTCGTGGAAGAGGTCGGCGAGCAGCCACATCAGGAAGGTGGAGAACAGCTGCGGCTTGTCCTGGACGGCGGGGAGTTCCAGCACCGAGACGATGCCCCGGCCGTCCTCCGCCGTGCGCAGGAGGTCCGCCGTGTCGAACTCCGGCTCGCCGAAGAAGTCCGCCATGCCCTGCGCCTCGAAGGCCGTCAGCGAACGCAGGATCACCCCGGCCGTGGCGGCGGACAGGCCGCCGATGTTCTTCAGCTCGGCCCTGCCCTCGTCCGAGACGAGGAAGGCGACGACCGCGCGCAGGTCCTTGAGGTCGATCAGCTCCAGGCCCTTGGTGTCGGCGTAGTGGAAGATCAGGCCGAGGGACTGCTCCTGGGTCTGGTTCAGCCGGAGCACCTTGGCGAGCAGCACCGGGCCGAAGCTGGTGACGGTGGCGCGTACGGGGATGCCGTGGCCGAGGCCGCCGAGCGCGTAGAACTCCGCCGGGTAGCCGGCCGGGGTCCACTCCTGGCCGACCTCGCCGGACCGCTTGCGCACCCGGTCGCCCGGCTGTCCCGGCCGCGCGATGCCGGACAGGTCGCCCTTGACGTCCGCGAGGAACACCGGGACGCCCTGCGCCGACAGCTGCTCGGCGATCAGCTGGAGCGTCTTGGTCTTGCCGGTGCCGGTGGCGCCCGCCACCAGGCCGTGCCGGTTGAGTACGGGCAGCGGGATGCGGACCGGCGCGCCGGCGAGGCACCGCCCGTCCCACAGAAGGGCGCCGAGGTCGAGCGCGGGACCGGTGAAGGCGTAGCCGGAGGCGATCTTCCGGGCCTCGACGGGCAGTGCGGCGTCCCCCTGGGAGCCGGCGGACGGCGGGGTCTCGCTGTCACTCATCTCCGGCCTCTGTTCCCGTAGTAACCCGTATGCCGGTTTTGCTCCATCTTTTCAAGCGTCGCACTCGGCCGCCATGGCTGCGCCCGGAACGTCTTGACCGGTAGGCTTTCCGTGTGATCTTCAAGCGCATCGGAAACGGCCGGCCGTACCCCGACCACGGCCGGGAGAGCACCCGGCAGTGGGCGGACGTCGCGCCGCGCCCGGTCCGCCTCGATCAGCTCGTGACCACCAAGCAGCAGCTCGATCTGGAGACCCTGCTGGCGGAGGACTCGACGTTCTACGGCGATCTCTTCGCGCACGTCGTGAAGTGGCAGGGCGATCTGTACCTGGAGGACGGGCTGCACCGCGCGGTCCGCGCCGCGCTGCAACAGCGCCAGGTGCTGCACGCGCGCGTGCTCGAACTCGACTGACCCGGCGCGACACGGCCGTTGGCCCTTTCGGGTTCCGCTGAGCGCCATCGGCTGATCATCAGATAGGCATCGCCGCTCAGGCGCACTACGCTGCGCTCATGAGCATGCTGACTCCTCCCGGCATGGGCGGCCAGTACCGGATCACGGGGGGCAAATACCCTCGGATGCGCCCGCCCCGACGGCACGGCAGGCTCGTGGCCGTCGTGGTGGCGTCCGTCGCCGTGCTCGGCCTGGTCGGCTGGGGCACTCTGCAGCTCATCGACGTCTTCACCGGCCACGGCGACAAGCTGACCGCGTCCGGCTCCCGCTGCCGCACCAAGACCGCGGCGGCACCGGCGGCCGAGGTGCGGAAGACCTCGCCGAAGGATCTGCCCGAGCCCGGCCGGATCACCGTGAACGTCTACAACGCCACCAAGCGCACCGGGCTCGCCAAGACCACCGCGGACGAGCTGAAGAAGCGCGGCTTCAAGATCGGTTCCGTGGGCAACGCGAGCAAGCAGTTCGACAAGAAGGTCAAGGGCACGGGGATACTCCTCGGCTCCGCCGCCGCCCAGGACACCTCGCTGCCCGTGCTCGGCACCCAGCTCGCCGGCGCCGAGTCGCGCGCCGACGGCCGCAAGGGCGCCGACCTCGACCTGATCATCGGGGACGGGTTCCGGGGGCTGACCCGGCAGCAGGCCGCCGACCAGGCACTCGCGAAGCTGAGCGCGCCCGAGCCGACGGCCGTCGCGGAGAAGAAGAGCTGCTGAGGAAGCGCTACTCGGCCGCGCCGTAGAGCCGGTCGCCCGCGTCGCCCAGCCCGGGCACGATGTAGCCCAGCTCGTTGAGGTGGTCGTCGACCGCCGCGGTGACCACCGTCACCGGGGTGCCCGCCAGCTCGCGCTCCATGATCTCGACGCCCTCCGGCGCGGCGAGCAGCACCACGGCCGTCACATCGTCCGCACCGCGCTTGATCAGCTCCTGGATCGCAGCGACCAGGGTGCCGCCCGTGGCCAGCATCGGGTCCAGGACGTACACCTGGCGGCCCGAGAGGTCCTCCGGCATGCGCGAGGCGTACGTGGACGCCTGGAGCGTCTCTTCGTTGCGGATCATGCCCAGGAAGCCCACCTCGGCGGTCGGCAGCAGCCGGACCATGCCGTCCAGCATGCCGAGGCCGGCCCGCAGGATCGGCACCACCAGCGGGCGGGGACGGGCGAGCTTCACCCCCGTGGTCCGGGCGACCGGCGTGTCGATGTCGACGACCTCGGTGCGCACGTCCCGCGTGGCCTCGTAGGCGAGCAGGGTGACCAGTTCGTCGGCGAGCCGCCGGAAGGTCGCGGAATCGGTACGCCGGTCGCGCAGCGTGGTGAGCTTGTGGGCGACCAGGGGGTGGTCGACGACATGGAGACGCATGCCCCTAACGGTACCTGCGCCGCGCGTCACCCTCGCGCTGGCATCAAACCGGCCGTCCGAGGGAAAGTGGGAGGGACGGACTGGGGTGGTGTGACGTGTCTGACCTGCCTGACCTTCCCGCAGACGCCCCCGGGACCGCCCGCGGGGCGGACGGCTCCCGGGCGAAATCCGCGGAGACCGCATCCGACAGACCCGAGACGGAGAGCGAGCGCCGGCGGCGGCGCGCCCAGTTCCTGCGCGATCTCGCCGAGGCCCGGGAGCTGCGCGCCCGGGTCCAGCCCCGGCGCGCCAAGGCCGCCCGGCTGCGCCACGCGATGCGTATGCGGACGTTCCGCTGGTAGCTCCGCGGAACCCTTCCCGGACCGGAAGATCCACGCCCGCACCGCCGTTGGGGAGGCGGGGGTGCGTGAGCGCGGGGAAAAGCCGCGTACGATCCGCAGGTGGCGGCAATGAGCGTGCTGCTGAGCCGATCGCGGATCCGCGGTCGAAACAGCCAGACACAGGGAGCCGAAGACGTCCCCTGAGCGCCTTGTTTCTGCCACGATTCCGAGTGGGTGGGGCTCGGAGCCCCGGCTCTCTCCGCCCACGTACCTCCGCCGGGGGGACCCCCAACCGGCACGCCTATGACCAGTGGGAGAGTCACGGTGTACTTCGCCGCACTGCTCGCGCGCACCGAAGACGGGTGGGAAGCGAGCGATACAGAGCTCGACGATGTGGAGACCCTGTCGGATCTGGCCGACCTGGCCCGGGAAGCCTCTCCCGACGAGGACACGGTGCTCGTCCTGATCGAGCAGGAGGACGCCTGGTTCGGCGTCGTCCGCGTGGACGGCGAGGACGACCCTCGCATCTACGTCTCGGACGCCGCCGCCGCCCAGCGCAGCGCGTACGGGGAGCTGCTGCTCACCGACGAGCTGCTCGGCCGGGAGCCCGGCTCGGACGACGGCCCGGACCTGGACGCCCTGGACCTCGACGGCACGGAGGACGGTGAGTCCGAGGACGACGACGAGGAGACCGCGGGCGACGCGGTCCCGCACAGCCCGGTGGGCGACAGCGAGATCCTGGACGACCTGGGCATCGGCGAGAAGGAGCTGCGTGCCCTGGACGCCGAGGACGCGCTGAGCGCGATCGCCGAGGCCCTGGGTGCCTCGGAGGTGCTGGAGACCGTCCGCTGACCCCGCCACAGGACCCGCAGGACGCGCCGGACCCCGTTCGGGACCGCTGGCGGCCCGCGATGCGGCTCGCCCTGGACGAGGCCGGGCTGGCCGTCCGGGGCGGAGACGTTCCCGTCGGCGCCGTCGTGCTGTCCCCGGACGGCACGACGGTGCTGGCCGCCGGGCACAACGAGCGCGAGGCCACCGGTGACCCCACCGCCCACGCGGAGGTCCTCGCGATCCGCCGGGCGGCCGCCCGGCTCGGGGAGTGGCGGCTCACCGACTGCACGCTGGTCGTCACCCTGGAGCCGTGCACGATGTGCGCGGGCGCGCTCGTCCAGTCCCGGGTGGACCGGGTGGTCTACGGCGCCCGGGACGAGAAGGCGGGCGCGGCCGGCTCCCTGTGGGACGTGGTGCGCGACCGGCGGCTCAATCACCGGCCGGAGGTCGTCGAGGGCGTGCTCGCCGTGGAGTGCGCCCGGCTCCTCACGGAGTTCTTCCGGGACCGCTGACAAGGACGGCGCGGCCTCCCCGGATATCGATTTCGAACCATGCCCCACTGTGCTGTAGGGTCTCCCTCGGTAGCGTGTCCGAGCGGCCGAAGGAGCTCGCCTCGAAAGCGAGTGTGGCGCAAGTCACCGAGGGTTCAAATCCCTCCGCTACCGCTTGCAGAAAGGCCCCGCCGAACGGCGGAGCCTTTCGCGCGCCCGGCCCGAGGCGGGCACAACGGCGCCGCGCCGACGGGGCGTTGGCCGGCGGAGAAAGCCCGGAGGTTACACTCGCGGCCGGCAGCAGGGGGCCCTCGGGGGCACTGGCACTGGGGAGGCCGAGGTGGCGGTGAACGCCAAGAAGATCGCCGTGTACGTGCTCGTGGTGTTCGCGCTGTACGTGATCATCACGGACCCGGCCAAGGCGGCCGACTACGTCCAGATAGGCTTCGAGGGCATATCGGACGCGGCCAAGGCCATCGGCGACTTCATGACCTGGGTCGCCCACGGAGGAAAGAGCTGAGGTACCCCGCATGATCCGCCACCTGGTTCTGTTCAAGCTCAACGAGGGCGTCGAGCGCGACGATCCGCGGGTCGTGGCGGGCGCGGCGGCCTTCCGGGCGCTCGGTGGGCAGATCGAGGAGCTGCGCTTCTGGGAGTGCGGCTGGAACATCAGCGACCGGCCGATCGCCCACGACTTCGCGATCAACTCGGCCGTCGAGGACGCCGGCGCCCTCAAGCGCTATCTGGAGCACCCGGCCCACCAGGCGGGCGTCGCGCTGTGGCGCGAGTTCGCCACCTGGGTGATCGCCGACTACGAGTTCTGAGCCCCCCGTTTTCCGGAGCCCCCCGCCGTTCCGGCGGGGGGCTTTCGCGTCTGTCGCATGCTCCAACTTGGCGAAGTTTGCGCACAACACGGCGTTATGCGGTGCTTGCACACAGTGCACATGTCTTGTGATGCTATGACCGCTTTTGACGGATGATTGACGGATGAAGAGGTGGCGTTGACCGTGTCGGCCAGTACTGCGCCGCCCCAGGAGGAGGCCACTCCGCCCTCGCCGTCGCCCCAGGAGGAGGAGGCCGCCCCGCCCTCGCCGTCACCCCAGGAGGAGGCCGCCCCGCCCTCGCCGTCACCTCAGGAGGAGGAGGCCGCCCCGTCCCCGCCGCCGCCCGAGAAACGCCGTGGCGCGGACACCCGGGCCCTCACCCAGGTGCTCTTCACCGAGCTGAAGGAGCTGACCCCGGGCACGCCGGAGCACACCCGGGTACGGGGAGCGCTGATCGAGGCGAACCTCCCGCTCGTGCGCTACGCCGCCGCCCGCTTCCGTTCCCGCAACGAGCCCATGGAGGACGTCGTCCAGGTCGGCACCATCGGCCTGATCAACGCCATCGACCGGTTCGACCCCGACCGGGGCGTGCAGTTCCCGACCTTCGCGATGCCCACCGTCGTCGGCGAGATCAAGCGGTACTTCCGGGACAACGTCCGCACGGTCCACGTCCCGCGCCGGCTGCACGAGCTGTGGGTGCAGGTCAACAGCGCGACCGAGGACCTGACCACGCTCTACGGCCGCTCGCCCTCCACCGCCGAGATCGCCGACCGGCTGCGGATCGGCGAGGACGAGGTGCTCAGCTGCATCGAGGCGGGGCGCTCGTACCACGCCACCTCCCTGGAGGCCGCCCAGGAGGGCGACGGACTGCCCGGCCTGCTGGACCGGATCGGCTACGAGGACCCGGCCCTGGACGGCGTGGAACACCGCGACCTGGTCCGCCATCTCCTCGTCCAACTCCCCGAGCGAGAACAGCGAATCCTCCTGCTGCGCTACTACAGCAATCTCACGCAGTCACAGATCAGCGCGGAACTCGGCGTCTCCCAGATGCATGTCTCGCGCCTGCTCGCCCGTAGCTTC
The DNA here is from genome assembly GCF_020400595.1 of Streptomyces naphthomycinicus. GTDB lineage: Bacteria > Actinomycetota > Actinomycetes > Streptomycetales > Streptomycetaceae > Streptomyces > Streptomyces naphthomycinicus. The sequence continues at coordinate 23,474 of NZ_JAINRE010000025.1, read as the reverse complement.
CAGCGGCTGCGTTCTGCAAATCGGATCGAGGCATAGCAGGCGCCGAGCCGAAGCACAGCGGGCGTTCGGCTGATGCATAGCGGGCGCACGGAAGCACGGCTCGAACAGCACTGCATCGCAAGCCCGATCGAGCGGTAACCGGTGAGAGCGAATCGCTCACCAGGGAAGATGCCGACAGTTGGCAGCCGAATAAGCGTCAGACCCCTTCTTTCCAGGGGCGATTCGCATCTTGGGTGTCGACATGTCGGTACAGCGTGTTGCCGACATGTGACATTCTGCGGGAAGCGCGTTTGCCGTGGCTCCGGCTCCGGTATTCAGGTGAAGGCTGCGTTGCTCGAAAGGGAGCGCCGCCGCGACCGTCCCGCGACCCAAAGGGGGTGGCATGTCCGCAGACCAGGGCAGCTCGAAGGTGCTGACGCCCACGAAGAGCGAGGCAGCGCCCAAGGAGCTCGACGCTCTCGACGTCCTCGACGGCTTCGAGGGCGTCACGGCCCTCGAAGCCGTGCCGTCCCCGCCCGCCGACCCGGCCGCCGAAGCTGTCCCGGCCGCACAGTCCACGGCGAACATCGACACCCGCACCCTGTCCCGGTCGCTGTTCCTGCGCCTGGCCGCGCTGGACGAGGACAGCCCCGAGCGGGCCTATGTCCGGGACACCCTGATCGAGCTGAACCTCCCGCTCGTCCGGTACGCGGCGGCGCGCTTCCGCTCGCGCAACGAGCCGATGGAGGACATCGTCCAGGTCGGCACGATCGGCCTGATCAAGGCGATCGACCGGTTCGACTGCGAACGGGGCGTGGAGTTCCCGACCTTCGCGATGCCCACCGTCGTCGGCGAGATCAAGCGGTTCTTCCGGGACACCTCCTGGTCGGTGCGCGTCCCGCGCCGGCTCCAGGAGCTGCGCCTGGCTCTGACCAAGGCCAGCGACGAGCTGTCGCAGAAGCTGGACCGCTCCCCCACGGTGACCGAGCTGGCCGCCGTGCTCGGCGTCTCCGAGGAGGACGTGGTCGACGGCCTCGCGGTCGGCAACGCCTACACCGCCTCCTCGCTGGACTCCCCCGCCCCCGAGGACGACGGCGGCGAGGGTTCCCTGGCCGACCGGCTCGGCTACGAGGACACGGCCCTGGAGGGCGTGGAGTACCGCGAGTCCCTCAAGCCCCTGCTGGCCAAACTCCCGCCCCGGGAGAGGCGGATCATCATGCTGCGCTTCTTCGCCAACATGACCCAGTCGCAGATCGGCGAGGAGGTCGGCATCTCCCAGATGCACGTCTCCCGGCTGCTCACCCGCACCCTGGCCCAGCTGCGCGAGGGGCTCATCTCCGACTGAGCACCCCACGCAGCGGCATTCCCATCTGACGCGGCGTCAGTCACCATGACGGGATGCTGCCCACCGGGATGCTTCGTACGTCGACATGGACGCGTGGCCGCCGATGCGCCGTTACTGCGGCGTCGGCGGCCGTCGTCTGTCTGGGCGGGGTACTGGCCTCGTGCGGGGGCGGCGGTCCGGGCGGCTACACCGCGGTCGGCGCGGGCGGGGGCGGCCCGACGGCCGTCGTCCCGTCGGAGTCGGTGACGCTGGTGCCGCTGGACGGGAAGCGGGGGCACGACACGGCGGGAAAGGGCCGCGGCCCGGGGGAGAAGGGGCGCGGCGAAGCCGGCGCCGGACCCGTGCGGGATCCCGGCCCCGCGGCACGCCGGGCCGGTCCGGCGGATTCCGGCGGTCCGGACCCCACCACGACGGCACCGGCCGCCGGGGACACGCCCACCGGTCCGGCGCGGGACCCCGCCCCCGGCACCCCGGGGCCCGGCGGCGGTCAGGACGGCGGCACGACACCGCCGGCCACCTCACCCGGCCCGACTCCCGGCCGTACGACGCCCGCCGCGCCCGCCGATCTGTCCTGGGGCGAGCCGGCGACCGAGGAGACGGACCGGCGCTGGTGCCAGCGGGTGACCGTCGCCTTCCGCAACTCGGGCGGTACGGCGGTACGTTCGGGCGAAGTGACGTTCGGGACGCACGTCGTCGGCGCGCTGGGCATCGACTGGACGACGGTCGAGTCGACCGTGGAGCTGCCGGTGCCGCTCGCGCCGGGCGCGCGCAGGAGTCCCACGTGGACGGTGTGCGTGGACGCCTGGCGGGTGCCGCTCGGCATGCACATCGAGACGCGGGACGTCTCCGTCGAGTGGGACTGATCCCTACTTGAGTGCCAGCCAGGCGACGCCGGCCACGACGGCGAGCGCCACGACGACGCCGATGATCAGACCGACGCGGGGGCCGGAGGAGGCCGCCTGCTGCTGCGGGGCCGCGGGTGCCTCGTCGACGAACGCGCGGAACATCTGGGTGCTGCCTGCGGGGTCGTAATTGCCCTGGGGGCCCTGGGTGTTAGCCATGGCCCGAGACCTTAGCGAAGACGGGCCTGGGCACCCAAGTGGGGGGCCACCGGGACAGACAGGGGCACCTCACCCCCAGCGACCTGCATATTTACGTTAGCAATACTTGCCTTTGCCAAGTTTTTGCGCCGCCGGACCCCGGTTTGTTTGCCTTCAGCAACCAAACAGTCCTATGGTTGCCCCAAGCAACGAATACGGGAGGTGTGATGGCCGAGCAGGCGCAGTTCGAAGAGCTGGCGCGTCAGCTCAGTGCCGTCGGAGCCGTGAAACGGGACATGGGACGGATCCTGCCGCCCGACTGCCCGGCCGGCTCGGCCGCCGTGCTGACCCTGCTGGGCCGCCACGGCGACATGCGCATGAGCAAGCTCGCGGAGCTGCTCGCCGTGGACATGTCGGTCACCAGCCGGCACGTCGCGCATGTCGCCGCACGCGGCTGGATCGAACGGCACCCGGACCCCGCGGACAAACGCTCGCGCATCCTGCGCCTGACGCCCGAGGGGCTGGAGCAGCTCGACGAGCTGTCCCGGCGGACCACGCATCTGCTCGCCGAGCGGCTGGCGGACTGGACCGACGACGAGGTCGGCCAGCTGATCCGGCTGATGACGCGCCTGCGCGCGTCCTTCGGCGACTGCCGGTCGGCCCCCCTGCGGCTCCCCGCCCCCGTAGTCGAAGAGACCACCCGTACACCCGCAAGCACGTAAGTAAAGGAAGCCCATGGCAACGACCACACCAGCCGGTGTGCGGGCTCACGCCAAGCACGGGGGAGGCACAGGCCAGGCCCCGATGACGCACCGGCAGATCATGGAGGCCCTCTCCGGGCTGCTGCTCGGCATGTTCGTGGCGATCCTGTCGTCCACGATCGTCTCCAACGCCCTGCCGGAGATCATCGGAGACCTCGGCGGCGGCCAGTCCGCCTACACCTGGGTGGTCACCGCCGCCCTGCTGTCGATGACCGCGGCCACTCCCCTGTGGGGCAAGCTCGCCGACCTGTACAGCAAGAAGGCTCTCGTCCAGATAGCCCTGATCATCTACGTGGTCGCCTCGATGGCGGCCGGTCTGTCGCAGAACCCCGGCATGCTGATCGTCTGCCGCGTGGTGCAGGGCATCGGCGTCGGCGGGCTGTCCGCCCTGGCGCAGATCGTCATGGCGGCGATGATCTCCCCGCGTGAGCGCGGCCGTTACTCCGGCTACCTCGGTGCCACCTTCGCCGTCGCCACCGTCGGCGGCCCGCTGCTCGGCGGTGTCATCACCGACACCTCCTGGCTGGGCTGGCGCTGGTGCTTCTACGTCGGCGTCCCCTTCGCGATCATCGCCCTGATCGTGCTGCAGAAGACCCTGCACCTGCCCGTGGTCAAGCGCGACGTCAAGGTCGACTGGAGCGGCGCCTTCTTCATCTCCGCCGCCGTCTCCCTGCTGCTGATCTGGGTCACCTTCGCCGGTGACAAGTACGACTGGGTGTCCTGGCAGACCTACGCCATGGTCGGCGGCTCGATCGTGCTCGGCGCGATCTTCGTGCTCGTCGAGTCCCGGGCGAGCGAGCCGATCATCCCGCTGCGTCTGTTCAAGAACCGCACGATCACGCTGGCCTCGCTGGCCTCGCTGTTCGTCGGTGTCGCGATGTTCTCCGGCACGGTGTTCTTCAGCCAGTACTTCCAGCTGGCCCGCGACAAGTCCCCGACCATGTCGGGCGTCATGACCATCCCGATGATCGGCGGTCTGTTCATCTCCTCGACCGTCTCGGGTCAGTTCATCACCCGCACCGGCCGCTGGAAGGCGTGGCTGGTCAGCGGTGGCGTGCTGGTGACGGCCGGCCTGATGATGCTCGGCAGCCTCCGCTACGACACCGACTACTGGAAGATGGCCATCTGGATGGCCCTGCTGGGTCTCGGCATCGGCATGATGATGCAGAACCTGGTGCTCGCCACGCAGAACCAGGTGGCGCCCTCCGACCTCGGCTCGGCCAGCTCCACGGTCACCTTCTTCCGCTCCCTCGGCGGTGCGGTCGGCGTCTCGGCGCTCGGCGCCGTGATGTCCCACAAGATCACCGACTACGTCAAGGACGGCGTCTCCGCCCTCAGCCCCAAGTACCAGGCCGCCCTGGCCGGAGGCTCCGGTTCCACCGACAGCATCCCGGACATGGACAAGCTCCCGGAGCCCATCCGGACGCTGCTGGAGAGCGCCTACGGCCACGGCATCGCCGACGTCTTCTTCATCGCCGGCTGCCTCGCCGCCGTCGCCTTCCTGATCACGCTCTTCATCAAGGAGGTCCCGCTGAAGACCAAGGGCGCGCTCGCTCAGGGCGCCGAGAGCGAGGCCCCGGTGACCGACCCGGCCGCCGCTCCCGCCGTCGCCGAGGCCCAGGCCCCGGCCGCCGACCGGATCCCGGCCGCCGTCGCCGCCGCCCCGCTGTCCGAGGGCGCCCCGGCCACGGCCACCGCCACGGCCACCCTGCCGCTGACCGCCGTCGCCACGGCGGCGGAGACCGGCACCCCCGGCGGTACCCCGGTGCACGGCTTCGTCCGCGGCGCCGAGAGCGCCCCGGTCCCGCAGGCCGCGGTCACGCTGATCTCGCTGTCCGGCCGGCAGCTGGGCCGCTCGGTCGCCCAGGCCGACGGTTCCTACGCGATCGGTGCCCCCGGCGCCGGCTCGTACGTCCTGATCGCCTCCGCCGACGGCTACCAGCCGCAGGCGTCCACCGTCCTGGTGGGCGAGGACGCGCTGGCGTACGACATCCTGCTCAGCGGCACCAGCGGGCTGACCGGTGTGGTCCGGGCCGCCGGGAGCGCGCTGCCGGTCAAGGACGCCATGGTGATCGTCACCGATGTGCGCGGTGATCTGCTGGCCACCGCCGCCACCGGGGAGCAGGGCGACTTCGCCCTCGCCGACCTGGTGCCGGGCACGGTGACCGTCGCGGTCAACGCGAGCGGGTTCCGGCCGCGCGCCCTGCCGGTCGAGGTCGGCGCCACCGGCGTCACCCGCGTCGAGGTCGACCTGGACGCGGGCAGCCGCCTCCAGGGCGTCGTCCGGGCCCCGCACGGTCCGCTGGCCGACGCCCGGGTGACCCTGGTCGACCAGGCGGGCAACGTGGTCGGCACCGCCACCACCGGTACGGACGGGGCGTACGCCTTCACCGACCTGGACGGCGGCGAGTACACCGTCATCGCGACCGGCTACCCGCCGGTGGCCACCGCGCTGACCGTGGCGGGCCCCGGCGTCGACGGCCACGACATCGAGCTCGCCCACCCCGGCGAGTAGCTCACACCCCGGCCCGTGGCGGCGCGCGCCTTGAGCGGAGGGCGCGCCCGCCACGGGCCGGTGCCTTACGACCGATTTTTGAGTCTTTTTCAGGGAGAAACGGGATGGGACTGACCGCGAAGATCCGTACGCGGGACGGGTGGGCCGTGTCGCACGCGGTCGTCACGGTGACCGACATGACCGGTACGCAGGTGCTGCGGGCCGAGGCGGACGCCGAGGGAGCCGTACGGGACACCACCGAGCTGGCCCCGGGGGCGTACACCGTGATCGTGACGGCCGTCGGATACGCGCCGGCCGCGTCCAGCGCGATCGTCACCGCGAGCGGCCGGGCCGAGGCCGGCACGGTGACCCTGGCCCGGCAGGGCGGCACCGAGCTGCCCCCGCCCGGCCCCTGGACCATCGACCCCGCGCACTCCTCCGTCGCCGCGGTCGCCCAGCACCTGGGGATCTCCAGCGTGCACGGCCGGTTCACCGAGTTCGGCGGCACGATCGAGATCGCGCCCGACGACGTCGCCAAGTCCCGGGTGGAGGCGGTGATCCGGGCGTCCTCCGTGGACACCGGCAACGCCATGCGCGACACGCACCTGCGCTCCGCGGACTTCCTCGACGTCGAGCGGCACCCGGAGATCACGTACCGCTCCACGGGGGTGACCGCCGTGGGCTCCGACCGCTGGACCGTGCACGGCGAGCTGTCCCTGCACGGGGTCGTACGACCGGTGGACCTGGACCTCGCCTACCTCGGCACCGGCGCGGACCCGTGGGGCGGCACCCGGGCCGCGTTCCGGGCCACGGCCGAACTCCACCGCGAGGACTTCGCGATGCACTACAACCAGGTCCTCCAGGCGGGCATCGCCGCCATCGGCACCACGCTGAAGGTGGAGCTGGACATCCAGGCCGTACAGGGAGACGGCCTGCCCCAGGCGTAGGCACAGCAGGGCCGGGCAGGGTCGGACACCGGGGCGGGCGCTGCCCCTAGGCTGCTTCCATGGCACCGAACATCGCTACCAACACCCGTGTATCGCTGGACGAGCTGCTGGACTTCGTACGACCCCGCCACCGCGCCCTGCTGATCACCCGCCGGACGGACGGCTCGCCGCAGGCGTCACCGCTGACCTGCGGCGTGGACGACACGGGCCGGATCGTCGTCTCCACCTACCCCGAGCGGGCCAAGACCCGCAACGCCCGGCGCGATTCCCGGGTCGGCCTGGTCGTCCTCAGCGACGACTGGAACGGCCCCTGGGTCCAGATCGACGGCACGGCCGAGGTCATCGACGCCCCCGACTCCGTGGAACCGCTGGTCGAGTACTACCGCAACATCGCCGGCGAACACCCCGACTGGGACGAGTACCGGGCGGCGATGGTCAAGCAGGGCAAGTCCATCATCCGGGTGACCCCCGAACGCTGGGGGCCGGTGGCCACCGGAGGCTTCCCGGCACGACTGGCGGCCGGCGACCGGTAGCCGGCGGCGGCCGGCCGCCGCCCGTGGCCGGTCCCGGGCGATCAGCGCCCGTGGCCGTCCCGGGCGGTCAGCGCCCCCCGGTCAGCCGCGGGCGACCATCGCTTCGAGACCGGCGATCAGCAGGTCCAGGGCGAAGGTGAAGTCGCGGTTCAGCATCTCGGCCACCGTGTCCCCGCCGCGGGCCGCCATGAGGTCCTTGGACTCCTGCATGACCTCGGCGGTCCCCGGGATCTCGTCCACCGCGCTCATGGCCTGCTCGAAGTACTCGTCCGCGCTGAGCCCCGTGTCGGCGATCCGGGCGAGGAAGTGGCCCTCGATCGTGCCGTAGCCGTACACGAACTGGAAGACGGCCGAGATCGCCCCGGTCACCCCGTGCGCGGGCAGCCCCGCCCGGCGGACGACCCGCTGCACCACACGGGAGAAGGCCAGCGAGTTCGGGCCGATGTTGAGATAGCGCCCGGCCAGCGGCGACAGCCAGGTATGACGGACCAGCAGCGCCCGGTACGCGGTGGCCAGCTCCCGCAGCTGCTCCCGCCAGTCCTCGTCGGTGTTCTCCGGATCGGGCAGCCGCAGCTCGGCGTAGGTCCGGTCGAGGGCGAGTTCGAGCAGGTCGTCCTTGGTGTCGACGTACCAGTACAGGGACATCGCGGTGACGTTCAGCTCGGCGGCCAGCCGGCGCATGGAGAACCCGGTGAGGCCGTCGGCGTCCAGCAGCCGCACGGACGCCTCGGTGATCCGCTCCCGGTCCAGCCCGGAGGGCTGTCCGCTGCGCCCGCCGCGCCGGGCCCGGCCCTCCCGCCACACACTGTCCCGCGCCGACCGACCCGCTGCCTTCGTCACCGGCGTACCTCTCTCGATTCCGGCCACTGTCCCAAACTTACGGGGCGGGGCGAGTGCCCACGGCCCGAGCCGTCAGGCGGACACCCGCTCCGCCCGCCGGAGCAACCCCGCCGCCACGAACCCGCCGAGCAGCACGGCGACGGCACCCACCAGCTGACCGGTCCCCAGCGCGGCGGACAACGAATCCCCGGACGCCACGGAAGAGCTGAGCACGGCGCCGAGAACGGCGACACCGAGGCCGTTCCCGAACTCGGCCAGCGTGCCGTTGATCCCGGCGCCCACCCCCGCCTTCTCCGGAGGGATCGCGCTCATGATGGCGTGGGCCATCGCCGGGTTGGCGACAGCGCACCCCGCGCCGATCAGCAGCAGCCCCACCAGCGTCCCCGCATAGCCGCCGCTGTCCACCTCCGCGATGGACACCAGGCCCGCGGCCATGCACACCATCCCCAGCGCGATCGACACCGGCGTACCCAGGCGCGCCGACCACTTCGCCGACAGCCCGCTGAAGTTGAGCACCACCACCGTCAGCGCCAGAGGGGCGGTCCGCAGACCGGCCTCCAGGGGCTCGTACCCGAGCACGAACTGAAGGTGCTGCGTCAGCAGGAACAGCGCACCGCCCATGCCGAACACGATCAGCACGGCTCCGGCGACGGCACCCGTGAACCGCCGGTCGCGGAAGAAGTGGACGTCGAGCATCGGCTCCTCGACCCTGCTCTCCCACCAGGCGAAGGCGCCCAGCGCCAGCACCGCGACGGCCGCCGTGGCGAGCACCCGCCCCGACGTCCAGCCGTGGCCGGGGCCGGAGATGATCGCGTAGACCAGCGCGGCCATGCCGACGGTGGACAGCAGCGCGCCCGGCAGGTCCGGGCGCTCGCCGCGCGGGTTCCGGGACTCGGGCACCAGGATCACGGCGGCGACCAGGCCCAGCGCCGCGACCGGCAGGTTGATCAAAAAGATCGCGCCCCACCAGAAGTGGTCGAGCATGAACCCGCCGATCAGCGGGCCGCAGGCGAAGCCCAGCGCGTTGACCGCGCTCCAGATGCCGATCGCCTTCGGCTGCTCCTCCGGGGAGAAGATCTGCATCGCCACGGCCAGCGTGGTGGTCATCAGCAGCGCGCCGCCGATGCCCATCCCGGCCCGCGCGGCGATCAGCTGGCCGGTGCTGCCGGCGAGTCCGGCCACGAGCGAACCTATGCCGAACAGGGTGAGCCCGGTGATCAGCATCTTCTTGCGGCCGTAGCGGTCGGCGGCGCTGCCCGCGGTGAGCAGCAGGCCCGACTGCACCAGGGAATAGGCGTTGATCATCCACTGGATGTCGGAGGTCGTCGCGTGCAGCTCGCGGGTGAGCGAGGGGATGGCGACGTTCAGGACGGTGTTGTCGAGCAGCACGGTGAGCTGCGCGAGACAGATGACGGCGAGGATCACCCAGCGCTGGGGATGGCCTTGGGGAGCGGACATGCCATACACCGTATAGCTGGTGCTATACGGTGTACAACGGAATAGGCCGTCAGGCGCTCGCCTTCTGCGTGAGGTCGTAGAACGTGGCCGAACCGGCCGTCACCTTCTTGAAGTTGCTCTCCACCCACGAGGTGATCTGCGACGCCGTACCGCTGTCGCCCCCGCCGCCGAAGCCGCCCCCGGCGATGAAGTAGTGGATCTTCCCCTCCGTCACGTACTCCTGGAACCGAGCCAGGGTCGGGGAGGGGTCGGTGCCGTTGAAGCCGCCGATCGCCATCACCGGGTCACCCGTGGCGAGCTGATAACCGGCCGCGTTCTGGGAGCCCACGGAGGCGGCGACCCAGGTGTACCGCGAGGCGTCCGTCTCCAGCAGCTTCCGGGCCTCGGCCGACACGCTCGCGCCGTTCAGCAGACCGCCCGCGCCCCCGGCGCCGCCCATGCCGCCCTCGCCGGTCCGGCCGCCACCGGGGAAGCCGTTGCCGTTCCGGCCGCCCGGCGGGACCGGTTGCGTACCGGTGCTGCCGTTGCCGTTCCGCTGGTTCCGGCCCGGCACGCCACCACCGGAGCCACCGCCTCCCGGAAAACCGTTGCCCTGCTGGCCCTGCTGGTTCTGCTGGCCCTGGCCGCCGGGCATGCCGCCGCCGAAGCCGCCGCGCATACCGCCACCGCCGCCGAAGCCGCCCCGGCCGCCCATCGTGCTCGCGCCCGCCGGGCCGGCCGTGACGATCGAGCCGGTGTGGCCCTCCTGGAGCGTGCTGAGGGTGTACGCCGTCGGGCCGGCCAGCGCGGCCAGCAGGCCCACCGCCACCGCCCCGAGGGCCGGCCGCCGGGCGATCCGGCCCGCGAAGACCAGGCCGAACGCCGCCGCCAGGCCGCCGACCAGGACCAGCCACCTCAGCCAGGGCAGATAGTCGGGGGTCCGGCCGAGCAGGACGTACCCCCAGGCCGCCGCCGCGACCACGGACGCGGCGAGCGTGACCGACGCCCACGTCTCGCGCCGCTTCTCCCACAGCAGGCCGGCGCCCATGCCGGTCACGGCCGCCAGGTAGGGGGCGAGCGCCACCGTGTAGTACTGGTGGAAGATGCCCGCCATGTAGCTGAAGACCACCATGGTCGTCAGCAGCGAGCCGCCCCAGACCAGGAACGAGGCGCGGGTGACGGACGTCCTGCGGGCCCTGCGGGTGGCCACCAGCCCGGCGGCCAGCAGGATCAGGGCGGCGGGCAGCAGCCAGGAGATCTGGCCGCCGGTCTCGGCGTCGAACATCCGGTTCCAGCCGGTCTCGCCCCACATGCCGGTGCCGCCCGCCCCGCCACCGCCGCCCACGCTGCCGGTCTCGTCGCCGTTGAGCCGGCCGAGGCCGTTGTAGCCGAAGGTCAGCTCCAGGAAGCTGTTGTTCTGCGAGCCGCCGATGTAGGGGCGGGAGGAGGCCGGCCACAGCTCGACGACCGCGACCCACCAGCCGCCCGAGACGACCAGCGCGAGCGTCGCCGCCGCCAGCTGCCCGAACCGCTTCCTCAGTGGCACCGGCGCGCACACCGCGTACACGGCCGCGAGCGCCGGCAGGATCAGGAACGCCTGGAGCGTCTTGGCGAGGAACGCGAAGCCGATGGCGACCCCGGCCCACACCAGCCACTTGGTCCGGCCGTCCTCCACGGCCCGCACGACGAGGTGGCAGGCCACCGCCATCAGCAGGGCCAGCATGGCGTCCGGGTTGTCGAACCGGAACATCAGCGCCGCGACCGGGGTGAGCGCGAGCACCGCGCCCGCGATCAGACCGGCCACGGGGCCGGACCGGCGGCGCACGGCCGCGTGGACGACGGCGACGGCGGCCACGCCCATCAGCACCTCGGGCACGAGGATCGCCCACGAGTTCAGGCCGAAGACGCGGACGGACAGCTCCATCGGCCACAGCGAGGCCGGCGGCTTGTCGACGGTGATGGCGTTGCCCGCGTCCAGCGAACCGAAGAAGAACGCCTTCCAGGACGTACTGCCCGCCTGGACGGCCGCCGAGTAGAAGGAGTTGGCGTAGCCGGAGGCGCTGAGGTCGTAGAGGTAGAGCAGGAGCGTGGCGGCCAGCAGGCCGAGGAGGGCCGGGCGCGCCCAGCGGGGGTCCTCGGGCCGGCCGCGCCACACCCGGCGCACGAGGGGCTGCTTCGGCTCGTCCGCTCCGGTCGCCCGCGGCGGTGCGCCGGACGGCGGCCCCCAGACGGCCGAACCGCTGTGCGGGGTGGCCGGCGGGTCGTACTGCGTGGTCATCGGGGGTCCCCCGGATCGGTGTCGTGAGGGCGCACCGGCTGCAAGCGCATGGTCGCGTCCCTCCAGCTGCCGTCCGCGGCGTCCCCGGCGCGGACCTGGGTGGTCTGGAGCGGCCGCTCGTGCGACCGCTCGTACGGCTGCTCCGGGGACCGCTCGTACGGCTGCCCCGGGGACCGCTCGTACGACCGCTCGTACGGCTGCCCCGGGGACCGCTCGTACGACCGCTCGTACGCACGCTGGTCCGGGAAGACCCAGGCGCGGAAGAGCAGGAACCGCAGCACGGTCGCCGCGAGGTTGGCCGCGACCAGCACCGCCAGCTCGGTGGAGTGCGCCGGGCTGTCCGTGGCCGCGGTCAGGGCCGCGAGGGAACCGCTGGTCAGCGCGAGGCCGATGCCGAAGACGGCCAGCCCCTGCGCCTGATGCCGCACCGCGCCGCCCCGGCCGCGCACCCCGAAGGTGAGCCGCCGGTTGGCGGCCGTGTTGGCCACCGCGGAGACCAGCAGCGCGAGCGCGTTGGCGGACTGCGAGCCGGCGAACTGCCGGAACAGGCTGTACAGCAGCAGGTAGAAGAGGGTGGACAGGACGCCGACCACACAGAAGCCGACCAGCTGGCGGGCCAGCCCCCGGGGCACGTCGGTCAGCTCGCGGTCGCGCGGGTCGTCACCGAAGGGCCGGGTCAGCCGGTCCAGCGGCAGCGAGCCGGTGGCGAGGGCCTTGCCGACCCGCCACACGCCCCTGAGGTCGTCGGTGGCCGTCTTCACGATGTGCACGGTGGAGTCCGGGTCGTCGACCCAGTCGACCGGCACCTCGTGGATCCGGAGCCCCGCCCGCTCGGCGAGCACCAGCATCTCGGTGTCGAAGAACCAGCCGGTGTCCTCCACCAGCGGCAGCAGCACCTGTGCCACGTCCCGCCGGATCGCCTTGAAGCCGCACTGGGCGTCCGAGAAACGGGCCTGGAGCGAACCGCGCAGGATCAGGTTGTAGGCCCGGCTGACGAACTCCCGCTTGGGGCCGCGCACGACCCGCGAGCTGCGGGCGAGCCGGGAGCCGATCGCCAGGTCGGAGTGGCCGGAGATCAGCGGCGCCACCAGCGGCAGCAGGGCGTTGAGATCGGTGGACAGATCGACGTCCATGTAGGCGAGGATCGGGGCGTCCGACGCCGACCACACGGTCCGCAGCGCCCGCCCCCGCCCCTTCTGCTCCAGGCGGAAGCCGGTGACCGCGGGGAGTTCCGCCGCCAGCCGCGCCGCCACCAGCGGGGTGGTGTCCGTGGAGGCGTTGTCCGCGATCGTGATGCGGAACGCGTAGGGGAAGGTGCGCGTGAGGTGCGCGTGCAGTCTGCGGACGCACGGCTGGAGGTCCTTCTCCTCGTTGTAGACGGGGATCACTACGTCCAGGACAGGCGTACCGGCGTCTCCGGCCGGGAGGTGCTCCCGCGCCGGCAGGGTGCCGGGAGAAGAGTCGGTTCGCATGGCACCGACTCTCGTCAGGCGCCCTGTTCCGCCCATGTGGTGGCACTGTGCTGCGCCTGTGAGTGCGATCGCCGGTTCGTCACGGGGGCCGTCGGGGCGGCGGCCGGGGCGAGGGCGGGCAGGTGCACGGTGAACACGGTGCGGCCGGGCACGCTGTCCACGGTCACGGCACCTCCGTGCGCGGCGGCCACGGCCTGCACGATGGCGAGGCCGAGCCCGGTGGACCCGGTGGCGCGGGAACGCGCGGAGTCCCCGCGGGCGAACCGCTCGAAGACGTGCGGCAGCAGATCCGGCGGGATCCCCGGCCCGTTGTCCTCCACGTCGACGCACATCCAGGGCCCGCGCCGCTGCACCCGCGCGGTGACGGTCGTACCGGGCGGCGTGTGATTGCGGGCGTTGCCCAGCAGATTGACCAGTACCTGCTGGAGCCGGGCCGCGTCGGCGGACACCGCTGCCGGCTCGTCGGGCAGGTCGAGCCGCCAGTTGTGGGTCGTGCCGGCCGCGCGGGCGTCGCTGATGGTGTCCACGACGAGCGGAACGAGATCGGTGTGCTCGAACCGGAGCGGGCGCCCGGCGTCGAGCCGGGCGAGCAGCAGCAGGTCCTCGACGAGCAGGGTCATCCGCCCGGCCTCGGACTCGATCCGCCCGAGCGCATGCCGGGTGTCGGGCCCGACCTGTTCCCGGCCGCGCCGGGTCAGCTCGGCGTACCCGCGGATGGAGGCGAGCGGTGTGCGCAGCTCGTGACTGGCGTCGGCGACGAACTGCCGTACCCGCGTCTCGCTCTGCTGCCGGGCGTGCAGGGCGCCGTGGACGTGGTCGAGCATGCGGTTGAGCGCGGCACCGACCTGACCGACCTCGGTGTGCGGATCGCACTCCGCGTCCGGCACCCGCTCGCTGAGGTTCACCTCGCCGGTGTGCAGCGGGAGTTCGGAGACCCGGGTGGCGGTGGCGGCGACCTTGCGCAGGGGGCGGGTGGCGAGACCGACGAGCACGTATCCGGCGATGACCGCGGCGCCCAGGCCGGCGGCGGTGACGCTCACCTCGACCAGGATGAGGGTGTTGATGTTGCTGTCGGTCTCCTTGGTGGGGATGCCGACGTAGTAGCCGCTCTTGTACTGGACGCGGTAGGTGCCGAGCCCCGGCAGCTCCGCGGTGTGCGCGTCGCCGTCCCGGGCGACCTTGCCGAGGGCGTCCTTCTGGGCGCCGGTGAGGTTCTCGGCGCTCATGTCGAACGTGGACGCGGATTTCTTGCCGACCTGGCCGTCGGTGACGGAGCCGTCGACGACGACGGCCGCGAACGAGCCGCTGGGCTGGGGGCCGTGCTTGACGAACTCGCCGAGATCGCTCGACTTGCGGCGCGGGTTCTCCAGGCGCGGCACGCCGCCGCTCCGGTCCGGGCCGGGCGGCGCGAAGTCGCCGGACAGGCGCGCCGCGGCCTCGCGCAGCTGTCCGTCCAGCTGGTCGTACAGATGGGACCGCAGCGCCAGCGTCGTCACCGTTCCGATGACCGCGCACACCACGGCGATCAGCACCACGGACGCGACGACGAGCCGGGTCCGCAGGGTGCGCGGCTGTCCCGCTCGTCGCCTGCGCCGCGGACGCGTCCGTCGTCGCCCGCTCATGACACGGCGGGCTTGATCAGGTATCCGGCTCCCCGCCGGGTGTGGATCATGGGCTCGCGGCCCGCGTCTATCTTCCGCCGCAGATACGAGATGTACAGCTCGACCACATTGGCCTGGCCGCCGAAGTCGTACGACCACACGCGGTCCAGGATCTGCGCCTTGCTGAGCACCCGCCGGGGGTTGCGCATGAGGAAGCGCAGCAGCTCGAACTCGGTGGCGGTCAGGTGGATGGACTCGCCGGCCCGCGAGACCTCGTGGCTGTCCTCGTCCAGGGTCAGGTCCCCCACGACGAGCACGGAGTCGGACCGCCGGTCGGCGGCCCCGGACCGGCGGATGAGCCCCCGCAGCCGCGCCACGACCTCCTCCAGGCTGAACGGCTTGGTGACGTAGTCGTCACCGCCGGCGGTGAGCCCGGCGATACGGTCCTCCACCGCGTCCTTGGCGGTGAGGAAGAGAACGGGCACGTCCGGCAGTTCGCGGCGCAGCCGCCCCAGCACGGCCAGCCCGTCCATGTCCGGCAGCATCATGTCGAGCACGACCGCGTCGGGCCGGAACTCACGGGCCGTCTGGACGGCGCCCTGCCCGTCCCCCGCGCTCCTGATCTGCCAGCCCTCGTAGCGAAGAGCCATGCTCAGCAGTTCGGTGATCGACAGTTCGTCGTCCACCACAAGCACGCGGACGGGGCTCCCGTCCGGCCGCAGCAGTTCGGTGCGCCCCTGGGGCGAGGTCGTGGTCATGGTGGACACCTTGTCGGGGCCCTCTGAGAACACGCTTTCACGAATCTGTGATTTCCCTGAGAAACACACAGGCGCCGCTCAGGAGACTCCCGGGTTCAGAACAACCCGTCCGGCGCTCTCCTGAACTCCCTTACGGGGAAGGCGCATCCGGCCGTCGCCGACTCCGGCGGCACCAGCTCCCAGCCGGTCATCAGCCGGGTGTCGAGCACCACGAGCCCGCGACCGCCGACGGCCAGATGCAGATCGGGGCCGGCCGCCGCGACCAGTTCCCCGCACACGCTCCCGCCGGGCACCAGCTCCACGACCTCGCCAAACGCCGCGGGGACCCCGGCGACACCGAAAACCCTTGTGTGATCGACGACCTGGCAGGGCTCGGGCCGCAGCGACTCCGGCCATCCGGACAGCGCGACGGCCCGCGCGTGCAGCTCCCGCAGCTCGGCGGCCCGCTCCGGCTCCGTCGCCGGCAGCGCCGACCGCACCGCCCGTTTCTCGGCGTACGGAATCCGGTCCGGCACCCGCAGCGCGGCCCGCAGCAGTTCCTCGGTGCGCCGCGCGGCCATCAGCGGACCGGTGCCCAGCCAGCTGAAACAGACGGCGCCCTGTTCGAGCAGCCGGGCGGGGCCGCGTTCGAGCGCGGTGATGCCGACCTTCACCATCCCGGGCCCGAACCAGGCCAGATAGACGCGGTACGGCCGGGGATCGTCCGCGATCGTGTCGGCGGCCACGGAGTGCGCCCGGTCGAGCCGCGCGCACTCCTCGCACCGGGCCCCCGTGGTCCGCCCCGGCACGGCCGCCCGCACCGGACAGGCATGCCCCCGCGCCCCCACGCAGGTCCGCACCCCCCGCTCCCCCACGGCGAAGGCGATCCGCTTCCCCCGGGGCAGCGCACTGCGCCGCCCGCCGTCCCACTCCAGCGCCGGGCCGCCGGCCGTCCAGCGCAGCCCCGCGCACTTCCACACCTGTGCCATCACTCGCGAGGGTACGAGGTGGGTCCGACAGCGGCCCGGGGGCGGCGGGGCGCCGGACAGGGGGGCGCGGCGGACCTCGGCCGGGCGCCGGGCCTGCGGACCCGCTCCCGGCCGTCACCCGCCTCCGCCCCGGAGGCCGGCCGCGGGGGCCGGCAACCGCCCCGCGAGAAGACCTCGTTCACTCGACGGAGGTCGCGGGGGCCGGTTCGGCGGGCATCGGCGCCGCCGACGTCGCCGTCCGTCCCCGCCCCGCCAGCCGGCAGCTGACGCACCCGGCATGCCCCTGCCGGGCCCGGACGTCACGGGTCCGCATGCCCCAGTCGCCGCGCGGCCGCACCCCGGGCGGCTTGCCCCAGCCCGCCAGATGCAGGGCCCAGGTCACCAGGACGCTCACCGCCACTACCACCAGCCCGCCCGCGACCAGCGGCAGCGAGGCCGCGCACACCCCGCACCCCACCACCGCGCTGCCCACGGCCGCGATGCCGAAGCCGGTCCAGCCGGCGATCGTGTGACCCTCGTCGTACAGACTCATGGAGCCGCCTCCAGGGGACGAACCACGTTCCCTTAGTAGCTAAGACATTTACAGGCCGAATATCTCACGAGCTAAGGGATTACGAAAGATGCACGGCACGCCGCGTCCGCCCGCCACCCCGGCCGAGGCTCTGTCGGCGATGGACCACCTCATCGCCGCCCACCTGATCGGACAGCAGGAGCTGGCCCGGCGGCTGGGCCTGACCGTCACCGACCTGACCTGTTTCGCCTTCGTCCTGGAGGCCGGCGACGACCTGCTGACCGCCGGCGACCTCGCGGCCCGCGCCCACGTCACCACGGGCGCGGTGACCGGCATCCTCAACCGCCTCGAACGCGCCGGCTACGTCACCCGCCGCCCCGACCCCGCGGACCGCCGCCGGGTCCGGGTGGCCGCCGTACCGGCCGCCGTCAGCCGCGTGGAGGCGGTCTACGCGGGCCACTACAAGCGGCTGACGGCCCTCTTCGCCGACTACTCCGCGGAGGAACTGGCGATCATCACCGACTGGTTCACCCGCGCCACCGGCCTGGCCCACGAATACCTGGAGAAGCTGAACCGGAACGACCCGGACGAGGAGTGCTGACCACGGGACACGCCGAAGGCCCCGGATCCCTCCGGGGCCTTCCCTCCGGGGCCTTCCCTCCGCGCGCCCGGCAGGTCACCCCTCGCCGGCGTCCGGCCCGCCCTCGGTCGGTCACCGACACGTCGTTCGCGACGCGGTTGACGCCGTTGCCGTACCCGGCTGCTGTACGACCCCGAAACGCCAGAGGCCCCGGATTTCTCCGGGGCCTCTGTTCTGTGTGCACTCGGCAGGATTCGAACCTGCAACCTTCTGATCCGTAGCTCTAGACAGATGGGTCGGAGACGGTCATACAGGTCGCTTGGCGGCCCATGTCGGCCGGTGTGGGGTGCTGCCGGTTGCTTGGGTTGCTGTACCTGGCTGCTGTACCGCAACTCCCGGCCCTCATCCCGTTGTCAGTCCCCCCTGTTAGCTTGCCTGGCGGGATGAGACCGATCAGAGAACCTTCGAGGTCCGCGCCCCTGGGCCGAAGCAGTCATCGATGCCAGACGTACAACCGTCACGTCGCTCTGAGAGTCAATATGCACGTGAACCGGTGGCTCCGTCTAACCGCTAACCGGGGCGTATCTGTGCTAGACGACAGGATCTTGATCCATGCAACTGGTCTTCATCGACGACAGCGGCCAGCCAAAACCCCGTCGGTCAGGCTTGGGGGAACTGCTGTCCATCGGCGCAGTAATGTTTCCAGAAGAGCAAGTTCCTCAATATACGGCTATGGTCGCAGCACTGAGGGTCGAGATTGGAATGCCGGATGAAGAGGAGTTCAAATGGAACTCACCTAAGGGAAGTTTCCTTGCCAAAGCAGGCGGGGGCGTCGTCAAATACGCCCGCCGCCGGCTACTTGAGATCGCCGCAGACTGTCGAGTTAAAACGGCGGTAGTGGTTTGGGATAGAGCCATGGTGCCGTGGGAAAAGAAGGAAGCCGCTTCAGAGATTCTCAAGTATCTTTATGATCGCATTAGTCGCCACCTAAAGGAGGTCGACCAAAGAGGTGTAGTGATTGCCGATGTCCCGGGAGGAGGCCCTACAGATCACAGCAAATGGCTGGCCGCGACACTCGACCTGACGTCCACGGGTACCCGCTATACAAAGCCTGACCAGATCGCCATGCCGATCGTGACGGCACCTTCTCACCACGTGCCGCACCTTCAGTTGGCTGACCTCATTACTGCGGCCACAACCGCTGCCGTTGCAGGGCAGAACGCGGGACTCGAACTGATTGAACTGCTTAAGCCACTAGCCCGCACCAATGCATACGGCCACATAGGTGGAGTTGGCCTCGTTCTGTGGCCACCCGCTCTGAACGACCTTTATTTCTGGATACTCGGCCAGCGGTCTTACTGGAGAGGAAGCACCGAGTACGTTCTCGGCCCCGGCGACAGTCCCTTTTCCGTGCCTGGCCGACCATTCCGCGAGAGTGACGGCATGCCAGCCTAAAGTCGTCCTGGCGGCAGAGGCGGCCGGGCGGAAATTGCATCCACCCGGCCGTTCCGAGCGTGAACGGGAGTCACCTAAGCACCGCGAACGGCGCGGAGCGCAGGACCTTGCGTCGCCTGCTTCAGGTTCTGGAGGCACGCCGCGATGAATCCTTGCAGTTGCTCCAGGCTTTCCACCAGTTCTTCGTCGTACAACTCGCTCAATTCATCGAGGCTAAGCTGCTCGAATGCCTTCGACGCAGACTTGACTCGTCCGTGCAGCTTAGATCGGCGTTCCTGGACCCTGAGTTGCGGGTCCTTCTCAACCGACTGCGCTACGAATTGATGAAGTACCTCATACGCGGCAGCAGCCTCTTCAGGGCCGCTCTGCGCAGAATTGCCTGAGGGAATCAGTCGCTGCTCAGCTTCAGCTTTGACATCTGCCGGAATCTCGATGATCTGACCAGCGGGTGTCTTAACCGTTCCCTCTTCGACCGCCGCCCGCACATACTCGATTTGATCGGCACGTTTCGCCTCCGCCGCCACGGCTTTCCTCAGCGTGTCAGTATCGGTGATGTGCCTCGCCATGGCAGCCTGCAGAGCAATATCGTCCTCCAGACGGTCCATGAGGGCGTTCCTCGCGGCCTCGGCTGTACTCTCGTCGGCGAGGATGGCCGCTCGCAGAGCTGTAGGGTTCTCGGCGACTTCGAGTGCTTTTGTTGGGCGGATCCCCTCAGCCGTCGCGGCAGCAGTGATTAGCGCTCCCCGTTCGGAATCTCCGCTGGAGCGCGCCGTGTAGTACTCGCTCCAGATTTCTGCATCCGGCAGTTCAACATCGACGCCTGGCTGAAGCTGCTCGAAGGGGGGAACCAAGCCATCCTCAGCCGCCCGAGCCCATGCCCGGTAGAAGCGCATAACCCGGTTCGAGGACGAGCCGGCCCTGCGGCCGAACTCGCTCGCAGACACCTTTGCCACCTCATCACGACTGCCACGAGGAGGCACAACGGACTTTTCACCCTGATTGGATCCAGGCTGCACGCAGCGGGCGACCTTCAGGGCGAATAGCCACCCTCCCGACTTGGCGTACGCTCCGAAGTCATGAGCGTCCCGTGTGACCGGGTCGTCGCCGGGAGCTGGCCCGAGGAGTTTGGCGACCTCGGCTCGCATTCCTTCCATTTGCTGTCGGACGTGACCGACGCCTTCGTGCGGATGCTTCATCTGCAGCAAGAGCCGCACGTCCTCGACCTTGGCTCCTAGACCGAAAGGTGGCTTGGCCTCGACGAACGCGGCGAAATCCTCGAACGGCTCGTCACTGTTGATCCCCGAGGGGACCTTCCGCCAGGTCTCGTCCTCTACTACCGCAGCGAGCAGTTCGAGGAAGCCGGACGGTGTACCACCGTTCCTTTCGAGCGCCTCTCGCAGGGTGTAAATGCGATGTTGTTCATCCGTCAGGTAGCTATTTGACTCAACACGCACAGTCATGGGTGGCTCCTATTTGAGGGCGCTTAGTACGGCCCGCAGCCTTCGGTTGGCCTTCTCCAGCGTGTTGGCCTGCTGCGCGTTGTAGCCAGCGGCATCGTTCACGCGCTTGGTTGCCTGCATCAGCGCCTCCTGATAGCCGGGCGATTCGGGCGTAACGCCTCGTTGGTACAAGTGCTGCTTGATAGCTTCCGCGGTCTGGGCCTTGATCGCGGCGATCTGTTCCCTCTCGGTCTTGGGCGGTTCGTAGGTGGGCGGAGCATCCGGCTCCGTCCGCTGCTCTGGGACACTCGGAGCAGCCTTCAGCATGATCCCGGCAAGCTCGACCACGTCCTTGAGCTTGAGAGGTGTCTCGGCGGAGTCAACAGCAGATTTGATGTACTCCACCAGTTGAAGCTCATCTGCGTCCATCTCACTCTCATTGCCGGCGGCTCTGGTGGTGGTAGCTACAGCCGCCTCGACGAAGGACAGAGCCTCCTGCACAGGCTCGGAGTCCTCCTTCTCCTCCTCCTCGGAGACCTCGCGCTCCGCCAGAAGCTTGAGACCCTGCTCGTTCTCGTCCCGCAGCAACGCGAGGAAGCCCTGCATCTTGGGATCGTCGGGCGCAACGATCACGCATGACTGTTCACGCGGAGGCATCTTGTTCCATACGCGCAGACCGCGTCCGACCAACTGCATCAGGTGGCCACCGTCGCGATAGTGAGTGAGGACGCCTACGACGGTGATCTCCGGACAGTCGTAGCCAATGAAGGCCATCCGTACTGTGACGAGGATGTCCATGGGTTTGTGCTTGAAGTTTGCGAGTTCTTGCGGAGCCCCGGCATCAGACGAAATGGCGAGTCCTACGCGGAGATCGGGGTAGCGTTCGCTCAGGTACCTCTGCACCTTCTTGGCTTCGTTCTGCCCCATGCAGGAGATCAACCCGCGGTATGCCCGGTTGAACTTCTGCTTATCCTTCACAGCTCTGACGACACGGTCGACCAACGGCTGCCAGGTCTTCTCGTCCCGCAGCACGGGGACAAGCTCGCTGCCGTCATCCGAGAGGTTGTACTCCAGGATGCTGTCGCCGTTGGGTGCAGCAGGATCGCCCAGAGTACGTCGCGTCACCCGCGCCTCTGTGAGGTGCATCTCGAAGCGCCGCAGGTAGCCCTCGGCGATGCCGTCGGCATATGTAGCTTCGGCATCGCGGACGAGTGTCATCCGTCGCGGGTCCGTCGGATCGGGTTCATAGTCGGCCAGGATCAACGGCTGGTTGTCGGCCCTGTACGGCGTACCTGTGAGGAGGAGGGTATGACGGGCGAAGGAGTGCACACGCTCAACCAGGCCGCCGGCCTTCGTCCCACCGCCGTCTTCCCGATCTCCGGCAGCACCACAGAACTGAGCTTCATCGGCGATCAGCAAGAAGCGACCTTCGTGCTTCCGTGCCCACTCCACGAACAGCCGCTCGCTGCTGACAAGCGCGCTGTAGGTGGCCACAAAGCCGCTTCCCGGCTCGTTCGGGTGGGTCAGAGGCGGATCGCTGATCTTGTGGCGAATCATGCCCAGCCGTTTGGTGCTGTCGAAGAGCAGGCACAAGCCACCGATGGCACCATTAGGGGCTTTATGCATCCAACTGATCTCGCACTGCTGTGCCAGAGCCACGCGAGGGACGAAGACAGCGACGTAGTCGACCAATCCTTCACGGATCAGACGGGTGGCCAGGGACTGATAAGCGAGGGTCTTGCCTGACCCAGGAGACGCCAGGACGATGGTGCGGTCCTTCCCGGCCGTGATCCGATCAAGGACGACCGTGCTGACTTCCCGCTGGAAGGGGCGCGGTACGAAGTTGTCGGTGTACTGCATCTGCTGGCCCTTTCGCAGGTTGCAGCCCTCGCACAGGGCCTGTCCGTTTTCGACGGTGGTCGGGCCGCCTTCAGCCCAGGGAATGCGGTGATCTGCGTGCCAGCTCTCGCCCAGTTCTATGCCGCAGCGCTGGCAGAGGCCCTCTGCTTGCTCGTAGATCAACTGGCGCTGCCGGGAGTCGAAGAACCGTTGTGTAGCAAACTCGGACACAGACCGCCCCCTAGCTTTCTGCGGACATAACGATCCCGTGAGGTAGCACAGTAGCCGCCGACACTGACAACGGGGCATGGATCGCGTCTACTTGGGGCCCTGACGTGGAGCGATTCCGCAAGGTCTGAATGCGGCAATGGATCGATCGGCACCTCACCGCACGTGGAGGCTTGGCAGCGTCGCCCAGCTGAACGCCACCTCGAACCGGACTACAAAGACAGCTCCGGCTACTAGATCAGGGCTTACCTGGCTCCGCTCTCCTGCCCCGCGAGGCTGCTGCACATCGCAGGCACCGCCGTGTGAACTCCGGGACGGTGCACTGAAGTCGCGGCGAACCGAGCGGTGCCGTCACGGTGACGAGCCCGGTGATCTCCACGTCCAGGCCCGCGGACGACGGCTCCCGGCAGCGAGTCGGTCATCTCCATGCCGCCGCCGGGCAGTGCCCAGAGAAGTGCTCGGATGCGGGGTGCTGCTGCAACCCCGTCCTTGTGTTGCGGAGTGGGAGGGGGTCCTAACCTGAGCCACCGAAAGTCAGCCACGACGGCGGCTGCGCCGAACGAGCACCTGTCACGTGTGTTTCCAGCAACCCCCCGCCAACCTCAGCCACGCCATTTCCAATCGTCACGGCCCTCGCCATCGTCCCGGCCGGGGCGTTGCCGGCGCGGCTGCATGGCGCATGGCTCTGCCCGCGGTGCTGGCGCCGGTCTGGCTTGGATCGGTGGTCGGTTGGACGGTGTGGTCTCGCTTGGTTGGTGTCGGCCTGGTCCTGCTGCTCGGGCTTGCGGGTTCCTTCCTGGTCTGGCTGTCCGCCTTGGCGGCACTGCGCGCTGAGCGGCGGGGGCCGCCGGAGCGGTGGCGGAGACAAGGAGCGGCGGCGGCCCGGGGCCGCCCGCGCGCGCGGCCCGCCGTAGGCGGGCCGCCTTGAACCAGTAGAGAAAGTTGTAACTCAGTCGGTCGCGTGGGCCT
>NZ_JAINRE010000024.1 GCF_020400595.1 Streptomyces naphthomycinicus | reverse complement strand
CCCCCCGGGCCCCGGCCGGGGGGGGGGGGCGGGCCGGGGCCCCCCCCCCCCCGGGGGGGCCCGCCGCACGGGCGTTGCCTCAGCTCTTGATGTCGCCGATCTTCGGGGCCGGCTCGTTCTTGTAGCCGGCCGGGCCGAAGTTCTTGTCCACGGCCTTCTGCCAGGACTTGTCGGCCACCATCTCCTCGAGGGCCTTGTTGATCTTGGCCTTGAGGTCGCTGCCCTTCTTGACGCCGATGCCGTAGTTCTCGTTGGTCATCTTCAGACCGCCGAGCTTGAACTTGCCCTTGAACTGGGACTGGCTGGCGTAACCGGCGAGGATCGAGTCGTCCGTGGTGAGGGCGTCGATCGCCTTGCTCTGGAGACCGGTCAGACAGGCGGAGTACGTCGGGTACTTCTGGAGCTGCGCCTTGGGGGCGAGGCGGTCCTTGACGTTCTGCGCCGAGGTCGAGCCGGTGACCGAGCACAGCTTCGCCTTGTTCAGGTCCGCCGCGGACTTGATCGTGACGTCGTCCGCGCGGAGCAGGACGTCCTGGTGGGCGAGCAGGTACGGGCCGGCGAAGTCGACCAGCTGCTGGCGCTCGGGGGTGATCGAGTAGGAGGCGGCGATGAAGTCGACGTCACCGCGCTTCAGCATGGTCTCGCGGTCGGCGCTCTTCGACTCCTTCCACTCGATCTGGTCGGCGCTGTAACCGAGCTTCTTGGCGACGTAGGTGGCGACGTCGACGTCGAAGCCCGAGTAGCCCTGCGGGGTCTTCTGGCCGATGCCCGGCTGGTCGAACTTGATGCCGATGGTGATCTTCTTGCCATCGCCGGAGCCCTTGTCGTCCTTGTCGCCGCCGCACGCGGTGGCGGTCACGGAGAGGGCGAGGAGGACGGCCGAGGCGGCGGTGACCTTGCGAAGCTTCATGGTGAACATCCTTTGAGTGGTGAGAGACGAGGTCCGGGGCGAGCGACGCGACCCGTCAGTGGTGCAGGATCTTGGACAGGAAGTCCTTGGCCCGGTCGCTGCGCGGGTTGCTGAAGAACTGGTCGGGCGCGGCCTGTTCGACGATCCGGCCGTCCGCCATGAAGACGACACGATTCGCGGCCGATCGCGCGAAGCCCATCTCGTGCGTGACGACGATCATCGTCATGCCCTCGCGCGCGAGCTGCTGCATGACCTCCAGGACCTCATTGATCATCTCGGGGTCGAGGGCCGAGGTCGGCTCGTCGAACAGCATGACCTTCGGGCCCATCGCCAGCGCCCGCGCGATCGCGACCCGCTGCTGCTGGCCACCGGACAACTGGGCCGGGTACTTGTCGGCCTGGGTGCCCACGCCGACCCGGTCCAGCAGCGCCCGGGCCTTCTCCTCGGCCTGCTTCTTGTCCGCCTTGCGGACCTTGACCTGGCCCAGCATCACGTTCTCGAGCACGGTCTTGTGCGCGAAGAGGTTGAACGACTGGAACACCATCCCGACGTCCGCCCGCAGCCTGGCCAGTTCCCGGCCCTCGTGCGGCAGGGGCTTGCCGTCGATCGTGATCGTGCCGGAGTCGATCGTCTCCAGGCGGTTGATGGTGCGGCACAGGGTCGACTTGCCGGACCCGGAGGGCCCGATGACCACGACGACCTCGCCGCGGGCGATCGTCAGGTCGATGTCCTGGAGCACGTGCAACGCGCCGAAGTGCTTGTTGACGCTGCTCAGGACGACCAGTTCGTCGGACGTGGCCACATCTTCCTTGGCCACCGTTACTTTGGTCATCGCTCTCGGGCTCCGTCCTCCTCGGGTTTCCGAGGACAGTAATGAGGGGCTGTGACCTGCGTCATCACATCTGAGGGAGATCTGAGCATCACGATCCGATAGCAATCGGACACGTGTCGTAGTACACGTCGCGCGGGCGCGTATCGGGCGGGTAACGGAAGCGACAGGCAACCTGAACCCTCTTGACGCCGTCCTTATCCATCAGCGTCACTGCCATGGTGCACGCGCGCGTGCGGGTGATCTACAAGTCCGACGCGAACCGAGACCGTACGACCGCTGAACCGGAGGGGGCCGGAATGAGACTGCTCCTCGTCGAGGACGACAACCACGTCGCCGCGGCGCTGTCGGCCGTCCTCGCGCGCCACGGCTTCCTAGTCACCCACGCGCGCAGCGGCGAGGAGGCGCTCCAGGCGCTCGTCCCCGAAGGCGCCGGTTTCGGCGTCGTCCTGCTCGACCTCGGCCTGCCCGACCAGGACGGCTACGAGGTCTGCGGCAAGATCCGCAAGCGCACCAGCATCCCGGTGATCATGGTCACCGCGCGCTCCGACGTCCGCTCCCGCATCCACGGGCTCAACCTCGGCGCCGACGACTACGTCGTGAAGCCGTACGACACCGGGGAACTGCTCGCCCGGATCCACGCCGTCAGCCGGCGCACCGTCCACGAGGACCCCGCGGCCGACAGCGAGAACGCCCTGCTCCTCGGCTCCGTCCGGATCGAACTGCCCACCCGCCAGGTCAGCGTGGACGGCACGGTGATCCAGCTGACCCGCAAGGAGTTCGATCTGCTCGCCCTGCTCGCCCAGCGGCCCGGGGTGGTCTTCCGGCGGGAACAGATCATCAGCGAGGTCTGGCGCACCGCCTGGGAGGGCACCGGCCGCACCCTGGAGGTGCACGTCGCCTCCCTGCGCGCCAAACTGCGCATGCCCGCGCTGATCGAGACCGTACGCGGCGTCGGCTACCGGCTCGTCGCCCCGGCCGCCTAGCGGGGCCGGGTGCGCACACGTCTCCTCCCGCTGCTCATCGTCCTGCTGGCGGCGGTTCTGCTCGCGCTCGGCGTCCCGCTCGCCGGCAGCGTGGCCGCCGCCCGGCAGCAGCGGGTCGTCGTCGACCGGATCGACGACACGGCACGGTTCGCCGCGCTCGCCCAGTTCGTCACCGACGCCCCCAGCGGATCACGGCGCACCACCACGGACGAGCGCGGGGAGACCCTGCGCAGCGAGCTGAAGAGCTACTACGGCGTCTACGGCATCCGTGCCGGTGTCTTCTACCGCAACGGTTCGGCCATGGCCAATGCGCCCGGCGACTGGTTCGTACCGCCGGCGGGGGAGGTCCGCAGGGCGTTCGACGAGGCGCTGCTCAGCCGGCGCAGCCATGACCCGGGACAGGTGTGGCCCTGGCAGCGCGGCCGGCTCGTCGTGGCCTCGCCGGTGATCCGGGACGGGGACGTCGTCGCGGTCGTGGTCACCGACTCGCCCACCGGACAGCTGCGTTCCCGGATCCTGCGCGGCTGGCTGTTCATCGGCGCCGGCGAGATCGCGGCCATGCTGCTCGCCGTCGGCGCGGCACTGCGGCTCACCGGCTGGGTGCTCAAGCCGGTACGGGTGCTGGACGCCACCACCCACGACATCGCCACCGGGCGTCTGAAGTCCCGGGTCGCGGTCGCCGGCGGGCCGCCGGAACTCAGACGGCTGGCCCGCTCGTTCAACGAGATGGCGGACAACGTCGAGGACGTGCTGGAGCAGCAGCGCGCCTTCGTCGCCGACGCCTCGCACCAGCTGCGCAACCCGCTCTCGGCGCTGCTGCTCCGCATCGAACTGCTCGCTCTCGAACTCCCGGAGGACAACCCGGAGATCGCCTCGGTACGCACCGAGGGCAAGCGCCTCGCGCAGGTCTTGGACGACCTGCTCGACCTGGCGCTGGCCGAGCACGCCGAGGCCGATCTGAGCCTGACCGACATCGGCGCGCTGGCCGGGGAACGGGTGGCCGCGTGGGCGCCGGCCGCCGAGGCCAGGGGCGTCCGGCTGACCGGCGACTGCCCGCCCACCACCGCCTGGGCCGATCCGATCGCCCTGTCCAGCGCGCTGGACGCGGTCATCGACAACGCCGTGAAGTTCACCCCCGAGGACGGCACGGTGGCCGTGGGGGTCACCGCCGACGGCGACACCACCACGGTCGTCGTCACGGACACCGGTCCGGGCCTCACCGACGACGAACTCGCGCGGGTCGGCGACCGTTTCTGGCGCAGCGGCCGGCATCAGAACGTGAAGGGTTCGGGCCTGGGCCTGTCCATCACCCGCGCCCTGCTCGCGGCGGGCGGCGGCTCGATCGACTACGCCCACCACGAGCCAGGGGGGCTCCGGGTGACGGTCACGGTGCCACGGCACGCGGAGTCCGGCGGGAACCCGGCGGGCGCCGCTTCCTGAGGTGTCCCGGCGGCGGGCCGGATGGCGCCGTTTCCCGAGGTGTCCCGGCGGCGGGCCGGATGGTGTCGCTTCCTGAGGCGTCCCGGCGGCGGGTCGGATGGTGCCGTTTCCCGAGGTGTCCCGGCGGCGGGCCGGATGGCGCCGTTTCCCGAGGTGTCCCGGCGGCGGGCCGGATGGTGCCGTTTCCTGAGGCGTCCCCGCGACGGGCCGGATGGCGCCGTTTCCTGAGGCGTCCCGGCGGCGCTCCGGATCGTGCCGGGTGGCTGTCGCTCCGCCCCGGTCCCGGCCCTCGTCCGCGGCCGGGTCCCCCGTCGTGCCGGGCGTCGCGGACCGGTGCCGGTCCGAACCGGGCCTCCTAGGGCTTCACCGACCGGTAGTAGCGCCGGGCGCCCTCCTGGAGGGGCAGGGGGTCGGTGTAGATGGCGGTGCGCAGGTCGACCAGCTGGGCGGAGTGGACGTGCCGGCCGATGTCGTCGCGGCTGTCGAGCACCGTGCGGGTCACCCACTCGGTCAGCCGGGGATCCATGTCCGTACGCGTCATCAGCAGGTTGGACACGGCGATGGTCGGCACCTGTGTACCGTGCTGGACGTTCGGGTAGGCCGACTCGGGGATGTTGGTGGCCCGGTAGTAGCCCGCGCCCTCGCCCTCGTCGTGCAGCCTGGCGACGAGGCCGTCGTCGATCGGCACGAACCGGAAGGCACCCTTCTGCGCCAGCCCGGCCAGGCCCTTCGTGGGCAGGCCGCCGGACCAGAAGAAAGCGTCGATCTTCCCTTGCCGCAGGCGCGTGGGACCGATGTCTATGCCGTCCCCCACCGGCGTGATGTCCTTGCGCGGGTCGATGCCGCCGGCCCGCAGCACCCGCTCGGCGATCAGCCGTACGCCGGAATTCGGCAGTCCGGTCGCCACCCGCTTGTGCCGCAGGTCCGCGACGCTCCTGATGTCCGAGTCGCGGGGCACGATGAGGTGCATGTAGTCGTCGTAGAGCCGGGCCACCCCGCGCAGCCGGCCGGCGCCGCTGCCGTGCCGCAGCTGGTACGTCGCCACCGCGTCGGCCGCCGCGATGGTGAAGTCGGCCTGCCCGGTGGCCACACGCCGGACGTTCTCCTGCGAACCGGCGCTGTTGAGCAGCTTCACCTTCAGGCCCGGCATGTCCTTGCCCAGCTCGGCGCGCAGCCGCTCGCCGTACTCCTGGTAGACCCCGCGGGGCGTACCGGTGCTGAACACGATCGTCCCGCTCGGCGGCTTCTCGCCCAGCGGCAGCAGCCACCACAGCAGCAGCCCGAGGGCCACGACACCGACGGCCGCGCCCCGCAGCGCTCGGCGCCTGCTGACCCGGGGGAACATCTTGGACATGCGGTGATCCTGCCAGGCGACGCGCGACCCTGACCAGGGCCGGGGGCACTCGGGGTCCGGCCGCGGGCGGCGGGCGCTGTCGGTGGCGGCCGTTAGAGTCGCCGTATGAGCACTTCGCCCGCCCCCCTCGTCCGTGAGTTCCACCGTGCCTTCGGCCTGGCCGCCGGCAGCACGCCGGCCGAGGTGGACCCCGAACTGGCCGCCCACCGGGGGGAACTGCTGGCGGAGGAGGCCGCGGAGGTCGCCGAGGTCGCGGTGGCGGGACCGCTGGACCGGCTCGCGCACGAGCTGGCCGACGTGGTGTACGTGGCCTACGGCACGGCTCTGGTGCACGGCATCGACCTCGACGAGGTGATCGCCGAGGTCCACCGCGCCAACATGAGCAAGGTCGGCCCGGACGGGCAGATCGCCCGCCGGGCCGACGGCAAGGTGCTCAAGGGGGAGCACTACCGGGCACCGGACGTGTCCGCCGTACTGCGCCGCCAGGGCTGGACGCCGGGCGGCGCCGCCTGACCCGCGCGCCGGGAGGCGCCCCGGCCGCGGTCGCGGTGCCGGGCCGTCACGACGACAGCGAGCCGCCCGCCAGCTTCCACTCGCGGTGCAGGACGCCCAGGGGGATGCTCCGCTGGATCACCGGGGTCCCGAAGATCGACAGCTGGAGGCGCAGCGTGCCGGACAGGTCGACGCCGCCGTAGACGCCCCAGGTGCCGTCCGCCTTCGGCTCGCTGCCGTCGGTCGCCGCGGTGATCGTGCCGGCGGCCTCGCCGCGCAGATACGGGGCCAGGTCGGCGGTGACGCCGACGGTGCCGTAGAGGCCCACCGTGGCCTCGGCGCCGAGGGCCGTCTTCACGCTCCCGGCGGTGCTGACGGAGGCGCGTACGGGGGTTCCGCTCATGTCCGAGGAACTGACCGGCGTCCACCCCTTGGCCGGGCCGAAGGTACCGCCCGCCTTGAAGTCGCCCTTCAGGCTCTGCTCGACGTCGACCGAGACCCGGCCGTCGGCGCTGATCTGGAAGTAGCAGGTCAGATCGAGGTTGACGACGACGGGGACCGGGCCGACCTGGAGGACGGGGTCGGCGTGCAGCTTGGCGAACGGGATCCGCAGCGGGCTGCTGCCGGTGGTCGCCGCGGCCCGCCCCTTGACCGCCCAGCCGGAGGTCCAGTCGCCGGACACGCCGAGGTACGCCGAGCCGGGCGGCGCGTCGGTCCCGGCGCCGCCGTAGGCGAAGTCGACCTGCGGGGCGACCTGGACGAAGCCGCGCACGGAGGCGGACGCCGACGCGGAGGCGCTCCCGGTGGCGGGCACCTCGGCGCTGACGTCGAGCCGGAGACTGCCGAGCGGCACCGTCGCACCCTTGGGGCCGGCGTGCACGTCACCGGTCTTCGACCAGGACACCCGCACATCGGGCAGCAGCTTGTCGACGGTGAAGGACGACGGGTCGACCGGCACGTCGCCCTTCGCCGTGTCGTCGCCCAGCAGGGCGTTGAGCGTGGCCGGTTCGGTCTGCACCTCGGTGCCGCGGTCCGTCTCGCCGATCACCTCGGTGACCTTGGCGAGCAGCCCGTGCGGCGCGCCCGGCGCCGGCGCGCTGGCGATCACGTCGCCCACGGCGGTCCGGTGCGGTGCGGCGGAGGCGCCGGCGGACGGGCCGGGCGAACCGGAGGGACTCCCGTTCCGCCGGGGCTGGTCGGAGATGACGGCGCGCCGGGTGTGGCTGTCGTACGCGCGGACGGCGAGCGTGGTCTTGTGCGCCTGCCGGGCGGAACGGGCGGACCCGCCGGGGCTCGCGGTGGCGGTCGCGGTGGCGGTCGCGGTGGGCGCGGCGGCGACGGTGAGCGCGTGGTCCGCGCCGTCGGCGGGGTCCTCGGCGGACCGGATCCGCTGTTCCTGTCCGGCGGCCGGCCGGTGGTCCGCCGCCTGCGGTGCGGGCGAGGAGCAGGCCGCGGCGAAGAACAGAGTGGTCACGGTGAAGGCGGGCAGCAGGGCACGCCTGTGCCTCATGCGTCTGCGCAAGGTGGGTCCTGTGTGGAGTGGGGGGTGGCGAGAGAGGAACCGACACCGGTCCTACTCATGGGTAGAACCGGTCGGTAACCAATGGTCGAGCCATGAGCATGCCACCCCCTGCGCACGGGTCGCCCACGATCCGGCCACAACTCAACGTGACCTGCGCCACGAGGAGTTGTGGCAGGAAGACGTCAGCGTCCCGTCAGGCCCGTGCCGCCGAGGCGGGACAACAGGTCCGTGAGCCCGGCAAGGTCCGCCGCGGACCATGCCGGGCCGGCGAAGATCTCGGCGGCGGTCTCCTCCGCCGTGGCCAGCATCTCCCTCAGCCGCCGCCGGCCCGTCGCGGTCAGCGCCGCGTACGCCACGCGCGCGTCCCGGGCGTCCGGCTCCCGGGTCACCAGCCCGATCCGCTCCAACGGCGCCAGCCCGCGCGTGACTCCGGAGGCGGTCAGCCCCAGCGACTCGGCGAGGTCGACCCGGCGCATCCGGCCACCGGGCGCCTGCCCCAGCCGGAGCAGCAGCGTGAAGTCCGCGAGACTCACGCCGTGCAGGCCGCCCAGCCGCGCGTCGAAGCGCCGTACGAGCGCCGTCTGAGCCCGTACCAGCCGCAGCGCGGCGTCCAGGGCCTCGCTCACGGGCCACCCCTTCCGAAGTCCTTGCCATATCCTTGACTACTCAAGTTTATGGCCTGTTCTCAGGCGCCGGTCGTGCGGGCGGCGCGGCGCTGCCGCTTGCCCAGCGGGGCCTGGGAGAGGTCCTCGGCCGTGCTCCGCAGACGCTTGAAGCCGTAGCCGCGCTCGGCCAGCCACGCCTTCGCCGTCTCCTCGGCCTGCTCCGTCGCCTCCAGGATGTCCTCCTCTTCCTCGCCCGTGGCGGAGAAACGGAAGGTGAACGCGGGCCGGGCCGTGATGTCGTAGGTGAGGGTGCCGTCGGGCGTGAAGGCGGCGTGCAGGACGTCGTGTTCCGCGGCCTCGGCGAGCAGCGCGGCACGCTGGGCGTCGGTGAGGGCGTCGAAGGCGCCGCGGACGGTGATCCGGAAGGTTCGTGTACTCATTCCGCGACCTTAGGCACAGCGCGGGCATGACCTCCACCGGGTTTCCGGGGCCGGTCGGCGCGGCGGGTCCACGGCCCCGGACGGCTCCGGCGGCGGGTTCACAGGCCCGGATGGCCCTGATGGATGAAGGCCGCCCAGGCCGCCGGGTGCGCCAGCCGCTGGTTTCGGTCCAGCTCGGCGAGGAGCTCGGGAGGGATCGGGCCCGGGGCGCGGCGGTGCGGGTCGAGCATCCACAGCTGGGCGGCCCGCAGGGCGTCGGCCGGGCCGCGCCCCTCGACGGACAGGCAGTGGTGGAAGACCGCCATCATCAGCGCCGTGTCGGAGTCCTGGGCGATCCAGCGTGACCCCACCACATCACGCGCGCCGCCCGCCAGGAACGCGGTCGTCAGCGTGAGCGCCTCGTCGTGGTCGCGGGTGGTCAGGTCCGTCTCACAGGCACTGAGCACGACCAACGGCCCCTCCGTCCCGCCCCGTTCGGTGCGCGGGCGCGCCAGCAGCCGGGACACGGTCAGCCGGTCGGGGTCGGGGTCGGGGTCGTGGCCGGGGCGGTCGCCGGAGCCCGGTCGGCCGTCGGGGTGCGCCAGCACCAGGAACGACGTCGTCGGGCTGGTGCCGGCCGAGGCGTGGCAGGCCAGGTGGAGCAGGGACGGGGTGCCGTCGAGCAGGTCGAGGATCTCGTCCGGGGTGCCGGGCGCCACCGGTGTCACGGGCGGCGCGTACATGTCGCCGTACAGCCGCGCCCGCGGATAGCAGGAGCGGTACAGCGCCGTCACCTCCGGACCGGCGTAGTCGAGGGAGAGAGTGGCGTCCGCCACCAGGACCGGGTCGGCGGCGGGGGCGCGCCGGGTCCGCCGCACCGCGTCCAGGAACTGGCGGCCGGACGCCGCGTAACTGATCACCATCGTCTGGCAGAGGTACTCGTCCGGTGCCCCGGACGGCAGGCGGGCCGCGTGCCAGGGGACGATGCCGAGCCGGCCGCAGGGCACCAGGACGATCCGCGGCGGCCCGGGACGGCGCCGCTCTCCGCCGACGGCGAGCCGCTCCCCGAGACCGGCCAGGACGGGCGTGACGACCACGTCGGTCGCCCAGTCGCACAGCTCCGACAGCGCCTGCCGCCATGCCTCCGCCGTCGCGGTGCCGGGCCGGCGCTGACGCTCCGCGGAGGCGTCCAGGTAGCGCTCCAGGGGGCCGCTGTGATCGCCGCACAGCAGCGGCAACGCCTGTACGCGGGTATCGGTGCCGGGCCCCACGAGGATCGCCGTGCCCGGCGTGCCGCCCTCGCCGGCCAGCAGGTACAGCAGGGCGTCCGCGCCGCTCTCCGCGAGTCCGGCCCGCAGCTCCGCCACCGCCGGCGTACGGAACAGCACTCCGCCCGGCTCGCGGCGGCCGAGCGCGTCCAGGGCGCGGCGGCGCAGGGAGCTGGGCAGTTCGCGGGGCAGAGCGCCGGGTCCGGCCTCGCCGTGGGCGTTCGCCGAACGCCAGGCCCGCGCCAGCTCGTGGTGCCCGCGCTCCTCCAGCAGTTCGGGTACGGCCCGTGAGGTGGACGCGGCCTGCAACACCAGCGCGCGGCCGAGTTCGAGCGCCGCCACGGCCTCCTCCACGCGGCCCTCGGACGCCGCCCGGACGGCGGCCCGTACCCCGCGGTCCGCGCCGGACCGGGCGGTCAGCAGCCCGTGGTCGGGGCCGGTCTGCAGGACGACGTCCGCGGCGAGCGCCTGAAGGGACTCCAGCGCCGCGTCCGTGGCCGCGTCCCGGTCCGCCGGGTCCCCGGTGCGGACGGACCGCGTCCGCAGGTTCTCGGCCAGCAGCCACAGTCCGTCCGCGGCGAGCTGGGGCGACAGGCCCTGCCGGATGCGCTCGCGGAACCGCTCCAGTTCACCGATGGCGGCGTCCAGGTCGGCGGGATCCCCGGTGGCGGAGTACCGCAGGGTGGCCGTCATCCCGGAGGCGCACAGGGCGTCCGGGGCGGCTTCCGGCGGTGCGGGGGTGTGCGCGGGGAGCCGGCCGGGGTCCTGGCCCACGACGGCCCGGGTGGCCCGCAGTCCGTCCTTGAGCGCCGTCAGCAGGGCCTCGGGGACGAAGGGCAGCCCCTCGTACGAGCCGCTCATGAACGTCTCCTGATGGGTGAGTCCCCGCAGGAGGACTTCCGTGTCGCGGGTGAGCGTGCCGAGTTCGGTGAGCGCGAGGCCGAGCCCCAGCAGCACGATGGGGCGGACGGGGTGGTCGGCCGGGGTGGACCGCTCCAGGGACTCCAGTTCGGCCACGGCCCGGGCGATCTCCTCCCCGGACTCCGTCTCCCGCGCGCTGCGCGCCTCGGCGACCAGCGTCAGCACCCGTGTCGCGACGGTGAGCCCGGCCGCCGGGGGAACGCCGGTCTGCCGGGCGAAGTACTCCGCCACGGCCTCCAACTGGCCGCGGGCGAGGGAGCCGTCCTGGTGGCTGCCGCCGAGCGGCTGGCCGATCTGGAGCACGAGCCGCATCACGGTTCTGATCTCGTCCGCCCGGTCGTGGTCGTCCGGCAGCCCGTCCAGTTCCGCGCCCAGCCGCCGGAGGATGTGGTCGACGGCTTCCGGGTCACCGCTGCGCAGCGCCTCCGAGCCGCCGACCAGCGCGGTGATCACGGCGTGGGAGCCGGCGGGGGCGCCGGTGTCCGTGGCGGCGGACGGCGCGCCGGGGCGGGGCGCGGGTTCGCCGGGGCCGGGAGCGGGCTCGGCGGGCCGCGCTGTCGGTGTCGGTGTCGGTGTGCCGGGCTGCTCCGCCATCGCGGTCAGGAGCATGCGCACCTGCTCCCTGAACGGGAAGCCCGCGGGCAGCAGGGCCAGCAGCGTCTCCGGGTCGTCGAAGCCGGCGTCCGACATCCGGGACAGCACGCCGCGCACCTGCCCCAGCGCCGTGCGCACCTCCGGGGGCAGCGGCAGCGTCTCCGCCTCGCCCGCCAGCGCCGTCACGTCCGCCGCGAGGGCCTCCCCGTCGCCGGGACCCGCCTGCGCGGCCCAGTCGAAGACGGACCAGAAGTCCGCGGCGGGCCCGGCGGGGCCGCGGGGTGTCACGGGCGCGGACAGGGTCAGCAGGAGCAGTGCCGCGCGACTGCGGTCCTCCTCCTCGGCCGCCGCTCCGGCCGCCGTCGCCGGATCGTGCACCTCGCGCAGCAGCCGCTGCCCCCGCTCGCGGTCCTCCGGCGTCCCGAGCCCCGCGGAGAACCGCAGGGCCAGCAGGCCGCCGAGCCCCAGGGTGATCTTGGCGAGGAGTGCCCCGTCGTGGTCCAGCAGGTCGCGCAGCGCGGTGAGTTCGGCCAGCGGACCCTCGAACTCCGCCGCCGTCGCCGTACCGTCGCGCAGCCGGCCGATCAGCTCGTTCGCCCGTTCGCTCGCTTCCGCGGCCCAGACCCGCAGCCCCCGGACGCCCCCGCTCTCCTCGTCACCCATGGTTCCCCCGTCCCGCCGGCCGCCGCGCACGTCCGGCGCCCCGGCTCCTCGTCGGTCCCCGTGGCCTCATGATGGCCCCGGCACGTCCCGCCCGGGGGACTGTCGCCGCCAACTCCCGTATGGCGCCCGGTATTCGCCCGGGTGCCGCCCGCCCCTCCGGTGCCGTCCGTCCGGTCCGGTCGTCGGCGGGGCGAACACCGGGCGACGTCCGGACCGGCCGTTCACCGCGCCCGGGTCGCGCTGTTTCCCTGAAGACGACGGGACTACGGTGATGGAGGCGGGGTGGACCTCGGGGAAGCGACCGCGCCCGTGGTCGCGGTGGTCGGAGTCGTCGGGACGCTGCTGTCCGCGCTGCTGACCCAGCGCGCGGCCGACCGCAGCCGCCGGCGCGAGCAGGAGCGCGCCGAGGCCGTGCGGGAGCGGCGCCGGCACGCCCAGGAGCTGCGCGCCTGCTACGTCGCCCTGAACAGTTCCGCCCGGCAGTATCTGGCCGCGCTCACGGACCAGCTGCACGCGCTGGGCCGGGCGGAGGAGCTGCGGACCGTACGGCAGCGGCTCACGGAGGCCCGCGACCAGTACCGGGACGTGTACGCGGAGGCCCAGTTGCGGATGCCGGAGCGGGTGCTCGACCTCGCGGCCGGGTTCAGTCACGACCTCGGGGCGGTCTACGGCATGGTGCGACGCCTGGACGACGGGACCCCGGGTGCCGGGGACTCGCCGGCGGCCGTACGGGAGAACATCGGCGAACTGTGGGGCCGGCTACGGCGGATGCGGCGCGAGATGCGCACCGAACTGGGTGCGTTCCGGACGGATTCCGGTCGGTGAGGGGGCCGAAGGCGGGATTTGGTCGCGGTGGGCGCCGGGGGTCGGCATAGTCGTGAACGCAGAAGGGAGGACGGCGTGAACGAGGAGGGTGCGGGGGCGGCGGACCGGCTGCTCGGCCTGATCGGCGAGCACCGCGACACCATCCGCCAGGCACTGGACGACACGCAGTACGCGCTGTTGCTGACGAGGCTGACGGCCCTCGCCGCGACGGAGCCGGACGACGACCGGGCGGTCCGCAGGGCACTCATGGGCGTCCGCCATGCGCTGCTGCCGCTGCCGCTGGACCACCCGGTGCGCCGGCGACTGGACGGCTCCCGCGGACTCATGGCGCCGCCCGGACCGGGGACCGTGGCCGGTGCGCAGGAGCTCGCGGCCTGGTTCCGGCTGCCGTCGCCGGTGCGCGAACCGGCGCACGGCGGTGACCGCGAGCAGGGCCGGCTGCTGAGGGAACCGGCCCTGTCGGCCGACGAGGCACGGATCCGGTGCGGCGGGGCGCCGCCCCCGGAACTGATCAGACTGCGCGACCCCCGGGACGGCGACCGCTACCCGGAGTTCCAGTTCGCCCCGGCCGGCGGCACCCCGCACGGCGTCGTTCTGGAGGTCAACCGGCTGCTGCTCGCGGACATCGACCCGTGGGGCGCCGCGGCCTGGTGGTTCAGCGGCAACACCTGGCTGGGCGGCGCCCCCGCGGCACTGCTCGGCCGGCTCCCCGACCAGCGGCTGGTCGGCGCGGCCCGCGAACTGGCGGAGGGGGAGTGATGGGCGGCTTCTTTCCCATGATCGACCTGAAACTGCGTCCCCACCGCCGGGTGATCCCGGCGGGCACGGAGCTGTGGCGGGTGCACCTGTCGCGGTACGCGCCGGACGAGTTCAACCCGCGGCTCGCGGACATCCACTTCGACGGGGGCCGTTTCGACGGCACGGTGCTGGACCAGTACCACAG
Organism: Streptomyces naphthomycinicus; assembly: GCF_020400595.1. GTDB lineage: Bacteria > Actinomycetota > Actinomycetes > Streptomycetales > Streptomycetaceae > Streptomyces > Streptomyces naphthomycinicus. Next base: position 112,179 of record NZ_JAINRE010000024.1, on the reverse strand, counting down.
CCTGTATGTGGCGGAGAGCGCGCTGACGGCGCTCGCGGAGAGCGTGCTGCGCTCCCGGCCCCACGATGCGCCGACCGGCGACCGTACGATCCCCTACCGCGCCGTGTGGCAGCGGACCCTGAGCTGTCTGCGCACCCGGTCCGACCTCACCCTGGTCTCCCTGGTCAGCGGCGCGGACCTGGCCGGCGTGTGCCAGGACGCCCGGCTCCTGGAGGACGAGAGCAACTACGCCCGGGCGCGGCGCTGGTCGAGCGAGATCCGGGCGCAGGCGTCCGACGCGATGGGACTGATCTGGGAGTCACGGCGCAACCGGTCCGAGCACGCGCTGGTGCTCTACCACGACCGCTGCGCGGGACCCGACGGCACACCCCTGGAGGTGCTGCCCGGCCGGGGCATCCCCGACCTCGGCTCCGCGGAGGGCCGGGAGCGGGCCGACGAACTCCTCGCGCCGCTGTACGCGCGGATCGCCAGGCCCGAGTGGCCCGCATGACGGTCCGACGGCGCCGGCCGCCGCGACGGTGCCGGCCGCCGCGACGGGGCCGGCGGCCACGGGTCCGGCGGCCACGGGGGCGCCGGACCCGTTCGCCCGGCCGGAGGTGCCGCCCGGCCGGAGGTGCCGCCCGGCCGGAGGCTCCGGCCGGGCGGCGAGCCCCCGCCGGGGCCCCGGATCAGTGCTTGGGACCAGCGCTTGGGATCAGCGCTTGGCGGCCGGTGGCTGGGCGTCGCGGGCCGGTGGGACGAGGCTGTGGTCGGCGAAGGGGCGCGGGTGGAACACGGTGAGCAGTGGCCCCGCCATGGCCGTGGTCACCACGGCCATCATGACCATCAGGGAGTACAACCGCTCGTCGAGCACGCCGAGTTGGAGCCCGGCGGTGAGGATGATCAGTTCCGTGAGGCCCCTGGTGTTCATGAGGGTGGCGAGGACCGCCGACTGGCGCGTCGTGACGCCGTGCGCCCGCGCGCTGAGGAAGGTGCCGAGGAACTTGCCGCTGACCGCGACGAGCAGAATGAGGGCGAAGTCCAGCCACCCGGATCGCCCGAGGGCCGACAGGTCGACTTTCAGGCCCACGATGATGAAGAAGACCGGCTGGAGCAGCCGGCTGCTCACATGACCGATCCGGTCGGTGACGTCCGCGCGGAACCGCTCGGTCGATTCCTTCGGCATCACCACACCGAAGAAGAAGGCGCCGAAGATGAAGTGGAGGCCGATCCTCTCGGTGATGGCGCCCGAGACGAGAAGCCCGGCGAGAACGGTCGTCAGCAGCGCGGGGCTCAGCCGGCCGTCCGCCGCGGCGACCATTCTCCGCAGCAGCGGGCGGACCACCCACACCATCACGGCGGCGTACGGCACGAGCAGCAGGAGCAGCCACTGGCCGGTGCCGCCTCCGCCGGCCAGCGCGACCACGGCGGCGAGCATGCACCAGGCGAGCACGTCACCGATCGCGGCGCAGGCCAGCGCCAGTCCGCCGACCGGGGTGTGCTGCATCTTCCGGTCCGTGAGAATGCGCGCCAGCACCGGGAACGCGGTCACCGACATCGCCGTACCCATGAAGAGCACGAAACCCAGCCGGTGGTCCGGGGAGTTGTCCTCCATCAGCGTCAGGGCGAGCAGCGCGCCCAGCCCGAACGGCAGGAGGATGGAGGAGACCGACACGGTGGCCGCCAGCCTCCCCGTGCCCCGCAGGATCTCCCGGTCCAGTTCCAGACCGATGATGAACATGAAGACGGCCATGCCCACGTCGGCCAGGCCGGTGAGCATCGGCCGGATGTCGACGGGAAAGAGAAAGTCCGACACTGTGTGGCCCAGGAAAGTGGGCCCGAGTAAGATTCCCGCGATTACCTCGCCGATGACCGCGGGCTGGGAGAATCGCTGTGCCGCAAGGCCCAGGAGATGGGCGAGGACGAGAATGAGGGCGAGGTCGGAAAAGAGCGCGAACAGTTGGTTCGTGGTCACCGGTCCCTGCCTTGATGACGGGTCGCGTGTGCTTCCCGGAATTCGTTGAGGTGTCGCCGATGTGCATGTTCATGCTTCGTTGTACATGCCTTCTTTGTCAACGGCGGCCTTTGTTCAGGGGTGTTGACCGGCGGTGCAGTCGATGCGGAGTATCCGGATTTACCGGGAAGAGCAGCGATCTGCGGGACCTCGGAAATACGACCGGAAAGTCTCTTGATCGTCACGACGTCGTGGACTCCGGATAAGCGGAAGAGGTTGTCGGGACGGAACCCGGCCGGCGCGTCCGCCGTGGCCGGATCGCCCGCGTCTGCGGCCTGACGGCCTGGGGTAATGACCCCCTGGGAACCAGCACCGCGCGGGTCGACCAGCCCGCTGTTCCCGGCGCCATCACTTGACCACGACGGGGTGAGAACGGGGGCCTTCCATGTCCAATACCGGACGGGGAGTGCTGGCAGGGGCGTTCGCCCTGCTGAATTCGATCGAAGAGGCGGGGGAGGCGCGGCTGGCCGCGCTCGCGGCGGCCAGCGGGCTGCCGAAGAGCAGCGCACACCGGCTGCTGGAGCAACTGGTGGAGCTGGGCGCGGTGGAGCGCTCGGGCGGCGTGTACCGGATGGGGCCGCGCATCTTCCGGCTGGGCCGTACCTGGCAGCCGTATCCCGGTCTGCTGGCCGTGGCGGACGGCGCCGTGCGACGGCTGGCGGAGGCCACCGGCGCCACCGTGACGGTCTGCGTGCTGCACGAGGGCCGCACCATGGCCGCGGCCGCGGTCCAGGGGGAGATCGCCGAGCTGGTGCCCGTGGAGCCCGGCGTGACCTGGCCGGCGTCCACGGCCGCGGGCAAGGTGCTGACGGCGTGGACCCCGCCCGGCACCCCCGTCGGCCCGCTGTCCGGACCCTGGCGGCGGACGGCGAGCGACATCCGGGAGCGCGGCGTCGCCTTCGACCGCGAGGAGGTGGTGCCCGGGGTGTGCTGCGCGGCGGTGCCGTTGTACGGGCCGCACGGCCGGGTGATCGCCTCGCTCGCCTCGATCGTGCCCGCCGGCCGCGACCTGAACGCGATGGCGGAGAACCTGAACCGGACCGCCCGGGCGATCCGCGACGGACTGCGCCGCCCCACCCCTCGTCGTACGGCGGCCCCTCTCGGCAGCTGACGGCCGATGTCAGCCTCCGTGCCGCCGGTTCACTCCAACGGGCTACCGGCGTTCCGCTGAGCGGAACGTCCCTCGACAACCCCGCCCGCCTCTGGCGACCGTGGAGTCCGGCCTCACAGGCCCACGGGGAAGCGGGTGACCATGTCCTGGAACGGCACTGCCGACGATCGCACACACGGACCCGCCGGAGAGCCCGGCGGAGCGCCGGGCACGGGTTCCGCCCCGGGACCCGGCGGAGCGCCGGGCGGCGCCGGACCCGCCCTCGGACAGCCCACCCTGTCCCTGCCCAAGGCCGGTGGCGCACTGCGCGGGATGGGGGAGAAGTTCGCCACCAACCCGGCGACCGGAACCGCCGGCCTCACCGTGCCGCTGGCCGTCACCCCGGCCCGCGGCGCCGAACCCCGGCTCGCCCTCGGCTACGACTCCGGCGAGGGGAACTCCCTCTTCGGGCTGGGCTGGTCGCTCGACCTGCCGTCCGTCTCCCGGGCCACCGACAAGGGCCTGCCGAGGTATCTCGACGACGACGTCTTCCAGCTGACCGGCGCCGAGGACCTCGTCCCGGCCGAAGTGCCCGCGCCCCGCACCGACGGCGCGTACGACGTCACCGCCTACCGGCCGCGCACCGAGGGCGCCTTCGCGCGGATCGAGCGGTGGCGGCACCGTGCCACCGGCGACACGCACTGGCGGGTCACCTCCCGGTCCAACGTCACCAGCCTGTTCGGGCGCGATCCCGAGGCCCGGATCGCCGACCCCGCCGACCCCGCCCGGCGGGTCTACCGCTGGCTGCTCCAGCAGACGGCCGACGACCGCGGCAACATCACCGTCTACGAGTACAAGAGCGAGGACCGGGCCGGCGTCGACACCACGGCCCCCGAGGAACGCAACCGCACCCACGTCACCGGCCGCCATCCGAAGCGGATCCGGTACGGCAACGCCGTACCCGGCAGCGCCGCCGACTTCCGCTTCGAGGTCGTGTTCGACTACGGCGAGCACGACACGGAGGCCCCCACCCCCGACGAGGCACGTCCCTGGCCGGTGCGCGGCGACCCGTTCTCCACCCGCCGCCCCGGCTTCGAACTGCGCACCCAGCGACTGTGCCGCCGCGTGCTGATGTTCCACCGGATCCCCGAACTCGGCCCCCGCCCCCAGCTGGTGCACGCCCTGCTGCTCGGCCACGCCGAGGATCCCGCCGCCACCAAGCTGGAGTCCCTCACCCACCGCGGCTGCCTCCCCGCCGGGCCGGGCCTCCAGCACGCCGACCTGCCCGCCCTCACCCTCGGCTACACCCGGCGCACGGTCTCCGCGGCCACGGGGACGCTGACCTCCGAGGAGGGCACCGTACGGCTCGACGGCCGCCACCAGTGGACCGACCTCGACGGCGAGGGGGCCGCCGGCATCCTCGCCGAGCAGGGCGGCGCCTGGTACTACCGGCGCAACCTCGGCGGCGGCCGGTTCGCCCCGCCGCGCCCCGTCGACCCGCTGCCGGGCGGCGCGGCCGGACGCGCCCTGCTCGACCTGGACGGCGACGGACGGCCCGCGGTCGCCGACCTCGGCGGCACCCACCCCGGCTACCACGAGCGCACCGCCGACGGCCGCTGGGCGGACTTCACGCCCTTCCGCCGGCTGCCGGCCCTGGACTGGCAGGACCCCAACCTGCGGTTCGCCGATCTCACCGGCGACGGCCTCCCCGACGTCCTCGTCACCGCCGACGACGGCCTCACCTGGTATCCGTCCGAGGGCTCCGAGGGGTTCGGCGACAGCGAGACGGCCGCCGCGCCGCGCACCGAGGAGCACGGCCCCCGGCTGCTGTTCACCGACAGCGGGCACAGCGTCCACCTCGCCGACATGACCGGCGACGGACTGACCGACCTGGTGCGGATCGGCAACGGCGAGACCGCCTACTGGCCGAACCTCGGCCACGGCCGCTTCGGCCCCAAGGTCACCATGTCCGGCGCGCCCGTCCTCGACCACCCGGACCGCTTCGACCCGCGGCGGGTCAGGCTCGCCGACATCGACGGCAGCGCCCCCGCCGACCTGCTCTACCTCGGCCCCGACGGCGTACGCCTGTGGTTCAACCAGGCCGGCAACTCCTTCGGCCCGCCCGAGCGGCTCGACGGCCCACCGCACCCCGGCACCCTCGCCACCGCCTCCGTCGCCGACGTCCTGGGCCGGGGCACCGCCTGTCTCGTCGTCGCCGAACCCCGGCCGGACGGCGAACCGCAGACCCGGTACGTCGACCTGATGGCCGGCGGCAAACCGCACCTGCTGAACCGCGTCGACAACGGCACGGGCCTGGTCACCACCATCCGGTACGCCTCGGCCACCGACCACCGCCTGGCCGACGAGGCGGCCGGCCGCCCCTGGCTGACCCGGCTGCCGTTCCCCGTCCAGGTGGTCGCCGCGACCGTCACGCACGACAGCGTGGCGGACACCACCCTGTCCGCCGCCTACCGCTACCGGCACGGCTATTTCGACGGCACCGAACGCGAGTTCCGCGGCTTCGGCTACGTCGAGCAGCGCGACATCCTCACCGGCGCCACCGGCGAACCCCACCAGCCGCCCGCCGTGGTCAGACGCTGGCAGCACACCGGCTGGTACCCCGACCGGAACCGGCTGGCCACCCCCTACGCGGACGAGTACGGCGGCCCCCTGCTGCCCGCCGCCCCGCCACCCGCCGGGCTCACCCCCGCCGAGGAACGCGAGGCCGCCCGGGCCCTGCGCGGGCAGCCGCTGCGCGAGGAGACGTACGCCGAGGACGGCACGCCCGCCGAGCGACGCCCCTACCTCGTCCGCGAGTCCAGCCCACGGGTACGGCTCCTGCAACCGCGCGGCACCGCCGCCCACGCCGTCGTCCTCGTCCTGCCCGGCGAGACGCTGACCGTGCACAGCGAGCGCCAGGCCGACGACCCGCGCACGGTCCACGAGTTCGCCCTGGAGACCGACGCATGGGGGAACACCCTGCGCTCGGCGCGGATCGCCTACCCGCGCAAGTCGCCCGCCGACCCCGAACAGGAGCGGCCGCGGCTGACCGTGACCGAGCGGACGGTCACCAACGACACCGACTCCCCGTCCCGTTGGCGCATCGGCGTGCCCGTGGCCGCCCGGCAGTACGAGATCGGCGGCCGCACCCCGTCCGCCCCCGGAGAGCTGCTGACCGCCGACCGGCTCACCGCCCACCTCACCGAGGCCGCCCGGCACGAGATCCCGTACCACCAGGACCTCTCCGGCCCCGACCCCCAGCGCCGGCTGATCGCGCACACCTTCACCACGTACACCCGGGACGACCTCGGGGCCGAACTCCCGCTGCGGGAGATCGGCGCCCGCGCCCTGCCCTGGCGCACCTACCGGCTCGCCCTCGCCCCCGGCCAGGCCGCCCACCTGTACGGCGACCGCGTCACCGACGCCGGCTTGCGCGAGGCGGGCTACGTCGAGCGGACCGAGGGGCCCGGCTGGTGGGCGCCCTCCGCACGGCAGGAGGCCGACCCGGACGCGTTCTGCCTCCCGGTGCGCACGATCGACCCCTTCGGCGCCGTGTGGCACACCGAGTACGACCCCCACCGTCTGCTGCCCGTCCGGGTCCGCGACCCCCTGGCCAACACGGCCGAGGCCCGCCCGCACTACCGCGTCCTCCAGCCCTGGCTGCTGACCGACCCCAACGGCAACCGCAGCGCCGTACGCTTCGACGTGCTCGGGACGGTCGTCGCCACCGCCGTGCTCGGCAAGGAGGGCGGCACCGACGGCGACGTCCTGGACACGGACACGGCGGAGGCCGCCCCCGGCGACGACCCCACCAGCACCGTGGCGTACGACCTCGGCCGGCTCCCCGTGCTGATCCACACCTCCGCCCGCGAACGCCACCGCGAACCGGACTCGCCCCGCCAGGACACCTGGACGTACCTGGACGGCACCGGACGCGTCGTGCTGACCAAGGGCCGGGCCGAGCCGGAGGAGGGGCAGGGCACGCAGCGCTGGGTCGGCACCGGGCGCACGGTCTACGACGACAAGGGCAACCCGATCCGCCGGTACGAGCCGTATTTCGCGCCCGGCAGCGACTTCGACACCGAGGACGAACTGGTCCGGCGCGGGGTCACCCCCGTCCTGCGCTACGACCCCCTGGGCCGCCTGGTCCGCACCGACTTCCCCGACGGCACCTGGTCCGGCGTGGTGTTCACCGCCTGGACCCGGCAGGACCACGACCGCAACGACACCGTGCGCGACAGCCGCTGGTACGCCGAGCGGGCCGGGCTGCCCGACACCGACCCGCAGGGGCGGGCCGCCCGGCAGACGCTGGAACACGCGGGCACCCACACCGAGACCCGGTTCGACACGCTCGGCAACCCGCACCTCACCGTCCAGGACAACGGCGCCGGCGGCAAGCTCGCCACCGAGGTCCTGCGGGACGTCCAGGGCCTGGAGCGGACCGTCCTCGACGCCCGCTCGATCCCCGTCCTCACCCAGGAGTTCGACATGCTGGGCCGCGCCGCGCACTCGGCCGCCGCGGACACCGGAGAGCGGTGGGCCCTGGCCGACGTGCTGGACAGACCGGTGCGCGCCTGGGACGGTCAGGGCACCGAACTGCGCTGGACCTACGACGAGTTGCGCCGCCCCCGGTACTCCACGGCACGGGCGCCGGGCGAGCCGGCCGAGCGGCTCCGCGTCCGCTACTACTACGGCGAGGCCCTGGCCGACGGCCGGGACCGCAACCTGCTCACCCGGCCCTGCCTGGTCCTCGACGGAGCGGGCGCGCTGCGCACCACGGCCGTCGACTTCAAGGGCAACGTGCTGACCACCGAACGCCGGCTTCCGGCCGACCCCGCCGGGGAGCCCGACTGGTCCCCGCTGGCCGCCGTGGACGACCCGGAGACCGCCCTGGTGCTGGCGGCCCCCCTGCTGGAGACGACCGCGCACACCGCCGCCACGCGGTACGACGCCCTCGACCGCCCCATCCTGGCCACCGGCCCGGACGGCAGCCGCACCCGCTTCGCCTACAACGTGGCCGGTCTGCCGGAGCGGGTGGAGGTGGCCGCGCGGGACACCGGCACCTGGACCCCGGTCGTCCGCGGCGTCCGCCACGACGAACGCGGCCGGCGCACCCTGATCGAGTACGGCTGCCGGGCCCGCACGGCGTACGGCTACGAACGCGAGACGTTCCGGCTCGCCACCGCGGACACCACGGCGGCCGACGGCACGGCCTGGCAGCGGCTGGCCTACGCCTACGACCCCATGGGCAACGTGGTGGTGGCCGACGACCCCGCCCAGGACACCGTCTTCTTCCGGAACACCGCGGTCGGCGCGCGCCGCACCTACACCTACGACCCCGTGTACCGGCTGGTCGCGGCCACGGGCCGCGAACACATCGGGCAGACCACCCAGCCCGGCCCGGCCGACGCGCCCTTCGCCCCGCTCCCGCACGCCCACGACGGCTCGGCGCTGCGCCCGTACACCGAGACGTACGCGTACGACGACTCCGGCAACCTCCTCTCCGCCACCCACACCGCGACCGGCGGCGGCTGGACCCGGCGCCACCTGACGGCGCCGGACGGCAACCGCCTCCTCGCCACCAGCCTGCCCGGAGACCCCGACGGCACGTACACCGCGCGCCACACCCACGACCCGAACGGCAACATCACCGCCATGCCGCACCTGCCGGCCCTCGGCTGGGACGCGGAGAACCGGCTCGCCCGCCTGGACCTCGGCGGCGGCGGAGAGACGTACTACCAGTACGACGTCCACGGCCGGCGCGTCCGGGCCACCACCCGGCGAGGCGGCACCACCGAGACCCGCACCTGGCTGGGGCCGAGCGAGCGGTACCGGCGCACGGTGGCCGGCCGAACCACCGAGGAGTACGAGACCCTGCACGTCACGGACGGCGGCGGCCGGGTCGCCCTGGTGGAGACGGCCACGGTCCGCGACGGCCGAACCGTGGCGGACCCGCGGCCGGTGGTCCGCTACCAGCTCACCGACCACCTCGGCAGCACGGCACTGGAAGTGGACCAGGACGGACTGGTCCTGTCGTACGAGGAGTACCACCCGTACGGCACGACGTCCCTCCACGCGGAGACCGGGACGGTCAGCCGCAAGCGGTACCGCTTCACGGGCAAGGAACGAGACGCCGAGAGCGGCTTCACCTACCACGGGGCCCGCTACTACGCGCCCTGGCTGGGCCGCTGGGTGAGTCCGGATCCGGCGGGGCCGGCCGGCGGGACGAACCGCTACGCGTACGTCCGCGACCGGCCCTCGGTGCTGGGGGACGCGGACGGACGCGTCGACGACGAGGCCAGGGCGATCTTGAAGTATGTGCAGAAGTGGGTCGACGACATCCCGCAGAAGGAGTTCGCCGCCATGTCCAGGAGCGGTCGGGGGAGCAACGCCCACCTGACCCTGGAATCGGCCCTCACCCTGGGGTGGGACGCCGAGGGGGTCGACGTCCAGCGCGTCGCCTCCGAGGTGCTGATCGACGACCAGGGAGTCATCCGGGGCGTGGGCGTGGCCCCGGGGTCGTCCGGCAGCAAGGCCGCGAACTGGCGCTCGGTGGATGTCGCCGTGCTGAAGCAGGACGTCGTCCACGCGCACGGCCCGGTGGGATCGAGCACGCTCATCGGCGAGAAGGCCAAGGACGTCATCGAGATCGGCCTCGACTACAAGACCGGCGCCGCCGACATGAAGGGCGTGGCGGAAATGGAGAACCTGACCGGCGCGCCCTACGTCAAGGTCACCCAGGGCGGAGACGTCGAAGCGAACCTCGCCGCCCGGACGGCCCGGCGAGCGGCGGCCGCCCGGCGCGGCGCGAGCGCCCCGGCCGCGCAGCAGGCCCCCGCCCAGCCGGCGTCCCCGCCCCCGCAGGCGGCGGCCGCGGAGGCCGTCGAGGGGGCGAAGGCGGGCACGGCCACGGAGGCGGCGGTCGGTGCGGAGGCCGGCACGGTGGCCCGTACCGAGGCCGCCGCCGCCCGCGCCGGCGAGGCAGCGGCGGCGACGGGCGCACGCAGCGCCTCGCGTGGGTTCGTCGCCCTCGGCACCCTCGCCAAGATCGGCGGCCTGGCACTCGCCGCCGGTGTCGTCGGATACGACCTCTACCGACGTGACTACAAGGCGGCCGCCTGGGACACGGCGGCGGCCGTCTTCACCCCGCTCGCGCTGGCCCAGTTGGCGTGGGAGGGCAACAAGGCGGTCCAGGAGATCAAGAAGGAAGAACAGCGGCTGGGCGTCTCCCCGGAGATCACGAACAACATGTGGCGCTGGAAGGCGATGCCATGACCGCCGACACGCGGATCACCGGCACGGAGGCCGTCGGCACGGAGGCCGTCGGCACGCGGATCACCGGCACAGAGACCGCCGACACGCGGATCACCGGCACGGAGGCCGTCGGCACGGAGGCCGTCGGTACGCAGGCCGTCGGCACAGCGACCGTCGGCACTCGGTCCATGGGCTTGCGGATCGCCGGCGCACGGATCGCCGGCGCACGGACCGCCGGTAAGCGGACCGCGGGCGCGGAGACCGCGGGCACGCGGATCATCGTCGGCGCACGGATCGCCGGCACGTACGTCCAGGCCGTCGACCGCACGTGCTCCGGAGGGCGAGCATGACCGACCGCACTCTTGGCCCCACCCCCCGCCCGGTACCCCCGGCCGCCGGCCCGGTCACCGTCTCCGGCACGGTCACCCGGTACGACGGCTCCGCCGCGCCCGGTGTCCGCGTCACGGTGTCCGCCCGGCTGCTGCGGTCACGACAGCCGCTCGGCGAGACCGTCACCGACGCGGCGGGCCGGTACCGCGTCGACCACAGCCCGTCCGCCGCCTCGCCGGACCTCGTCGTCCGGTCCGTGACCGAGAGCGGTGCGAGCGCCGAGCGCACCCTGGAGAATCCCGGCGCGCACGCCGTCTGCGACCTGTCCCTCCCGCACGACGGCCGCAGCGCCCACGCCCTGCTCCTCGCCGATCTCGCCCCCCACCTGGACGGCGCCCGCCTCGCCGAACTCACCGACGGAAGCGATGACTTCGGCCATCTGTCCCGGGTGACCGGCCGCGAGGCGCTGGAGTGCGCCCATGCCGCCGTCGCCGCCCGGCACGCGGAGGCGACGGGGCTGTCCGCCGAGGCGTTCTACGGCCTGCTGCGGCAGGGCCTCGGACCCGGCCTGCCGGCGCTCGCCGCCCGCCCGGTGGCCGACCTCGTCGCCGCACTGCGCGCCGCCGCCGACACCGGACTCGTCACCGAGACCGGCGACCCGGCGGAGTTCGCCCGCGCGCTGCGCGCCCAGGAGGTCGCCGCCCTCGCCGCCGCCACCACCGACGCCTCGCCGGTCACCGCGCTCTTCGCCCTCGCCGTCCCCGACCCGGCGGACCGTGCCCGGATCCTGCACCTCTGGCTCGACCACACCGCGCACACCCAGGGGTTCTGGTCCCGGCTCGCGGCCGACGAGCACACCGCCCGGCACGCCGACCGGCTCCGGCTCACCCTCCGGCTCGGCGCGCTGACCGGCAACCACGTCCCCCTGGTCCGCGCGCTGCTGTCCCGCTTCGACACCGGCGAGCTGACCCGCCCCCGCGACCTGGCCCGCCTGGAACCCGCCGACTGGGCCCGCCTCGTCGAGACCACGGGCGGCCCGCCGGAGCACTGCACGGCCCTGCCCGGTGCCGGCCCGGATCCCGCGACCGGCTACGCCCGCCTGATCGCCGCCCAGGTCGCCGAGGCCCACCCCACCGCCCATGTCGCGCACGGGCTGGCCGGCACCGACCCCGAGGCGCCGGCCGCCCGCTTCCTCGCCGCGCACCCGGAGTTCGACCTCGTGGGCACCCCGGTCGACAGCCGGAGCGTGCCCGACGCCACCGCCCGCGGCGAACTCGCCGGCATCCAGCGGCTGATGAAGCTCTCTCCCCGCTTCGACGCCGTACAGGCCGTGCGCGCGGCCGGATTCGACTCGGCCGCCGCCATCGCGGAACTGCCCGAAGCCGTGTTCACCGCCCGCCTGGACGGCACCCTGGACCCCGGGCGCGCCGCCACGCTGCACGCCCGCGCCGGACTCGTGCACGCCGCCACCGTGCACCTGGTCGCCGATCTGCGCACGGCCGGCCAGTTCCGGACGCCCTGGCTGGCGGCCCCGCCGGCCGCCGGGACGCTCGCCGAGAAACTGCCCGACTGGGAGGACCTGTTCGGCCCCGCCGACTACTGCGCCTGCTCCGAGTGCCGTTCCGTCCACGGCCAGGCCGCCTACTTCGTCGACCTGATGATGTATCTGCGCCGCCTGTCCTACGTCGAGGGCGAACTCGCCGAGGTCCTGCGCGCGCGCCGCCCCGACCTGTGGGACATCCGGCTCGACTGCGACAACACCAACCTCCGGCTGCCCTACGTCGACCTGGTCTGCGAGGTGCTGGAGGCCGCCGTCGCGCACGGCGGCACCGCGCACGGCGCCGAGGACCGGCAGACCGGCGGGGACCCCGACCAGCTGCGGGTGCAGCCCCAGCACCTCGACCCCGCCGCCTACGACCGGCTGCGCACCGCCGTCTACCCCTGGAGTCTGCCCTTCGACCTGTGGGGCGAGCAGATCCGGATCTGCCTCGACCACCTGGGCGTGCGCCGGGCCGAGCTGATGGCCGCCCTGGCGCCCGGCACCGCGGCGAGCACCCCGGTCGCCGTCGAGACGCTCGGCCTGTCCCCGGTCGCGGGCGCGATCGTCACCGGCGAACCGCTGACCCCGGGCCGCGCCCTCCCCGAGTTCTTCGGCCGCCCCGCGAACACCGCCCCGGACGCGCTGATCGAGGACCTCGGCAACGTACGGCGCCTGCTGGACGCGGCCGGACTGCGCTATGCCGAACTGGTCGCGGCCCTGGACACCCGGTTCGTCAACCCCGGCGGCGCGATCACCGTCACCGGCCACCCGGACCATCCGTGCGACACCACCCGGATGACCCTGGACGGCCTGAACGTCTACGCCCTCGACCGGCTGCACCGCTTCGAACGGCTGCGGCGCGCCCTGGACGTCCCCGCCGCCGACCTGGACCGGACGCTGTACACCGGCCCCCGGCCCGGCCGGCTCGACGCCGCCTTCCTGCGGGCACTCGTCGGCGTCCGGCGGCTCGCCGCCCGGCTGGACCTCACCGAGGAGCAGGTGCTCTGCTTCTACGGCCCCCTGCCCACCCACCGCCACCGGACCGCCGGACAGCCCCCGCTGTACGACCGGCTCTTCGCCGACCCGTCCGTCGTCACCGTCGAGCCGGGCCGTGCGAGCCCCTTCGAGCTGAACGCCGACCGCACCGAGCTGCGGACCATCGGCAGCCTGCTCGACCCGGCCGTCACCGCGGCCCTGCTGGCCGTGCTGGAGGTGACCGACGAGGAACTCGCCGAACTCGTCACCGGCCGCCGCTCGGTGGCCCCCAACCGGCTGCTCGACCTCGCCAACCTCACGGCCCTGTACCGCACGGTCGTCCTGGCCCGCGCCCTCGGCCTGCCCGTCGCCGAACTGCTCCGGCTGATCGAACTGTACGGCGACGGCGGACCGTTCCCCGGCGGCTTCGACGACTACGACGGCGGCGAACCCGACCTGCTCTCCGGCCGGCCCCCACGGCATCCCGCCGCCGCGCCCGTCCCCTACGGCGGCCCGCCCCCCGAGCTCCTCGCCGGCCGCCCCCCGGTCCGGCCGGGGCATCCCGACGGGCCCGCCGTCCAGGGCGCGCCCGTCGACGTCCTCGTCCCGGCCACCGAGCGGTTCCTGGACGCGGTGGACGAGATGGCGGCCCGCGGCCTGACCGTGCCGGAGGCGGACGCGATCCTGACCTCGGCCGTACCGCCGCACGACGGCCCGCTGCCCGACGACACCGTGCTCGCCGCCGCGCTCACGGGGCTGCGCTCCGCCCTCCAGGCCGTCTACGAGCAGACCGCGCGGACGGCGGACGACAAGGGCGACCTGACCCGCAAGGGGCTCGCCCTGCTCGGCTGGGACGCCGGCCTCGTCGCCGAGGCGCTGAGCACCCTGCTGGGCACCGTCACCTACGCGGCCCCGCTCGCCGCCCTGCCCCCGGGGACCGCCCTGCCGGCCGGCATGAAGTTCGAACCGCCCGCCGGCACCCCGGGCGAGCCGGGCCGGCTGCTGTGCACCGGCCCCATGACCAAGTCCGTCCACGACCGGCTCACCGCCCACCCCGACCCCGGCTTCGTCACCGCCGTACGCGCCCTCCACGCGGCGCCCAGGACCTTCGTCACGACCCGGATGAAGGCCCTGCGACTGCCCCTGTACTCGGCGCCCCTGCCGGCCCAGCCCGTCGACCTGAAACTCCCCACGGGCCTGGCCGGCAAGGTGTTCTACGACGTCAGCGCCAAGGCGCTGCGTTCCCGGGCCTACCTGTCCGCCGACGAACTCGACGCGCTGGAGAAGGCGTCGAAGGACGAGCAGTTCGTGCTCGCGGTCCGGGCGCTGCGCACGGCGCAGGAGGCGCCCCCGGCCCCGGACAACACGTTCCTCGACGCCGGGGACGCGGCGGCCATGTTCGACCCCGACGAGGTGCCGCCGGCCGCCCGTTTCGCCCGTGTCCTGACCCGGCTCAACCCCTATCTGCGCCGCACGCTCAGCGAGACCACCGTGAAACAGCAGCTCGGCGCCGCCGCCGGGCTCGACCAGGCGACCGCCGACGTGCTGCTCGGCGCCTGGCTGCGCTCCCCGTCGAAGCCGCTGGCCCTCCAGGACTTCCTCGCCCCCCGGTACGTCGGCAGCGACCCGGCCGTCGTGATCACCCGCGCCGGATTCCCGGAGCAGTTCACCACGCTGACCCTGCTGCACCGGGTCGCGCTGGTGCTGCGCCGGCTGCGGATCACCGCGGAGCAGGTGCCCTGGGTGTTCGACTTCGCGGCCGGCGCGGGCTGGCTCGACCTCAACCGGCTGCCGCTCCGGCCCTTCCCCGGCGCCTCCCCGCTCTTCGCCCGCTTCGTCCGCCTCCTGGACCTCGCCCGGCTCCGCGACCGCGTTCCCGGCTCCGCCCGGACCCTGCGCGCGGTGTTCGGCGCGGCACGGGACCCGCGGGCCACCCTCGACACGGTCCTCGACGAGATCACCGCGCAGACCCGTTGGGACCGCGCCGACCTGCGGGCGCTGTGCGGCACCGGACTGCTGGACCTCACCGCGCCGGCCGCGTTCCGCACCGAGCGCGCCCTGCTGGCCCTGCTCGGCGCGGTGGGCGTACTGCGCCGCACGGGCGTGTCGGCGACCCGCGCGGCGGGCTGGCTGGGGCCGGCCCCGACGGCCGAGGCCGCGCAGGCGGCCTGGCAGGCGGCGAAGGCCCGCCATCCGCTGCGCGACTGGCCCCGGGCCGGCGGTCCGCTCCAGGACCGGCTGCGGGAGCGGCGCCGCGCCGCCCTCGTCGCCCACCTCGCGGCCCACCCGTTCCAGGCCGGCGGGCAGCCCGCCTGGCACGACCCGGACACGATGTTCGACTTCTTCCTGCTCGACGTGGAGATGGGAGCCTGCCAGGCCACCACGCGGATCGCGCAGGCCGTCTTCAGCGTCCAGCTGTTCGTGCAGCGCGTCCGGCTCAACCTGGAGACCGCACCGGCGAACCCGTACGACGAACACCTCTGGCGGGACTGGGCGTGGATGAGCCGGTACCGCCTCTGGGAGGCCAACCAGAAGATCTTCCTGTACCCCGAGAACTACTTCGAACCCGATCTGCGCGCCACCAAGTCGTCCCTCTTCACCGACCTGGAGAACGAACTCCTCCAGAAGGAACTGACCAGCGACAACGCGGTCACCGCGGTGGAGAACTTCGTGGCCCGGCTGGACAAGGTGTCCCGGATGCGGCCGTGCGGGGTGTACACGGACGTCGACGCCGAGGACCGCCGGACCGTGTACGTGTGCGCCCACACGGTGTCCACCCCGCGCGAGTACCACTTCCGCTCCCGGACCCCGGACGGGCAGTGGACGCCGTGGAGCCGGATCGACCTGGACATCGAGTCCGACACGCTGGTCCCGGTCGTGTGGAACGGGCGGCTGCACCTGTTCTGGCCGACGTACACCGTCGTGTCGGAGCCGGGCCGGGTCACGCTGCCGCAGGGCGACAGCGCGATGAAGCTCCCCGCCAAGTACTGGAAGGTGCAGCTCAACTGGAGCCGTCTGGTCAACGGGGACTGGGAGGCGAAGAAGACGACGAAGCGGTACCTCAAGGTGCTCCAGAGCGACTACGACGAGCGGCCGGAAGCCGTCGCGGAGTCCCCGGTCTACGGGATCTTCAACCTCCGGCCCAAGATCGACCCGCAGAGCGACGACCTCCTCGTGTGGTGGGTGATGGAGACGGTCACCCGGGAGAGCGAGACCGAGTACGGCACGACGTCGGGGTACTTCCGCTTCAGTCCCGGGCTCGGCGAGACCCTGGCCGATCCGCTGATGGGCCCGCGGATCGCGAGCTACGAGGACAGCGTGTTCCCGATCTACTACAACGGCAGGCCCCGGGACGCGCGCGTCAACGAGAAGGTCGAGGACCCGCACGACTCGCGCGACGACACGGTCTGCGTCTTCGACCCGGCCGGATTCATCACGGACTCCGTCGAGGTCCTCGGCCGGCACCCCGGAGCCCAGCCGTACCGGCTGCTGTACGCCACCCAGGCACCCATGTCCTGGGACCGGTTCGCCGTCTTCTTCTCCGACGGACTGCGCTGCTACCTCATCTCCGGCCGGCCGTCGGCGCGGGCCGTGCCGCCCGCGTGGCGGCCGTCGGCGGCGGTGCCCGGGCTGCCCGACGGCACACCGGCGAGCAGCGCACTCGGGGCCGCCGCCGACCCGTCGACGGCGGCCCCGACCGGCACCCTGGCCGTCGAGCGGTTCTACCACCCCCGCTCGCGCCTGCTGGTGGTGGAACTGGCCAAGCACGGCACGGCCGGGCTCTTCCGCCGGGGCCTCCAGGTCTATCCGGCGTCCTTCGACTTCGAGACCACCTACGCCCCGCACACCGGCAACGTCCCCGGCCCCTACCCCGACGAGTCCGTGGAGTTCTCCCACACCGACGCCTACGGCGACTACAACTGGGAGCTGTTCTTCCACGTGCCGCTGCTGATCGCCACCCGGCTGTCGGCCAACCAGCGCTTCGAGGAGGCCCAGCGCTGGTTCCACCACATCTTCGACCCGGGCAACCGGGAGACGGACGCCTGGAGCCGGCCGCAACGGTTCTGGATCACCAAGCCCCTGTTCCAGACCACCGACGACGCATACCTGGAGCAGCGCATCGAGAAGATCCTCGAAGCCCTCGCCGAGGGCGACCAGGAGACCGTCGACCGGGTGACGTACTGGCTCGCCCGGCCGTTCCAGCCCGACGCCGTCGCCCGGCTGCGCACCACGGCCTACCAGAAGGCCGTCGTCATGAAGTACCTGGACAACCTGATCGCCTGGGGCGACCAGCTGTTCCGGCAGGACACCCTGGAGTCGGTCAACCAGGCCACCCAGCTCTACGTCCTCGCCCACGAGCTCCTCGGCCGGCGCCCGGAGGAGATCACCGACCGGGCCGTGCCCGCCCCGCAGAGCTACCGGCAGCTGCTGGAGACGCCGACGGCCGCCGACCCCGTCGTCGCGGCGGAGAACCTCGTCGCCGCCCCCCGCGGCACCGTGGTCCCCACCGTCCGGCCCGGCGTCGGCCTCCGCTGGCTGCACTACTTCTGCGTCCCCCGCAACGACAGGCTGGTCGGCTACTGGGACGTCGTCGAGGACCGGCTGTCCAAGATCCGGCACTGCCGGAACATCGACGGGGTGCGGCGCGACACCGCGCTGTTCGGCGCCCCCCTCGACCCGGCGCTGCTCGTGCGGGCCACGGCCGCCGGGGTCGATCCGGGGACCGTACTGGACGACATCAGCGCCCCCCTGCCGCACTACCGTTACCAGCCGATGGCCGCCAAGGCGCGGGAACTCGCGGCCGAGGTACGGGGGTTCGGCTCGGCGCTGCTCGCCACGCTGGAGAAACGCGACGTGGAGGCGCTCGTCCGGCTGCGCTCGGGGCACGAGCTGGCGGTGCTGGACGCGGCACGCCAGGTACGGCAGCAGCAGGTGAAGGAGGCCGACGAGGCGCTCGCCGCGCTCGGCCGGTCCAAGGCCCTCGCGGAGGACAAGGAGCGCTACTACACCGAGCTGGGCCGGGAGCCGCTGAACTCCTACGAGCAGTCGCAGACCCAGCTGCACAGCTCCGCGCTGCGGGACCAGGACCTGGCCCGGGACATCAGCCTGGCCGCGAACATGGTGGGGTACATCGCCGACGTCAAGATCGGCCCGCCCACCACCCTGGGCGAGACCTGGGGCGGCAGTCAGCTGATGGCCATGCTGCGGGCGATGGCGGAGGCGGTCTCGGCCGACGCCACCCGCAAGAACGCCGAAGGCGGACAGGAACTCGTCCTCGCCGGCTATCAGCGGCGCGCACAGGAGTGGGACTACCAGGTGGGCCAGGCCCGTCTGGAACGCGACCAGTTCGACAGGCAGATGGCCGCGGCGCGGATCCGGCAGTCCGTCGCCGTGAAGGAACTGGAGAACCACGACCTCCAGCGGGCCAACGCCCTGGAGGCGGACCGCTTCATGCGGGAGAAGTTCAGCAGCACGGAACTCTACGACTGGATGGCCGGGCAACTGGCCACGACCTACTTCCAGACGTACCAGCTCGCCTACGACGCCGCCAAGCGCGCCGAGCAGTCGTACCGCCACGAACTCGGCTTCGACGGATCCGCGTTCGTCAACTTCGGCTACTGGGACAGCCTGCGCCGGGGGCTGCTGGCGGGCGAGCGGCTCGCCGCCGACCTGCACCGCATGGACGCGGCCTACCTGGAGAACAACGCCCGCGAACTCGAACTCACCAAGCGGATCTCGCTGGCCCAGCTGGACCCGACCGCGCTGCTCCGGCTCAAGGAGAGCGGCACCTGCTTCGTCTCCCTCCCGGAGGCCCTCTTCGACCTGGACACCCCGGGGCACTACTTCCGGCGGATCAGGAGCGTGGCGCTGACCGTGCCGTGCGTGGCCGGCCCGTACTCCTCGGTCAACCTCACCGCCCGGCTGCTGGGCAGCAGCGTGCGCGTGGACCCCGGGGTGCCCGCCGGCGCGAAGTACGCCCGGGGCAGGTCGGACAGCCGGTTCCGCGACTACAGCGGCCCCGTCCAGACCATCGTCACCAGCACCGGCCAGGACGACACCGGCCTGTTCGAGACCAGCCTCCGCGACGAGCGGTTCCTGCCGTTCGAGGGCGCCGGAGTGATCAGCGAATGGCAGCTCTCCCTGCCGTCGGTCTTCCGCCAGTTCGACTACGAGTCGATCGGCGATGTGGTCCTCCAGGTGCGGTACACGGCCCGGGACGGCGGCGAGGACCTCGCCCGGCAGGCGACCGGCGAACTCGACACGGCCCTGAAGAACTGGGTGCACGCGGGCGGCGGCCGGGGACTGTACCGGGTGTTCAGCGCCCGGCGGGAGTTCGCCGATCAGTGGCACCGGTTCCTCGCACCGACTGAAGCGGAGGACCCGGCGGTGGTGTTCTCCCTGGCCGCGCACCGCTTCCCGTACCTGTTCGCGGGCTTCCCCGTGCACATCGCGAAGCCCGAGGCCGTCCTGGTGCTCTCCCGGGAGCCGACCCCCACGGCCGACGGGAGCTATCTGGCGGCCTACGCGGGCGCCGCTCCCGTACACGCCACGCTGACCGGGCCGGACGGCGGGCACGACACGGTGACGCTGGCCGCCGACGCCACGCTGCTGGGCCAGCCGCGCGGGGCGTTCACGGGGCTGAGCGGACCGGTGCTCGGCACCGAGCGGGCATGGACCGTGTCCCTGTCCCGCGAGGACATCCGGAACCTGCCACCGGCTGTCGCCCGGGACGGCCGGCTGAACCCGGAGGCCGTCGTCGATCTCCTGCTCGTCTGGGAGTACACCGTCACGCCGGAGCCACCGGACGCGGAGATCCGAGGGCACCGGCAGAGCCGGGAGGACCAGGGGGAGGAGAACCACGAGGGCCGGGAGAGCCGGGAGGGCCGCGAGGACCCGGGGGGAACGGCGTGACCCCGTGACCCCGTGACGCCCCTCGCCGCCCCCGCCCCCGCCGCCCCGGAACCGCGAATCCGCCGCCCCGACCCCGCAGAGGAACGCGATGCCACGCATCACCCCCGCCACCGCCGGACCCGTGCCGTCGCCCGCGGTGACCACCGAGACCACCGGCACCCCCGGTCCCGCCGGCCCCCCGGGCGCCGCCGAGGCCGCGGCGGCCGTGGTCGGCAGCTGGGCGCCGGCCCAGGGCGACCTGCCGGCGCCCGCCTACTTCGCCCCGCCCTCGCCCTCGGCCGTCGTGCTCGGCGACCCGTACGGCAACCAGGTGCTGATCGCCGGCGGCGAGGACGCGACCCGCGGCGCCCTCAAGGAGGCGCTGCTCTTCGACCCGGTCGAGCGGACCTGGGAGCCGACCGGCTCGCTGAACGTGTCCCGGCGCCTGCACAGCACGACCCTGCTGAAGAACGGCCAGGTCATGGTCGCGGGCGGACTCACCGGCCCGTTCACCCTGCCCCTGGCCCCCGTCTCCTCCGTCGAGATCTACGATCCCGTCGGCAGGTCGTGGAAGGTCACCGGCGCCCTGCGCGAGGCCCGGTTCGCGCACGCGGCGGTCCTCCTCGGCGACGGACGGGTCCTGGTGACCGGCGGACTCGCCCCCCGGGACAGCCTGACGGACACGGCCCTGTCCTCCGCCGAGATCTACGACCCCGGCACAGAGGAGTGGACCCCGGCCGCCGGGATGCACGACGCCCGCGGCGGCCATCCGCTGATCCCGCTCGGCCAGGACCGGGTCCTCGCCGTCGGCGGCATGGTGGTCGTCGGGCGCGGGACGTACGCCGCCCTCGGCTACTGCGAGGTGTACGACCCGGCGGCCGGCCCGATCGGGACCTGGACCCCCACCGGGAGCCTGCGGGTGCCCCGCAAGGGCCACCAGGCCACCCGGCTCGCCGACGGTTCGGTGCTGGTCACCGGCGGGGACAGTACCGGCCGGCAGGAGGACTGGACTTACAACGCCTACAGCCAGTGGGTCACCGAGCGCTACCTCCCCGACGGCAACCCAGCGAAAGCCCGCTGGAACGAGGTGGAGCCGATGTCGGTGGGCCGCAGCCACCACCGGGCGGTGGCGCTGCGGTCCGGCAAGGTGCTGGTGATCGGCGGCACCGACGACGCCACCTTCGACACCGGCTACCAGAACGCCGAGGTCTACGACCCGGGCGCGAACACCTGGACCCCGACCGGGGGCATGGTGACCGGCCGCTGGGCCGCGGCCGCCACCGAACTGAAGGACGGCCGGGTGCTGGCCGCCGGCGGCCTGGTGCGGTCCGGGGCCGCGACGCCGGACGGCACGGACGTGGCGACCGGCGCGACCGAACTCTTCACCCTCTGACCGCCCTTCGGGGCGGGCGGGGCCCACGGAACCGAACGCGCGGGACCGGCCGCGCGGGACTCACGGAATCGGAGCACGCGCCATGACACGTTCCAGTGCCCTGATCGGGGGCGGCCGCCCCGCGGCGGCCGGTCCGGCCACCGGCGCCTGGACGCCCGCCGGCGAGCTGCCCACCGCACGGCAGTGGCCGTCGGCGGAGGAGTCCGCGGTGCTCCTGGACGACGGCACGGTGCTGGCCGCCGGCGGTGCCGTCGTCCGCGGCACCGCCACGGCCGAATGCCTGCTGTTCCAGCCCCGGACCGGGGCCTGGGAGCCGACCGGGAACCTGACCGAGCCCCGGTTCCTGCACTCCCTGACCAAGCTGGAGAACGGCCACGTCCTGGCGGTGGGAGGCGTGCCGCAGACCGACCGGCTGCCGTTCCGCTTCCTCGACAGCGCCGAGGTCTACGACCCCGCGGCCCGGACCTGGACACCGGTCCCCGGGAAGCTGAGCACCGGCCGCAGCACCCACACCGCGACGCTGCTCCCGGACGGGACGGTGCTCGTGGCCGGCGGTGAGGGGGTGCGCAGCCCGGGGGCGGTACGGCCGCTGCGGTCGGCCGAGCTGTTCCGTCCGGCCACCGGCGGCTGGACCCCGGCCGAGCCGATGACCGACCCCCGCCTGGACCACCGTGCCGTACGGCTGCCCGACGGCCGGGTGCTGGTCGTCGGCGGCAACACCGCGACGGCGGGTCCGGCACCGGTCGGCCAGGCGTTCTGCGAACTCTACGATCCGGTGGCCGGCACCTGGTCGCCCACCGGCAGCCTCCGGCTGCCGCGCAGCGGCCACCAGGCCACGCTGCTGACCGACGGCAGTGTGCTCGTGACCGGCGGAGCCGGGCTGGGCGCGCGGAAGGCGCGCGGCCACACCCCGGGGAGCCAGTGGCGCACGGAGCGGTACAACCCGGCCGCCGGCACCTGGACGCCGGCCGGGAACATGCCGGCCGGCCGGAACTTCCACCGGGCCCTGCTGCTGCCGTCCGGGCGGGTGCTGGTGCTCGGCGGCGCCGACTCGGCCACCTACGACGCCGGATACGCCCAGGCGGCCCTGTACGACCCGAGGTCCCGGGTCTGGCTCCGCGCGGGCGGCCTGCGCACGGGCCGCTTCTACTGCTCGGCCACCCTGCTGGCCGACGGCCGGGTGCTGGCCGCCGGCGGCACCGTCCGGGCCGGGGCGGCCGACCCCGGGTACGGCAGGGACCTGCTGACCGCCACCAGCGAGATCTTCACCGAGTGACGGCACCCGCCCCGCCCGGGTCCGTGTGCCGGCCCGGTGCGCCTGCCGGCCCCGCGCGGGCACCGGGTTCCGATGCCCGCGCGGGGTGCCGTGGAGCGGCGGGGAACGTCCCGGCGGCGCGGGGCGCCGCGGTCAGCCGGTGTAGGCGGCGAAGACGCGCGTGTAGTCCCAGGCGGACTGTCCGACGCCGGAGCAGCTGTCCGCGGGGCCGCCGGTGCAGGGGCGGTCCCGGTTGGCGGACCAGAAGGTGAGCCGTGCCAGGTGGTGCTGCTGGGCGTAGGCGAGGATGGTGCGGAAGTCGGTCACCGTGACGGTCTCGTTCTGGTCGGTGATGCCGTTCATGGACGAGATGCCCATGTCCCGGTAGGCCTGGTCGTCGCTGTAGTGGTAGGCGTTCTTCAGCGCGTTCTTCAGGCCCTCGGCCGCCTGCACCGTCAGATTGCCCATGTTCTGGCCGGCCCCGCCGAAGTCGAACGGCATGATGGCCCAGGCGTCGACGGTCAGCCCCGAGGCGGCGGCCCGGTTGATGAGGCTCGTGTCGGGGCCGCTCTGCCCGGTGCCGATGGTGATGTACACCTTCAGCCCCGGGTTGTTGGCCTTCACGGTCTTCAGCGCGTCGACCGTGCGCTGCTGGACGGTGCCGTTGCTGTAGGCGTCCGCCTCCAGGTCGATGTCGATCGCCTTCAGGCCGTAGGCGCTGACGACCTTCTGGTAGGCGGCGGCGAGTTCGCCCGCGCTGGAGCAGGAACTCTCCAGCTTGTTGCCGCTGTAGCCGCCGAACGACGGGATGACGTCCCCGCCGTTCGCCCGCACGGTGTTGACCGTCTGCTGGTCGACCCCGCCGGTCAGCGGGCGGCTGCCGTCCCACTGCGGGTTGCAGTAGCCGTTGCTGAGCAGGAAGGCGAGGGTGAACCACTTCACGCCCGTGGCCTGGGTGATCGTGCTCGGGTTGGGCGGGCTGCCCCAGCCGTTGTAGAGGTAGGGCGCCACGGCCATCGGGGCGGCGGGCGTGGTGCCGCCGTCCGCCGCGGGGGCGTTCCACTTCTGGTTGGCGCCGCCGCCGCAGCTCCAGATCTGTATCCGGGAGCCGTTGGCGGAGTTGTTGTCGGTGACGTCCAGGCACTTGTTCGCCTGCGGGTTGACGATGTCGTGGGCGGCGGTGACGGTCCACTTCTGGTTGGCGCCGCCGGTACACGACCACAGCTGCGCCTTGGCGCCGTCGGCGGTGGAGTTGCCGGTGACGTCGAGGCACTTGCCGAGGGCGCGGATGGTGCCGTCGCTGCCGACCGTCCACTGCTGGGCGCCGGTGCCGTTGCAGTCGTAGAGCTGAACGGCCGTGCCGTCGGCGGAGCTCGCCCCGGCGACGTCGAGGCACTTGCCGGCGAGACCGGTGATGGTGCCGGTCGCGGCCTGGGCGGGGGAGGCGGCGAGCAGACCGGCGGACAGGGAGAGCGCGGTGACCGCCAACGCGGTGGACAGGGAGAGGGATCTGGCTCTTGGCATGGAGGGGCGGCCTTTCGTGGGGGTGTGGTCGCCCGGTGAAAGTAGAGGTCCAGACCACTTGCGTCAAGGTGTGAAGTAAGAGATGAGGAAAGGTTTTTCGTGGCGCGCACGCTGGCCGGAAGTCGTCACCGGCGGATCGGCGCGGCCTAAGCTCGAAGGCGCTCGACGATCTCGGTGAGCACGCATCGGACTTGGTGAAAGGGCCTGAACTGCAGTGGAGGACAAGCGGGTTGTCGTGGTGACCGGCGCGGGTTCGGGCATCGGCCAGGCCACGGCCCGGCTGCTGAGCGAGGCGGGACATCAGGTGGTCGCCTCCGGCCGGCGGGTGGAACCCCTGGAACGCCTCGCACGGGAGACGGGGGCGCTGGCGCACCCGTCCGACGTCGGGGACCCCGACGCGGCCGAGAGCCTCGTCCGGGCGGCCGTGGACGCCTACGGACGCATCGACGGACTCGTGCTGAACGCCGGCATCGGACGCGGTGGCTCCGTGGGCGACATGTCGCTGCGGGACTGGGACGAGGTGATGCGCACCAACGTGACCGGTCCGCTGCTCCTGATGCGCGCCGCGATCCCGCACCTGCTGGAGTCCCGGGGAGCGGTGGTCGCCGTCGCCTCGGTGTCCGCGCTGCGCAACGGCACCAGCAACGCCCCGTACGCCACCTCCAAGGCGGCCCTGCTCCAGCTGTGCCGTTCCGTCGCCGTCGACTACGGGCGCCAGGGGGTGCGGGCCAACATCGTGTGCCCCGGCTGGGTGCGGACCGAGATGGCCGACCGGCGCATGGCCCGCTTCGCCGTGGAGGCGGACCTGCCGGGCGGCGGGACGGAGGCCGCCTACGAGGAGGCGACCAGGCTGCTGCCCCAGGGGCGCCCGGGTGAACCGCGCGAGGTCGCGGAGGCGATCGGCTGGCTGCTGTCCCCGGCGGCGTCGTACGTCAACGGCGCGGTGCTCACCGTCGACGGCGGGGCGACGGCCCTGGACCCCGGGACGCTCGCGTTCGACTACCGCATGGTGCCCCGCGGCGGCCAGGACGCCGACGCGTCCCGGTGACCCCGGCGGGCCGGCGGGGCCGCCGGGCGGCGTGCGCCGGGCGGCCCCGGATCAGAGCCGTTCGCCGGAAGCGGCCCGGTCCTGAGGGGCGAGCGCGTCGGTCATGAAGGGCCACATCCGGGCGATCCCCAGCAGGGTCTGGGGACTGCCGTGGACCACGCCCGGCAGCGGGTGCGGGACGGACGACGGCGGCACGCCGACGAGGACGGCCCGCCGCGCCTGGCCCACGGCACCGGCGAGCGCGGCGGACGCGAGACGATCGTCCCGCACTCCTGCCCGCCGGGCGTGCCGGTGCGCCTTCTCATAGGCGTCCGGCCGCACGTACTGCTGGAGCGTCAGCAGGGCGTCGTACGTCTCGATGGTCTGCCGGTGCGCCAGCAGCGCCAGCGGATACCGGGGCCGCAGCACCTCCTGGAGCCGGGTCCGCCGGGGCTGGGCGAGAGCCACATGGGGCACCGCCGTCACCAGGTCCCGCCACAGCGGCCACAGCCGCCAGGTGGTCCGGAGCGCGGCGGCCGACCGGGCCACGGCGGTCGCGGTGGGCACCAGCAGGGAGGCCGCCCGCAGAAAGCCGTGGATCCCCATGAGCACGGACAGGTAGGGGAGCGGGGCCGGGGCGAGGTCGTAGAGGTGGCAGAGGTATCCGGACCAGAAGGCGAGGGCCAGGACGCTGCCCGCCGCGAACAGCCGCAGCGACCAGACGAGATCGCGCTCCGTCGTGCGCAGGCTGTACTGCCAGCAGACCACGAGGGCGACGGCGTCGCCGAGGAGATGGGCGGCGATGAGGATCAGCCAGTACGCGGACGCGGCGGACGCGGGCCCCTGGACGGCCGCCGCTCCGGCGGGCGGCTGACCGCCCTGCAACAGGTCCAGGGCGAGCAGCGCGGCCGCGGCCGCCGTCATCCCCACCGCCACGGACCGGCTCAGATGCGGAGAACGCTGCGCGTCGACCACGAAGAGAAGGACCAGCCCCGCGCTGAGGACGCCGATCAGATTGCGGCCGAGGGACACCGTGTGGACGTCGACGCCCACGGACGTGAGCCCGGCGACGATCTTTGGCTGGAAGAGAGTGATCGCGATGGTCGCCGCCAGGACGGTGACCCACAGCCCCCGCTGATGGGGATGGCGCAGCGCGGGCCGGGCCCGCCAGACCAGGGCGAACCACAGGGCGCAGACACTGGCGAGGCCGATCCGGGCCGCCAGCTCACTCACCGGCGTCCTCCGTCACACCGAGGAACGCGCCGAGCCGCCCCACGGGACCGGCCACCGGGCCGGTCCTCCCGGCGCTCTGGATCAGGCTGGCGATCATCTCGGCCTCCTGCTCCTCGACGGTCGTGTAACTGGTCCTGGCCATCAGCCGCCTGACGAGATGAGGCTGCATCTCGCCCGGCGGGCCGGTCGGCTCGTCGTCACCCGTGAAGCTGCGGTGGTGGTCGCAGAGCACATGACCGATCTCGTGCAGGATGATGTGCTCCTGGTGCAGCGGAGCGGTCCGGGGCTCGTAGAACACGTAGTCGGCGTTGTCCGTGCCCAGCCAGAGCCCGCAGGCCCCGGTCGCCGCCGCCTGCTCGGGCAGCTCTCTCAGCACCAGCGGGCGGCCTCTGAGCTCCTGCACCCGTTCGCAGAGCGCTTCCAGGGAAAGCGACCGCTGCACCCCGAGATCACGCAGGATCCCGGTGCATCGGCGCTGCAACGCGGCGTACTCGCCCGTTCTCCTCACCTGCCGTGTCACCCCGTTCGCTGTTCTCGCCGGCCGGAACGACTGGGGCGTCTCCCCGTTTCTGATCGCTCAACCTAAGCAGGTCGCCCGCCCCCTTGAACACGCCTGCCCGCCCTTTCGGACGGCCTTTGGCGAGAATCTTCTCCTGCCCGGAACGAGAATCTTCTCCCGCCCGGAAAGGGTGGCGGCGCGGTGTGCGAGGGTTCAGGACAAAGTGCCGGACCGCAGGTCCCGCCGCCCCTCACCGCCGCATGCTGTGACTGCCGTCACAGGGCTGAGCGGGCCGTCCGGCATCGCCGCTGCCCGTCGCCCCCGGTGCCCGCGCGAGCGCGGGAGCGCGGCGGCGGCGGCCTCCGCGGACCGCCTACCCTTGAAGCCATGACCAGCAGCAGCGACCGGAGCCCGGCAGTGGACGTTCCCGCCCCCAAGAGTTACGAGATCCGCACCTACGGGTGCCAGATGAACGTCCACGACTCCGAGCGATTGGCCGGTCTGCTCGAAGACGCCGGGTACGTGCGGGCCCCCGAGGGAGCGGACGGGGACGCCGACGTCGTCGTCTTCAACACCTGCGCGGTCCGCGAGAACGCCGACAACCGGCTGTACGGCAACCTCGGCCGGCTCGCGCCGAGGAAGGCGTCCCGCCCCGGCATGCAGATCGCGGTCGGCGGCTGCCTCGCCCAGAAGGACCGCGACACCATCGTGAAGAAGGCGCCCTGGGTGGACGTCGTCTTCGGCACGCACAACATCGGCAAGCTGCCGGTCCTGCTGGAGCGCGCCCGCGTGCAGGAGGAGGCGCAGGTCGAGATCGCCGAGTCCCTGGAGGCGTTCCCGTCCACGCTGCCGACCCGTCGCGAGAGCGCGTACGCGGCCTGGGTGTCGATCTCCGTCGGCTGCAACAACACCTGCACCTTCTGTATCGTCCCGGCGCTGCGCGGCAAGGAGAAGGACCGCCGGCCCGGCGACATCCTCGCCGAGGCCGAGACGCTGGTCGCCGAGGGCGTCTCCGAGATCACGCTGCTCGGCCAGAACGTCAACGCCTACGGCTCCGACATCGGCGACCGCGAGGCCTTCAGCAAGCTGCTGCGCGCCTGCGGGAACATCGAGGGCCTGGAGCGGGTCCGCTTCACCTCCCCGCACCCCCGCGACTTCACCGACGACGTCATCGCCGCCATGGCCGAGACGCCGAACGTCATGCCGCAGCTGCACATGCCGCTCCAGTCCGGCTCGGACACGGTCCTGAAGGCGATGCGCCGCTCGTACCGCCAGGACCGGTACCTGGGGATCATCGAGAAGGTGCGGGCCGCGATCCCGCACGCGGCGATCACCACCGACATCATCGTGGGCTTCCCCGGCGAGACGGAGGAGGACTTCGAGGAGACCCTCCACGTGGTCCGCGAGGCCCGCTTCGCCCAGGCCTTCACCTTCCAGTACTCCAAGCGTCCCGGCACCCCCGCCGCGACCATGGAGAACCAGATCCCCAAGGAGGTCGTCCAGGCGCGCTACGAGCGGCTCGTCGCCCTTCAGGAGGAGATCTCCTGGGAGGAGAACAAGAAGCAGGTCGGCCGCACGCTGGAGCTGATGGTGGCCGAGGGCGAGGGCCGCAAGGACGGCGCCACCCACCGTCTCTCCGGCCGCGCCCCCGACAACCGCCTGGTCCACTTCACCAAGCCGGAGCAGGAGGTCCGCCCCGGCGACGTGGTGACCGTCGAGATCACCTACGCCGCCCCGCACCACCTCCTCGCCGAGGGCCCCGTCCTCGCCGTGCGCCGCACGCGTGCGGGCGACGCCTGGGAGAAGCGGAACGCCGCGGAGGCCGCCAAGCCGGCGGGCGTCATGCTCGGCCTCCCGAAGATCGGCGTACCGGCACCCCTGCCGGCGGCACAGACCGCGTGCGGCTGCGACTGAGGCCGGACGGGGTGCGGCGCGGCTGAGCCCGAAGGGCCGCGGCGCCGCTGAGTCCGACGGGGCGGCGCGGCTGAGTCCGACGGGGCGGCGCGGCTGAGTCCGAAGGGCTGCGGCGTCGCTGAGTCCGACGGGGCGGCGCGACTGAGTCCGACGAGAGCGGTGCGGCTGAGGCCGACGGGCGGACGGGCTGATCGAGGAGTGACACGCGGCCTGCTCGCGGGGTTACGCTGCCGATCATGCTTGTCGCCGCCGCAGTCTGCCCCTGCCCGCCGCTGCTCGTCCCCGAGGTCGCCGCGGGCGCCGCCCCCGAACTGGACGCCGCGCGCACGGCCTGCGCGGACGCGCTCGGCGTGCTCGCCGCCGCCCGCCCCGACCTGCTCGTGGTCGTCGGCACCGTTGAGCGGAGCGGGTACGGCCCGTTCCCGCAGGGCACCCCGGGCACCTTCCGCGGATTCGGGGTCGACCTGGACGTACGTCTGGGGCCCGCCGCCCACCCCGCTCCGGAGCGCGAGCTGCCGCCCTCGCTGGCCGTCGGCGCCTGGCTGCTGGAGCGGACCGCCTGGGCCGACGCCCCGATCGAGGGACTCGGTGTCGCGGACACGCTGGAGCCGGAGCGCTGCGCCGCGACCGGACGGGAACTCGCCGGCCGGGCCGGACGAGTGGCGCTGCTGGTGATGGGGGACGCCAGCGCCTGCCGCACGCTCAAGGCACCGGGTTACCTGGACGAACGGGCGGCACCCTTCGACGCGGGGGTCGCGAGGGCGCTCGGAGCGGCGGACGTCGCGGCCCTGCGCGCGCTGGATCCCGGCCTGGCCCACGAACTGCAGGCCGCGGGCCGCGCCCCCTGGCAGATCCTGGCCGGCGCCGCCGAGACGGCGGACCTCACCGGCTCCCTGCTGTACGAGGACGCTCCGTACGGCGTGGGCTACCTGGTCGCGACCTGGTCCTGACCCCGGGCCCCGCCCCGCCCGCCCCGCACGGCGCCGTGCGCGGCTTCGCGTCCCTGTCGCGGGGTGCGCCTCCGTACCCGTCGCCCTCGTACGCGTCGCCCCCCCCGTACGCGTCGCCCCCGGTCGCCCCCGCACCCGCCGGGCCGGGACGTGCCGTCGGCGGGGACGTGCCGTCCGTGGGGACGTGCCGTCCGTGGGGACGTGCCGTCCGCGGGGGCCGGCCGGACACCGCCGCCGGGGTGCCCCGCGGACGCCGGGCACCCCGTACGCGTCGTCGGCTCAGGACGCCGGCGGCGGGCCCTCCGGACGGGTGGGGGGCATCGCGTCGCCGGCCGCCGTCTCGGGACCGGTCTTGTGCGCGAGGCGGTCCATCGCCTCCTTGGCCTTGCCCGTACCCGCGTGGATCTTGTCGCTGTACTTGTGCTTGGTCCGATCGTCGACGGCCTTCGCGGCCTTGTCGATCCCGTGCTGAACCTTGTCCCCATGCTGCCGAGCGAGGTCCGACACCTTGTCCTTGGCCGGGCCGAGCTTGGCCTTCATGTTGTCCATCAGACCCATGGTCCACCTTCCCTCGCGGGGCAGTTACCTGCGGGCGCCCTCGCCGGCCTCACTGTCGGCGGACTGCCCGGCGGACGGCTGCCGGGGGATCCCGGCACCGTCGGACGCGTCGTCCGTACCGGTGTCCGACCGCGCGGCCGTGTCCTCGACGCCCTCGCGCTCTTCGCCGGCCGGATCCATGGCCTCCGCCACCCCGGCCTCCCCGGTCTCCGCCGCTTCCGCCTGCCCGGTCCGCTCCGTCAGCCCGGCGTCGGCACCCTCCGGCTCGGTGCCGGCGTGCGCCGACGCGTCCGAGGCCACCGGAGCCGCCTTCGACCTGCCGAGAAGCCGTGCAAACACGCCCATATCCACTCCATACGGTACTCGTGCGGGCGAATTCCCGCGTCGCCCGGTGCGTACGGTTGCGCCGCCCGGGTCATCGCCCCCGGCAATCCGGCAGGCGCACCTCGCCTCGGGCAACGAACCGGCACCCGCGTTGTCACGTAACTCGTTCGAGACCCCGCCCGGAGGTTTGCGAGACTGGTGCGGTGAGCAGTGCACCCTCCGCCCCCCGCGTCATCGCCGTCGTCGGACCCACCGCGGCCGGAAAGTCCGATCTCGGCGTCTTTCTGGCCCAACGGCTCGGCGGCGAGGTCGTCAACGCCGACTCCATGCAGCTGTACCGAGGGATGGACATCGGTACCGCCAAGCTGACGCCCGAGGAACGTGACGGCGTCCCGCACCACCTGCTGGACATCTGGGACGTGACGGTCACCGCCTCGGTCGCCGAGTACCAGAAGCTGGCCCGCGCCCGGATCGACGCCCTGCTCGCCGAGGGCCGCTGGCCGGTCCTGGTCGGCGGCTCCGGCCTGTACGTCCGCGGCGCCGTCGACAACCTGGAGTTCCCCGGCACCGACCCGGAGGTCCGGGCCCGGCTGGAGGAGGAGCTGGCGCTGCGCGGCTCGGGCGCCCTGCACGCCCGGCTGGCCGCCGCCGACCCCGAGGCCGCCCGTGTGATCCTGCCGAGCAACGGCCGCCGTATCGTCCGCGCCCTCGAAGTGATCGAGATCACCGGCCAGCCCTTCACGGCCAACCTCCCCGGTCACGACTCGGTCTACGACACCGTCCAGATCGGCGTCGACGTCGCTCGTCCGGAACTGGACGACCGCATCGCGCGGCGCGTCGACCGTATGTGGGAGGCGGGCCTCGTGGACGAGGTGCGCGCACTGGAGGCGCGGGGCCTGCGCGAGGGGCGCACGGCGTCGCGCGCGCTCGGCTACCAGCAGGTACTCGCCTCGCTCGCCGGGGAGTGCACCGAAGCGGAAGCACGGGCCGAGACCGTCCGTGCCACCAAGCGCTTCGCGCGCCGCCAGGATTCATGGTTCAGGCGGGATCCCCGGGTGCACTGGTTGAGTGGGGCCGCCGTGGATCGCGGGGAACTTCCGCACCAGGCCCTGGCGTTGGTCGAACGACCGGTTACAGCCTGATCACGTCATGGCATCGGGATGCGCCGCCGGTCATCCCGGCCTTCGGTGCCGTGCCATCATCGAGCTTCGATCGACCAAGTGGAGCCTAGTTGGGAGGGCGCGTGGCGATGGAGGCCGGCCCTCGTGACACCGCACAAAGTGCCGATCACCTCACCACTGAGGGTGACGGTCCCGGCCGGGGCGAGGACCGCCCGGACGAGGACCGGCTGACCGGCGATGACCTGCTCGACGACCGACTCGTGAGCGACGGCCTGCTCGAAGGCCGGCTGGCGGAGGACGGTCCGGTGGGGAACGGCCTGGCGGTGGACGCCCTGGCGGAGGACGGCCCGGCCGCGGGCCCTCTCGCCGGCTACGGGCCCGACGACGACACCGCGGACGGCGTCACCGCCGACGGACCGGCACCCGAGGAGATGTACCCGGGCGGTCCGGAGGTCGAGGTCGAGCTGCGCCCGCAGCGCCGGCTGCGCATCTGGCAGCTCGCGCCCATCGTGGGCCTCGCCGCCGTCGGCTCCCTGATGTTCGCCTTCCCGCTCGCCTTCGACTTCGGCGACAGCGGCGCGGTGATCGCCATGCTCGGCCTGCTGATCTGCTCCTGCGCGGCGGGCTGGGGCATGATGGCCGCCCGCCGGGTGGGCTACACCTGGCCGGGCCTGCCGCCGCGCGGTTCCGGCCGCCGCCCGGACTGGCGCGTCGTGCTCGGATACGTCCTGCTGGTGGCCGTGGTCGCCGTCCTCGCGGTCTGGCGGGTGGCCCGGCTCCGCTGAAGCGCGCCCGGCACCCTCCGCCCCCCCGGCACCCTCCGCCCCCCCCGGCACCATCCGCCCCCCGTCGCCCACCGGCTCCCCACCGGAACGCTCCCGTACGATCGAGGAATGAGCACACCGATCGCCTTCCTCAAGGGGCACGGCACCGAGAACGACTTCGTGATCGTCCCGGACCCCGAGAACGCCCTCGATCTGTCCCCGGCCGCCGTCGCCGCCCTGTGCGACCGCCGCGCGGGCATCGGCGGTGACGGAGTGCTGCACGTCGTCCGGTCCGCGGCACATCCCGAGGCCCGGGAGATGGCCGCCGAGGCCGAGTGGTTCATGGACTACCGCAACGGCGACGGCTCGGTCGCCGAGATGTGCGGCAACGGCGTTCGTGTGTTCGCGCGCTATCTCCAGCACGCCGGACATGTGGCCGAAGGTGACCTCGCGATCGCCACGCGCGGGGGTGTGAAGACCGTCCATCTCGCGAAGGACGGTGACGTCACCGTCGGCATGGGCCGCGCCCGCCTCCCCGAGGGGGACGTCACGGTGACCGTGGGCGAGCGCAGCTGGCCCGCGCGCAACGTGAACATGGGCAACCCGCACGCGGTCGCCTTCGTCGACGACCTCGCGCACGCCGGCGATCTGTACGCCGCGCCGCCGGTCAGCCCTGCCGCCGCCTACCCGGACGGCGTGAACGTGGAGTTCGTCGTCGACCGCGGCCCCCGCCACGTCGCCATGCGCGTGCACGAGCGGGGGTCCGGGGAGACGCGTTCGTGCGGCACGGGCGCGTGCGCCGTCGCCGTGGCCACCGCCCGGCGGGACGGCGCGGACCCGGCCGTCACCGGCACCCCGGCGGCGTACACCGTCGACGTGCCCGGCGGGCGTCTGGTCATCACCGAGCGGCCCGACGGCGAGATCGAGATGACCGGACCCGCCGTGATCGTCGCCGAGGGCGCGTTCGACCCCGAGTGGCTGGCCCGCGCGCTCGGCTGACCCCCGGGAGACGACGACGAGGGCGACCACCCGGACCGGCGGGGCCGACGGCCGGGGACGTGCGAAACCGGCCGGACCGGCGGGGCCGTTGGCCGGGGACGTTCGAAACCGCGGCCGAGTCCTGGGCACCTGACGCAACGCCTAAACCTCGAATGCGTCGCTCGAATGGGTGATCCGTTTCACGCTCGGCGAGAGGCGGTCGGTCGCACGTGATGGGCTCGGTAGCATCAAGCACCGGCACGGACGGGGGAACGTCGCCAACCCTGAGCCGCGTGTGCCATGGGGCTCCGTCCGCCGGTCCACGAGCCGGAGGTGCCCATGAGTGCGGAGGCCACGAACCCTGCGACCGCTGGCCCGGTGGCGTCCACAGCGCCACAAGCGCTCACAGCGTCCGCGGCGCCCGGCGCGGCGCGCAGAAAGTCCCGGCCCCGGATCGACCTGCGCAGGCTCGGCAGGGCCGCGCTGCTCGGTCCCGCCGCCCGCGGCAGACTGCCCGACGCCATCGGCCACGTCGTGGAGGCGCACCGCGCCCACCACCCCGACGCCGACCTCGAACCCCTGCGCCGCGCCTACGTCCTGGCGGAGTCCTCGCACCGGGGCCAGATGCGCAAGAGCGGCGAGCCGTACATCACGCACCCGCTCGCCGTGACCCTGATTCTCGCCGAACTCGGCGCTGAGACCACGACCTTGACGGCCTCTCTGCTGCACGACACGGTCGAGGACACCGAGGTGACCCTGGATCAGGTGCGGGAACAGTTCGGCGAGGAGGTGCGCTATCTGGTCGACGGCGTCACGAAACTGGAGAAGGTCGACTACGGAGCCGCCGCCGAGCCGGAGACCTTCCGCAAGATGCTCGTCGCCACCGGCAACGACGTCCGCGTGATGTCGATCAAACTCGCCGACCGCCTGCACAACATGCGCACCCTCGGCGTGATGCGCCCCGAGAAACAGGCGCGGATCGCCAAGGTCACCCGAGACGTGCTCATCCCGCTCGCCGAACGCCTCGGTGTGCAGGCCCTCAAGACCGAGCTGGAGGATCTGGTCTTCGCCATCCTCCATCCCGAGGAGTACGAGCACACCCGCGAACTCATCGCGCGGAACGCCGCCCGTCTCGACGACCCGCTCGCCGAGGTCGCCGACGAGGTGCGCGGGGTGCTGCGCGAGGCCGACCTCCCGGCCGAAGTCCTCATCCGCCCCCGGCACTTCGTCTCCGTCCACCGCGTGGCCCGCAAACGCGGAAAACTGCGCGGCACCGACTTCGGCCGCCTGCTGGTGCTGGTCAACGAGGACGCGGACTGTTACGGCGTCCTCGGCGAACTGCACACCTGTATGACGCCGGTGGTCTCGGAGTTCAAGGACTTCATCGCCGTACCCAAGTTCAACCTCTACCAGTCCCTGCACACCGCCGTCGCCCGGCCGGACGGGCAGGTCGTCGAAGTCCTCATCCGCACCCACCAGATGCACAAGGTCGCCGAGGCCGGTGTCGTGGCCCTCGGCAACCCGTACGCGTCCGCCGCCGACGCCTCCGTCGCCGAGGCTCCCGCCTCCGGCGCCGCCGTCTCACCCGCTCCCGCCGACGGCGAGCGCGCCGACCCCACCCGCCCCGGCTGGCTCTCCCGGCTGCTCGACTGGCAGCAGGCCGCCCCCGACCCCGACACCTTCTGGTCCACCCTGCGCGAGGACCTCGCCCAGGACCGGGAGATCACCGTCTTCCGCCCCGACGGCGGCGCCCTGGGCCTGCCCGAAGGCGCCACCTGCGTGGACGCCGCGTACGCGGCGTACGGCGAGGACGCGCACGCCTGCATCGGCGCCCGCGTCAACGGCCGCCTGGCCACCCTCAGCACGGTCCTGCGCGACGGCGACACGGTCCAGCTCCTGATGGGCCAGGACCCGGCCTCCGAGCCCTCCCGTGAATGGCTGGAGCACGCCCACACGCCGGCCGCCCGCATCGCCATCCAGCGCTGGCTGGCGACCCACCCCGGCGGCGGCACCGGCACGGCCGAACCGGACGGCACCCGCGCCGAGGCCGCCGAGTCCGCCACCACGTCCCGCGGTGCCCCGGCCGGGCGTGCCGCGGACGGCGTCCCCACCGCCCGCCCCCGGCGCGCCGACGTGCTCGCCGAGCGCCCCGGCGCCGCCGTACGGCTCGCCGGGTGCTGCACACCCGTACCCCCGGACGAGATCACCGGCTTCGCGGTGCGCGGGGGAGTGGTGACCGTGCACCGGGTGGAGTGCTCCGCGGTCGCGCACATGAAGAGCAGGGGGCGCGCGGAGATCGGGGTGCGCTGGGGGGACACCGCCGAGTGCCGGGTCACCCTGGTCGCCGAATCGTTCGGCCGCCCCCATCTGCTCGCCGACCTCACCGAGGCGATCGCCCTGGAGGGCGCCGAGATCGTCTCCGCCACCGTCGAGCCGCCCAGCCAGCAGCGCGTGCGCCACACGTACACCCTCCAGCTCCCCGACGCGGCCCGCCTCCCGGCCCTGATGCGCGCCATGCGGGACGTAGCGGGGGTGTACGACGTGAGCAGGGCGCAGCACCAGGCACCGGCCTCCTGACGAGGGTGTCCGGCTTACCCGTTCGGGTGGGCCGGGCGCGCGTCGCCGTCGCGGGACGGGCACGCACTGGTAGCGGTGGTCCATGCTGCTCACCCCTCGCCCTCGCTCCCGTACCCAGCCCGAGACCTCCGGGCGCCGGACCCGGCGCAGGATGTCCGGGCACCGGAAGGCGGCCCTGCTCGCCTCCGCCGCCTCCCTCTGCCTCCTCGCCGCCGCGGCCCCGGCCGATCCGCTCGGCGTCGGCGACCGGCTCTACCCGTACCTGGGCAACCCGGGCTACGACGTCGCCTCGTACGACCTGTCCCTCACCTATCCCGGATCCAACGACAAGCCGCTGGAAGCCGTCACCACCATCGACGCGTGGACCACCGCCGACCTGGCACGCGTCAACCTGGACTTCGCCCACGGCACCGTGCGGTCGGTGGAGGTCGACGGGCGCCCCGCCGACTTCGCCCGCGCCGGCGAGGACCTGGTCGTCACCCCGCGGCACCCCCTGGCCGAGGGCACCTGGACCCGGATCACCGTGCGGCACACCAGCGACCCCGTCTACGGCAAGGACGCGCAGGGCGGCTGGGTGCGCACCTCCGACGGCCTCGTCATGGCGAACCAGGCCGACGCCGCCCACCTGGTGTTCCCGTGCAACGACCACCCGTCCGACAAGGCGATGTTCACCTTCCGGATCAAGGCCCCCAACGGCTACACGGTCGTGGCCAACGGTCTGCGCGCCGGCACCGACCGGACCGGCCGCGCCACCACCTGGACCTACCGCACCCAGCACCCCATGGCCACCGAACTCGCCCAGGTGTCCATCGGGCGCTCCGCCGTGGTGCGCCGCGAGGGACCGCACGGACTGCCCGTGCGGGACGTCGTGCCCGCGGCCGACCGCAAGGCCCTCGAACCGTGGCTCGCGAAGACACCCGGCCAGATCGCCTGGATGGAGGGCAAGGTCGGCCGGTACCCGTTCGAGACCTATGGCGTGCTCATGGCACAGGCCGCCACGGGCTTCGAGCTGGAGACACAGACGCTCTCCCTCTTCGAGAAGCGCCTGTTCACCGAGCCCGCCTACCCCAAGTGGTACCTCGAATCGATCATGGTCCACGAGCTGTCCCACCAGTGGTTCGGCGACAGCGTCAGTCCGCGCAGCTGGTCCGACGTCTGGCTGAACGAGGGGCACGCCACCTGGTACGAGGGGCTGTACGCCGAGGAGACCGCGCACCGGCCGATGGTGGACCGGATGAAGGCCGCCTACGGCGCCTCCGACCGCTGGCGCGAGGCCGGCGGCCCGCCCGCCCGGCCCAAGCCGCCCGCCCCCGGCCAGAAGATCAGTATCTTCCGGCCCAACATCTACGACGGCGCCGCCCTCGTGCTCTACGCCCTGCGGCAGGAGATCGGCCGGCCGGCCTTCGAGCGGCTGGAGCGGATCTGGGTCCGGGAACACCGGGACGCCGACGCCGAGACCGCCGACTTCGTCCGGCTCGCCTCGGCCGTCGCCGGCCGTGACCTGAGCGGCTTCCTCACCCCCTGGCTGTACGGCGAGAAGACCCCGCCGATGCCCGGACACCCCGACTGGAAGCAGACGGCACCGGCCAAGGCCGCCCGGCCTCACACCCGGCGATAACCCGGTGACGAGACGTGCCGTACCGTGCGACCATCTACGGGTCGGCGCGGCACGGGTCACGGGAATCTCCCGGGGTACTCGTGCGTTGAACACACGAGCGGTCCGGACGACCGCCGCACCGACGCCGGAACGGCATCTCTCATCGACGTAAGGATCCAATGACCTCCTCTTCTTCCCCTTCCCAGGACACCAAGCGCCTCGCGCACGCCTATCCCGAGGGTCTTCGGGCCGATGCCCTGATGGAAGAGGACGTCGCCTGGAGCCACGAGATCGACGGCGAGCGGGACGGCGACCAGTTCGACCGCTCCGAGCGCGCCGCCCTGCGCCGCGTCGCGGGCCTCTCCACCGAGCTGGAGGACGTCACCGAGGTCGAGTACCGCCAGCTCCGCCTGGAGCGGGTCGTGCTCGTCGGCGTGTGGACCACCGGCACCGTCCAGGACGCCGACAACTCCCTCGCGGAGCTGGCGGCCCTCGCGGAGACCGCGGGCGCGGTCGTGCTCGACGGCGTCATCCAGCGCCGCGACAAGCCCGACGCGGCCACCTACATCGGCTCCGGCAAGGCGCTGGAGCTGCGGGACATCGTCCTCGAGACCGGCGCGGACACCGTCATCTGCGACGGTGAGCTGAGCCCCGGCCAGCTGATCCAGCTGGAGGACGTCGTCAAGGTCAAGGTCATCGACCGTACGGCCCTGATCCTGGACATCTTCGCCCAGCACGCCAAGTCCCGAGAGGGCAAGGCGCAGGTCGCGCTCGCACAGATGCAGTACATGCTGCCGCGACTGCGCGGCTGGGGTCAGTCGCTGTCCCGGCAGATGGGTGGCGGTCGCGGCGGCCTCGCCACGCGTGGTCCCGGTGAGACCAAGATCGAGACGGACCGGCGCCGGATCCGCGAGAAGATGGCGAAGATGCGCCGGGAGATCGCGGAGATGAAGACCGGCCGCGAGATCAAGCGCCAGGAGCGCCGGCGCAACAAGGTGCCGTCCGTCGCCATCGCGGGCTACACCAACGCCGGCAAGTCCTCCCTGCTCAACCGCCTCACGGGCGCGGGTGTCCTGGTCGAGAACGCCCTGTTCGCGACCCTGGACCCGACCGTCCGCCGGGCCGAGACCCCGGGCGGCCGGCTGTACACGCTGGCGGACACCGTCGGCTTCGTCCGGCACCTGCCGCACCACCTGGTCGAGGCGTTCCGCTCCACCATGGAGGAGGTCGGCGACTCCGACCTGATCCTGCACGTGGTGGACGGCTCGCACCCCGTACCGGAGGAGCAGCTCGCCGCCGTGCGCGAGGTGATCCGGGACGTCGGCGCCACCGACGTGCCCGAGATCGTCGTGATCAACAAGGCGGACGCGGCCGACCCGCTGGTCCTCCAGCGGCTGCTGCGGGTGGAGAAGCGCTCCATCGCCGTCTCGGCACGCACCGGCCAGGGCATCGAGGAACTGCTCGCCCTGATCGACGACGAGCTGCCCCGCCCCTCGGTCGAGGTCGAGGCGCTGGTGCCGTACACCCACGGCAAGCTGGTCGCCCGCGCCCACGCCGAGGGCGAGGTGATCTCCGAGGAGCACACCGCGGAGGGCACCCTGCTCAAGGTCCGGGTGCACGAGGAACTGGCGGCGGACCTGGCGCCCCACGTGCCGGTCTCCGCGGCCTGACCCACAGCGGCACGAAGGCCCGCCACCCGCCCCGGGTGGCGGGCCTTCGTCCTGCTCAGCTTCCGGCGAACTGCTTGCTCACCGAGTCGTAGACGCTCTTGGCCACCTCACCCAGCCGGGGACCGGCCAGCCAGCCCGCGCTCACCGGGCCGATGGACGTGTTGGACACCAGCGCCGGCTTGCCGTCCGCCCCGGTCTCCACCCAGCCGCCGCCGGAGGAACCACCGGTCATCGTGCAGCCGATGCGGTACATCGTGGGGTCGGACTGCTCGATGGAGAGCCGGCCCGGCGCGTCCTGGCACTGGTACAGCAGCTGACCGTCGTACGGTGCCGCCGCCGGGTAACCGGACGCGGTGATGCTCTCGACCTTCGGCACCGCGGGCGCGTCGAAGTTCACCGGCAGCGCCCCGCCGACCGTCTCCTCCAGGGACTTGGCCCCGCTGCCCTGCTCCGGCGTCACGTGGACGACGGCGAAGTCGTACGAGGCGCCGTCACCGCCCGTCTCACCGCCCTTGCTGATCCACTGCTGCGAGGTCTTCGCCGCGTCGGCCCACCACACGCCGTACGGGGCGATCTCCGACCGGCTGGCGTTCTCCAGGTCGGCCGCCGACTTGGCCTGGTTGTTGTACGACGGCACGAAGGCGAGGTTCCGGTACCAGCCGCCCTTCTTGCCGGCGTGCACACAGTGACCCGCCGTCCAGACCAGGTTGGACTTGCCCGGGTGCGCCGGGTCCTGCACGACCGTGCCCGAGCAGACCATGGTGCCCTCGGGGGAGTCGAAGAGCAGCTTGCCCGAAGGGGCCGCGGTGGTGTGGTACGGCGACGCGACCGCCTGCGCCTTCACCGGCTGCGGCGTCGGGTCCGTCACGCCCTGGTCACCGGAGATGTCGTTGTCGTCGACGCCCTGGTCCGGGTCGTCGGCGTCGCGCATCCGGTCCGGGTCCCACAGGCCCTTGATGATCGGGTTGACGAAATCGTTGGCCTCACGCAGCCAGTCGCTCTTGTTCCAGTCCTTCCAGGCGCCTTTCTTCCACTTGTCGATGTCGATCCCGTGGTCCTTGAGCCTCTGCCTGAGGTCCTCCGGGATGTCGATTTTTCCGTCCGCGGTCGCGGTGGCGTTCGGCCTGCCGTCGGCGTTGTCGTCACCGTCGTCGTTGCAGGCGGTGGCGGTGAACGCCAGTGCCGACACGAGGGCGACCGCCGTCAGCGAGGTGGAGGCGCGGCGACCGCCCCTGCCTCGCCGAGCGGTGAACGACGGCCGTATGGATCGCATGTTCTTGACTCCCCCTGCTGTGAAGGAAACTCGGCGCTTCGGCTGTGCCACCCGCCGTCGTCCGCGGGGGAGTTCAGGCGGTCCCACAACCTTCTGGAACGGCAACACACACTATGCGCTCGCTGCTGGGGAGTTCCGATGGAACGGCAACGGTTCGGCTACAAGGCGCCTGACCTGGCCATCGTCCGGGGAGACGGGCGATCGCGGCGATCGGGCCGGGGGATCGGGTCGTGGGGGCGGGGGATCGGGCCGGACGCGGCACGTCGCCGGCCTCGCGGACGAGAGGCAATGATCTCGCGCCGACCCGTAACCCCGTGAACGGTCCGCGGTTGTAGGCGGTGGGGGGCCTGCTGCCTGTGCGCGGTCCCCGCGGACCAACTCACCCTCTGACAGCGTGGAGGACAGCGCGCCGTGGCCGTTACGGAGTCGATGGCAGGAGGCACGGCCGGGGAGGCACGGGCCGTGCACGAGGGAATTCTGAGACGCCAGTCGGCGCGCGAGTCCTCGGCGCGCACCTACGCCCGCGCGCTCCCCGTCGTGCCCGTCCGCGCACGCGGCCTCACCATCGAGGGCGCCGACGGCCGCCGTTACCTGGACTGCCTCTCCGGCGCCGGCACCCTCGCCCTCGGCCACAACCACCCCGTCGTACTGGAAGCGATCCGCGGAGTCCTCGACTCCGGCGCCCCTCTCTCCGTCCTCGACCTCGCCACCCCCGTCAAGGACGCCTTCATCACCGAGCTGTTCCGCACCCTCCCGCCCGGCCTC
Organism: Streptomyces naphthomycinicus; assembly: GCF_020400595.1. Taxonomy (GTDB): domain Bacteria; phylum Actinomycetota; class Actinomycetes; order Streptomycetales; family Streptomycetaceae; genus Streptomyces; species Streptomyces naphthomycinicus. The sequence goes on along the minus strand of NZ_JAINRE010000024.1, from coordinate 70,684 downwards.
ACCGACCGCGCCCGCGTCCAGTTCTGCGGACCGGCCGGCACCGACGCCGTCGAGGCCGCCCTCACCCTGGTCCGCGCCGCGACCGGCCGCACCGGCGTCCTCGCCTTCACCGGCGCCTACCACGGCATGACCGCCGGTGCCCTGGCCCTCTCCGGCGGCGCACACGACGTCCGGGCGGCCCGCCTGCCCTATCCGCAGGACTACCGCTGTCCGTTCGGCGTCGGCGGCCCGTCCGGCGCCGAACTCGCCGCCCGCTGGACGGAGTCCCTCCTCGACGACCCCAAATCCGGTGTCCCCCTGCCCGCCGGGATGATCCTCGAACCCGTTCAGGGCGAGGGCGGAGTGATCCCCGCGCCGGACGACTGGCTGCGCCGCATGCGACAGCTCACGGCGGACCGGTCCATCCCGCTGATCGCCGACGAGATCCAGACCGGAGTCGGCCGCACCGGCGCCTTCTGGGCCGTCGACCACAGCGGCATCACCCCCGACGTCATGGTCCTGTCCAAGGCCATCGGCGGCAGCCTCCCGCTGGCCGTGATCGTCTACCGCGACGACCTCGACACCTGGCAGCCCGGCGCCCACGCCGGCACCTTCCGCGGCAACCAGCTCGCCATGGCCGCGGGCACCGCCACGCTCGCCTACGTCCGCGAGAACGCCCTCGCCGCACGTGCCGCCGCACTCGGCTCCCGTATGCTCACCCAACTCGCCGCCTTCGCCAAGGGATTCGCCTGCGTGGGAGAGGTGCGAGGGCGCGGGCTGATGATCGGCCTGGAGCTGGTGAACCCCGCCGCCGACCGAGCCACACCCCGCGGGGGAGCCCTCGCTGGTGACTGTGGTGACTGTGGTGACTGTGGTGACTGTGGTGACTGTGGTGTTGGTGGTGACTGTGGTGACTCTCGTGGCTTCGGTGGAGCCGGTGGCCTCGGTGGGGGTGACCGCGGTGAGGCCGGTGGGTCCGGTGGCTCCGGTGACTCGCGTGGCCTCGACGACTCCCGTGCCGCGCCCCGCATCCCGGAGCCCGTCCGTACCCCGCACCCGGCCGCGTCGGGACCCGTCCGCACTCCGTATCCGGCCGCGTCGGGACCCCTCCGCACTCCGCATCCGGCCGCGTCGGGACCCGTCCGCACCCCGCACCCAGCCGCGTCGGGACCGGTCAGGACTCCGCATCCGGCCGCGCCGGAACTCGCCGCCGCCGTACAGCGCGAGTGCCTCCGGCGCGGGCTGATCGTCGAACTCGGCGGCCGGCACGCATCCGTGGTCCGGCTGCTCCCGCCCCTGACGATCAGCGACGAACAGGCGGCGGCCGTACTGGAACGCCTGACCGACGCGGTGACAGCGGCGGCCCGTCAGCACGAGCACCACGGCCCGCATCAGCGACGACACCCCGGCCAGGCCCAGCACACGGGCTGAACACCACCCCGGCAGCCACCGCCATCCAGCCAGCGGCCACCGAGCGGACGAGTGGACGAGTGGACGGGCGGCGGAGCGAGCCCGTACCACCCCACGCCAGCCCCAGAGGAGCCGTCATGAACGCCACCCCCGCCCCCGACGGCCGCTCCGGCGCACCCGACGACCAGGGAGACTCCGGAGCCCCGTTCCTCGGCGTGCCACGCGCCGAGTCGGTGCCCCAGCAGAAGAAGCGGGAGCCGGACCCCACCCGACGGACGACGCCCGGCGCGGACTCGCTGGAGGACCCCGATCCCCGCGCCGCGGCCGAGGCAGCCGCCGTCGAGAACCTCCTGCGCTGCTGGGCCCGCGAGACCGGCCTCGCCGCGCCCACGACCGGCAGCCTCCGCATCCCGCTGCCGGCCAGTGCCACCGCCCTCGTCGCACCGGTCCGCTACTGGTCCCCCACCGGCTGGCACCGCTTCGGCCCACCGCGCCTCGCCCACGCCCCCGACACCGCCCCGCCCGTCGACGCCGTCACCCTCGCGGCACTGCTCGTCAGGGAACCCACGGTCCCGCCGGCCGACCCCCACCGCCCGGGGCCGGTCGCCGATGCGGACGGTGAGCCGGGGGACAGCGGGGACCCGGGCGCCGGTGGGAGCCCGGCCCCGGACCCCCGTGATGCCCCAACCCCCGCCTCCGACAGAACCCCTGCCCCAACCCCTGCCGCTGCCCCAACCCCCGCCTCCGACGGAACCCCTGACCCAACCCCTGCCGCTGCCCCAACCCCCGCCTCCGACGGAACCCCTGCCCCAACCCCTGCCGCTGCCCCAACCCCCGCCCCCGCCCCAGCCTCCGCCCCCGTCACGACCCCCGCCCCCGGCGACGGCGCCGATCTCGTGGCCAGGGTCGCCGACTCCGTCCGCCGGACCGCGGTCTTCCTCCGCCACCGGCGCGAACACCCGGCCGACCCCCCGGACCACTTCCTCAGCGCCGAACAAGCCCTCCTCCTCGGGCATCCGCTGCACCCGACCCCGAAGAGCCGGGAAGGGCTGACCGAGGCCGAAGCCGACCGCTACGCACCGGAGCTGCGCGGCTCCTTCCCCCTGCACTGGCTGGCTGTCGCCCCCTCTCTTCTCGCCGCCGACTCGGCCTGGACCGAGCGTGGCCGTCCCGTTCCCGCCGGCCACCTCGTCCGGCGTCTCGCCGGTACCGCGCTGCCGCTGCCCGACGGTTACACCGCTCTGCCGCTGCACCCGTGGCAAGCCCGCGAGGTACGCCACCGCCCGTCCGTCGCGGCGCTGCTCGACACCGGACTCCTCCGCGACCTCGGTCCTTCAGGCGCGCCCTGGCACCCCACCTCCTCCGTGCGAACGGTCCACCGATCCGGCGCCCCCGCGATGCTCAAGCTCTCGCTGGCCCTGCGCATCACCAACTCCCGCCGCGAGAACCTGCGCAAGGAACTCCACCGCGGAGTCGAGGTGCACCGGCTGCTGCGCACCGGCCTGGCCGCGCAGTGGCGGTCGGTGCACCCCGGCTTCGACATCGTCCGCGACCCCGCCTGGCTCGCCGTCGACGGCCCGGACGGCCGGCCCCTGCCGGGACTCGACGTGATGATCCGGCACAACCCGTTCGCCCCGGCCGACGACGTCGGCTGTGTCGCCGGTCTCCTCTCGCCCCGCCCGCTCGACGTACCGCAGGCCGACACCGCGCCGCCCGGGACCCCGCACCGGATGCGGTCCCGCCTGGGCCACCTCGTCGCACGGCTCGCCGCCCGCACCGGCCGGCCCCTCGGCGCCGTCGCCGCGGAGTGGTTCCTGCGCTATCTGGAACACGTCGTGCGACCCGTCCTCTGGCTGGACGGCGAGGCCGGCATCGCCCTCGAAGCCCACCAGCAGAACACGCTGCTCCTGCTGGACGGCGACGGCTGGCCCGCCGGTGGCCGCTACCGCGACAACCAGGGGTACTACTTCCGCGAGTCCCGGCGAGCCGCACTGGACGCCCGGCTGCCCGGCATCGGCGAGCGCAGCGACACCTTCGTCCCGGACGACGTGACCGACGAACGCTTCGCCTACTACCTCGCCGTCAACAACGTGCTCGGCCTGATCGGGGCCTTCGGCTCCCAGCGTCTCGCCGACGAGCGACTGCTCCTCGCGGCCTTCCGCCGCTTCCTCACCACCCTCGCCTCGGGCCCGGCCTCGCCGCGCACCTCCCTGCCCGGCCGCCTGCTCGACTCCCCCGTCCTGCGCTGCAAGGCCAACCTGCTGACCCGGCTGCACGGCCTCGACGAACTCGTCGGCCCGGTCGACACCCAGTCCGTCTACGTCACCATCGCCAACCCCCTGCATTCCTGAGCGAAGCACCGTCGCGCGCCACCTGAGCGGACCGCTGCCCCGGCGAGCCGCGCCCTCGTTCCCGACAGCCGGGGAACATGACCCACTTCATCTCCTGAGAGGAGCGCACCATGCCTCCCACCGACGGGGGCCCCGCCCCCGCCCTCGCCCAGCCGGACGGCCCTCGCCTCCGCGCGGACTTCGCGGGCCCCCGGAACCGGCCGTTCGGCCGCTTCACCGTCCAGGACGACGACCCGGACGGCGAGGACACGCTGGACTTCTGCCTGCCCACCGAGTTCGTCGCCCTCGGCGCCGGGGCGACCACCGGCCTCCTCGGCCGAATCGCCACATGGGGCCCGGTCACGACTCCCGTCGGCTCCTTCCGGCTGGAGCCCGTACGCATCGATCAGGACCTGCCGCTCGTCCACCGCTGGATGAACGACCCCGCCGTCGCCCGGTTCTGGGAACTGGCCGGGCCCCGGAACCGGACCGAGGACCACCTGCGGGCCCAGCTTCACGGCGACGGGCGCAGCGTGCCGTGTCTCGGCGTACTCGACGGCACCCCGATGAGCTACTGGGAGATCTACCGAGCCGACCTGGACCCACTGGCCCGCCGCTACCCGGCCCGTCCCCATGACACCGGGATCCACCTGCTCGTGGGTGACGCCGCCGACCGGGGACGGGGGCGGGGAGCCACCCTCCTGCGAGCCGTGGCCGACCTGATCATGGAGCGGCGTCCCGCCTGTGCCCGTGTCGTGGCGGAACCCGATCTTCGCAACACCCCCTCCGTCGCCGCGTTCCTGAGCGCCGGCTTCCGGATCTCGGCCGAGGTCGACCTGCCCGGCAAGCGGGCCGCCCTCATGATCCGGGACCGGGACCGACGCGATGTGTCGTAGCAGGCCGTGATCGGTCGCTCACCATGAGATACGAAGGGCGGATCCGGATGGTTCCCGCGCATCACCGGGCTCGGCCGACCACCCTCGCCGGCCCGCCACTTACAGCCCGCACCCGTCAGGAGCCCCGGCCGTGATCCCGCCCCCCGCCCCCGCCGTGACCCCCCGTTTGTCAGTGCAGGGCCGTAGGGTGGTCGGGCTATGACGAAGCCCTCACTCCCCGAACTCCTGCATGCCGCCGTCTCGGCCGTCGGCGGCACGGAGCGCCCCGGCCAGGTGACCATGGCCGAAGCGGTCGCCGAGGCGATCGACGACGGATCCCACCTGCTGGTCCAGGCCGGCACCGGCACCGGAAAGTCGCTCGGCTACCTCGTGCCCGCGCTCGCGCACGGGGAACGGGTGGTCGTCGCCACGGCGACGCTCGCCCTGCAGCGCCAGCTCGTGGAGCGCGACCTGCCGCGCACGGTCGACTCCCTGCACCCGCTGCTGCGCCGCCGCCCGGAGTTCGCGATGCTCAAGGGCCGGTCGAACTACCTGTGCCTGCACCGCCTGCACGAGGGCATGCCGCAGGACGAGGAGGAGGGGCTCTTCGACCAGTTCGAGGCCGCGGCCCCCACGAGCAAACTGGGCCAGGACCTGCTGCGGCTGCGCGACTGGGCGGACGAGACCGAGGACGGCGACCGGGACGATCTCACCCCGGGAGTCTCGGACCGCGCCTGGGCACAGGTGTCGGTGTCGTCGCGAGAGTGCCTGGGCGCGTCGAAGTGCGCGTACGGCGCCGAATGCTTCGCGGAGATGGCCCGTGAGCGCGCCAAGCTCGCCGAGGTCGTCGTCACGAACCACGCCCTGCTGGCCATCGACGCCATCGAAGGTGCTCCGGTGCTGCCGCAGCACGAGGTGCTGATCGTCGACGAGGCCCATGAACTCGTCTCCCGCGTCACCGGCGTCGCCACCGGCGAACTCACGCCCGGCCAGGTCAACCGCGCCGTGCGCCGTGCCGCCAAGCTCGTCAACGAGAAGGCCGCCGACCAGCTCCAGACCGCCGCCGAGGGCTTCGAGCGGCTCATGGAACTGGCCCTGCCGGGCCGCCTGGAGGAGATCCCGGAAGACCTCGCCTACGCCCTGATGGCGTTGCGGGACGCCGCCCGTACGGTGATCTCCGCGATCGGCGCCACGCGGGACAAGTCGGTCCAGGACGAGGACGCCGTGCGCAAGCAGGCGCTGGCCTCGGTGGAGACGGTGCACGACGTGGCCGAGCGGGTCCTGAACGGCTCCGAGTGGGACGTCGTCTGGTACGAGCGGCACGACCGTTTCGGCGCGTCCCTCCGGGTCGCCCCCATGTCGGTGTCCGGTCTGCTCCGGGAGAAGCTCTTCGCCGACCGGTCCGTCGTCCTCACCTCGGCGACGCTCAAGCTGGGCGGCGACTTCAACGGCGTCGGCGCCTCCCTGGGTCTCGGCCCGGAGGGCACGGAGGGCGAGGACCTGCCGCGGTGGAAGGGCGTCGACGTCGGTTCGCCCTTCGACTACCCCAAGCAGGGCATCCTGTACGTCGCCAAGCATCTGTCGCGTCCGGCACGGGACGGTGAGCGCGCCGACATGCTGGACGAGCTGACCGAACTGATCCAGGCGGCCGGCGGTCGCACGCTCGGCCTGTTCTCGTCCATGCGGGCCGCCCAGCTCGCCGCGGAGGAGCTGCGCTCCCGGATCCCCGAGTTCCCGATCCTGTTGCAGGGCGAGGAGACGCTCGGCGAGCTGATCAAGAACTTCGCGGCCGATCCGAAGACCTGTCTCTTCGGCACGCTGTCGCTGTGGCAGGGCGTCGACGTCCCCGGCCCCAGCTGCCAGCTGGTCGTCATGGACAAGATCCCGTTCCCGCGTCCGGACGATCCGCTGATGAGCGCTCGGCAGAAGGCGGTGGAGGACAACGGCGGCAACGGCTTCATGGCGGTGGCCGCCACCCACGCCGCGCTGCTCATGGCGCAGGGTGCCGGCCGCCTCGTCCGGGCCTCCGGTGACCGGGGCGTCGTAGCCGTGCTGGATCAGCGGCTGGCCACCGCGCGGTACGGCGGCTACATCAAGGCATCACTGCCCGACTTCTGGTTCACCACGGACCGCAACCAGGTCCGCAAGTCTCTCGCGGCGATCGACGCGGCGGCGCGGCGGGCCGAGGAGGCGTGAGCACGGGGTGGGCCGGCCGGCGGGCCGGGCCCCCCCGGAGGACGGCCGCACCGCGACCGCCCCGGACATGCGCAGGGCCCCGGAACCGGCGCAGGGGTTCCGGGGCCCGGTCAGGGGAGCGAGCCGAGCGGCCCGCTCGCCGCGGCGGTCACACGCGCCGCAGCACCGCGACCACCTTGCCCAGGATGGTGGCGTCGTCGCCGGGGATCGGCTCGTAGGCCGCGTTGTGCGGGAGCAGCCACACGTGGCCGTCCTCGCGCTTGAAGCGCTTGACGGTGGCCTCGCCGTCGAGCATGGCGGCCACGATGTCGCCGTTCTCGGCGACCGGCTGGCGGCGCACGGTGACCCAGTCGCCGTCGCAGATCGCCGCTTCGATCATCGAGTCGCCGACGACCTTGAGGACGAAGAGCTCGCCGTCGCCCACGAGCTGGCGGGGGAGGGGGAAGACGTCCTCCACGGACTCCTCCGCGAGGATGGGGCCGCCGGCGGCGATGCGGCCGACCAGCGGGACGTACGACGCGGCGGGCTTGCCCGCGGTGTCCGTGGGCTGCACGGTGACGGCCTGGTCGGAGCCGCGCACCTCGTACGCACGGGGGCGGTGCGGGTCACGGCGCAGGAAGCCCTTGCGCTCCAGCGCCATCAGCTGATGGGCGACGGACGACGTGCTGGACAGGCCCACGGCCTGGCCGATCTCCCGCATCGACGGCGGGTAGCCCCGTCGCTGGACGGAGTCCCTGATGACCTCGATCACCCGGCGCTGCCGGTCGGTGAGCCCCGAGCTGTCCGCCCGGATGCCTGGAGGTCGGCCAGGCAGGGAGCGCTTGTGCCCCTCGGGATTCGTGGCTTCGTTCATCGCGTGTACCGGCTCGACTCGGCCCTGGGAGCGGTCCTGGGCGGTGATGGTGGCACTGTCTGCGGTGGTGGTCACGTCGGCCCCTCTCGATGGTCTCCCTGCTGCACAACGGTAGTTGCTTTCGAAAGGTTGCGCCAAACACACGTTCGAGTGAAAAAGTGGGTTTCACCTGACGTGATCATGTGTCTGGGTGTATGGCTAACGCGACACTCGGAGGGCAAAAGCGCCCATTGTTGTACTCTTCACCGCCGGGGTTGCCCGCCTTGTGAGCTGCGACCCCAGTCTGCCATCCGGAATCGCGCAGTCCGGGACCCGGGGTCCCTTCTGCGCGGGAGTGCCATGTGTCCTCCCTGTGGCGCCCACGGTATCCCCGCAAGTGCCGTCGCGGCACGGCTCGGCGCCCGCGTGTCCGCGCCGGCCGCCTCGTGCGGTACCGGGGCGGCCGCTCCCGCGCGACACGCGTTTCCGCCTCGATGTATGAGCCAATCCCCACATCTAGTGGTTGGATGGCTACGGCGGCCCACAAGTTGTGGTCCCCCGGGTCGGAGAAGCCTCCGCGATCGCCTATGCTTAAGCCTGCTTCGCGGGGCTCCCGGGTCCGGCGAGGCTGACGAGTCTGCTGTGAGGAGGGTTGGAGAACCATGCACTGCCCCTTCTGCAGGCACCCCGACAGCCGTGTGGTCGACAGTCGTACGACCGACGACGGCACGTCCATCCGCCGGCGCCGCCAGTGCCCTGACTGCTCCCGTCGTTTCACGACCGTGGAGACGTGCTCGCTCATGGTGGTCAAGCGGTCCGGCGTCACCGAGCCCTTCAGCCGTACCAAGGTCATCAACGGCGTGCGCAAGGCGTGCCAGGGACGGCCTGTGACGGAGGACGCCCTCGCCCAGCTCGGCCAGCGGGTCGAAGAGGCGGTGCGCGCGACCGGCAGCGCCGAGCTGACCACCCACGACGTGGGGCTGGCCATACTCGGCCCGTTGCAGGAGCTCGACCTCGTCGCCTATCTGCGGTTCGCCTCCGTCTACCGGGCGTTCGACACGCTCGAGGACTTCGAGGCCGCCATCGCGGAGCTGAGGGAGGCGACGCGAGACCCCGCCGCGGACGAAGAGGACGCGGGAGCGGGGAGCCAGGAAGACGGCCGCGGGCCCGGCGGGACCACTCAGGTCCCCGTGCCCGCCGGCGCCGCCGACTGACCGGCGCGCCGGAAACCGGGGGGAGACCCGGATTCCGGCGCCGGAAGACGGCGAACCAAGACCTGTTGCGGGCGGTATTCCAGGGTGCCCGCAGCGCAAGACAGAACACGTGCCCACGGGAACAACGGGGCATTTCAGGGCGTTTTTGCCCGTACAGGGAGGCGGCATGACAGAGACGGCGAGCGGTCCGGCACGAGGTTCCCGCGCCAAGAGCGGCAAGGCGGGGAACAAGGGACTGCACATCGAGCGCATCCACACCACCCCCGGCGTACACCCGTACGACGAGGTGAGCTGGGAGCGCCGTGACGTCGTCATGACCAACTGGCGCGACGGCTCGGTCAACTTCGAGCAGCGTGGCGTCGAGTTCCCCGACTTCTGGTCGGTGAACGCGGTCAACATCGTCACCAGCAAGTACTTCCGGGGTGCCGTCGGCACCCCGCAGCGCGAGGTCAGCCTCAGGCAGCTGATCGACCGCATCGTGAAGACGTACCGGAAGGCCGGTGAGGACTACAAGTACTTCGCCTCGCCCGCCGACGCCGAGATCTTCGAGCACGAGCTGGCGTACGCCCTCCTGCACCAGATCTTCAGCTTCAACAGCCCCGTCTGGTTCAACGTCGGCACCCCGCAGCCCCAGCAGGTCTCCGCCTGCTTCATCCTGTCCGTCGACGACTCCATGGAGTCGATCCTCGACTGGTACAAGGAAGAGGGCATGATCTTCAAGGGCGGCTCCGGCGCCGGCCTGAACCTCTCCCGCATCCGCTCCTCCAAGGAGCTGCTCTCCTCCGGTGGCAACGCCTCCGGCCCGGTCTCCTTCATGCGCGGCGCCGACGCCTCCGCCGGCACCATCAAGTCCGGTGGCGCCACCCGCCGCGCCGCCAAGATGGTCGTGCTCGACGTCGACCACCCCGACATCGAGGACTTCATCGAGACCAAGGTCAAGGAGGAGGAGAAGATCCGCGTCCTCCGCGACGCGGGCTTCGACATGGACCTGGGCGGCGACGACATCACGTCCGTCCAGTACCAGAACGCCAACAACTCGGTCCGCGTGAACGACGAGTTCATGAAGGCGGTCGAGGAGAGCGGCAAGTTCGGCCTGCGTGCCCGTATGACCGGCGAGGTGATCGAGGAGGTCGAGGCCAAGGCCCTCTTCCGCAAGATCGCCGAGGCCGCCTGGGCCTGCGCCGACCCGGGCATCCAGTACGACGACACCATCAACAACTGGCACACCTGCCCCGAGTCCGGCCGGATCACCGCGTCGAACCCGTGCAGCGAGTACATGCACCTGGACAACACGTCCTGCAACCTGGCCTCGCTGAACCTGATGAAGTTCCTGAAGGACGACGGCAAGGGCAGCCAGTCCTTCGAGACCGAGCGTTTCCAGAAGGTCGTCGAGCTGATCATCACCGCGATGGACATCTCGATCTGCTTCGCGGACTTCCCGACCCAGAAGATCGGCGAGAACACGCGCGCGTTCCGCCAGCTCGGCATCGGCTACGCCAACCTCGGCGCCCTGCTGATGGCCACCGGCCACGCCTACGACTCCGACGGCGGCCGTGCCCTGGCCGGCGCCATCACCTCCCTGATGACGGGTACGGCCTACCGCCGCTCCAGCGAGCTGGCCGCGGTCGTCGGCACCTACGACGGCTACGCCCGCAACGCCGACGCCCACAAGCGCGTCATGCGGCAGCACGCCGACGCCAACGGCAAGGCCGTCCGCATGGACGACCTGGACACCCCGGTCTGGGCCGCCGCCACGGAGGCCTGGCAGGACGTCGTGCGCCTCGGCGAGAAGAACGGTTTCCGCAACTCCCAGGCGTCCGTGCTCGCGCCGACCGGCACCATCGGTCTCGCGATGTCCTGCGACACCACCGGTGTCGAGCCCGACCTGGCTCTGGTGAAGTTCAAGAAGCTGGTCGGCGGCGGCTCGATGCAGATCGTCAACGGCACCGTCCCGCAGGCCCTGCGCCGCCTGGGCTACCAGGAGGAGCAGATCGAGGCGATCGTCGCCCACATCGCCGAGAACGGCAACGTGATCGACGCCCCCGGCCTCAAGCACGAGCACTACGAGGTGTTCGACTGCGCCATGGGCGAGCGCGCCATCTCCCCGATGGGCCACGTCCGCATGATGGCCGCGATCCAGCCGTGGATCTCCGGCGCCATCTCCAAGACGGTCAACATGCCGGAGACGGCGACCGTCGAGGAGGTCGAGGAGATCTACTTCGAGGCCTGGAAGCTGGGCGTCAAGGCGCTCGCCATCTACCGGGACAACTGCAAGGTCGGCCAGCCGCTCTCCGCCAAGACCAAGGAGAAGGAGAAGGCGGAGGTCACGGAGAAGACCGAGGCGGCCATCCGCGAGACGGTCGAGAAGGTCATCGAGTACCGCCCGGTCCGCAAGCGTCTGCCGAAGGGCCGCCCGGGGATCACCACGTCCTTCACGGTCGGCGGTGCCGAGGGCTACATGACCGCCAACTCCTACCCGGACGACGGTCTCGGCGAGGTCTTCCTGAAGATGTCCAAGCAGGGTTCGACTCTCGCGGGCATGATGGACGCCTTCTCCATCGCGGTCTCCGTCGGCCTCCAGTACGGCGTGCCGCTGGAGACGTACGTCTCGAAGTTCACCAACATGCGCTTCGAGCCGGCCGGTATGACGGACGACCCGGACGTGCGGATGGCGCAGTCGATCGTCGACTACATCTTCCGCCGCCTGGCGCTGGACTTCCTGCCCTTCGAGACCCGCTCCGCGCTCGGCATCCACTCCGCCGAGGAGCGTCAGCGGCACCTGGAGACCGGTTCCTACGAGCCGGCCGACGACGAGGTCGACGTCGAGGGCCTGGCCCAGTCGGCCCCGCGCGCCCAGGAGCTGAAGGCCGTCGCCACGCCGAAGGCCGAGTCCGAGGCGGCCAAGCCCGCCCCGAAGCAGGCCCACACCAGCGCCGAGCTGGTGGAGATGCAGCTGGGCATCCAGGCCGACGCCCCGCTCTGCTTCTCCTGCGGTACGAAGATGCAGCGGGCCGGTTCCTGCTACATCTGCGAGGGCTGCGGCTCGACCAGCGGCTGCAGCTGATGACACGCCGTTCCTGAAGTAAGGGGCGCCGGCCCTGGCCGGCGCCCCTTACTCATGCTCGGTCCGGCCGCGGACTCAGGGCCGGTGTGCCCTGCCCATGACCCGGGTGAAGGTCGCGGGATCGTCCTCGAAGCCGTGGACACCGGGGTGCAAGGTCCACTCGCCGGAGTCGTCCCGCACGAACTCGGCGATCGTGGCGGCCGTCGCCCCGGGGACCGACCCGAAGTCGTCCTCGGCGAGCACGGTGTAGCCCTCACGGACGCGTACGGCGGGTTGGAGCACGTCGGCGAACGTCCTGTGGTCGGAGCGCTGTTGGATGACCACGCCCACCACCACGCGCGCGTAGCGGCTGTCGAGGCGGTCCAGCTCGACCGTCATGACCTCGTCCCAGCCGAAGCCCTTGCCGTCCGTGCTGTCGCGGTTGAGCGTGATCGTGCCGTCCGGCGAGCGGCTGTCGAAGTGCACCAGATAGGCCGGAGCCCCGTACGCGTCACCCGACACGAACGTGGCGGCGACGATGTCGAGATCGGTCGGCGGCCGACCCGCCGGACTGGGGTCCCACTTGAGCGCGACCTCGACCTTGCGGATTCCCTTGCTGACGCCGGTCACCAGGCTGTCCCTTCCCCCTGTGGCCTTGTCCCCAACTCCCCTTCGGTCGGGGATCCTTGTCCATCGTGCCACGCGCGCGGGGGCGTATGTGCGGGCGATCTCCGCCGGAGAGAGACCGGCGCCATGCCCGGTGGCCTTACGATGGCGCGGTGCTGGTCAAGTGGATTCGCTGCACCGTGGTGGACCGCCGGGGATTCGAGCGGGGGCAGCGAAAATGGGCGGGGCTTCCGGGAGAGCCGGGTTTTCGGGGGCAGGGCGGGGGCTGGAGCCGGCAGCGGCCGGGAGTGGCGCACATCTTCGCCTTCTGGGAGAGCCGCGCCTTCTACGACTCCTTCATGGCCCGCTCCCACGACCGCCTGGCCGCCGCCCAGTCCGGCACCTTCAAGGACGCCCGGACCAAGCTGTTCGAGTACCGCTTCGACGTGAAGACGGGCTTCGAGCCCCGCTTCACCGACGCCGACCTGATCCGCGTGGCCCTGTGCCGCATCCACGAGGAGCGCGTCGAGCACTTCACGCTCATGCAGGAAAAGGTCTGGAACCCGGCCATGGCCGGCTCGCCCGGCATGATCCGCGGAATGTTCGCCGAGGCGCCCGAGCAGGAGTTCCTCGTCCTGTCGATGTGGCGGTCGGCGGCCGAGCACGGCAAGTACCGCACGGAGCGTGTCGAACGTCTCGCCCTGCGCGCCCAGACCGAGGCGGACGTCGCGGCGCTCTCCGGTGACATCGTGGACCTGGAACCGTCCTGGACGGTCTGAGCAGCATCGGTTTGATCGGCAAACGCACTCCCGGGGGCCGCCGAACGGCTCGCCCGGGAGCGGCTCCGGAGGCGGGTCCGGTGTGACCTACGCTGTATGGGGCCCGTGCGAGTGCTCGATCGGCCGCCGTTCGATCTAGGGTTTTGGCATGGCACGACCACGGCGCATCGTCCTTGTCCGGCACGGCGAGTCAACCGGGAACATTGACGACTCCGTGTACGAGCGCGAACCCGACCACGCCCTCGCGCTGACCGAGCGCGGCCGGCGGCAGGCCGAGGAGACCGGCGAACGGCTCCGCGAGCTGTTCGGCCGGGAACGCGTGAGTGTGTACGTCTCCCCGTACCGCCGCACCCACGAGACGCTCGGCGCCTTCCACCTGGACCCCGGCCTCATACGGGTCCGGGAGGAGCCCCGCCTGCGCGAGCAGGACTGGGGCAACTGGCAGGACCGTGACGACGTGCGCCTCCAGAAGGCCTACCGCGACGCGTACGGGCACTTCTTCTTCAGGTTCCCGCAGGGCGAGTCCGGCGCCGACGTGTACGACCGGGTCGGCGGCTTCCTGGAGAGCCTGTTCCGCAGCTTCGAGGCGCCCGACCATCCCCCGAACGTGCTCCTGGTGACCCACGGGCTGGCGATGCGGCTGTTCTGCATGCGCTGGTTCCACTGGACGGTCGCGGAATTCGAGTCCCTCGCCAATCCCGGGAACGCCGAGACGCGGATGCTCGTTCTCGGGGAGGACGGCAGGTACGCACTCGACCGGCCTTTCGCGCGCTGGCGTGAGCCGGTCCCGTACTGGGTGAACGGATAGACCGGTCCCGCGCTGGGGGAACGGATAGAGTGGCAGAGCGATGACCGCTGACTCCTCTTCCCTCGGGCGCCTGGAGCGCGCCCTGTCGAGCCTGCGCGGACTGGCCGTGGGGGACGCTCTGGGCTCCCAGTTCTTCGTCCCCGCGAACTACCCGCTGCTCAAGCGCCGCGAGCTGCCCGCGGCCCCCTGGCAATGGACGGACGACACCGAGATGGCGTGCTCCGTGGTCGCCGTCCTCGCCGCCCACCACCGCGTCGACCAGGACGCGCTCGCCCGCTCCTTCGCCGAGCACCACGACTTCGACCGGGGCTACGGCCCCGCGGTCAACCGGCTGCTGCGCCTGGTCAGAGAGGGCGAGGACTGGCGTCGGCTGGCCGCCGGACTCTTCAACGGACAGGGGTCCTGGGGCAACGGCGCGGCGATGCGGATCGCGCCCCTGGGCGCCTGGTACGCGGACGACCCCGAGCAGGCGACCCACCAGGCGGAGATCTCGGCCTACCCCACGCACCAGCACCGGGAGGCCGTGGTCGGGGCCATGGCGGTGGCCGCGGCGGCGGCACTGGCCGGCACGCCCGGCGGACCGCCCGCCCCCGAGGCCCTCCTCGACGGCGTCATCGCGCTCGTGCCGAAGAGCGCGGTCGGCCAGGGCCTCCGTCGGGCCCGGGACATGCTCGACTACGGCGACGCGGCCACCGTCGCGGCGGTGCTGGGCTGCGGACGCCGTACGACCGCCCATGACACGGTCCCCTTCGCCCTCTGGTCGGCCGCGCGTGCCCTCGGTGACTACGCATCGGCGTTCTGGACCACCGCCCAGGTGGGCGGGGACGTCGACACGACCTGCGCGATCGTGGGCGGTGTGCTGGCCGCCGGAAAGGCGGGGACGCCGCCCGCCGAGTGGGTCCAGCGCACCGAGGCACTGCCGGACTGGGTCCCCACGGGCGCCTGACGGCTTCGCCGCCGGGCGGCTCGTGCCGGGCGGGTGTCCGCTGCTCGTGCCGGGCCGGTGTCCGCTGCTCGTGCCGGGCCGGTGTCCGCTGCTGTACCGGGCCGGTGTCCGCCGTTCGTCCTGCGGCGGTATCCGGGCCGCACCCTCCGTGTCCGGGCGTCCGGAAACTCTCCGTGCCTGCCCGGAACTCTCCGTGACCGCTGTGCGTTCATCCGGTGTCCGCCGCGCTTCGCGTCCGTGATCGCGAGATGTGCGGTGGAGTTGGTGCCGAGGACGAGGACGAAGGAGGGCGCGTGATGTGCCCGACCGTGCCGGGTGCGCCGGTGGCCGTGGTGCGGCCGGCCGGACCGCCGAGTGTGCCGTGTGCTCCCCGGCGGCGGTCCGGCCGGCCGCGGGTTCCCGCGGCGCGGCCCGGTTCAGCCCAGGTGCGGCCCCGCCGTGCCCGCCAGGGAGTCGAGGTCGCCCTTGCGGACCTTCAGCACCAGCCAGGCGGTGAGGAAGGCGAGCCCGGCCATCGCGGCTGCCGGAATGAAGGCGGTGGAGATGCCGTGGGCGAGTACGTCGTTCCCCCAGGGCGCCGGCAGCTGGTGCGTCTTGGCGAACTGGGCCTGCTGCTCCGGCGTCGCGTCCGCGAGGAACTTCGGCAGCTGCTTCTTCGCCTCGTCCGTGCTGGCCGAACCGAAGACGGTCGTCAGGATGGACAGCCCGAGCGAACCGCCGACCTGCTGCATCGCGTTGAGCAGCCCGGAAGCCGCGCCCGCCTCGTGCTGGGCGACACCGGACACGGCGGTGACGGTGGCCGTCACGAAGTTCAGGCCCATGCCGAAGCCGAAGACCAGCATGGGGCCGAGCACGCCGCCCACGTAGGTGCTGTCGGGCCGGATGAAGGTCTGCCAGACCAGCCCGACGAGCACGAGTGCCGAACCGGTCATCATGAACGGCTTGGGTCCGAGCCTCGGCAGGAAGCGCTGGGACAGACCCGCGCCCACCGCGATCGCGACCGTCACGGGAAGGAACGCGACGCCGGCTTTGATGGCGCTGTAGCCGAGCACGTTCTGCACGAACAGCACGATGTAGAAGAACATGCCGAACATCGCCGCGGCGAGGCTCAGCATGATCACGTACGTGCCCCAGCGGTTCCGGTCCGTGAACATCCGCAGGGGGGTGATCGGCTCCTTCGCCCGCATCTCGGTGAAGACGAAGGCGAACAGCAGCACCGCGGCCGCCCCGAAGGAACCGATGGTGAGGCTGTCCCGCCAGCCGTCCTCCGCCGCGCGGATGAATCCGTACACCAGCGAGGCCATGCCGACCGTGGAGGTCAGCGCACCGGTGAGGTCGAAGCGCCCGGGGTGCCGCCGGGACTCGTTGATGTACAGCGGCGCGAGCGAGGCGATGAGCACGCCGATGGGCACGTTGACGAACAGCACCCACCGCCAGTCGAGCCAGTCGGTGAGCATGCCGCCCGCGAGCAGGCCGATGGCGCCACCGCCCGCCGAGACGGCGGCGAACACGCCGAAGGCGCGGTTCCGTTCCGGCCCCTCGGGGAAGGTCGTCGTTATCAGCGCCAGCGAGGTGGGCGAGGCGATCGCGCCACCCACGCCTTGCAGGGCCCGCGCCGCCAGCAGTTGCCAGGGCTCCTGGGCCAGGCCGCCCAGCAGCGAGGCGAAGGTGAACAGCAGGATGCCGGCCATGAACACCCGGCGGCGGCCGAGGATGTCACCGGCCCGCGCACCGAGCAGCAGCAGACCGCCGAAGGTGAGGGTGTACGCGCTGACCACCCATGTCAGATCGGTGGTGCTGAACTTGAGAGCGTCTTGAATGTGCGGGAGCGCGATGTTCACAATCGTCGCGTCGAGTACCACCATGAGTTGGCAGGCCGCGATGACGGTGAGTGCGATGCCGGGATGCCCCTCCCGGCGGGCCACGCCCGGTTTCTGGTCGTCCTTGAACAGCTGAGAGGTCGTCACTATGGGTCCCCCATACAGACATTAGTGAACGCTCGCGTTCACTGTCGCGCCCACGGTAGTGAGTCCCCAACAGTGAACGCAAGCGTTCACTTAATCGTGCGCCGTGCCCCGCGTCCCCCTTTGCTGCAGCACGGCGCCACCGCCCCGGAACGCCCGCTTTCCCTGCCTGCTGGAGAAACACAGATGGTTACCTCGCGCTGGACGGCCGCACCTGCCCAGACGGCTTCCCCTCGTCGGCGCGGTGCGGTGCTGGAGCGGGCCATCCTGGACGCCGCCCTGGAGCAGCTCGGCACGGTCGGCTGGAAGGGGCTGACCATGGAGGGCGTCGCGGCCGGCGCCCAGACCGGCAAGGCCGCGGTCTATCGCCGCTGGGCCTCCAAGGAGGATCTGGTCGCGGACGCTCTGGTGTCGGGACTGCCCCGGATGGAGGAGGCCCCGGACCTCGGCAGCGTGCGTGAGGACCTTCTCGCCCTGTGCCGCCAGGTGCGCCGGATCATGTACTCACTGCCCGGAGTCGCACTCCGCTCGGTCATTCACGAATGCGATCACATGCAAGCGGAACGCTTCGAAGAAGTGATCATCGGCAACGTGGTGGAACCCACGATCAGACTGCTTCGCGAGGTCATCGTCCGTGGCATTGAGCGAGGCGAGGTTCGTTCGGACGCGGCCAACGGCTATGTCTTCGACGCTGTCCCGGCCATGATGATGTACCGATCGAAGATGTGCGCAAGCGAATGGAATGATCGGGATCTCGAAGAGATGGTCGACCGGCTGATGCTCCCGCTGCTGCGGCCCTACGGTGCCTGACCGGGCACGCCGACGCTCCCGGTGCCCGTAGGACGACCGGGGTGTCGCGCGGCGATCCAGGCGGCGTACGCTAAGGGCGCCATGCCGTACGAACCACCCACTCACACCGTCGAGCGCTCCCTGCGAGCCACGACCGGAGCCAAGGTCATTGCCGGTGTCGACGAGGTGGGGCGCGGCGCCTGGGCCGGGCCCGTCACCGTCTGTGCAGCGATCACCGGACTCCGCCGTCCCCCCGAGGGGCTGACCGACTCCAAGCTGCTGACCATCAAGCGGCGTACGGAACTCGCCGTGGCCCTCCGGTCGTGGGTGACGGCCTACGCGCTGGGGCATGCCAGCCCCGAGGAGATCGACGCCCTGGGGATGACGGCCGCGCTGCGGCTCGCCGCAGTCCGTGCCCTGGACACCCTTCCGGTCCGTCCCGACGCCGTGATCCTCGACGGAAAGCACGACTACCTCGGTGCCCCGTGGAAGGTGCGCACGGTGATCAAGGGCGATCGATCATGCGTGGCCGTCGCGGCGGCTTCGGTGATCGCCAAGGTTCAGCGCGACAAAATGATGGCCGAACTGGGTATCGACCATGCACACTTCGGTTTTGCGGACAACGCCGGGTATCCGTCGCCCGTGCACAAGGCCGCACTGGAGGAGTGGGGACCCACCCCGCACCACCGCTTGTCGTGGGCGTATCTTGATGCGTTGCCTCAGTGGCGGCACCTCAAGAAGGTCCGCAGCTGGGCGGACGGAAGCGTTCCGGAAATCGAGGGTCAGCTCGGCTTCGATTTCTGACGGTTCTGCTCGCACTGATGTGCCACCCGGTCATCCGCGCCGCACCAATGTTTGATAAAAATCAGCTCATGCCTCTCATTCCCGAGGAGCCTCAGATTCACGAGAGTGCCCAGGGTCCCCGCGCCACTCCGGCCAGTGGCCGTACCGCGCCGACCCCCCGCCCCGTACCCGGACCCCGCCCCGCGGCCCCGTCTCGCCCCGGTCGTCCCGGCCCTGTGCGGCCCACGGCGCCGGTGCAGCGCACGCCGCGTGAGGTGGCTCCGGCCCAGCCTGGCCCCTCCGGCCCGGCCGCTCCCGCCGCCACCGCGGCAAGCCCGCAAATCCAGCTGATCCCGGCCTCGGCCGAGGGTGCGCTCGACGCCGCCGAAGAGGCGGTGGACCTGCTCCTGGACTCGGGCCGTGCCCCCGGCGACGTGCTGGTGCTCACCACGGGTGCCCAGCACCCCTGGGCCGAGCACGAGCTGTCCTTCGGTGATGCGTCCTACTGGGCGCAACACGACGCAGGCGACGACGTCTTCTACGCGGATGCCGGCGCCGCCTCGCGCGCCGCGACCCGCCCGGTGGTCGTCGTGGCCGTCAACGGAGGACCCGCCTCCGGCGCCGCCACCGCCCTCCCGCTGGCCCACTCCCGGGCCGGTGCGCTGCTGATCGTCTGCGGTGACCCGCAGCAGATCAACTCGGTGCTGGGCGCCGGCGTCTGAGCCACGTCGGTCACCTTGGGACACCAGGGTGCCGAACGAGCCGCTCCGGCGGAATCCGCACGGTGCGGCTTTTGGCATGCCCGGAACGGAGCCCACGGCTCGGCCGGATCCGACGCGCGAGGCCGCTCGTGCTTCCAGGCGCCGCGTGTCGGGCCGGCCCGGCTCGGCCATCGCACATGGGCCGGGTGCGGCTCGTGCCGTCCGGCCGGTGCGCACCGCCGTGCCGTCGGCGGCACGCGGTTCAGCGGGCCGCCGCCCGGCGCAGAACCTCGGAGACCGGGCCGCCGGTGCGCGGTACGAGCGGCGGGACCTCCGAGGTGGCGAAGGGCTCCGGTGCCGAGTGCGCGTTGGGCCGGCGTCCGCCGCGTCCCTCGCCGAGCACCTGCCAGCCCTCGTGCGTCAGCGTGATGTACGCCCCGCAGCGCAGCCCGTGCAGTGTGCAGGCATCGCGCAGCCCCCACATCCAGGCGCCGTCCTCCTCCGTCCAATGCCCGTCGCCGTCACGGCAGTAGAGCAGGACGGCCGTGCGCACCGGGGTGCGGCGACGCAGGTCGTGGGGGATCACCCGGCGCAGCTGGGCCAACAGGGCGTTGCGGAACATCCAGCCGTCGGCCGGTGCCGGGCGACGCGTGAACGAGGCGCTGGCGCACAACCGTTCGTCCGGGTCGAGCACCGCGACCACCGCCGTCAGCGGCCTCGGGTGATGACGGGCGTGCAGCCCGCTGACGACCTCACGGGGATTGCGCAGCAGCGGGATTCCGGCAGAGGCCCACTCCGCCGGCTCGAGCAGACGGCTGGCGGAAGAGGCGGACGCGGACGTCGACAACGAGGCCGCCGAGGACGAGGCGAATCCGAAGGTCACGTTCCTCCCTTCGGCTACGCGCCCATACTGCGGGCGAGGTCGGATTCGGGGGAGCGCGCACCGCAGCGGAGCCCAACCAGACGACGAGCGGGCCGTGCGGGTAGCGGACCTCAATTCTTCCTGCCGAACTTGGATGCGGCAACGAGCAATTGGGGCCACCGACTGTTATCTGGTGGTGCGTGGCTTATATCCCTACCCAAAGGTTGGGCCGCTGACGCCTGAGACCTCGTACCACGGTCCACCGGGCCCCGGGCGGCTGCACGGCCGCCTCCGTACCGCCGCAACCTGCGGCAACGCGTGACGCATTCCCGCACCGCGAGAACCGACGTCCCCGCCCCGCGCGCGCTTCGACACAAGGGCCGACGGCCGGGCGTGGTTCATCCCTGGACGGCGGGGGCCGGCGGCAGGGCGTGGCTCGTTCGCGGAGGGCGGGATTCGGCGGCAGGGCGTGGCTCGTTCGCGGACGGCGGGACTCGACCGCACCGCGTGGCTCATCCCTGGACGGCGAGAACCAGCGGCAGCACATCGCGCGCACCCGACTTCCGGAGCAGGCGGGCCGCGATCGCCAGGGTCCAGCCCGTCTCGGTGAAGTCGTCGACCAGCAGCACCGGACCGCGGGCCTCGGCGAGCGCCGACGCCAGGGCGGGCGGCACGGTCAACGCGCCGTCGAGGGCCTTCAGCCGCTGCGCGCTGTTGCTGCGCGGCACCCGGGGGACGTCCTCGGCGTACTCCACGGATCCGAGCAGGGGGAGTCTGCCGATCTCGGCGATCCGGGCACCCAGGGACTGGATCAGCCCGGGCCGGCTGCGTGAGGCCACGGTGACCACGCCCACCGGCCGAGGAGCGGCGTCGGCCGCACCGGAGGCCCAGCCGCCGGGACCCCGGGCCCAGTCGGCCAGTACATCGACCACGGCTCGCGCCACGTCGTCCGGTACCGCGGCGTCCGGTGTCTGGGGCGCGAGCAGCGGACGCAGCCGGTTGCCCCAGCCGATGTCCGACAGACGCCCCAGAGCCCGCCCCGCCGAGGCCTGTTCCGCGGCCGGGATCCGTCCCTTGAGGTCGATTCCGATGGCCGGGAGGCCGGTCGGCCACATACGGCGGGGCTCCACCTCCACCCCGGCACGGCCCAGGTCGCTCCGTGCGGCGTCCAGGGCCGCCGTGGACAGTCCGGAGGTGAAGCGCGGGCCCGCGCAGTTGTCGCAGCGCCCGCAGGGTTTGGCGCCCTCGTCGTCCAGCTGGCGCTGCAGGAACTCCATCCGGCACTCGGTGGTGTTCGCGTACTCGCGCATCGCCTGCTGCTCGGCCGCGCGCTGCCGGGCCACCCACGCGTAGCGGTCGGTGTCGTAGGACCAGGGCTGTCCGGTCGCGATCCAGCCGCCCTTGACCCGGCGCACCGCTCCGTCCACGTCGAGGACCTTCAGCATGCTCTCCAGGCGTGAGCGGCGAAGCTCGACCCGGGGTTCCAGCGCGGGCAGCGACAGGGGGCCGTCCGCTCGCGCGAGGACGTCCAGGGTGCGCCGGACCAGATCCTCGGAGGGGAAGGCCAGCGATGCGAAGTACTCCCAGATCGCCTCGTCCTCCTTGCCGGGGAGCAGGAGCACCTCGGCATGGGCGACGCCACGGCCGGCCCTGCCGACCTGCTGGTAGTAGGCGATGGGGGAGGAGGGCGAGCCGAGGTGGACCACGAAACCCAGATCCGGCTTGTCGAAGCCCATGCCGAGCGCGGAGGTGGCGATCAGGGCCTTCACACGGTTGGCGAGCAGGTCGTCCTCCGCCTGCTGCCGTTCGGCGTTCTCCGTCTTGCCCGTGTACGAGGCGACGGCGTGTCCGCGCTGCCGCAGGAAGGCGGTGACCTCCTCGGCGGCGGCGACCGTGAGCGTGTAGACGATGCCCGAGCCCGGCAGGTCGTCGAGATGGTCGGCGAGCCAGGCCATCCGGTGCGCGGCGTCCGGGAGCCGCAGCACGCCGAGGCTCAGACTCTCCCGGTCCAGCGGCCCGCGCAGCACCAGCGCGTCGGACGCGCCGCCCGTGCCGAGCTGCTCGGCGACGTCCGCGGTCACCCGCGCGTTGGCCGTGGCGGTGGTGGCCAGCACGGGGACGCCGGGCGGGAGCTCGCCGAGCATGGTGCGCAGCCGGCGGTAGTCGGGGCGGAAGTCGTGGCCCCAGTCGGAGATGCAGTGGGCCTCGTCCACGACCAGCAGGCCGGTGGCCGCGGACAGCTTGGGCAGCACGTGGTCACGGAAGTCGGGGTTGTTCAGCCGCTCGGGCGAGACGAGCAGCACGTCGACGTGGCCCGCCGCGATCTCGGCCTGGACGGTCTCCCACTCCTCGGTGTTCGCCGAGTTGATGGTGCGGGCGTGGATTCCGGCCCGGCCCGCGGCCTCGACCTGGTTGCGCATGAGCGCGAGGAGCGGCGAGACGATCACCGTGGGCCCGCTTCCTCTGGCGCGCAGCAGCGAGGTCGCCACGAAGTACACCGCGGACTTGCCCCATCCCGTGCGCTGCACGACCAGGGCCCGGCGCCGGTCGGCGACCAGCGCCTCGATCGCCCGCCACTGGTCCTCGCGCAGCCGGGCGGCGCCCGTGGCATCCCCGACGAGCCGGGCGAGGACGGTGTCGGCCTGTGCCCGGAGATCCGCGTTGCTCGTGTGCTCCATGCGCTCCATACAACAGGACGGGACCGACAACCGGGCGGGACCGGGCCGAGTCTGTGGACAACGCCGGCGATCTTGTCGTGTCCCTGATTCGACTTATCCACAGGCTCAACCGGAACCACAAGATCCGCGGGATCGTCGGCGCATGACGAATCACAGCGAAACCACCGGACCCTTCGAGAGCAACGACATCTCGGGCCGGGAGCCGTCGACCGGACCGGCCCCGCACGCCGCACAGGTCGTCCTGCGCACCCCGGCCGAGCTGGCCGACGCCCTGCCCTACCTGCTCGGCTACCGCCCGGAGGACAGCATGGTGCTCGTGGCCCTGCACGACCGCGACGGCCGCGGCCGGTTCGGCGGCCGGGCCCGGCTCGGCATCCCCGCGAACGAGGAGGACTGGGAGGCCGCCGCCCGGCAGCTCGCCCGGGGGCTGGTGACGGGCAGCGAGCGACGCGGCACCCGGCCCGAGCGCATGGTGGCCTACGTCTGCCAGGAACCCGGCCCGGGGGAGTCCGGCCAGGACGTCAAGCGGCGGTTGGAAAGGCTGTCCCACCTCATGCGCACCGAGTGCGGCAGCCTCGACGTGCCCGTCGTCGAGGCCCTGTGCGTCTCGGCGGGCCGTTACTGGTCCTACTGCTGCCCCGTCACGGGCTGCTGCCCCGAGGACGGCTCGCCCATGGGCCTGCCCGGCACCTCGGTGCTCGCCGCGGCGGCCACCTACGCCGGCATCCAGGTGCGCGGCACACTGAGGGAGCTGCGTGCCAGGCTGCTGCCCCGGGAGGGCACGGCCGCGCTCGCGCAGGAGATCGCCCTGGATACGGCCGGCATGAGCATGGTGCCCCGCATCCTGGACGAGACGGCCCGCCAGGACGTGGCGGACGGGACCCTGGGCCTCGCCGAGCGGATCATCCACCGCTTCGCTGCGGCGGCTCCGGTCTCCGGCACGCATCCGGCGGACGTGCGCGACGACGACCTGCTCAAGGACGACGAGGCGGCGGTCCTGATCCTCGGACTCCAGGACCGCACGACCCGCGACAGGGCCGCCGCCTGGATGGAGGGCGACGAAGCGGGTCCGGCGCTCCGGCTCTGGCGTGCCCTGGCCCGCCGTTGCGTCGGGCCCTACGGCGAGCACGCCGCCGCACCGCTGACCCTCGCGGGCTGGGTCGCCTGGTCCACGGGCGACGAACTGGAGGCGCGGGAGGCGCTGGCCATGGCACTGGCCGCGGATCCCGACTACCTCTTCGCCCGCCTGCTGCACCAGGCGTGCAACGAAGGACTCGACCCCGAGACGGTCCGCCGCTGCCTGCGCGCGGAGAGCGCGCAGCGCACGCCGGCGCACCCCGCCGAGCACAGGCTTCCGGCACCGCCGGCCGCTGCTGCCGAACCGTCGGCGGCGCCGTCCCCCGAACCGGGAGCCGCGGTCCAGGGGGACGACCCGACCTCCGAACCCGGCTCGCGCGCCGTGCGGCGCCGCCGTCGTGCGCGACGTGCGAACGGCGCCGACGGGCGTGACACGGACCGGGCCGACGGAAGGCGACGGAGGCCGGCCGACTCCCGTCCCCGTCCGTCCGCCGCGGAAGCCACCCGGCCCGGCACCCGCGCGCGGCCGAACGCCACGCGCACCCGTGGGGCGGGCCCGGACGGCATCTCGTCCGGTGGCGCACTGCCGGAGGGCGGGAGCCCGCGACCCGAGGGGGAGGGATGAGCGACGGCGGGCGAGGCTCCGGGCGGACATCCACCCTCCGTTCGGTCGCCTTCCCCGCACCGGGCCGTGACCCGGACGAGCCCCCTTCCGTTCACCTGAGTGGCGGAACGCCTGGACAGGCCCTGCCGCCGCAGTACCTCCCCTGTCCCCCAGGGCGACCCTCCGGCCGCCCGACACGTCCGAGGCACACCGAGCGCAGAAGAAGCCATCCCATGCACCAGCAGCCGACTCCGCCCTCCGCCGCCGGCGAATGTCCGCCGCCGGGCAACCGCGAGCCGTTCCCGACCGACAGCACGCCGCCCCGCACATCGCAGACCACCGGCCTGCTCCTTGCGCCGTCCGCGGATCCGGGCCCTCAGGGCCCGACCACCCGCGGCGGCCCCCCGCCCCCCGTCGCCGCCCGCCCCGCTCGGCCTGCCGCGACACCGCCTCCGCGCGGGCCCACGGGCGGCCGCCCGGCGGCCGAGCTGCCGTCGACGCACGCCGCGCTGATCTGTGTGGCCCTGCCCGGCCTCGCCGTCTCCGGGGAACCGGGGCAGCTCGCCGGCCGGGGACTGGACGGGTTCTACCGGGGCGGCAGGCGGCTCCTCTCCCGGTGCCAGGTCCGTGTGGCGGGCCGCGAACCACTGCCCGTGCAAGCCAGGATGACCGGGGCCGGCAGTGCCCGCTTCGTGGGGACGCTGAGCGTCTCGCCCACAGCCGGCGGCCCCGACCCCGACGTCGTCGTCGAACGAACACGCCACGCCGACGGGACCGAACGGATCACACTCCGCAACGCCGCCCGGCGCCCACTGCGCCTGCCCGTCGAAGTCGCCCTCGGCACCGACCTGGCGGAACTCGGTGCCATCGCCGCCGGCGCGGCGGGTCCCGAGCTCCCGGCCACCGTCCACGACTCGGGCCTGCGCTGGGCCACGGCCGACGCGGCCGCCTGCGTCACCGCCGCCCCGCCGCCCGCCGACGCCCTGGCCTCGGCCGGACTGCTGCGCTGGGAACTGGAGCTGCCACCGGGCGGAACGGCGGCCCTGGAGCTGAGGGTGCGGCCGGAGGGCGCGGGCCCGCTTCGGGCCGCGGGACACGCCGCCACCATCCCGCTCGCCCCCGCGCGGGCCGCGGGGGACGACCCCCGGGTGGCCCCGCTGCTGGAGTCGGCCGTCGCCGACCTGCGGGCACTGCTCCTGCGCGACCCCGCGCACCCCGCCGACACCTACCTGGCGGGGGGTGCCCCCTGGCGCTGCGGGATGGCCCCGGCCGAAGCCCTCGCCGCCGCCCGTATGACGCTGCCCCTGGGCACCCGGCTCGCCGCGGGCACCCTGCGCGCCCTGGCCCGCACCCAGCTGGCCGGCCCGGGCCCCCAGGCCGGCCTCATTCCCGGGCCCCGCCGAGACGCCGGCCCCCACCTCCCGCCCGGCTGCACCGGCACGGAGGCCACGCTGCTGTTCCCGGTCCTTCTCGCCGAAGCCCGCCGCTGGGGGCTGCCCGACCAGGAGACCCGGGAGCTGCTGCCCGCTGCCGAGCGCTGCCTGACCTGGCTGCGGACCACCGTCGGCGACGGCACCTACCTCCCCGACCCGTACCCCGCGGGCCCCGCCAGGACCGAGACCCAGGCACACGCGCATCGCGCCGCCCTGCTCGGCGCCGATCTCCTCGACGCGTACGGCAGACCGGGCGCCCCGCAGATACGCCAGTGGGCCCAGAACCTGCGGACGGCCTTCCGCGCCGACTTCTGGGTGGACGACCGTGGCGGCGGACGCCCGGCCGCGGCCCTCGCACCGGACGGCCGGCCCGTGCCCCATGCGGCCGCCACCGCCGTCCACCTCCTGGACACCGGTCTGCTGGACGCCGGCCGGCTCGCCCCCGGCCTGCTCGACAAGGTGCAGACCGAACACCTCGCCCGGCTGCTCGGCACCCCCGCCATGGACGGGGGCTGGGGACTGCGCGGCCTGGGCACCAAGGAGCCCGGGTACAACCCGTTCGGGCACCGCACCGGAGCCGTGCGGGTGCAGGAGACCGCACTCGCGGTCGCCGGACTGGCTGCGGCCGGCTACGAGAAGGAAGCCACCGGCCTGCTGCACGGCCTGCTGGACGCGGCGGAACACTTCGGTCACCGGCTGCCCGAGATGTTCTCCGGTGAACAGCGCTCCGCCGGCTCCGCGCCCGTCCCGCACCCCGCGGCCTGCCGGCCGGCGGCCACCGCCGCGGCCTCCGTGGTCCTGCTGCTCACCGCCCTCACCGGTGTCCGCCCCGACGCCCCGGCCCGGACGGTGACCCTGCGTCCCGTGCGGAGCGCCCCGCTCGGCGAGCTCGGCCTCAGCGGCCTGCGCGTCGACGGCGCTCCCTTCGCCGTGCGCGTCAGCCGACTGGGACTCGCCATGGTGGAGGAAGCGGAGGAAGGACTGCGGCTGGGCACGTGACCCTCCGGAAGAGGCGCATGACCTCGTACGACTCGACCGGACCGAGGACTGGGAGGCGACCTCGCGCCTCATACCGGAATGAAGCGGAATCACCATCGAAGCGGCCGGCGAAGGGAGTGTTTATCGTCAGGCAGACGACTATGATCGCCGCATGCCCTACGACCCGTCAGCCTTTCCGCCCTTCGCCGTGACCGTGGACCTGGTCGTGCTGACCGTGCGTCGCCATGCCCTGTGTGCGCTGGCGGTCCGCAGGGGCGAGCCTCCCTTCCAGGGGCGTTGGGCGCTGCCCGGCGGCTTCGTACGGGCCGACGAGGATCTTTCCCAGGCGGCGGCACGCGAGCTGGCCGAGGAGACCGGGCTGCGTGCTCACGACCCCTCGGTCCCGGCTCAGGACAACGGAGCCCACCTGGAGCAGCTCGCCACCTACGGCGACCCCAAGCGGGACCCCCGTATGCGTGTGGTCAGCGTCGCGCATCTCGCGCTCGCGCCCGACCTGCCCGCGCCGCGCGCCGGAGGTGACGCCAGCAACGCCCGCTGGGCCCCGGTCGAGGAACTCCTCGAGCAGGGCGGCTACGGCCGCGACGGCGAACTCGCGGCACCGCTCGCCTTCGACCACGCCCAGATCCTCGCCGACGGGGTGGAGCGAGCCCGCTCCAAGATCGAGTACTCGTCGCTGGCCACCGCCTTCTGCCCGCCCGAATTCACCGTCGGCGAGCTGCGCCGGGTGTACGAGGCGGTGTGGGCCGTGGCGCTCGACCCGCGCAACTTCCACCGCAAGGTCACCGGCACCCCCGGGTTCCTCGTGCCGACGGGGGGTACGACCACACGTCAGGGCGGCAGGCCGGCGCAGCTCTTCCGGGCCGGCGGCGCGACCCTGCTCAACCCGCCGATGCTGCGTCCCGAGGTCTGAGGAACGGCGCCCCGGCCCCGCCGAAGGCCGGGTGCGCCGGCCGCCCATGCCGGGCGCCGGGTCCATCGAACGGCGGACAAGAGCGGGGTCAAGCCGCGCGGCATCGTCACGCAAGACGCCTTATACCCGAAAAACCAGACATGTCGCGCTATCTTGCTGCAGGTGATCCATGCCTTCGGACTGACCAGCAACCCCCGCAAGGCGCATCCGCCCGCCGTCGACGACCTCTCCTTCGAAGCGCGTGCCGGGCATGTCACCGCGCTGCTCGGGGGCGCCGGCGCGGGCAAGACGACGGCGCTCAAACTGATGCTTGAGCTCCAACAGGGGCGCGGCATCACCTACTTCAGGGGCCGGCCCCTGCATCAGATCGATCACCCGTCGTGGGAAGTCGGCGTCCTCCTCGGTGACGTGCCGGGCCACCCGGCCCGCTCGGTCCGTGGCCATCTGCGCATGCTGTGCGCGGCGTCGGGAGTTCCCGGGCGGCGAGCGGACGAGGTCCTCGAAGTGGTCGGTCTCGTCAGTCTTCGTGAGGAGCGCCTCGGCACACTGTCGCGCGGCATGGACCGCAGACTCGGTCTGGCCTGCGCTCTGCTGCCCGATCCGCACACGCTCGTCCTGGACGAACCCGCCGACGGTGTCTCCGCCCGCGAGGCCCAGTGGCTGCACAGCATGTTGCGGGCCCACGCGGCACAGGGGGGCACCGTGCTCTTCACCACGGCCGACCCCAAGGAGGCGGCACGGAGGGCCGATCGGGTCGTCACGATCGACGGCGGCAGACTCGTCGCCGACCAGGATGCCAAGGTCTTCGCCCGCACCCGGTTGCGTCCCCGCGTGGCCGTCCGCAGCCCCCACGCCGTACGCCTCGCGGCGGTGCTCACCAAGGACGCCCGCACCGCCCGGCGCTCCGTCGAGGTCGTACGGGAGGGAGGCAACCGCCTTTCGGTGTACGGCGCAACGACCGCCGATGTCGGCGAGATCGCCTTCCGTAACGGCATCCTCGTCCATCAACTCGCCGACGAAGTGGGCGACATGGGGCCGGGCGCCGGAGCCGAGAGCGACAGCGGAACGGACTCCGCCGAGCACCGGCAGGCCGCGCCGGACGGGGCGTCGGCGCACCGGGACACCCGGCCGGAACGGGAACCGGCGGAGGCCGCCGTGTCGCACGGCGGGCGTGAGAAGGCTCTGGCCGGCCGAGCGGGGAAGGGGCGCGGACGCGCCGTGCCCGGCGGCCCGGCGCCGGAACCGGCCGGGCCCCCCGCGCACGGCGGCCCGCGCGGGAACCCCGACCGAGCCGTGGACGGCCCGCCGACGACGCCTGAGCACGCGAGACCGGTGATGGCGCGGGAGGTCACGGCCGCCGGCTCCCCGACGGGAGAGCCGGGCGTCGCCGAGCGGACCACGGCACCGGGCACGGCGGCCTGCGACCTGCCGGCGGCCGAGACGGGCGCCGCCGCGCGCGACCTGGCAGCCGCCGGGCCGGCCCAGGCCACCCACGGCCGGTCCGTGCCGCGGTCGGACGTCCCGGCTGCGGGACGTCCGCCGGGAAACACGGTGCCCGCCGGGCATCCGTCGGGCCAGCGGCACTCCGCCGCGGCCGAACTCGCCGAACCCCACGGGGGCCGGGCCGAGACCGGCCTCCCCCCGGCGGACGAAGAGCGTTCGCCGGCCGGGAGGCCGACCCCGGAGCCGGTGCGCACCGCCGACGGCGAGCGTCCCGCATCCGGCCCCGGAGCCGGTCGGGAGAACACCCCCGAGCGCCCGGCGACCGGCTCCTGTGCCGCGACATCCGAAGCGGCGTCCGCCACCGCGACGCCGCGGACCGGCGGCAGGGCGCGCGGCACGGCGCACCAGGCCACCGCATCCGGTGAGAACGGCACGGCCGGCGGCAGCGACGACGCGTACGCCGGAAGGGCGGGCCGCCGGTCCGCCGAACCGGCGGCCACCGCGGACACCGGACGCGACGCGGACGCGACGGCATCCGGGCAGCGGACCCCCGTCGCGGGCGGCACCCTCACGAGGACCCTCGTCGGCACCCGCACCCTCCTTCCCGGGGCCAGGAACCGCGGCACCCGGCAGCCGCAGGCCGGCCGCGCCGCGCGCCCCGAAGGGGTCCGCCCCCTCGCCGACCCCTCGCCTCTCCCGCCCCCCATCGCCGTCCACCCCGCTCCCAGCCCGCTCCGCCCCCTCCGCTACGAGATCCGGCGCGCCGCCGGCATCGGCACCGGCTTCCTCACCTGCGGTGCCTCGCTGATCGTGTCCGCGCTCACCGCCGTACTCCTGGCGCGGATCGGGCACACCCCCCAGGCGCGCCTGTTCGCCGCATGGCCGCGGGAACTGCCGCTGCCGCCCGCGGCGCTCGCGGCGGGGCTGCTCGGTGCGCTGTCCTTCGGGGACGAGTTCCGCCACCCCGCCCTCGCGGCGGACCGCGGCACCGTCCCCCGCCGGCTGGGGCTGCTCACCGCGAAACTGCTCGTCTCCGGGGCCACCGCGGTGCTGCTCGCGTTCCTCACGGTGGGCTGCGACGCCGAAGCGCTCTACGTCGTCTACGGACGGGAGCTGGCGGAAGTTCCCGCGGACTGGCTTTCGGCGACCGCAAGTTGGTTCGGGCTGATCGTCGGCTGCGCCTGGGCCGGAGTGCTGGCGGCCGGCGTGTTCCGGTCCACGACGGCCGGACTCGCCGCCGTCCTCGCCGTACCCGTCCTCGTGGTTCCCGTCGTGCACAAGGCGCTGGGGGGTCCGGCCGTGCGGATGGCGGCCGACTTCCCGGTGCGGATGCGGGAGGTCTACCTGTTGCAATGGCCCTTCGGAGGGGAGCGGTATCTGCTCGCGGCGGCGCGGGTCCTCGCCCAACCCGTGGGCGGAGCACTGGTGTTGTCGCTCATGGCACTGCTCTGCGCATATCTGCTCACGGCGGTCCGTGCCAGGCTCAGATGACAGCTGTCCGTCCGCTTCCGTCCTCCTGTGTGCACAACTCCCCGCAGAAAGGCCATTTCTTTACGATAAGGCGTCAATTGCGACGGGGTGAGCGATCACCCTTTCGTGTGCTTTTCACCAAAGACCTCAAGGGAGTTGGAAGCGACGCCGACAAAGGATCCGTGAGTACCCTTGCGCACACCATGATGACCGCCGCCCGCTCCGCAGACTCCGGCCTCGCCGGCCCGGGCGAACTCGACCGCTACCCCTACGCGGAGGCCCCGGTGGCCGACCGCGTCGGCGCGCCCGCCTGGGACGGAGGGGATCCCGACCTGGGCCGTGTCGGCCGGCGGGCCGCGGGCAGCCGCGGACGCGGACTGCACGGCCAACTCGTACAGCAGCTGGGACAGATGATCGTCTCCGGCGACCTGGGCGCGGACCGTCCGCTGGTACCGGAGGAGATCGGCCAGCGCTTCGAGGTCTCCCGCACCGTCGTCCGCGAGTCCCTCCGTGTCCTGGAGGCCAAGGGCCTGGTCAGCGCCCGCCCGAACGTCGGCACCCGCGTGCGTCCCGTCAGCGACTGGAACCTTCTCGACCCGGACATCATCGAGTGGCGGGCCTTCGGGCCACAGCGCGACGACCAGCGCCGGGAGCTGAGCGAGCTGCGCTGGACCATCGAGCCGCTCGCCGCCCGTCTCGCCGCCGGCCACGGCCGCGAGGAGGTGCAGCAGCGCCTCTGTGACATGGTCGAGATCATGAGCCACGCCATGGCGCAGGGTGACGCGCTCACCTACTCGCGCGCCGACAGCGAGTTCCACACGCTGCTGATCCAGATCGCGGGCAACCGCATGCTGGAGCACCTCTCCGGCATCGTCTCGGCGGCTCTCCAGGTCTCGGGCGGCCCGGTCACCGGTTGCGACCGGCCGAACGAGGCGTCCCTCGCACAGCACGCGCGGATCGTCGACGCGCTCGGCACCGGCGACGGCGCGGCGGCGGAGACGGCCATGCGCCAGCTCCTCACGGTCCACCCCGAGGTGGAGCGTGTGGTGCCCGCCCCGCGCGAGCACTGAGCCTGCGAGGGGCGCGATGCGGTCGCCGGTGAGCGGCGTCCTCGTGACGCCCGTGGCGGCGCCGGGCCTGAGTACCGGCCGTCGCCGGACCCCGCCGGACCACTGGAGTCCGGCGGGGTCCGGCGGTGCGACGGGCCGCCCCGGTCATCGACGCGGCCGTTGATATTATATGTGCATATCTGACCGTTTTTGACCGCTTACGGGGTGTGACTCGGGCCACGCAGATTGGGCGTAACACTCGCGGAAACAGCGCGATGACCTAAGAGGTGACAGCCGCGGAGGGAATACGGACGCCAGAACAGGCGCTGTGCATCTTCCCGGCCCCCGCCCGCGCCGTCGGCCCATCCCCAGGCCGGTGGTCGGCTCCCGTCCGCAGTGGACGGTGCCGGAAGCCGTTTTCCAACGTTCCGAGAGGTTGTTCGTGTCGGCCAGCACATCCCGTACGCTCCCGCCGGAGATCGCCGAGTCCAACTCTGTCATGGCGCTCATTGAGCGGGGAAAGGCTGAGGGGCAGATCGCCGGCGACGATGTGCGTCGGGCCTTCGAAGCTGACCAGATTCCGGCCACTCAGTGGAAGAACGTACTGCGCAGCCTCAACCAGATTCTTGAGGAAGAGGGTGTGACGCTGATGGTCAGTGCCGCAGAGCCCAAGCGCACCCGCAAGAGCGTCGCAGCGAAGAGCCCGGCAAAGCGCACCGCCACCAAGACGGTCGCGGCGAAGACGGTGACCACCCGTAAGGCCACCGCCACCACGGCCGCCCCCTCGGCGCCCGCCGCTGCGACCGCAGCCGATTCCGCCGAGGAAGCCGCCCCCGCCAAGAAGGTCGCCGCCAAGAAGGCGACCGCCAAGAAGACGGTCGCCAAGAAGGCCGTCGCCAAGAAGACGGCCGCCAAGAAGACCACGGCCAAGAAGGACGACGTCGAGCTTCTCGAGGACGAGGTGCTCGAGGACACCAAGGTCGCCGACGAGCCCGAGGGTGCCGAGAGCGCCGGCTTCGTGCTCTCCGACGAGGACGAGGACGACGCGCCCGCGCAGCAGGTCGCCGCGGCCGGTGCCACCGCCGACCCGGTCAAGGACTACCTGAAGCAGATCGGCAAGGTCCCCCTGCTCAACGCCGAGCAGGAAGTCGAGCTTGCCAAGCGCATCGAGGCCGGCCTGTTCGCCGAGGACAAGCTGGCGAACGCCGACAAGCTCGCCCCCAAGCTCAAGCGCGAGCTGGAGATCATCGCCGAGGACGGCCGCCGCGCCAAGAACCACCTCCTGGAGGCCAACCTCCGTCTGGTGGTCTCCCTGGCCAAGCGCTACACCGGCCGCGGCATGCTCTTCCTGGACCTCATCCAGGAGGGCAACCTCGGTCTGATCCGCGCGGTCGAGAAGTTCGACTACACCAAGGGCTACAAGTTCTCGACGTACGCCACCTGGTGGATCCGTCAGGCGATCACCCGCGCCATGGCCGACCAGGCCCGCACCATCCGTATTCCGGTGCACATGGTCGAGGTCATCAACAAGCTCGCGCGCGTGCAGCGCCAGATGCTCCAGGACCTGGGCCGCGAGCCCACCCCGGAGGAGCTGGCCAAGGAACTCGACATGACCCCCGAGAAGGTCATCGAGGTCCAGAAGTACGGTCGTGAGCCCATCTCGCTGCACACCCCGCTGGGCGAGGACGGCGACAGCGAATTCGGTGACCTCATCGAGGACTCCGAGGCCGTCGTGCCCGCCGACGCCGTCAGCTTCACGCTTCTGCAGGAGCAGCTGCACTCGGTTCTGGACACTCTGTCCGAGCGCGAGGCCGGCGTCGTCTCGATGCGTTTCGGTCTCACCGACGGTCAGCCGAAGACGCTCGACGAAATCGGCAAGGTGTACGGCGTGACGCGTGAGCGCATCCGCCAGATCGAGTCCAAGACCATGTCGAAGCTGCGCCACCCGTCGCGTTCCCAGGTGCTGCGCGACTACCTCGACTAGGTCGCGGTCGTACGACGGCGAAGGCCCGGTTCCCCTCGGGGAGCCGGGCCTTCGTGCTGCGCTCCTCTGCGACTTGGACGACTCTGGGTGTCCCAAGAGGACCCCAGAGTGAGGAGCATGCATGCGCCGTTCCGTTGCCCGGGCACTGATCCGACCGCTGGTCCTGGCGGCCACCATGTCCGCGATACCCCTCGCGAGCGCGGCTCCCGCGATCGCCGGCGGCGTCGTGGTCGGCGGGTTTCCGATAGACGTATCCCAGGCCCCGTGGACGGTGGCACTGTCCAGCCGTAACCGGTTCGGAGGTACGCGGGCGGGCCAGTTCTGCGGCGCTGTGGCCGTCGGGCGCACGACGGTGCTCACCGCGGCCCACTGCCTGGGCGAGGACGTCCTGGGGGCGCCGCCCGACCGGGTCCGCGACCTCAAGATCATCGCGGGCCGCACGGACCTGCTGTCGGCGGGGGGCCAGGAGATCGGCGTACGGAACGTCCGCGTCAACGCGGGGTACGACGTCATGACCAACTCGGGCGACTTCGCGGTCCTCACGCTCGCCGGACCGCTGCCGCAGAGAGCGGTCGTCGGCATGGCACGCGCCTCCGACCCGGCGTACGCCTCCGGAACGGAGGCCCTGGTGTACGGCTGGGGGGACACGACCGGCGCAGGAGCCTACCCGCGCCGACTGCGCGCCGCACGGGTGCGGGTGCTGCCCGACGAGACGTGTGCCCGCGCCTACCCGGGTGGTCCCGACGGCACCTATCAGGCCGCCAGCATGCTGTGCGCAGGCGAGCCGGCCGGCGGCCCCGACGCCTGCCAGGGGGACAGCGGCGGGCCTCTGGTGGCCGGCGGGCGGCTGATCGGCCTCGTGTCATGGGGGAGCGGTTGCGGGCGGCCGGGCCTGCCCGGCGTCTACACCCGCGTCTCCGAGGTCGTGCGCGCGCTGAACACGGGAACGGCCACGCGCGGAGGGTCTTGGGCTCGGTCGTGAACGCCGTGTGAGGGCATGAGCACGGGCGGCCACTCCTGTTGAGGAGCGGCCGCCCGTTCACCGGCCTGTGCCGGGGCTGGCTCGTCGGGTGTGCGAGATTCAGCGCTCTTCGTCGGAAGCGGTGTTCGGAGCGGTCGTCAGGCGCTCCGTCTCGTCCTGTATCTCAGCGGCGATCTTCTTGAGTTCCGGCTCGAACTTGCGACCGTGGTGGGCGCAGAAGAGCAGTTCTCCGCCGCTGAGCAGGACGACGCGCAGGTATGCCTGGGCGCCGCAGCGGTCGCAGCGATCGGCGGCCGTCAGCGGGCTCGCGGGGGTCAGAACAGTAGTCACGTCGCCTCTTCTCTAGCTCGACGAGCTGTCGTACCAGGGTCAACATCCAACCAGCCCGAAAACGTTCCCGCTCGTGGCTTTTCCTCGAAAAAAATCTTCCGGGGCGGCTGTCTGCTGCCGGTTGGCGGCGAATGTGCCGTATTGCGTGTCTTGTATGCGTACGGGTTCGCGCTGTCTTGTCTGTCTCGGTCCTCCCGGCCGGGTTGCCGGTTGTTCATGAGGACGTGCCCGGAGCCTAAATGGTTCATGCCCCGAAGGGAACGTGATATGTACTTCACTCCATCGAGGGATCGAACACTCATGCGAGCCTGGACTAGTGTGAGTTCCCTACGAGGGTGGCGTTACACCGGCTCTACCAGGGCTCGGTACCCTCTGAGCGGCGACCGAAGCCGACCCCTTACCCAAAAGGGGGCCATCTGAAATTCAGCGAGGAGCGAACCGCGTGACCGCCGATACGTCCGTGCCGTCCACAGCGCTGCTGGCAGGAGCAGACCGGGACGGTTCCAACTACACCGCGCGGCACCTGCTCGTCCTCGAGGGCCTCGAGGCCGTGCGCAAGCGCCCGGGCATGTACATCGGCTCGACCGACAGCCGCGGTCTGATGCACTGCCTGTGGGAGATCATCGACAACTCCGTGGACGAGGCCCTCGGGGGCTACTGCGACCACATCGAGGTGATCCTCCACGACGACGGCTCCGTCGAGGTCCGGGACAACGGCCGGGGAATCCCCGTGGACGTGGAGCCCAAGACCGGCCTGTCCGGAGTCGAGGTCGTGATGACCAAGCTCCACGCGGGCGGCAAGTTCGGCGGTGGCTCCTACGCCGCCTCCGGTGGTCTGCACGGTGTCGGCGCCTCCGTGGTCAACGCGCTCTCCGCCCGTCTCGACGTCGAGGTGGACCGTGGCGGCCACACGCACGCGATCAGCTTCCGGCGCGGTGTGCCGGGTGCCTTCGCGGGGAACGGCGCCGAGGCGAAGTTCGAGGCCAAGAGCGGACTGCGCAAGACCAAGAAGATCCCCAAGGCACGTGCCGGTACGCGCGTGCGTTACTGGGCCGACCGGCAGATCTTCCTCAAGGACGCCAAGCTCTCGCTGGAGAACCTGCACCAGCGCGCCCGGCAGACCGCGTTCCTGGTGCCCGGCCTGACCATCGTCGTCCGTGACGAGTTCGGCCTCGGCGAGGGCGGCAGCAAGGGCGAGGAGTCCTTCCGCTTCGACGGCGGCATCAGCGAGTTCTGCGAGTACCTGGCCGACGACAAGCCGGTCTGCGACGTGCTGCGCTTCTCCGGCCAGGGCACCTTCAAGGAAACCGTCCCGGTCCTGGACGAGCACGGTCAGATGACCCCCACCGAGGTCACCCGCGAGCTGGGCGTCGACGTCGCCCTGCGCTGGGGCACCGGCTACGACGCGAGGGTCCGCTCGTTCGTCAACATCATCGCCACCCCCAAGGGCGGCACCCACGTCGCCGGCTTCGAGCAGGCGCTCACGCAGGCGATGAACGATGTGCTGCGGGCCAAGAAGCTGCTGCGCGTGGCCGAGGACAACATCGTCAAGGACGACGCCCTGGAGGGTCTCACCGCCGTCGTCACCGTGCGCCTGGCCGAGCCCCAGTTCGAGGGACAGACCAAGGAGGTCCTCGGCACCTCGGCGGCCCGCCGCATCGTGAACAACGTGGTCACCAAGGAACTGAAGGCGTTCCTGACCGCCACCAAGCGTGACGCCGCCGCGCAGGCCCGGGTCGTCATGGAGAAGGTGGTGGCCGCCGCCCGTACGCGTGTCGCGGCCCGCCAGCACAAGGACGCCCAGCGCCGGAAGACGGCCCTGGAGTCCTCGTCCCTGCCGGCCAAGCTGGCCGACTGCCGCAGCGACGACGTCGACCGCAGCGAGCTGTTCATCGTCGAGGGCGACTCGGCGCTCGGCACGGCCAAGCTGGCGCGGAACTCCGAGTTCCAGGCACTGCTCCCGATCCGCGGCAAGATCCTCAACGTGCAGCGGTCGTCGGTGACCGACATGCTCAAGAACGCCGAGTGCGGCGCGATCATCCAGGTCATAGGAGCGGGCTCGGGCCGCACCTTCGACATCGACCAGGCCCGCTACGGCAAGATCATCATGATGACCGACGCCGACGTGGACGGCTCCCACATCCGCTGTCTGCTGCTGACGCTGTTCCAGCGCTACATGCGGCCCATGGTCGAGGCCGGCCGGGTCTTCGCCGCCGTGCCGCCGCTGCACCGCATCGAGCTGATCCAGCCGAAGAAGGGCCAGGAGAAGTACGTCTACACGTACTCCGACCGCGAGCTGCGCGACAAGCTCATGGAGTTCCAGAGCAAGGGCATCCGGTACAAGGACTCCATCCAGCGCTACAAGGGTCTGGGCGAGATGGACGCCGACCAGCTGGCCGAGACCACGATGGACCCGCGTCACCGCACCCTGCGCCGTATCAACCTGGCCGACCTGGAGGCCGCCGAGCAGGTCTTCGACCTGCTGATGGGCAACGACGTGGCTCCCCGCAAGGAGTTCATCTCCAGCTCGGCGGCGACGCTGGACCGGTCCCGCATCGACGCGTAGCCGCTCCGCCCGGCCTCCGCCGCTGCGCCCCGCTTCGGCCGACGGGGCCGGCGGCGGCAGACCGGGGACCGGGTGGCGGCAGACCGGGGGTCGGGTGACGCAGACGGGGGGCCGCGTGGGCCGGGGCCGCGGTCTCTCCACCCGTGGGTGGAGCCGGGACGGTCCGAGGATCCACCCGTGATCCACCCCGGCTCCGATCTCCCGGCCCGCGGACTTCCGTAGCTTCGAAGGCGTCGGCAGCACTCGCTCCCGGCACCGCCTTCCCGCTCACGGAGGACCTGATGTCGGGGCTCGTCAACGCGCTGGTGATCGTGGCCGCCGTCGCCCTGGTGATCGCGCGGCAGTTCCGCGCCCGCGCGATCGACACGGACCGGCGCTGGTGGCTGCTGCCCGTGGTCCTGGCCGTGATCGCGCTGCGCGAGCCCGGCATCCTCGACGCCCACCACCGTGCCGAGTCCGGCGCACTGCTGGCGGTGGAGCTGTTCATCGGCCTGGCCACCGGCGTGGGCTGGGGCTGGACCACGCGCGTCTGGGCGGCACCGGACGGTGTCGTGTGGACCAGCAGCACCAAGGCGAGCGTCGCCGTCTGGATCGGCGGCATAGCCCTGCGGGCCGGTGTCTTCGCCCTCGGCTCCGTGCTCGGCCTGCACCAGGACAGCTCCGCCCTGCTGCTCGGCCTCGCCGCCACCCTGCTGGTCCGCGGCGGGATCCTGGTCCGGCGGGCCCGGTCCGTCGGCGCCGCGAGCCGAACCGCCCCGGCGTACGGTGGCGGCGAGCGGACGGCCTGGAAGGAGTGCGTGTGACGGAGAACGCCTGGACACGCTGGCCCTCTCGCGAAGCGCTCGGCCGCGCGGGAATCACCCGGCCCCGGCGCCTGATCACCTGGGCGGTCCGACTGCTCGCGCTGGGCGTCCTCCTGTGGGCTGCCTTCAGCCAGCGGCACGTCGGCCCGTGGGGGGCACTCGCGGCGGCGGCGGCAGTGCTCTTCATCGGCCTCGCCTCCTGGGCCTTCTTCCGGACCACCTACGAGCACCGGCTGGTGCCCTCCCTCGCGCTCATGGGCGTGCTGCTGGGCCTCGCGGTCGCCGCCGATGCCATGGGATTCAGAGGGCCGGCCCTCGTGATCTGGTGCGCCTGCGGAGTCAGCGCGCTGGAGCGGCTGCCGCTCGGGGCCGCGATCCCCGCCGCGTCGGTGGCGCTGGCCTCGTACTCCGTGTTCACCAACGACCTCTGGCTGACCACGGCCGCCACCGTGGCCGGCCTGACCCTCGGCGGGTACGTCCTGCGGCTGGACGCGGAAGCCCGGGGCAACGCCCAGCGGCTGCTCGCCCAGGAGCGAGCCGCCCGCGCGGCCGAAGCCGAGTCCGCGGCGCTGGGCGAGCGGGCCCGCATCGCCCGGGAGATCCACGACGTCCTGGCCCACAGCCTCTCGGCACAGCTGGTGCACCTGGAGGCGGCCCGGCTGCTGATCGAGAACGGCGCGGACCGGGAGCGGATCCTGGAGCGGGTGGTGGCCGCCCGGGGGATGGCCCGCGACGGCCTCGCCGAGACCCGGCAGGCGCTGTCCGCGCTGCGGGGCGACCTGTCCCCGCTGGAGGACTTCCTGAGCGAACTCGTCAGCACGGCCGACGGTGCCGAGGTCACCGTCACAGGTGAACGCAGACCCCTTCGGGTCGAGGCGTCCCAGGCCGTACGGCGGGTCGCGCAGGAGGCGCTGACGAACGTCCGCAAGCACGCCCAGGGCGCCAAGGTGGACGTGCGGCTCGAATACGGCGAGCACGAAGTGACGCTGAACGTCCGGGACTCGGGCGGCCGGCCGGGCGAACTCGTTTCGTCCGGAGGCGGGTACGGTCTGCTCGGCATGCGCGAGCGCGCCGAACTGCTGGGCGGTTCGCTGGACGCGGGACCGGACGAGGAGGGGTTCGTGGTGACGCTGAAGGTGCCCGTATGACGGCGACGGAGGGGGGAAGAAGTCCGCGCGCGTGGTGGTGGCCGACGACCAGACCGTGGTTCGTGAGGGCATCGTGATGCTGCTCGGGCTGCTGCCCGGCGTGGAGGTGGTGGGCGCCGCGGGAGACGGCGAGGAGGCGGTGCGGCTGGTCGGTGAGCTGGCTCCCGACGTCGTCCTGATGGACCTCAGGATGCCTCGCTGTGACGGCGTGGAGGCGACCCGGCGGATCCGGGCGCAGTATCCCGGGACCCAGGTCGTGGTGCTCACCACCTACGCGGACGACGAATCGCTGTTCCCCGCGCTGCGGGCCGGCGCCCGGGGATACCTGACCAAGGACGCGGGCGGCGACGAGATCGTCCGTGCCGTGCACAGCGTGCTGTCGGGGGACGCGGGGCTGTCGCCGAGTGTCCAGCGCCGGCTGCTGGAGCGGCTGTCCCAGCCCGAGCCCGAGGCGCCCCGGACGCCCGGCGAGGCACCCGACGGGCTGACCGCACGCGAGACCGAGGTCCTGGTACTGATCGCCGAAGGACTCAGCAACCAGGAGATCGCCCGCAGACTGCATGTGTCGACCGCGACCGTGAAGACACACATCAACAACCTCTTCGCCAAGACGGGCCTCAAGGACCGGGCGCAGGCCGTGCGTTACGCCTACGGCAAGGGGCTGGTGCCGCCACCCACCCGGTGAGTCACCTGATGGGGTGAAGAGCCCGAGGAAGAAGAGTCAGGGATCCGCCCGGTCTGTCCATCCTTGGGCATGCAGTCAAGCAACGATCGTCCCTGCGGAGCCGGGGGCGGTCCCGAGAGCTCGGCCGGGAAGCAGGAAGACCACGGTGCACCCGCCCGCGACGTGACGTACGGGGACCCTTGGTACGACGAGCTGGCCTCGGGCTGGGGTGAGCTGGACGGGACGGGCATGCCGGCGCCTTCCGTGCCGCCCGCGCGGGACGAGCCGGGACCGGCGGCGGCACGCGCCCGGGACGTGTACGTGCAGGTGCAGCGCAGCCAGGCGTTCCAGGAGGTGCGCGGCAGATACAGGCGGTTCGTGGTGCCGGGGGCCGCCGCCTTCCTGATCTGGTACGTGGGGTACGTGGTGGCCGCGACGGCAGCGCCCGGACTCATGGCCCGGCCCGTCGCCGGGGCGGTGAACGTGGCGATGCTCGCGGGACTGGGGCAGTTCCTCACCACGTTCGTGCTCGCCTGGGCCTACGCCCGGCATGCGCGGCTGCGCCGGGACCGGCCCGCGCTGGACCTGCGCTGGGACACCCAGGAACTGGCCCGTGGAGCGCAGCGAGGTGCCTTGTGACCGCAGATCATCAGGTACTGGCGCTGCTGCTGTTCAGCGGGTTCGTCGCGGTCACCCTCGGGATCACGACCTGGGTGAGCCGCAGGCGGCACGGCTCGGCGGAGGAGTTCTACGCCGGCGGGCGGCTGTTCAGCCCGATGGAGAATGGTTTTGCCATCGCGGGCGACTACATGTCGGCCGCCTCCTTCCTCGGCATCGCCGGGCTCATCGCGCTGTACGGCTACGACGGACTGCTGTACAGCGTGGGTTTCCTCGTGGCGTGGCTGGTCGTGCTGTTCCTCGTCGCCGAACTGGTGCGCAACTGCGGCCGGTTCACCCTGGCGGACGTGGTGGCCGCACGGATGAGGGAGCGGCCGGTCCGCATCGCCGCGGGCACGTCCTCGGTCATGGTGTCCGTCCTGTATCTGGTGGCCCAGATGGTCGGCGCGGGCAGCCTGGTCGCGCTGCTGCTGGGGCGGACGAGCGGCGCCGCCCGGGTCTGGGCGGTCATCGGGGTCGGCGCGCTCATGGTGATCTACGTGTCGTTGGGAGGGATGCGGGCCACCACCTGGATCCAGATCGTGAAGGCGGTCCTGCTCCTGACCGGGACGGTCGTGCTGACCGTGCTCGTGCTGGTGCGCTTCCACGGCGACGTCGACCGGTTGCTGCTCACGGCCGCCGAGCGCAGCGGGCACGGGAAGGCGTTCCTGGCGCCGGGCCTGAAGTACGGCGGGGACTGGACCGCCCGGTTCGACTTCATCAGTCTGGGGCTCGCGCTGGTGCTGGGCACGGCCGGGCTGCCGCACATCCTGTCCCGCTTCTACACCGTGCCCACCGCGCGGGCCGCCCGCCGCTCCGTGGTGTGGTCCATCGGCCTGATCGGGAGCTTCTACCTGATGACGATCGTCCTCGGATTCGGGGCGGCGGCGGTGGTGGGGCCGCGGGTGGTGAGCGCGTCCAACGCGGCCGGGAACACGGCGGTGCCCCTCCTCGCCCTGGACCTGGGCGGCGGAGCGGGGTCCACCGGTGGCACCGTGCTGTTCGCGGTGGTCGCCGCGGTGGCCTTCGCCACGATTCTCGCGGTGGTCGCGGGGATCACGCTCGCCTCCTCGGCCTCGGTGGCCCACGATCTGTACGCGTCGCTGCGACGGTCGCGCGGCTCGGCTCGCAGCGAAGTGGCCGTGGCCCGGTGGGCGGCGGTCGGCATCGGCCTCGTGGCGATCGCCCTCGGCCTGCTGGCCCGCGATCTCAACGTCGCCTTCCTCGTCGGCCTCGCCTTCGCGGTCGCCGCGTCGGCGAATCTGCCGGTCCTGCTCTACTCGCTGTTCTGGCGTGGTTTCACCACGCGGGGCGCGGTGTGGGCGGTGTACGGCGGACTCTTCCCGGCGATCGGCCTCGTGCTGCTGTCCCCGGTGGTGTCCGGCAGTCCCGATTCGCTGTTCCCGGGCGTCGACTTCCAGTACTTCCCGCTGGAGAACCCGGGCATCGTCTCCATCCCGCTCGGCTTTCTCGCGGGCTGGCTGGGCACGGTCACCTCGGACGAGGTCGCGGACGAGGCGAAGTACGCCGAGACGGAGGTGCGTTCGCTGACTGGGGCCGGAGCCGTGTAGCCCGGCCACGGGTGCGTCACGGCGCCACCCAGGCGTACCGGTGTTCCGGGCGGCCGGTGTCGCCGTACTTCAGGGTGAGCCGGAGACGGCCGGCCTGCTCCAGGTGACGGAGGTAGCGCTGGGCGGTGGAGCGGCTCAGACCGGTGCGGGCGGCCACCTCGTGGGCCGAGAGCGGATGGTCGGCGCGGTGCAGGACACCGCAGATGAGGTCGGTCGTGGGCTCCGAGTGTCCGGTCGGCGGGCCGGGTGCG
Source organism: Streptomyces naphthomycinicus (assembly GCF_020400595.1). Lineage (GTDB taxonomy): Bacteria > Actinomycetota > Actinomycetes > Streptomycetales > Streptomycetaceae > Streptomyces > Streptomyces naphthomycinicus. The sequence continues at coordinate 27,948 of NZ_JAINRE010000024.1, read as the reverse complement.
GCGGGGGCGGGGGCGGCACGCAGGGCGCCGAAGATCCGGTCGACCTGCTCCTGCCCGGTCAGGCCCCGGCCGCCCACCCGGTCGACCGTGCGGCGCAGCGCGGCATAGGAGTCCAGGCGGGCGCGCAGCGCGGCGAAGGTGAACGGCTTGACCAGGTAGTGCAGGGCGCCCAGGCGCATCGCCTGCTGGACGGTCGTCACATCGCTGGCCGCGGTGATCATGATGACGTCGGCGCCATGGCCCTGCTCGCGCATGCGGTGCACGAGTTCCAGGCCGGTCCGGTCCGGCAGATAGTGGTCGAGCAGCACCAGGTCGATGCTGCCGCGTTCCACCGCGGCCAGGGCCTGGGCGGCGCTGTGCGCGCGGGCGGTCACCCGGAAGCCGGGAACCTTTCCCACGTACTTGGCGTTGATCTCGGCGACGCGGAAGTCGTCGTCCACCACCAGGACGTCAATCATCAGGCCTCTCCTTCAAGGCCGGCGAGCGCAGAGCCCGTGTTCTCGGCTCCGCAGTTGTAGCGCGAGCAAAACGAGCACAACAGGGCCTTGCGAGCAAAAGAACGGCTTGTGCTCACAAGACTCCTGCTGTGGCCGGGGCCACACCTACCGTCCGGCCCATGAGCGCACACACCAGCCCCGCCATCGAGCTGCGGGGCGCGAGCAAGACCTTCAGGACCCCGTCGGGGGGACTGCACACGGCCGTGCGCGGTCTGGACCTCACCGTCGGGCGCGGCGAGTTCGTGGCCGTCGTGGGACCCACCGGGTGCGGCAAGTCCACCACGCTGACCCTGGTCAGCGGTCTGGAGGAGCCCAGCGAGGGTGAGGTGCTGGTGGCCGGGGAACCGGTCGACGGCGTCGGCGGCAAGGTCGGCTTCGTCTTCCAGCAGGACGCCACCTTCCCCTGGCGGACGGTCCTGTCCAATGTCATGGCCGGCCCTCGCTTCCGGGGCGTACCCAAGACGGAGGCCAAGGAGAGGGCCCGTGAGTGGCTGGCCCGGGTCGGACTCGCGGCCTTCGAGGACCGCTATCCGCACCAGCTCTCCGGCGGCCAGCGCAAGCGGGTCGCCCTGGCGGCCACGTTCGTCAACGACCCCGAGATCCTGCTGATGGACGAGCCGTTCTCGGCGCTCGACGTGCAGACCCGGGCGCTGATGTCGGACGAGCTGCTGGAGCTGTGGGAGGGCACCGGCGCCTCGGTCGTCTTCGTCACCCACGACCTGGAGGAGTCCATCGCGCTGGCCGACAAGGTCGTCGTGATGACCGCCGGGCCCGCGACCGTGAAGCGGGTCTTCGACATCGATCTGCCCCGCCCGCGGAAGGTCGAGTCGGTGCGCCTGGAGCCGCGGTTCATCGAGATCTACCGCGAGATCTGGGAGTCCCTCGGCGAAGAGGTCCGCATCACGCGTGAGCGGGGTGCCGCCCATGTCGCCTGAAGTCCTCGGCACCCCGGTCGTCGACACGGTGAAGACGCCCGACCGCGCGCGGACCCGGGCCCAGGCCGCACGCCGCCGCAAGCTGTTCGTCAACGCCGTGCGTGTGGTGCTCCTGGCAGCGGTCCTCGGACTGTGGGAGGCGCTGTCGCGTGCCAAGGTCATCGACCCGTTCAACTTCTCGATGCCCTCGAAGATCTGGGACCAGATCCACACCTGGGTGAATCACGGAACCGCGCTCGGCTCCCTGGGCGAGCAGATCTGGTACACGCTGTACGAGGCGCTGCTCGGCTGGATCATCGGCGTGGTCGCCGGTGTGCTCCTCGGTATCGCTCTCGGGCGGATCAGATTGCTCGCAGAGGTTCTTGGTCCCTACATCAAGGTGCTCAACTCGATTCCCAGGATCGTGCTGGCGCCCATCTTCCTGATCTGGTTCGGCCTCGGACCGTCCTCCAAGGTGGCCTCCGCCGTGGTGCTCGTCTTCTTCCCGGTGTTCTTCAACGCCTTCCAGGGCGCCCGCGAAGTGGACCGCAACCTCGTGGCCAACGCCCGCATCCTGGGCGCGAGCGATCGCAGGGTGACTCTCCAGGTGGTCGTCCCGTCGGCCACCTCCTGGATCTTCACCAGCCTCCACGTCAGCTTCGGCTTCGCGCTCATCGGCGCCATCGTCGGCGAGTACATCGGCGCGACCAAGGGCATCGGCCTGCTCGTCGCGCAGTCACAGAACACCTTCAACGCGGCCGGGGTGTACGCGGCGATGGTCATCCTCGCCGTCGTCGCCCTCGTCGCCGAAGGGCTGCTGACCTTCGCCGAGCGCCGCATCTTCCGCTGGAAGCCCACCGGTTCCGACAGCTGACCGGCCTCTTCCCCTTCCCGCCTCTTTCCGCTCCGCCCCCCTCACAAGGACGTGAACCGCATGCGCAAGACCGGATACGCCTCCCTGGCCGCAGCCGGACTGCTCGCCCTCTCCTCCCTCACCGCCTGCGCCGACGACGCGGCGAGTTCCACGGTCGACGCCGGCAGCGCTGGGGGCGGCGGCAAGGGCCCCACTGTCAAGATCATGGTCGGCGGGCTGGACAAGGTCATCTACCTGCCCGCGATGCTCACCCAGCGTCTCGGCTACTTCCAGGCCGCGGGGGTGAACGTCCAGCTTCTCAGCGAGCCCGCCGGCGTCCAGGCCGAGACCGCGCTCGTCTCGGGCCAGGTGCAGGGGGCGGTCGGTTTCTACGACCACACGCTGGACCTCCAGGTGAAGGGCAAGTCGGTGGAGTCGGTCGTGCAGTTCTCGCACGCACCCGGCGAGGTCGAGGTCGTCTCCGGCAAGGCGGCCGGCGACCTCACCTCGCCCAAGGACTTCAAGGGCCGCAAGCTGGGCGTGACCGGGCTCGGCTCCTCGACCGACTTCCTCACCAAGTACCTGGCGGTCAAGAACGGGGTCAAGGTCAGCGAGTTCACGCCGGTCGCGGTGGGGGCCGGGCCGACGTTCATCGCGGCGCTCCAGAAGGGCGCGATCGACGGCGGCATGACCACCGACCCCACCGTCGCCACGATCCTGGACAAGAAGGCCGGGAAGATCCTCGTCGACATGCGCACCCCCGAGGGCTCGCAGGAGGCGCTGGGCGGGCCGTACCCCTCGTCAAGTCTGTACATGCAGACGGACTGGGTGAACGGACACAAGGACACCGTCCAGAAGCTGGCCGACGCGTTCGTCAAGACGCTCAAGTGGATGTCCACGCACAGCGCCGACGAGATCGCCGCCAAGATGCCCGCCGACTACGCCCAGGGCGGCAAAACCCTGTACGCGCAGGCCATCAAGAGCACCCTGCCGATGTTCACCGACGACGGCGTGATGCCCCAGGGCGGCCCCGAGACCGTGGAGAAGGTCCTCAAGGCGTTCAACCCCAACATCCAGAACACGAAGGTCGACCTGAGCAAGACGTACACGACGGAGTTCGTCGAGGCGGTCAAGTGACCGCCGTCTGAAACCCGATCAGGCGCGGGTCGCCCACACGTAACGGTGTTCCGGGCGGCCCGCGTCGCCGTACTTGAGGGTCAACCGGGCCCGTCCCGTGCGCTCCAGGAGCTTCAGATACCGCTGGGCGGTCTGCCGGCTCACCCCCGTCCGGTCGGCGATCTCCTGAGCGGACAGGGGGTTTTCGGCGCTCAGCAGCGCCTGGCGCACCAGCTCCGCCGTCGTGGGCGAGTGTCCCTTGGGCAGTCCCGGTTCCGACGGGGCGGACAGGGCCCCGAACATGCGGTCCACCTCCGCCTGCTCGGCCTCGCCGCCACCGTCCAGGGTGCGCCGCAGCTCGGCGTACGCCTCCAGCTTGGCCCGCAGGCCGGCGAAGGCGAACGGCTTCACCAGGTACTGCAACGCCCCCTGCCGCATGGCCGCCTGGACGGTGGACACGTCCCGTGCCGCCGTCACCATGATCACGTCGGTCTGATGGCCGCGCCGGCGCATCTCCCGGACGACCGAGAGACCCGTGTCGTCGGGCAGGTAGTGATCCATCAGCACGAGATCGATCCGCGGCAGGGTCTCCACCCGGCGCAGTGCCTCGGCCGCGTTGTGGGCCTCGCCGGCCACGTGGAAACCGGGCACCTTCTCCACATAGGCGGCGTTGACCCGGGCCACCCGGGTGTCGTCGTCCACGACCAGCACCTCGATCATCACGCCTCCTCCTCGGCGGTGGCCGGGACGTGCGCCGCGGCGGACTCCGCGGCCCCGGTGAGCGCCGGCTCCGCCGGCTCGGTCAGCGCCTCGGGCAGGACCACGGTGAACTCCGCGCCCCCGCCGGCCGCCGCGCCGACGGCGGCCTCCCCGCCCTGCCGTTCGGCGAGCCGGTGCACCAGCGAGAGTCCGATGCCCCGCTTGCCGTGCGCGGGCGGCTTCTTGGTGGACCACCCCTCCGTGAAGATCAACTCGCGTCGGTCCTCCGGGACCCCCGGGCCGGTGTCGCGCACCCTGAGCACGACCGTGCGGCCCTCGGTGCGCAACTCGACCTCCACGCGCGCGTGCGGGGTGCCCGCGACCGCGTCGAGGGCGTTGTCCACGAGGTTGCCCACGACCGTGACCAGCCCCCGGGGGTCGATCAGCCGGTCCGGGAGCCGGGTACGCTCCGACACCCACAGGGCGACGCCGCGCTCGGCCGCCACGGTCGCCTTGCCGACCAGCAGCGCGGCCAGCAGCGGGTCCTGGATCTTCTCCGTGACCTGCTCGGCGGTGGCCCGGTGGTCTCCGACCACCTCGCCGACGAACTCCACGGCGTCGTCGTACATCTCCAGCTCCAGCAGCCCCAGCAGGGTGTGCATGCGGTTGGCGTGCTCGTGGTCCTGGGCCCGCAGCGCGTCGATCAGCCCGCGCGTGGAGTCGAGTTCGCGCCCCAGCTGCTCCAGTTCGGTGCGGTCGCGCAGGGTGGCCACGGCGCCGCCGTCACCGGTGGGCATGCGGTTGGCGACCAGGACCCGCTGGCCGCGCACGGTGAGCAGATCGGTGCCGGTCACCCGGCCGGCCAGCACGTCCGTCGTGCGGCCCGCCCCCAGCGCCTCGTCCGGGGTCCGTCCGACGGCCTCGTCGCCGATGCCCAGCAACCGCCGCGCCTCGTCGTTGAGCAGGCGGACACGGCCGCCCCGGTCGAGCGCGACCACGCCCTCCCGGATGCCGTGCAGCATCGCCTCGCGCTCCGCGAGCAGTGCCGAGATGTCGGAGAAGGCCAGGTCCCGGGTCTGCCGCTGGACCCGGCGGGAGATCAGCCAGGCGGCCAGCGCGCCGACCGCGAGGGCGCCGCCGGCGTACGCGAAGAGTCCCGGGATCGCGCTGATCAGCCGCGCCCGCACGCTGTCGTAGGCGATGCCGACCGAGACGGCGCCGACGATGCGGTGGCCGGCGTCGTACAGCGGCACCTTGCCGCGCGCGGAGCGCCCCAGGGTGCCGTCGTCGATCTGCATGACCTCCTGGCCCGCCAGCGCCTCCCGCGGATCGGTCGAGACGTGCCGGCCGATCTCCGCGGGCGTGGTGTGCGACCAGCGCACGCCCCGCCGGTCCATCACCACGACGTACTCGGCGTGGGTGGCCGTCCGGATCCGCTCCGCCTCCTTCTGCACCGTCCCGTGCACGCTCGGCTCGGTGCCGAGGACGCCCTCGGCGATCTGCGGGTCCTGGGCCGTGGTCTCGGCGATGGCGAGCGCGCGGCGCATCGCCTCCTGGTCCAGCTGCTTGCTCAGCGGCGCCAGGAAGAGCCCGGTCGCGAGCACCGCGACCCCCGCCGCGATCGCCACCTGCATCAGCAGTACCTGCGAGAACATCCGCCGTGGCAGGCCGAGGCGCAGACGTCGTGCGGGGGGAGTGGGGCTCATACCCACGACGGTACGTGGGGCGGCCGGAAGCGCCCCAGGGGTGTGGTGTGGATCTCTTGATCCACTCTTGACCCTGTCGATCAATTGTTGACAGAACGGACGCCGAACCGGTCCTGGCCGGAACGCCGAACCGTCCCGGACAGGTCCCGACCGGCCGGGCGGCCGTCGTCGGCACCGCGCCCCGCTAGCTCGCCAGCGCCGTCGCCCTCAGCTCGCGTACCTCGACCACGTCCATCCGCGCGGGCGCCCCGAGCACCGTCGCGCCGCAGCTCTCCGGGCGCGGCGGCAGCGACGCCCCCTGTGCCACGGTGACCCGCCACCGGCGGCCGTCGGCGTGCGCGACCGTGACCTGCCAGCGCGGAGCCGTGCCGTCGGTCCGCACGACGCCGAGCACACCCGCCCGGTACTCGCCCGCGGCCGAGCGGACGGCCAGCTCGGCCGCCTGGCCGGGCCGTTCCCACGCGGAGCACCCCCGGCACCCCTCGACGACCACACGTCCTTCCCGGACGCCGTGCAGGGCCTCCTTGACGGTGTGCGCCTCGGCGCGGGCGTAGGCGTAGCCGTACGGCAGGACGAGCACCGTGGGCGCGAACCGATGTCCACCCAGATGGGTGACCTCCCAGACGCCGCGCACTCCGGAGGTGACCAGCTCCGTGGCGAGGGGGCGGCCCAGGAGGGCGCAGCAGCGGTCACGCTTGCCGTTGGTGCACACGAGCGCCAGCGGATCGCCCCGGTGCGGGCGCCCGCCGAGCGTCGCGCCGAAGGAACGGTGGTCGCCCGCGCCGAGGCCGGCGAAGTCGAGTTCGAGCAGTCGCCGCGGGTCGCGGGTGGTGGCACGGTGCAGCCACACGCGCCCCGGGACGGTGTGTGCGGCGTACACCTGCCGGAGCGCGGACGTGCCGGGGTCGGCATGGCGCCCGGGGCGGCGGATGAGCGCGACACGCACTCCGGTTCCGTCCGCGGCGGCCTCCAGCGCCCGGCCCAGCGCGGGGTCCAGGTGACTGGAGGTGAGCGCCTTGGCGCCCCACGGCCCGGGCTGTTCCAGCAGCAGCCACGTCGTCGCCGTGGCAGCCGTACCGGAAACCGGCTCGTCGAGGCTCCGGGAGACGGTCGCACACCTACTCACAGAGGTGAGCCTAACCTGACTTCGCCCGGGGGTACTTCCGACCCCGGCCGTGTCCTACTCCGGGAGGGGCTGCGGCGGGCGCGGACCGACGTAGTGGCCGCTGGGCCGCATGCGCAGCGGGCGCTCGCCGTACTCCTCCAGCGCGTGGGCGATCCAGCCTGCCGTCCGGGCGACGGCGAAGATCGTCTCACCGGCCGTGGCCGGCATGCCGCTGGACGCCGTGAACACCGCAAGGGCCAGGTCCACGTTGGCGTACAGCGGGGTGTGCCGGGTGGTGGTGGCGACGATGTCACGGGCCGCGAGCAGCGCGGACTCCGCGCGCGGGATCTGCTCCAGGAGGCCGAACAGCGCCTCCGCGCGGGGATCCTCGCCCTGGTACAGCCGGTGACCGAGGCCGGGGACCCGGCGGCCCGCACGCAGTTCCTCGGCGATGACCGGGACCGCCGTGCCCTGGTCGAGCACGTCCAGCAGCATCCGGTGGGCCAGGCCGCTGGCGGCGCCGTGCAGCGGGCCCTCCAGGACGCCGAGCCCGGCCGAGACGGCGGCGTACGCGTGCGCGCGGGCCGAGGCGGCGACCCGGACCGCGAGGGTGGACGCGGCCAGGTCGTGGTCGGCGAGCAGGGCCAGGGCGGTGTCCAGGACGCGCAGGGAGGCCTCGTCGGCCGGGCGGCCGCTCAGCCGGCCCCACAGGCGGTGGGCCAGCGGGCCGTCGTCCTGGTGGCCGGGCCGGACCGGCGGCAGTGCGGCGACGAGGGTGGGGATGAGGGTGCGCGCCGTGTTCAGCACGGCTTCCTCGGACAGGTCGAAGCGCAGGGGGTCCTCGGCCGCCGCGGCGATCGCCGCCACCCGCAGGCGGTCGACGGGAGAAGCGTGCTCGGACAGGGCGTCCACCGCGCGGCGGGCGACCGCGACGGTGGCCTCGGGCGCGGCGAACGTCACCCCCGGGGCCGGCCGGCCCGTCCACAGCCACTCCGCGACCTCCTCGTAGGAGTGGCGGGCGGCCAGCTCGACGGCGTCCACGCCGCGGAAGAAGTACCGGTCCTGCTCGATCAGCGTGATCCGGGTACGGACGGACAGGTCGCCGCCGGAGCCCGGACTCCCCGCCGCCTCGCGCCGGTTGCGGCGGGCGAGGGCCTCCACCTCCTTGGCCTCGAAGGTGCTCGCCCGCCCGCCGGGTTCGCGTCTGCTGCCGAGCAGGCCGCGGCTCACGTACGCGTAGACCGTCTCGGGCTTCACGCCGAGGAGTTCGGCCGTCTCCTTGGTGGTCAGCCGGCGCCCGGGACGGTGGGGAGCGGTGTCGTGATCGCGCATGGGGTCACCGTAGTCGCCTCTGCACATCTTGATGGTCCTGTATTGATTCAATCAATATTGACAGGAAATGAGTCAAGCATGGACAGTCAGATCAAGTTCAGGGAGGAACGTCATGACCGTCAACAGGACCGCCACCCCGCTCATCAACGTCCCGCGCGGTCTCGCGGGCGTCGTCGTCACCGAGACCGAGGTGGGTGACGTCCGGGGCCGCGAGGGCTTCTACCACTACCGGCAGTACTCGGCCGTCGACCTCGCGCGCACCCGCGGCTTCGAGGACGTCTGGCACCTCCTGCTCCACGGCACGCTCCCGGACGCCGGGCGCGGTGCCGCCTTCGCCGCCGAGACCGCCGCGCTGCGGCGCCTGCCCGAGGAGATCCGCGCCGCCCTCCCCGCGATCGCCGCCGCCGGCGGCCTGTCCGGACCGCTGTCCGGGCTCCGCACTGCGCTGTCCCTGCTGGGCGCCGCGCGGGGCTTCCGGCCGGTGTACGACATCGACGCGGACCGGCGGCGCGCCGACGCCGTGGCCGCCTGCGCGGCCGTGCCCACGCTGCTCACCGCGCTGTACCGGCTCGGGCGGGGGCTCGATCCCGTCGAGCCCCGGGAGGACCTGTCGTACGCGGCCAACTACCTGTACATGCTGACGGGCTCGGAGCCCGATCCGCGGAAGGCCCGTGCGGTCGAGCAATACCTGATCTCAACCATTGATCATGGATTCAATGCGTCCACCTTCACCGCGCGGGTCATCGCGTCCACCGGCGCCGACGTGGTGGCCTGCCTGACCGGTGCCGTCGGCGCCTTGTCCGGGCCGCTGCACGGCGGCGCGCCCAGCCGGGCTCTGGACACCCTGGACGCGATCGGGACCCCCGACCGGATCGACCCCTGGATCCGCGAGCGGGTCCTCGCCGGCGACCGGATCATGGGCTTCGGCCACGCCGTCTACCGCACCGAGGACCCCCGCTCGCGCATGCTGCGGGAGATCGCCCTCGGCTTCGGCGGCCCGCGGGTGCACTTCGCGGTGGAGGTCGAGCGCCGGGTGGAGGCGATCCTCGCCGAGCTGAAGCCCGGTCGCGAACTCCACACGAACGTCGAGTTCTACGCCGGTGTGGTCATGGAACTGTGCGGCCTGCCCCGGGAGATGTTCACCCCCACCTTCGCGGCGGCCCGGGCGGTGGGCTGGAGTGCCAACATCCTGGAACAGGCGGCCGACCCGAAGATCATCCGCCCGGTGGCACGGTACGTGGGGCCCGAGCCGGAGAAGGCGGCCACGGCCGCCGGATGATCTCCTGGCCGCCCGGGGCCGGGCGCGGCGATCAGTCCGCCGCGGGACGGAAGTACTCCGCCGCGGGGACGGCGGGGCCGGCGGCGACGGCCGCCCGGTACGCGTCCTCGGCGAGGGCCAGGAACCGCTGCTCGCGCCTGTCCCGGCTCCCGGCGAAGTACCGGTGCCAGGACGGCCCGCTGTTGTGCCAGTAGGCGCGGCCGATCTCGCCACGGAAGTAGTCCTGCAGCACCGCACGCGCCAGACGGTCGCCCATGAGGCCGAGCTTGTAGTCGGTGCGCCACATGCTGACGATCAGGTTCGCGATCAGCAGCTGTTTCCATCTCTCCCGCGTCATGGGCGTGTTGGGCGGCTCCCAGCACACCTGATAGGCGGCCTCGTTGAGGGTGAGAAGCACCAGTTCCCGATGGGCCGAACGCTGGGCCTCCCCGTTCTGGATGCGCGTCTGGCGTGCCTGGTACGCGAGCGACAGGGCGACGCCGACGAGCGCCGCGGCGGAGATGAAGACGGAGACAGCGCCGTAAGTCTGGCTCACGGCGCTGAGCCGCTCCCAGTCCGTGCCATCGGGAGCGAGGGAATCCAGAACGAACGGTGTCACCAGGATGGTGCTGAGCGAGGCGAGTGCGACGGCGCTCCATACGGTGCCCCGTCGCACGGCGGTACGGCGGTCGTCGGTCATGAACTCCCCCTGGTTCACGGCAACTTGCGACCTGTAGGCGCCATTCTCGCCGCTGCTCGACGCGGTCACAACCCGCGCGCGGGCGGCTCAGCTGTCGGGAATGTCGTCCTTCGCGCGCACGAGAGTCTCCCGGCTGATGACCACGATCCGTTCGTAGTCCGCGCGGGCCGCGTCAGGAGGAAGCTCGGGATCGAGCTCTTCCGTGCGGTCCGTGCCGATCACGGCGAAGTCGCCGTTCTGGAGTTCGAAGATGTCGGGGCAGGCCTGACCGTTGAAACACCCTCGCAGGCGAGGGGACGCACCGACGCGGCGCATGATCTTCAAGTTGATCCGGTTCCTTGCTCGATCGGGTCACATCACGGCACACGTGGACCGGCAGCGGAGGGGTGGGGCCGCCGTCGCACGGCTGCGGGAGCACTGCGGGGGCGGGGTGGGCCCGGGCAGGCGGGGAAAACCTACCCACCCTCTGCGCTCTTGGAGCCCGACACGGGAAAGTGACCGGACGCGTTTTCGAGAGGCTCCCCGACCTCTCCGCCTCGGCACGACGGACCGGCGGCAGGGGACCGGCGAACCGAAGCCGGCGGCAGGGGGCTGGTGAGCGGAGGCTGGCGCAGGGGATCGGTGAGCGGAGGCCGGCGCAGGGGACCGGTGAGCGGAGACCGGCGGCAGGGGACCGGCGAACGGAGACCGGTGGTAGGGGGCTGGCGAGCGGAGACCGGCGGCAGGGGAGCGGTGAGCGCGGGACGCCGGGTGCGGGCCGGCGGCGGTGATCGCTCGTCCCGGACGCGTTTTCTCCCGCTCGTATGCTGGACGCCCGGTCCACACCCGAACGCGCGCCGGCCCGTGAGCCGCCGCGCACCGGTACGTCAGAGAGGTCGCCCGTTGGGGAACAGCTTGGGACACCGCCGCACTCCGCAGCAGATCCCGGTCGTCGTGCTCGCCGGATTCCTGGGTTCCGGGAAGACCACGCTCCTCAACCATCTGCTGCACCGCAGCGGCGGCAGCCGGATCGGGGCCGTCGTCAACGACTTCGGGGCCATCGAGATCGACGCCATGGCCGTCGCGGGCGCCCTCGGCGACTCGACCGTCTCGCTCGGCAACGGCTGCCTGTGCTGCGCCGTCGACGCGAGCGAACTCGACCTCTACCTGGACCGGCTCGCCGCGCCCGCCACCGGCATCGATGTGATCGTCATCGAGGCGAGCGGACTGGCCGAGCCCCAGGAACTCGTGCGCATGGTCCTCGCCAGCGAGCATCCGCGCGTCGTCTACGGCGGCCTCGTCGAGGTCGTCGACGCCGCCGAGTTCGACGACACGCGCGCGAAGCACCCCGAGATCGACCGCCACCTCGGCCTCGCCGACCTGGTCGTCGTCAACAAAATCGATCGCGCCGCCGACGCCGACCGGGTCCTGGGGCTCGTCCGCTCGCTCACCGACCGCGCGGCCGTCGTCCCCGCCACCTACGGCCGTATCGACCCCGAGTTCCTCTTCGACTGCCGGCCCGACGAGGAGCGCATCGGCCAGCTCTCCTTCGACGACCTCACCCCGCACGGGGAGGACGGGCCCGGCCACGCCGGCCATCTGCACACCGGCTACGACAGCCTGTCCTTCACCTCCGAGGTGCCCCTGGAACCCCGTCGGCTCATGCGGTTCCTGGACAGCCGCCCCGAGGGGCTTTACCGGATCAAGGGGTACGTCGACTTCGGGCCGTACGACCCCCTCAACCGGTACGCCGTGCACGCCGTCGGCCGGTTCCTGCGTTTCCACCCGGAGCCCCGGGTGCCCGGCGAGGCCCGCCTCACCCAGCTCGTGCTCATCGGCTCCGGCATCGCCGCGGACACCCTCCGCAAGGAACTGGAGGGGTGCCGAAACGACGCCCCGCACGCCGACGAGCACGGCATGTGGGGCGTCCTGCGCTATGTGCGGGGGCCGGGCGAAGCGGAAGCCGACCTGGAGGAACCGCCGGCCTAGAAGACCGGCCCCGCCACCACGGACACCGTCTTCGGCAGCGACGTGCCCGAGCCGTCCCGGCGCGGGTCCGGCTCCGGCAGCTCCACCGGTGTGCCGTTCCTCTGCGCCGCGCGCGCGGGCACCGGGCCCGCCCAGCCCAGCGACAGACAGTCCTCGCCCTTCAGGAACCGCTGGCAGCGCACGCCGCCCGTGGCCCGGCCCTTGCGCGGGTACTGGTCGAACGGGGTCAGCTTGGCCGTCGTCTGCACCGAGTCGTCCAGCGTGCCGCGCGAGCCCGCCACCGTGAACACCACCGCGTCGGCGGCCGGGTCGACCGCCGTGAAGGAGATGACCTTCGCGCCCTCGGTGAGCTTGATGCCCGCCATACCGCCCGCCGGGCGGCCCTGCGGACGGACGATGGAGGCCTGGAAGCGCAGCAGCTGCGCGTCGTCCGTGATGAACACCAGGTCCTCCTCGCCGGTGCGCAGCTCCACCGCGCCGACGATCCGGTCGCCCTCCTTGAGCGTGATGACCTCCAACTCGTCCTTGCTGGACGGGTAGTCGGGCACCACACGCTTGACCACGCCCTGCTCGGTGCCGAGCGCCAGACCCGGGGACGACTCGTCCAGCGTGGTCAGGCCCACCACCGTCTCGTCGTCCTCCAGGGAGACGAACTCCGCCAGCGGGGCGCCTCCGGAGAGGTTCGGCGCGCCCGCCGGCTCCGGCAGCTGCGGCAGGTCGACCACGTTGATCCGCAGCAGCCGGCCCGCCGAGGTCACCGCGCCGATCACCCCGCGCGCGGTCGCCGGCACCGCCGAGACGATCACGTCGTGCTTGACGCGCTTGCCGCCCGCCGCCTCCGGGAACGGCTCGTCGGTCGCCGTACGGGCCAGCAGCCCCGTCGAGGACAGCAGCACCCGGCACGGGTCGTCGGCCACCTGAAGCGGGACGGTGGCGGCCGGAGCACCCCCGGCCTCCAGCAGCACCGTGCGCCGGTCGGTGCCGAACTTCTTCGTCACGGCGGCCAGTTCGGCCGAGACCAGCTTGCGCAGCTCCGCGTCCGACTCCAGGATCCGGGTCAGCTCCTCGATCTCCGCGGTGAGCCTGTCCTTCTCCGCCTCCAGCTCGATCCGGTCGAACTTGGTGAGCCGGCGCAGCGGCGTGTCGAGGATGTACTGCGTCTGCACATCGCTCAGCGAGAAGCGCTGCATCAGGCGCTCCTTCGCCTGCGCGGAGTTCTCGCTGGACCGGATGATCCGGATGACCTCGTCGATGTCGACCAGCGCGGTCAGCAGGCCCTCGACCAGGTGCAGCCGGTCGCGCTTCTTGCCGCGGCGGAACTCGCTGCGGCGCCGGACCACGTCGAAGCGGTGGTCCAGATAGACCTCCAGCAGCTCCTTCAGCCCCAGGGTGAGCGGCTGGCCGTCGACCAGGGCGACGTTGTTGATGCCGAAGGACTCCTCCATCGGGGTCAGCTTGTACAGCTGCTCCAGGATCGCCTCCGGCACGAAGCCGTTCTTGATCTCGATGACCAGACGCAGGCCGTGCTCGCGGTCGGTGAGGTCCTTGACGTCGGCGATGCCCTGGACCTTCTTCGCGTTGACCAGGTCCTTGATCTTCGCGATGACCTTCTCGGGGCCGACCGTGAACGGCAGCTCCGTGACCACCAGGCCCTTGCGGCGGGCGGTGACCGTCTCGATCGAGACCGTCGCGCGCATCTTGAAGGTGCCACGACCGGTCGCGTACGCGTCCCGGATGCCGTCCAGGCCGACGATCCGGCCGCCGGTGGGCAGGTCCGGGCCCGGGACGTGCTTCATCAGCGCGTCCAGATCGGCGTTCGGGAACCGGATCAGATGGCGGGCGGCGGCGACGACCTCGCGCAGATTGTGCGGCGGCATGTTCGTCGCCATACCGACCGCGATGCCCGAGGAGCCGTTGACCAGCAGGTTCGGGAAGGCGGCGGGCAGGGCCACCGGCTCCTGCTCCTGGCCGTCGTAGTTCGGCGCGAAATCGACCGTGTCCTCGTCGATCGACTCGGTCATCAGGCTCGTCGCCTCGGCCATCCGGCACTCGGTGTACCGCATGGCGGCCGGCGGGTCGTCGTTGCCCAGCGAGCCGAAGTTGCCGTGGCCGTCGACCAGCGGCACGCGCATGGAGAAGGGCTGCGCCATGCGCACCAGGGCGTCGTAGATCGACGCGTCGCCGTGCGGGTGCAGCTTGCCCATGACCTCGCCGACGACACGCGCGCACTTCACGTACGAGCGCTCGGGGCGCAGGCCCATCTCGTTCATCTGGTAGACGATCCGGCGGTGCACCGGCTTGAGGCCGTCACGGGCGTCCGGCAGGGCCCGCGAATAGATGACCGAGTACGCGTACTCAAGGTAGGAGCCACGCATCTCGTCCACGACGTCGATGTCGAGGATCCTCTCCTCGAACGAATCGTCGGGCGGCGGGGTCTTCGTGCTGCGGCGGGCCATCGCTGCCTGGCTCCTTGCTGAAGCGTGGGACGGATCTGACGCGGACCATTGTGGACCGAGGCACCGACAAGCCGTGCCACGACCCGGTCCGGCCGGGCTCCGGGAGCACCGGAGCCGGGTCCGGCGCAGGCTACGCGATCCGCTCAGGGCGTACGTCCCGCGGGAACTTCGCCGTGGTCCCGCACGCTTTGCATACAGTGGCAGGAACGGCAGGAAAACCGCGGTTTCGACGACCGCCTCCGCTCGCGAAGGGACGTACATGCCCATGGGTCACACGACCACGGCCGAGGCAGGCTCCGGGGGCCTGACAGCGACCGAGCACCGGCTGGCCAACGGTCTGCGCGTGGTGCTCTCCGAGGACCACCTGACCCCGGTGGCGGCGGTCTGCCTCTGGTACGACGTCGGTTCCCGGCACGAAGTCAAGGGGCGTACCGGCCTGGCTCACCTTTTCGAGCACTTGATGTTCCAGGGCTCCGCGCAGGTCCAGGGCAACGGCCACTTCGAGCTGGTGCAGGGCGCCGGCGGCTCGCTGAACGGCACCACCAGCTTCGAGCGCACCAACTACTTCGAGACCATGCCCGCCCACCAGCTGGAGCTGGCCCTCTGGCTGGAGGCCGACCGCATGGGCTCGCTGCTGGCCGCCCTGGACGACGAGTCCATGGAGAACCAGCGGGACGTCGTCAAGAACGAGCGCCGCCAGCGCTACGACAACGTGCCGTACGGCACCGCCTTCGAGAAGCTGACCGCCCTCTCCTACCCGGAGGGCCACCCGTACCACCACACGCCGATCGGCTCGATGGCGGACCTGGACGCGGCCACCCTGGAGGACGCCCGCCAGTTCTTCCGCACCTACTACGCGCCGAACAACGCGGTCCTCTCCGTGGTCGGCGACATCGACCCCGAGCAGACCCTCGCCTGGATCGAGAAGTACTTCGGATCGATCGCCTCCCACGACGGCAAGCCCGCGCCCCGCGACGGCGCCCTGCCGGAGGTCGTCGGCGAGCAGCTGCGCGAGGTCGTCGTCGAGGAGGTCCCGGCGCGCGCCCTGATGGCCGCCTACCGGCTCCCGCACGACGGCACGCGCGCGTGCGACGCGGCCGACCTCGCCCTGACCGTCCTCGGCGGCGGCGAGTCCTCCCGCCTGTACAACCGGCTGGTGCGCCGCGACCGCACGGCCGTCGCGGCCGGCTTCGGGCTGCTGCGCCTGGCCGGCGCGCCCTCCATGGGCTGGCTGGACGTGAAGACCTCCGGTGACGTCGAGGTGCCGGTCATCGAGGCGGCCATCGACGAGGAGCTGGCCCGGTTCGCCGCGGAGGGCCCCACGCCCGAGGAGATGGAGCGTGCCCAGGCCCAGCTGGAGCGCGAGTGGCTGGACCGGCTCGGCACGGTCGCCGGCCGCGCCGACGAACTGTGCCGCTACGCCGTCCTGTTCGGTGACCCGCAGCTCGCCCTGACCGCCGTCAAGCGGGTCCTGGAGGTGACGCCGGCGGAGGTCCAGGAGGTCGCCAAGGCCCGCCTGCGCCCCGACAACCGCGCGGTCCTGGTCTACGAGCCGAAGTCCCCGGAGTCGGTCGAGGACGCGGACGTCCCCGGGGACCCCGAGTCGGAAGCGACCGTAGAGGCCGGCAACGAGAACGAGGAGACGGCCAAGTGACCGAGCTCGCCACGATGGAGTTCCACCCCCAGCCGCAGCCCGGCGCCGCCAAGCCCTGGGCGTTCCCGGCCCCCGAGCGCGGCACCCTCGACAACGGCCTGACCGTGCTGCGCTGCCACCGCCCCGGCCAGCAGGTCGTCGCCGTGGAGGTGCTGCTGGACGCGCCCCTGGACGCCGAGCCGGCCGGCCTGGACGGCGTCGGCACGATCATGGCGCGGGCCTTCTCCGAGGGCACCGACCAGCACTCCGCCGAGGAGTTCGCCGCCGAGCTGGAGCGGGCCGGCGCCACCCTGGACGCCCACGCCGACCACCCCGGCGTCCGGATCAGCCTGGAGGTCCCCGCCTCCCGTCTGGCCCGGGGCCTCGGCCTGCTCGCCGACGCCCTGCGCGCGCCCGCCTTCGCCGAGAGCGAGGTCGAGCGGCTGGTCCGCAACCGCCTGGACGAGATCCCGCACGAGCTGGCCAGCCCCGCCCGCCGGGCCGCCAAGGAACTCGCCAAGGAGCTGTTCCCGGCGACCGCGCGCATGTCCCGCCCCCGCCAGGGCACCGAGGAGACGGTCGAGAAGATCGACGCGGCGGCCGTACGCGCCTTCTACGACCGCCATGTGCGGCCCGCCACGGCCACCGTGGTGGTCGTCGGCGACCTGACCGGCGTGGATCTCGACGCGCTGCTCGGCGACACCCTGGGCGCCTGGACCGGCACCCCGGGCGAGCCCCGGCCGGTGCCGCCGGTGACCGCCGACGACACCGGGCGCGTGGTCATCGTGGACCGGCCCGGCGCGGTCCAGACGCAGCTGCTCATCGGCCGGATCGGCCCCGACCGGCACGACCGGGTGTGGGCCGCCCAGGTGCTCGGCACGTACTGCCTCGGCGGCACCCTCACCTCCCGCCTGGACCGCGTCCTGCGCGAGGAGAAGGGCTACACCTACGGCGTGCGGGCCTTCGGTCAGGTCCTGCGGTCCGCGCCGGACGGCACGGGCGCGGCGATGCTCGCCATCAGCGGCTCCGTGGACACCCCGAACACGGGCCCGGCGCTGGACGACCTGTGGAAGGTGCTCCGCACCGTCGCGGCGGACGGCCTGACCGACGCCGAGCGGGACGTCGCCGTGCAGAACCTCGTCGGCGTGGCGCCGCTGAAGTACGAGACGGCGGCCGCCGTCGCCGGCACGCTGGCCGACCAGGTCGAGCAGCATCTGCCGGACGACTTCCAGGCGACGCTCTACCAGCAGCTGGCCGCCACGGGCACGGTGGAGGCCACCGCAGCCGTCGTGAACGCCTTCCCCGGGGACCGTCTGGTGACGGTTCTCGTCGGCGACGCGTCCCAGATCAAGGCACCGGTCGAGGCGCTCGGCATCGGTGAAGTGAGCGTGGTGGCGGCCGAGTAGCGGCACGCGCGCGCGTGGGGCCCTGACGACCTACGGGTCGTCAGGGCCCCTGCTGTTCCGCTCGTTCCTCCAGATGCCCGTTTTGCGGGGGAGGTTGCCTGTCTGCCCTGTGGGATGCGCTACAAAAAGCCGCTTGCGTTTGAGGATTGAAAGCGGGCCGCCGTAGCGTCGTCCGGGCTGTTCGTCAGGCAGTGCGCCGCGCCCGCGGCACCGGACAGTCATCGCCGAGTCCCCGTACGGCGCGAGCCAGGGGAGCCGGGGACCCACGCAGTCCCTGGGGTGAATCGGGTACCCGCGCGAGAGCGAGGGAACCCGTAGGAGACCTTCCTGCTCCGAACCCGTCAGCTAACCCGGTAGGCGAGAGGGAAGGAAAGGACCAGCCACTTCATGGCGTTCATGTGCGCCACCGGGAAGCACCGCAAGCCCGGCCGGGTCAAGCGGACCACCGCTCAGGCGGCCGGTATCGCGGCCCTCACCACCACGGGTGTGATCGGTACCCTCGCCGCCTCCCCGGCACTCGCCGCCGAGAGCCCCGCGGAGCAGACCGGCCTCACCCCGGTCCTGGCCGCCACCGGCGACGTCGCCGAGGAGATCGACGCCCAGGCCGCCGCCCAGCAGCAGGCCGCCGAGCAGAAGGCGGCCGAGGAGGCCGCGGCGAAGGAAGCCGCCAGGCGGGCCGAGGAGGTGCGTGCGGCCAAGGCCCGCGCCGCCCGGGAGGCCGAGCGCAAGCGGCTCAACGCCTTCGTGGCCCCGATCGCGCACTCGTACGTCTCCACGGCCTACCAGGCCAGCAGCTCCCTGTGGTCCTCCGGTTCGCACACCGGCATCGACTTCCACGCGGCCAGCGGCACGTCCGTCCACGCGGTGGGTTCCGGCACGGTCGTCTCCACGGGCTGGGGCGGCGCGTACGGCAACCAGATCGTGATCCGCATGGCCGACGGCATGTACACCCAGTACGGGCACCTGTCCTCCATCGGTGTCACGGTGGGCCAGAAGATCGTCCCGGGCCAGCAGATCGGCCTGTCCGGCGCCACGGGCAACGTCACCGGCCCGCACCTCCACTTCGAGGCGCGCACCACCCCCGACTACGGGTCGGACGTCGACCCCGTCGCCTATCTCCGCAACCACGGCGTGAACCTCTGACGCCCGACGCGCGACCGTCGAAGGCCCCGGCTCGTCGAGCCGGGGCTTTCGCCGTTTTTCGAGGTGTCCGCCGGGTCCGCTGTCCAAAAAATATCCACGGATTACGGCCCGCCGTCGGAAATTCCCGCTCATTGGAATAGAGTCACGGAACAGGCGTCCGGTGTCGGCGTTTCACGGGAATTAAGGCGGAGGTCGGTCATGCGTATTCCGGCGCACTCGGTGTGCACCGCTGTCCGGGACGACATCGTCGCCGGTGTCTACGAGCGCGGCAGCCGTCTCACCGAGGAAGTCCTGGCCCGCCGCTACGGCGTCTCGCGCGTCCCCGTGCGCGAGGCCCTGCGCACCCTGGAGGCCGAGGGCTTCGTGGTGACGCGCCGGCACGCGGGCGCGTGCGTGGCCGAGCCGACCGAGCAGGAGGCCGCCGACCTGCTGGAGATGCGGGTGCTGCTGGAGCCGCTGGCTGCCGCCCGGGCCGCCCAGCGGCGCACCGAAGCCCATCTGAAGGTCCTGCGCGGCCTGGTCCGGCTGGGCCAGGAGCGGGCCAGACGGGGCAACAGCGATGATCTGCGCTCGCTGGGCGGCTGGTTCCACGAGACGCTCGCCCAGGCCTCCGGCAGCCCCTCGCTGACCTCGATGCTCACCCAGCTGCGGCACAAGATCGCCTGGATGTACGCGGTGGAGGCGCCCCGGAGCCCGCTGGAGTCCTGGACGGATCACGGGGCGATCGTGGACGCGGTGGCGCGCGGGGACGGGGAGCGGGCGCGGGCACTGACGGCACTGCACACGGAGCGCGCGACGGGGGCGCACCGGCTGCGTTTTACCGGCGCCGTGGAGCGTGTGAGGACTTCGCAACATGCCGTAAACATGTCGAGCCCGCGGCATTAACACGGGCGCCGTATACAAAGAAGAGTAATTCCTCGGGGGCTTTTTTCGCTGCCCGAATTCAGGCGTGTGCGGAATTCCGTCGGCGAGATCGGCGGTTCGCAGGATCGGCGGTCCGGGAGATCGGCGGAATCCACGACACCGGCATGGCGGGCGTGGCGGCCGGACCTGCGTGCGTCCGGCACCGAACCGGCGCCGGACACGGCGAAGCCGCGCCGGACACGGCGAAGCCGCGCCGCCCCCGGGGGGCGAACGCGGCTCCGGCGCTCTGCGCGGTGGTCGCTCAGACGGTCTCGGGCAGTTCCTCCAGCCCCTCGGAGACCAGCTTGGCCAGACGGTCGAGGGCGGCGTCCGCCCCCTCGGCGTCGGAGGCGAGGACGATCTCCTCGCCACCCTGGGCGCCCAGGCCCAGGACGGCCAGCATCGAGGCCGCGTTGACGGGGTTGCCCCCGGCCTTGGCGATCGTCACCGGGACGCCTGCGGCCGTGGCGGCTCGGACGAAGATGGAGGCGGGGCGGGCGTGGAGGCCCTCGGCCCAGCCGACGTTGACGCGGCGCTCAGCCATGTGTTGCTGCCCTTCGGTGTTCAGGGTTGTCTAGACCAGTTTCCCACATCGTGGCGCGTGCCCGGAAAGGACCTTCGTCCCCTCGCGGTGCGGCGCCGGACCGCGGCCTCGGTCCGGCGCGTTCGCCCCCCACAGACTGCCTCGCGACGCCTGCGTACGCGAGCCGTACTCTGGGGCCCATGCAGACCTCGGCGGACCGGCAGGACCGGCACCAGTACCCCGCCCACTGGGAGGCGGACGTGGTGCTGCGCGACGGTGGCACCGCACGCATCAGGCCCATCACCGTCGATGACGCCGACCGCCTGGTCAGTTTCTACGAGCAGGTCTCGGACGAGTCGAAGTACTACCGCTTCTTCGCGCCGTACCCACGGCTCTCCGCCAAGGACGTCCACCGCTTCACGCACCACGACTTCGTGGACCGGGTGGGACTCGCGGCCACCATCGGCGGCGAGTTCATCGCCACCGTACGCTACGACCGCATCGGCGCCGACGGTCTGCCCGCCTCCGGCCCCGCCGACGAGGCCGAGGTCGCCTTCCTCGTGCAGGACGCCCATCAGGGCCGCGGGGTCGCCTCCGCCCTGCTGGAGCATGTCGCGGCCGTCGCGCGCGAGCGGGGCATCCGGCGCTTCGCCGCCGAGGTGCTGCCCGCCAACAACAAGATGATCAAGGTCTTCACGGACGCCGGCTACACCCAGAAGCGCAGCTTCGAGGACGGCGTCGTCCGCCTGGAGTTCGACCTCGAACCCACCGACCGCTCCCTCGCCGTCCAGCGCGCGCGGGAGCAGCGCGCCGAGGCCCGCTCGGTACGGCGGCTCCTCGCCCCCGGCTCCGTCGCGGTCGTCGGCGTCGGCCGCGCCCCCGGCGGGGTGGGCCGCAGCGTCCTCGCCAACATCCGCGACGCCGGCTACCAGGGCGCGCTGCACGCCGTGAACAAGGCATTCCCGGAGGATCTCCGGGAGGTCGACGGGGTGGCCGCGTACCGCTCGGTGCGCGACATCGACGGGCACGTGGACCTCGCCGTCGTCGCCGTGCCGGCCGAGCAGGTGCCCGCGGTGGTCGCGGAGTGCGGGGAGCACGGCGTCCAGGGCCTGGTCGTGCTCTCCGCCGGATACGCCGAGAGCGGGCCCGAGGGGCGCGAACGCCAGCGGGCCCTCGTCCGGGCCGCGCGCGCGTACGGCATGCGGATCATCGGCCCGAACGCCTTCGGGGTCGTCAACACCGCCGCGGACGTCCGGCTGAACGCCTCGCTCGCCCCCGAGCTGCCCCGCCCCGGCCGCATCGGGCTGTTCGCGCAGTCCGGCGCCATCGGGATCGCCCTGCTGTCCCGCCTGCACCGGCGCGGCGGCGGAGTCACCGGGGTCACCGGCGTGTCCACCTTCGTGTCCGCGGGCAACCGCGCCGACGTCTCCGGCAACGACGTCCTGCAGTACTGGTACGACGACCCCGAGACCGACGTCGTCCTCATGTACCTGGAGTCCATCGGCAACCCCCGCAAGTTCACCCGCCTCGCGCGGCGCACGGCGGCGGCGAAGCCGCTGGTGGTGGTGCAGGGGACCGGCACGGCACCCCAGGGGCACGCGGTACGGGCGACCCGGCTGCCGTACGCGACCGTCTCCGCGCTGCTCCGGCAGGCCGGCGTGATCCGGGTCGACACGATCACCGAGCTGGTCGACGCGGGGCTGCTGCTCGCCCGGCAGCCGCTGCCGGCCGGGCCGCGCGTGGCCATCATCGGCAACTCGGAGTCGCTGGGCGTCCTGACGTACGACCGGTGTGTCGCCGAGGGGCTGCGGCCGGCGCGGCCGGTGGACCTGACGACCGGCGCGACGGCGGAGGACTTCCGCCGGGCGCTCGCCGCCGCGCTGGCCGACGGCACGAACGACGCCGTCGTCGTGACGGCGATCCCCGCGATCGGGGAAGGGTCGCCCGGGGACGCCGGACTGGCGGAGGCGCTGCGGTCGGCCGCGGCCGCGGTGCCCGGGAAGCCGGTGCTCGTGGTGCATGTGGAGCTGGGAGGGCTCGCCGAGGCGCTGTCGGCCGCGGCCAGCACGGCGCCGCAGGCCGCCGACAAGGCCCCGGGCGGCACGGGCGGCACGGGCGGCACGGGCGGCGAGGCGGCCGGCACGGGCGGGCCCGCCCCGCTCGCGGCCCCGCCCGAAGGCACCCACCTCATCCCCGCCTACCCCGCCGCCGAGCGCGCGGTCCGGGCTCTCTCGGAAGCCGTGAAGTACGCGCAGTGGCAGCGGGACGCGACCGACCCCGGCAAGGTGCCCGACTACGACGACATCGACGAGAAGGGCGCCGCGCGGCTGATCGGCGAGCTGCTCGCGCGCGGGGAAGGGCTCACGATCTCCGACGGGCAGACCTGTGAGCTGCTCGGCCGCTACGGCGTCCACGTCCGCCGGGCGCTTCCCGCGGCCACCCCGGAGGCCGCCGCCGAGGCCGCCCGCGCCCTCGGCTACCCGGTGGCCCTCAAGGCCACCGCCCCGCACCTCAGGCACCGCGCGGACCTGGGCGGGGTACGGCTGGACCTCGCGGACGAGGAACAACTGCTCCGGGCCTACGCCGAGTTGACCGAGCTGTTCGGGCCGCCGGAGGAGCTGCGGCCGGTGGTGCAGGCCATGGCGCCCAGGGGCGTCGACACCGTCGTACGCGCGGTGATCGACCCCGCGGCCGGCGCCGTGCTGTCCTTCGGCCTGGCCGGGGCCCCCTCGCAGCTGCTGGGGGACATGGCCCACCGGCTGGTGCCCGTCACCGACCGGGAGGCGACCTCGCTGGTGCGGTCCATCCGTACCGCGCCCCTGCTGTTCGGCTGGCGCGGCTCCACCCCCGTCGACACCCCCGCGCTGGAGGAACTGCTGCTGCGGGTGTCCCGGCTGGCCGACGACCACCCGGAGGTGGTGGCGGTCACCCTGGAGCCGGTCGTCGTGGCCCCGCAGGGCGTGAGCGTCCTCGGCGCCTCGGTACGGCTCGCGCCCCCGCCCGCCCGCGACGACCTCGGCCCCCGCACGCTGCCGGCCTACTGAACGGGGGAGGGGACCATGCGGAGATCCCCGGACACCGGCCGCCGGGAACCCCTCGCCCGCCCGGTCGCCGCCGCCGGGCCGGAGATCCGGCCGGGGCTCGTCCGCCGGCACCCGGGCCCGGGCGCGGAGGCCGTCCCGAGTGCCCGCGACTGGCCCGGACCCCCCTTGCCCACGGATTAGGATGGACGCCATGGCCAAGACCAGTACGACGACCCAGGGGCTGCGCGCGGCGATCGAGCGCAGCGGCTACTACCCGGCCCTCGTGGCCGAGGCGGTGGAGGCCGCCGTGGGCGGCGAGCCCATCCGGTCGTACCTGGTCCACCAGGAGACGACGTTCGACCAGAACGAGGTGCGCCGGCACGTCACCGTGCTGGTCCTCACCGGCAACCGCTTCATCGTCAGCCACACCGACGAGCAGGCCGCCGACAGCACCTCCCCGACGCCGTACGCCACCACCTCCACCGAGTCCGTGAAGCTCGACCGGGTCTCGTCGGTCGTGGTCAGCCGGGTGGTCGCGAACCCGGAGCAGTACACGCCGGGCACGCTGCCCCGCGAGGTCGTGCTCACCATCGGGTGGGGCGCGGTCAGCCGCATCGACCTGGAGCCCGCCGCCTGCGGCGACCCCAACTGCGACGCCGATCACGGCTACACCGGCAGTTCCACGGCGGACGACCTCAGCCTGCGCGTCAGCGAGGCCGGGGACGGCCCGGAGACGGTGCGCCAGGCGCTCGCCTTCGCGCAGGCCATCTCGGAGGCGACCGCGGACCCCACCCGCTGATGTCGCAGCTCTCCGCCTGGGACCACCCGGAACCCCTCGCCCTCGGCACCGCGCCGCTGCCCGAGTACGGCAGCGGCTCCCTGGCCGACCTGCTGCCCACGCTGGCCGCCGGCATGGGCGTGCCCGGTCTGACCGCCACGATCGAGGAACTGACCGCCACCGACCGGGTCTGCGTCTTCCTGATCGACGGGCTCGGCTGGGAGCAGCTGAGGGCCCACCCGGACGAGGCCCCGTTCCTGACCTCCCTGCTCGGCACCTCGCGCGGCGGCACCGGCCGCCCGCTCACCGCCGGCTTTCCGGCGACCACCGCCACGTCTCTCGCCTCCGTCGGCACGGGCCTGCCGCCCGGCGCCCACGGCCTGCCCGGGTACGCCGTGCGCAACCCCGCCACCGGCGAGCTGATGAACCAGCTCCGCTGGCAGCCGTACACGGAACCGCGCCCCTGGCAGCCGTACCCCACGGTCTTCCGGCTGGCGCAGCAGGCCGGGGTGCACGCCGCCCAGGTGTCCTCGCCCGCCTTCGAGCGCACCCCGCTCACCAAGGTCGCGCTCAGCGGCGGCACCTTCGTCGGCCGGCTGACCGGCGAGGAACGCATGGACCTCGCGGCCCGGCAGCTGGCCGCCGGCGACCGTTCGCTGGTCTACACGTACTACGCCGAGCTGGACGGCTCCGGGCACCGCTACGGCGTCGCCTCCGACACCTGGCGCGGCCAGCTCATGTGCGTCGACCGGCTCGCCCAGCGCCTCGCCGAGCAGCTGCCGCCGCGCAGCGCCCTCTACGTCACCGCCGACCACGGCATGGTCGACGTGCCGTTCGACGAGCAGCACCGCATCGACTTCGACGAGGACTGGGAGCTGCGCGCCGGAGTCGCCCTGCTGGGCGGCGAGGGCCGGGCCCGGCACGTGTACGCGGTGCCGGGGGCCGCGAACGACGTCCTGACCTGCTGGCGCGAGGTGCTCGGGGAGCAGTTCTGGGTGGCCTCGCGGGACGAGGCGATCGCGGCCGGATGGTTCGGGCCGAGCGTGGACGAGCGGGTGTACCCGCGGATCGGGGACGTGGTCGCGGCGGCGCACGACGACGTCCTGCTGATCGCCTCCGAGCGCGAGCCGAAGGAGTCCGCGCTGGTCGGCAACCACGGCTCCATGACCCCGGCGGAGCAGCTCGTCCCGCTGCTCGAAGTACGCTCCTGAACCTCCCCCCTCCCGTCCCCACGACTTGCCGAAAGGTGCTCACATCCTCATGCCCGAGCTGGTGTTCTTCTCCGGAACGATGGACTGCGGGAAGTCGACGCTGGCTCTGCAGATCGAGCACAACCGCTCCGCGCGCGGCCTGGCCGGAATGATCTTCACCAGGGACGACCGCGCGGGCGAGGGCAAGCTGTCCTCCAGGCTGGGCCTGGTCACCGACGCGGTGGAGGTCGAGGACGGCCAGGACCTGTACGCGTATCTCGTGGACCATCTCTCGCAGGGCGGCCGGGCCGACTACGTGATCGCGGACGAGGCCCAGTTCCTCGCGCCCGGGCAGATCGACCAGCTCGCGCGCGTGGTGGACGATCTCGGCCTGGACGTGTTCGCCTTCGGGATCACCACCGACTTCCGCTCCAAGCTGTTCCCCGGCTCGCAGCGGCTGGTGGAACTGGCCGACCGGATCGAGGTGCTCCAGGTGGAGGCGCTGTGCTGGTGCGGCGCCCGCGCCACGCACAACGCCCGCACGGTGGGCGGCGAGATGGTGGTCGAGGGCGCCCAGGTGGTCGTCGGCGACGTCAACCAGTCCGCGGGCGAGGTCGGCTACGAGGTGCTGTGCCGGCGCCACCACCGGCGCCGGATGACCGCCGCGTCGGCCCACGCGGCGGCCCTGTCCCCGGACGTGCTGCCGGTCCCGTCCTCCTGAGGGCTCAGTGCGGGTTCTGCACCAGTGAGAACTCGGCGCCCTCCGGGTCCGCCACCGTCGCCGCCCGTCCGTGCGGGCTGTCGTGGGCCGGCCTGAGGATCCGGCCGTCCAGGTCGGCCACCTGCCGTAGCGCCAGGTCGACGTCGGCGACCTCGAAGTAGGTCTGCCAGTGCGGCCCCCGGTCCCGGGGCAGGCCGTGGCCCATGCCGTGCAGCCCGGCCACCGGACGGCCCTCCAGATGCAGGGTCACGTAGTCGAAGTCGGCGGAGACCACCGGCTCCTCCTCGTAACCGAACACGCTTTTGTAGAACTTGGCGACGCTCTCCGTCTCGAAGGTGAGCAGTTCGTCCCAGACGGGTGTGCCGGGCACGCCCGTGATCGCCGTGCCGAGATGCGCGGAGCCCTGCCAGATCCCGAACACCGCCCCGGAGGGGTCGGAGGCGATCGCCATCCGTCCCGCCTCGGCAGCGTCGAGCGGGCCGACGGCCACCGTGCCGCCGCACAGCCGCACCGTGTCGGCGGTCCGGTCCACGTCGTCCGAGGCCAGGTATGGCGTCCAGGCGACCGGCAGCCGGTGGTCCGGCGGCAGCTGGCCCATGCCCGCCACCTCCCGCCCGTCCAGCAACGCCCGCACGTACGGGCCGAGCTGCTGCGGGCCCGGCCGGAACTCCCAGCCGAACAGCTCACCGTAGAACTCCTCGATGGCGTTCAGCCCGTGCACCATCAGGCTCGCCCAGCAGGGCGTGCCGGGCACGCGCCGCGTGTGCGGACCGGCCGACTCCCGTGCCTCGGTCATCGATCACTCTCTCCTCGGCCCCTCGCGGTGGCCGTGTCGCTTCCGCTCCCCGGAAGGGGTGTCCACGCCGCTGGCGGGTACGCCCGTGCCGGTGCCGCATCCTCCGCGGAGCCGCGGGGCCGTACCGCCCCGCTCGGCTGTATCTCCGGGAGGATGCCCGATCTGCCGTCTTTCGCCACTTCCTGACGATGGCCGGCGGGTGTCCGTCGGCTGTACAGCCCGTGCTCGATCCCGTACGCCTCGTGATCGAGCCTGTCCGGCCGAGCAGAGTAGCCGGACCTGGACGCCGCGGCCACCCCTGGCGTATGGATGGACGTCATGACAGCCATCATCACCGCACCCGAACTCGCACAAGAGCTGGCCGGCGGCACCCCGCCGGTGCTGCTGGACGTGCGCTGGCAGCTCAGCGTGGCGAAGGCGGCGGGCGCGCCGGCCTTCGACGCCGAGGCCGAGTACGCGGCCGGACACCTCCCCGGCGCGGTCTTCGTCGACCTGGACCTGGAGCTCGCTTCCCCGCCCGGGGCGCACGGCCGCCATCCGCTGCCCGACCTCGCGGTGTTCGGCGCCGCGATGCGCCGCGCGGGCGTGTCGGCCGCCCGTCCGGTCGTCGTCTACGACGGCGGCCAGGGCTGGGCGGCGGCGCGCGCGTGGTGGCTGCTGCGCTGGACGGGTCACCCGGACGTGCGGGTGCTCGACGGCGGGTTGCCGTCCTGGCGGGGCGGGCTGTCCACGGACGCGCCGGCGGTGGCGGAGGGCGACTTCGCGCCGGCGCCGGCGGCCGCGGGGCTGCTGGACGCCGACGCGGCGGCGGCGCTGGCCCGCACGGGTGTGCTGCTGGACGCGCGCGCGGGGGAGCGGTACCGCGGTGAGGTGGAGCCGATCGACCGGGTCGGCGGGCACATCCCGGGCGCGGTGTCGGCGCCCACGACGGAGAACGTGGGACCCGACGGGCGTTTCCTGCCCGCGGCGGAGCTGAGGGACCGCTTCAAGGCCCTGGGGGTGTCCGAGGACGCCGAGGTGGGCGTGTACTGCGGTTCGGGCGTATCCGGCGCTCACGAGGTCCTGGCGCTGGCGGTGGCGGGCATCCCCGCGGCCCTGTACGTCGGTTCCTGGTCCGAGTGGTCCGCGGACCCGTCCCGGCCGGTGGCGGTGGGAGCGGACCCGCAGTAGCGGGACGGCCGTGGGTGGGGGGGGGGGGCGGGGGGGGGCCCGCCCCCCCCCCCCCCCC
>NZ_JAINRE010000023.1 GCF_020400595.1 Streptomyces naphthomycinicus | reverse complement strand
AGGAGCGTGCCGGCTATCGCGGCGACGGTGGTGCGACGGAACCCGGAACTTCTCATCGAGGGACCCCTTTTGGCCGTGAGCTTGGGCTGCTCACACGGTTGCTCGCTGTGTGGCGGCGGCCACTCAACCATCAACGTCGGGGTTGGCGCAAGATATCGAGCAGATTATGCAATTACTCGACAGCACATCGGCCGCCGACGGACGGGTGGCCCGTCCGCACCGCCAACGGACCACCACCGCAGGCGACTTGACCCACCCGGCCGCCGAACGCGAGGGCCGCACCCCACCGGCGAGGCGCACCGAGACCTCCCTCGACCTGCCCCTCGGCCTCCCGGAGTCACGTCAACCACGGGCCCGCTCACGGAGGGACGGGCGCCCCTGGCCAAACTGGTGCTGCCGCACCCGTGGACGAAGTCGCGAAGGCTCTGCAATATTGCGATGAATCAACGAAAGAAGCTGCGCACGGTCGCCCTTGCGTGACCTCGACGCATGCCCTGCCCGCCTCCCGCGATCCAGGAGAGGCCGGTGCGGCCGTGCCCCGGGACGGATCACCCCCGCCGTCCCCGCTCCCTCGCACCACCGCTCAGCCCCGAAAAGAGCCGCCCCTCGCGTGCCGCTCGGGCACGCGAGCCTCCCCAGGAAGCGACACCGCATGACTCTCCGCCAACCCAGTACGTGGAGACGGCGCGCAGCCACCGCCGCGCTGGCCTCCACCGTCATGGTTCTAGGGCTGCCGGCCCTCGACGCGTACGCGGCCGGTGGCCCGGACGCCGCCGCCGGCACCGCGGCCAGGGCCGGCAGCGCCCTCGGCACGCACTCCGCCGCCAACGTGACCGACGGCGACAGCAGCACCTACTGGCAGGCCGGCAGGAAATCGGCGCAGTGGGTACAGACCGACCTCGGCAAGTCCCGGCGCGTCCGGCAGGTGGTGCTGCGCCTGCCCGCCCAGTGGCGGGCCCGCAAGCAGACCTTCGCGCTCCAGGGCAGCGCGGACGGCAAGAGCTTCGCCACGCTCAAGTCGTCGGCGCGGTACGTCTTCGGCCCCGGCAACGGCAACACCGTGAAGGTCTCCTTCCCCCCGGCCCTCGCCCGGTACGTACGGGCCGACTTCCAGGGCAACTCGGTCGCCGGCACCGCGCAGCTCGCCGAGATGCAGGTGCTCACCACCGACGCCTCGACGCCCAATCTCGCCCTGGGCAAGCCGTTCAGCGAGAGCGGCCATGCCGATGTGTACGGCGCGGCCAACGCCGGTGACGGCAACCGCGCGACCTACTGGGAGAGCAAGAACAACGCCTTCCCGCAATGGGTGCAGGTCGACCTCGGCTCCTCGGTCAAGGTGAACCAGGTGACGCTGCGGCTGCCCGGCGGATGGCCCGGCCGCACCCAGACCCTCAAGATCCAGGGTTCGGCCGACAACCAGAACTTCACCGACCTGACGCAGTCGAAGGCGTACACCTTCGACAGCGGCGACGACCAGTCGACGACCATCAGCCTCGACACCACCACGACGCGGTACGTGCGTGTGCTGTTCACCGCCAACACGGGCTGGCCGGCCGGACAGCTGTCCGAGCTGGAGGTGTACGGGCCCGCGACCGGTGACACCCAGGCGCCCACCGCGCCCGCGAACCTGGGCTACACCGAGCCCGGCACCGGCCAGATCAAGCTGACCTGGAGCGCGGCCGGCGACGACACGGGCGTCACCGGCTACGACATCTACGCCAACGGCCAGCTCCGGGCGAGCGTGGCCGGGAACGTCCTGACGTACACCGACACCCAGCCCGCCGGGGCCGACATCACCTACTTCGTCCGGGCCAAGGACGCCGCGGGCAACGTCTCCCCCGACAGCGACACCGTCACCCGCAAGGGATCCGGCGGCGACACCCAGGCTCCCACCGCACCCGGCGGCCTCGCCTACACGCAGGCCGGCGGGGACGTGAAGCTCACCTGGCAGGCGTCCAGCGACAACGTCAAGGTCACCGGCTACGACGTCTACGCCAACGACCAACTGGTGAAGTCGGTCGCGGGTGACGTGACGACGTACACCGACAGCCCGCCGACGACGTCCACCGTCACCTACTACGTGAAGGCGAAGGACGCGGCCGGCAACGTGTCGGCGGCGAGCACCAGCGTCACCCGGCCGGGCGCGGGCGGGGGCGACCTCGCCCAGGGCAAGCCCATCGAAGCCTCCTCCGACACCTTCACCTATCTCGCTACCAACGCCAACGACGGCCTCACCAGCACCTACTGGGAAAGCGCGAGCGGCGCCTACCCGGCCACCCTCACCACCAAGCTGGGGGCCAACGCAGACCTGGCCCAGGTCGTCGTCAAGCTCAATCCGGACGCCGCCTGGTCCACGCGCACCCAGAACATCGAGGTGCTGGGCCGCGACCAGGACGCGACCTCCTTCACGACCCTCACGGCGGCGAAGGACTACACCTTCTCCCCCGGCAGCGGGAACACGGTGACCATCCCGGTCTCCGGCTCCGCGGCCGACATACGGCTGAGGTTCACCAAGAACACCGGCGCGCCGGGGGCGCAGGTCGCCGAGTTCCAGGTGATCGGCACCCCGGCCGCCAACCCGGACCTCAAGGTCACCGGCATCACCAGCACACCCACCGCCCCGGTCGAGTCGGACACCGTCAGTCTCACGGCGACCGTCACCAACAGCGGCAGCAAGGCGGCGAAGGCCACCGACCTGGACTTCACGCTGGGCGGCACCAAGGCCGCCACGGCCGACGTCCCCGCTCTCGCGGCCGGGGAGTCGAAGTCCGTCACGGCGAGCATCGGGACCCGCGACGCGGGCAGCTACTCGGTCGGCGCCACGGTGGACGCGTCCGACAAGGTCATCGAGCGGAACGAGGCGAACAACGTCTTCACCCGCTCCGACGCCCTCGTCGTCAAGCCCGTGTCCAGCTCCGACCTGCTGGCCTCGCCGGTGTCCTGGACCCCGTCCAGCGCCTCGGCCGGTGACGAGGTCAAGTTCACCGTCGCGATCAAGAACCAGGGGACGACGGACTCGGCTTCCGGCGCCCACGACGTGACGCTCACCGTCCTGGACGCCAAGGGCGCCACCGTGAAGACCCTCAGCGGCTCCTACAACGGCACCATCGCGGCAGGACGGACGACCGCCCCGGTCGGCCTCGGTTCCTGGACGGCCGGCAACGGCAAGTACACGGTCAGGACGGTCATCGCCGACGACGCCAACGAGCTGCCCGTCAAGCGGGCCAACAACACCACCACGCAGCCGCTGTTCGTCGGCCGCGGGGCGGACATGCCGTACGACATGTACGAGGCCGAGGACGGCACTCTCGGCGGCGGCGCGAAGACCGTCGGCCCGAACCGGACCGTCGGCGACCTCGCCGGTGAGGCGAGCGGGCGCAAGGCCGTGACCCTCACGGGAACCGGCCAGTACGTCGAGTGGACCACGCGCGCGGCGACCAACACCCTCGTCACCCGCTTCTCGGTCCCCGACGGCACCGACACGACGCTCGACGTCTACGTGGACGGGCAGTTCCTCAAGGCGATCGACCTCACCTCGAAGTACGCCTGGCTCTACGGCAACGAGACCTCACCCGGAAACTCCCCCGGCTCCGGCGCCCCCCGGCACATCTACGACGAGGCGAACCTGCTGCTCGGCCGGACGGTCCCGGCCGGCTCGAAGATCCGGTTGCAGAAGGACCAGGCCAACACCTCCAGCTACGCCATCGACTTCGTCAACACCGAGCAGGCGACGGCGGCCCCGAACCCGGACCCGGCCGCCTACGCGGTCCCGGCCGGCTTCTCGCACCAGGACGTGCAGAACGCCCTCGACCTGGTCCGCATGGACACCACGGGCAAGCTCGTGGGCGTCTACCTGCCCGCCGGAGACTACGAGACCTCCAGCAAGTTCCAGGTCTACGGCAAGGCGGTGAAGGTCGTGGGGGCCGGGCCGTGGTTCACCCGCTTCCACGCGCCTTCCTCGCAGGAGAACACCGATGTCGGCTTCCGGGCCGAGGCGAGCGCCAAGGGCTCCACGTTCGCCGGGTTCGCCTACTTCGGCAACTACACCTCCCGTATCGACGGCCCCGGCAAGGTGTTCGACTTCTCGAACGTCTCCGGGATCACCATCGACAACATCTGGGCCGAGCACATGGTGTGCCTCTACTGGGGCGCCAACACCGACGGCATGACCATCAGCAACTCCCGCATCCGGGACACGTTCGCCGACGGCGTCAACATGACCAACGGGTCCACGGACAACCACGTGGTCAACAACGACGCCCGGGCGACGGGTGACGACAGCTTCGCGCTCTTCTCGGCCATCGACGCGGGCGGCGCCGACGAGAAGAACAACCTCTACGAGAACCTCACCTCGACGCTGACCTGGCGAGCGGCGGGGGTGGCCGTCTACGGCGGCTACCAGAACACCTTCCGCAACATCCGCATAGCCGACACCTTGGTGTACTCCGGGATCACGATCTCCTCGCTGGACTTCGGCTACCCGATGAACGGCTTCGGAACCGATCCCACGACCATCGAGAACGTCTCCCTGGAACGCACCGGCGGTCATTTCTGGGGCTCCCAGGTCTTCCCGGCCGTCTGGGCCTTCTCCGCCTCCAAGGTGTTCCAGGGGATCCGGGTCAACGATGTCGACATCGACGACTCCACCTACGGCGGCGTGATGTTCCAGACCAACTACGTCGGCGGCCAGCCCCAGTTCCCGGTGAAGGACACGATCTTCACCGACATCTCCATCACCGGCTCCAGGAAGAGCGGTGACGCCTTCGACGCCAAGTCCGGCTTCGGTGTCTGGGCCAACGAACTGCCGGAGCCCGGCCAGGGCCCGGCGGTCGGCGAGGCCACCTTCCGCAACCTCCGGATGAGCGGCAACGCCGAGGACATCCGCAACAGGACCAGCACCTTCAAGATCAACATCGAGTAGGTCCCGACCCGCGCGGTTCCGTCCGGGCCGGAACCGCGCGGCGGGGGCGGCCGCGTCCCGGGGCCGCCCGGCCCTGCCCTGGCCTGCCCCTACTCTGTTGCCATGGACGACGCGTCGATGGTCGGGCTGATGGGGCGGGTGACGGGGACGGTCGGGCCCGGTCTGGTGGGTGAGGTGATCGTGCGGGTGCGCGGCGGCGCGGAGCACTTCCTCGCCCACCCGGCCGACGGCACCACGCGGATCGTGACCGGGACGGTGGTGATGGTGGTGGAGCACCTGCCGCCGAGGACCGTCTACGTCACGCCGGCATACGACAGGTGAGCCCGCTCCGCCCCAGGTGAGAGCGGCGTGCGTCAAGATTGCAACAAGGATTCGCCGGCGTCTTCACCCCGGCCGCCGACGGGCGCACACTCCCTTCGTTCGGTGCCGAAAGGGCACCATGCAAAGGGGGCGTATGCCGATGATGGTCGGCGTCGTTGCGGGGGCGGTCCTTGTCGCCGTCCTCGTCCTGATCGGTGTGTTCAAGATGATGTGGCGGGTTGCCGAGCCGAACGAGGCGCTCATCATCTCCGGGTCCAAGCACCGTACCGAGGGGATCGAGGAGGGCATGGGCTTCCGCATCGTCACCGGGCGCGGCACGCTGGTGCTGCCCGGGGTGCAGGCGGTGCGCAAACTCTCGCTCGACCTGAACGAGACCGAGCTTCAGGTGGACTGCGTGACGCACCAGGGCATTCCGCTGAAGGTGCGGGGCGTGGTCATCTTCAAGGTGGGCGACGACTTCGTGTCGATCGCGAACGCGGCCCGCCGTTTCCTGGACCAGCAGCGGCTGATGGCGGAGCGGGTGCACAACGTCTTCGCCGGCCATCTGCGGTCCATCGTCGGCGGGTTGACGGTCGAGGACATGATCCGCGACCGGGAGAAGCTCACGGGTCAGACCCGGGCCGCCTGCGGTACGGAGATGGAGAAGCTCGGCCTGATCGTGGACTCGCTGCAGATCCACGAGATCGAGGACCCCACCGGGTACATCCAGAACCTGGCGATGCCGCACGCCGCCGCCGTACAGCGGGACGCGCGCATCGCGCAGGCGGAGGCGAACCGGCTCGCCACCGAGGCCGAGCAGCAGTCGATGGCGCGGATGGCGGAGGCCACCCGGGACAGCGAGATCCTCCAGGCCGGCTACCAGGCCGAGCGGGACAAGGCGGCGGCGAAGGCTCAGCAGGCCGGCCCGCTCGCCGCGGCCGGGGCCCGGCAGGAGGTCGTCGTCCAGGAGACGCGGGTCGCCGAACTGGAGGCTCACCGGCGTGAGCAGCAGCTCCAGGCGGACGTGCGCAAGCCGGCGGACGCCCGGGCGTACGAGACGCGGACGCTGGCCGAGGCCGAGCGTGACGCGCGGATCTCGGCGGCCGAGGCCCGGGCGAAGGAGACGGAGCTGGCGGCGGCGGCCGAGGCGACCCGGGTGAAGACCGCCGCGGGGGCCGAGGCCGAGGCGACCAGGACCCGCGGTACGGCGACCGCCACCGCCACGCGGGCCACCGGTGAGGCGGAGGCCGCCGCCGCGCAGGCGAAGGGCCTGGCCGAGGCGGAGGCGACCCGGGCCCGGGGGCTGGCGGAGGCGGAGGCCATCAAGGCCCGGGCCGCGGCCCTCGCGGAGAACCAGGAGGCGGTCGTCGCCCAGCAACTCGCGGAGAACTGGCCGGAGATCGTCCAGGCGGGCGCGTCCGCGTTCGGCAACGTCGACAACATGGTGCTCCTCAACGGCGCGGACGGCATGGGCGAGTTGTTCGCCAAGGCGCTCACCATGGGCGGCACGGGCCTGGGCCTCGCCCGGAAGCTGCTCGCCACGGTGGGCGACAACGGGCAGGCGCCGAAGGGTGCTTCGCCCACGCTCAACGGGGTGACGGCGCCCCCGTCGCAGAAGGTGGCGGTGGATCAGGAGCGCTGAGGAAGCGCGTCCACCGCACGGCCGGGGTCCCTCACCAGGGGCCCCGGCCGTGCGTGCGCACGAGACGGCCGACCGTCTCCGGGGCCAGGGCCGGGTTGGCTGCGGCGGCGTGGGCGAGTTCCGGGTCGCCGAGGAGTTCCGACAGCCGGTGGGCCGGCAGGCCGGGGTGGCGGGTCAGGGCCGTCCGGACCCCGGGGTCGGGGTCGTGGGTGAGCCGCTCGACGACGGACGGCTCGGTCGCCGGATCCCGGGCGACCAGGGCGCGGACCAGCGGATCGGCGTGGCCGGCGAGGCCGGCGAGGCCGGTGCGCGGGAAGTTCGGCAGGGTGGGCAGTCGGTCGCGCTCCCGGCCGGTGTACTCCAGGAAACTGCGCAGCAGGAGCGCCGCGGGGGCGTCCGGGTGGTTCTGGGCGAGCAGGACCCGGACGCCGGGGTCGTCGTCCTGGGCCAGGCGGGCCACCAGGTCGGCCGGCAGGGTGTGCTCGCGTGCGGCCCTTCTGCGCAGCAGCGGGTGTCCGGAGAGCGCGTCCCGGCGGACGTCGGCGGGATCGCGGGGCTCCTCGGGCGCCGGGTGGAAGCCGAACGGGCGGTCCAGCGGCACCTCGTAGTCGATGCCCGCGCGTTCCTCCTCGTCGAACGCCGGGTGGACGGACACGGCCAGCCGCACCCTCGCGTCGGGGTCCGCCGCGAGCGCGCGGCGCTCGTCCGGGCCCAGGTCCGGTTGGCGGGCCACCGCCTCGCGCACGTCCGGGTCGGGGTCCGCGACGAGTGCGCGCCGTTCGGCCGGGCGCAGGTCGGCGCGGCCCGCGATGCGCTGCCGCACCGCGGGGTCCGGGTCGGCGGCGAGGAGGACCACCGCGTCGGCGGGGAGGGTGGGGTTGAGCGCGATCGTCGCCCGCTCGTCCTCGTGGGCCGGCGCGGTGAGGACACCCGTCACGACGGTACGGCTGAGGGCGCGGTTGAGCAGGATGTCGGTGCGGCCGTGGCAGGGCCGTTCGGGCAGCATGCTCTCCACCCACGCCGGGTCCTGCCAGCGCACCATGTTCCGGGCCCGCTCGCGCACGCCGTCGTCCGGGTCCGCCAGCAGCGCGGCCATCCGCTCGGCGGACGGCGCGCCCCGGTGACCGACGCCCCAGCGGCGGACCTCGGCGACCGGGTGCGTGGGCAGGGAGCGGATCAGTTCCCGGGACATCTGCTGCCAGAAGCCGATCGAGCCCAGCGGCTCCTCACCGTCGTAGGTGGTGATCATGCGTACGACGGTGTCGTCGGGCAGGGGCCTCGGCCGGTGCGGCAGGGGCGTCCGCGGGCCCTCGGTGAGGTGGCACCGGACGATCCAGTCGGGGTCGTCCACCAGCCGGGCCCGCCCGGCGGGGTCGGCATGGGGATTGACGGCGAAGAAGCCGCGGGTGCGCGGGTCGGGGTGCGCGATCACGGCGTCCACGACGGCGGCCGGCAGATCGCGGTCCCGGCACAGCACCATACGGACGGCGAGCGGGGCCTCGGCGAGCAGCCGCAGCAGGATGTCCGGCGGCACGGCCGGGTTGAGCGCGAGTCCGGCCAGCCGACGGGCCGGCGGATCGGCCTGCTCCCAGATCTCC
The DNA here is from genome assembly GCF_020400595.1 of Streptomyces naphthomycinicus. Lineage (GTDB taxonomy): Bacteria > Actinomycetota > Actinomycetes > Streptomycetales > Streptomycetaceae > Streptomyces > Streptomyces naphthomycinicus. The sequence continues at coordinate 119,016 of NZ_JAINRE010000023.1, read as the reverse complement.
TCGGGTGTCGGCATGCGCGTTGCCCCCCTGTGCGGGAACCGCCCCCCGCGGCTCTGCGACGGCCGACTCTACCGGTCGTCTCGACGGGTGCGCGGCGGGTGAGGCGCGGCGCCGGACCGATCCGGGAGGTGGCGCACGGCCGGGACCGGGTGGCCGGTCAGGTCGCGAGAGCGGGCTTGAGCACCTCCTGGCACCACTGGCGGAAGCCGGTGGGGGCGGCTGATCCCGCGGCCTTCTGTCCGGCGTCGTAGACGCCCTCGTTCTGGGCGTCGGCCATGTCGGCCAGCCCCTGCGCCCAGGCGTCACTCATGCCGTACCGCTTCATCGTCGCCTTGTACGGCTCTCCGCCGACCTGCTGGAAGCGGATCGGGCGCGCCAGCACCTCGGACAGGACGCGCGCCATGTCGTGGGGGGACAACGTGTCGCCGATCACCGGGACGGTGCCCTGTCCGCTCCAGGAGCCGTCTGCCAGCAGGGCGGCGGCGGTCGCCGCGATGTCGCGCGTGGCGACGGTCGCCAGCGGGCGGTCGGCGGTGTTCGCCAGGGAGAACACCCCCTGGGACCTGATCGCTTCGGCCTGGTTGAGCAGGTTCTCCATGAAGAACGGCATCGCCAGGGCCCGGTAGTTCACTCCGGTTCGCTCGATCATGTCGTCCATCGCGAACGCGGGCGACAGCAGCCCGGCGTGCTTGCCGTGGGCGCGGCCCAGGCTGGTGACACCGACGACGCGCCGGACGCCCTGGGCCTTGAACGCCTCGCAGGCCGGGCGGGTGAAGCCGAGGTAGTGCTCGTCGATGTCCTCGGCGCGGGGGTCCGGGGGAACCAGCCACAGGACGCTGTCGGCGCCCGCGAACGCCTCCGCGAGGACTGCGGGGTCACGGTGCGAGCCCCGCACGGCCTCGGCGCGTTCGCGTGCCCGCGGGGCCAGCCGGGAGGGGTCGCGGGCGATCACCCGGACCGGCTGGCCGCTGTCGAGCAGCGTATCGAGGACCTGGTGGCCGATCCGGCCGGTGGGAGCGGTGAGGACGATCACGGAAGCCTCCTGGGGGACGGTTGCGACGTCGGGCGCCGTGCCTGATGCCGTGCCTGGTAGCCCCGGCGCCCGGTGTTTCCGTCGTTAACAGTCACACGTTTCCAGTGATTAGGCAAACTGCTAACAGGAATTCGTTATCATTGGAAACATGGACAGCGACCGCTCCGCCGCCCCGGAGAGCAACCGTGAACGGATCATCGCCGCCGCCATCCGGCTGCTCGCGGAAGGCGGGCGCGAGGCGGTGTCGACCCGCGCGGTCAGCGCCGCGGCAGGGGTCCAGGCGCCGGTCATCTACCGGCTGTTCGGCGACAAACAGGGCTTGCTCGACGCGGTCGCCGCGCACGGCTTCGCGACGCATCTCGGGACGAAGGCCGGCCTGGAGCCGACGGGCGACCCGGTCGAGGACCTGCGCACCGGCTGGGACCTCAACACGGAGTTCGGTCTCGCCAACCCGGCGCTCTACACCCTCATGTACGCCGAGCCCCGTCCCGGCACCATGCCGCCCGCCGCCTCGGCCGCGCTGGAGATCCTCGGGGACCATGTCCGCCGGATCGCCGAGGCCGGCCGCCTGCGGATCGACGAAGCACGCGCCACCCAGCTGATCCACGCCGTCGGCGGCGGCACCACCCTCGCCCTCATCGCCACCCCCGAGGACCGCCGGGACCTCACCGTGTCCCGTCTGGCGCGGGAGGCGGTCATCACCGCGATCACCACCGACGCCCCGGCCCCGACGCCGCCGGGTCCCGCAGGTGCGGCACTCGCCCTGCGCGCCCTCCTCCCGGGGACCGGCGTGCTGACACCGGGCGAGCACGGCCTGCTCACCGAGTTGCTCGACCGCATCGCCCGAGCGGAGTAGCGCCGGACCGACGGCACGAGCCGGCAGGCACCGAGCACGGGCCGGGGAGTCCGGTGCGGCGGGACGCGGGCGGATCCCCGGCGCCCCGGGGGACCCGAAGGGGTCAGGCGGCCGCCGTCCCGGCCAAGTGCGCGACGCAGGAGTCGGGTTCGGCGAACGGCTCCAGGCCGGTGGCCGTCAGGGGTGCGCCCAGTTCCGCCAAGGCGCCCTGCATCAGCCCCAGATGGAGCGAGCACACCAGCCCGCCCCGCTCCTCGGCGAGTTCGAGGAAGGGGCAGTGCCGCAGCCGGATCCGCCGTGGCGGCCCGCCGGACGCCCCGCCCCCCTCCGGGCTCGGAGCGAATCCCAGGCCGTCCAGCAGGGTGAGGAGCTTGGCCGCCGACCGCTCGGGGGTCGCCGGCTCGTACGGCGGGAGCGGCTCCATCAGGAAGCGGCCCCAGGCCCGGCCCGTCTCCCGGGCCTCCGCCCGCGCCTCGGCCGGGTCGGCGGCGGCCCACCGGCTGAGCAGCATGCGGGCGAGGAGCCGGTAGTCACGGGCGCCGCCGCGGTCCATGCCCGGGCGCACGGCGTAGACGGTTCGCGGGCGGCCGGGTCCGGAGGGCGCCTCGGCCCGCCGCTCCACCAGGCCGTCGGCCACCAGGGCGTCCAGGTGGAACCGTACGGTGTTGGGATGGAGCCCCATCCGCTCGGCGGCCTCCGCGACCCCGAGCGGCGAGCGCGCCGTGCGCAGCACGTCCAGCACCTCTCGGCGGCGCGGGCTCTCCCGCGTGCTCACGTCCGGGCCTCCCCTCTCCCCGCTGCTCCTTTTTCACGAATTCTACATGTGTTAATTGTAAGGTGGCCGGGCCCCGTGGGGCACGGAACGCACGAGCCGAGAGGAACACCAGATGACGTCGCCGTCCGCGGCCGGCACCGGACCGGCCCACTCCCCGGCGGCCGGTCCGCGCGTCCTGTGCGACACCCGCGCACTGGCCGAGGCGCCCCGGGTGCCGGGCGGGGTGCTGTGGAAGCTCGCGGAGAGCGGACGGCAGCTCGACGCCAACGTGGTCCGGCTGCCCCCGGGCGGGCGGGTCTCCGCCCACACCGAGGCCCAACTGGACGTGCTGGTGCTGGTCGTCGCCGGGGACGGCACGCTCGGCAAGGGGCCCTCGGACGCGGCGGAGCCGCTCACGGCGGGCGCCCTGGTCTGGCTGCCGCACGGCGCCGCGCGCAGCGTCACCGCCGGCGCGGCCGGGCTGACGTACCTGACCGTGCACGGCCGTCGCCCCGGCATGCGGATCGGCGTGCGCCCGGACACCGCGCCCACCGCGCACCCCGAGGTGGCACCGGAGTAACGCACCGGCCCGGGAGGCGAATTGCGCGGACCGTTAGGGTGCCTCCGTGAGCACGTCCAGCGAAGAGAACGTCCCGGGCCGGCAGGGTCCCCACGCCACCACCGAGGCCGACCCCCGCGAGGTCGGCCGGGTGCGCACCGAGTACTCCCCGGCGCACGACGGCGACCCCGACCCCGGGGAAATAGTGTGGACCTGGGTGCCGTTCGAGGAGAACGACGGCCGGGGCAAGGACCGTCCGGTGCTGGTCGTGGCCAGGGAGGCGGCGGGCACCTTCCTCGCCGTTCAGCTGTCCAGCAAGCGGCACGACGGCGCCCGGGAGTGGGTGCCGATCGGCAGCGGGCCGTGGGACCGGTCGGGCCGGGACTCCTGGGTGGACGTGGACCGTGTGCTGCGCCTGCACGAGCAGGGCATGCGCCGGGAGGCGTCCGCGCTGGACCGGATGCGGTTCGATCTCGTCCGGCAGCGCTTGCACGAGCGCTACGGCTGGACCTGACCGGCACGGCCGCCGCCGGACCCGAGCGCCGGCACCGGGGCCGGACCCGGCCGGCACGGCCGAGACGGAACCCGGCCGCCACTCCCGGGGCCGGACCCGGTCCGCGTTCCTACGGCTGCACCGGCCCCGGCCGCTCCCCGCGCGCCCGCCGGACGGGCTCGGGCTCCCGGGACTCCGGGAACGCCCGTGCGAACGCTTCCCGCACGACCGCTGCCGGGGTCCGGTCCAGCACCCCGAACACCACGTGCTCGAACGTGTCCGAGAACCGGCCGCCGGGTCCCAGCAGCCCCCGGAAGGCGCCCGCGACCCGCGCCGGATCGTTCTGGAAGACGCCGCAGCCCCAGGCGCCGAGCACCAGCCGCCGGTAGCCCTGGGCGGCGGCCGTCTCCAGCACCCGCTCGGCCCGTACCGCCAGGGCGCCGGGCACCTCGGCGGCCCGCTCCGGCGCCGTGCGCCGGATCACGCCCGCGTTGGGGGCGGCGGCCGTCAGGAATCCCGCCGGGTACGGCTCGTCGAGCAGCCGGCCGCGGTCGTCGCGGAAGACCGGGACGGCCGGCGAGTGGATCACCCGGTCCGTGTAGAACGGGTCGCGGTGGGCGCGATGGTGGTCGTAGAAGGCACGGGCCGTCAGCAGGCAGGTGTGCAGCGCGGAGCCGCGGCACAGCGCCTCCTCCTGGGCCTGCGCGCCGTTCAGATAGCCGCCGCCGGGGTTCCGGGCGGAGGCGAAGTTCAGGACGGCGACGGGCTCGGTGCCGGCCAGCCGGCGGGCCGCCTCCAGGCTGCTCTCGCCGGTGACCTCGAAGGCCGTACCGCCCTCGGCCGGCGGCGCCGGGGGCACCGGCACCGGCGCGGGACCGAACATGCGGGTTCCCGCCCGTGCGGCCTCGATCGCTTCCGCGACCGGCACCTCCCGGCCGTCCGGTGCCCGGTACCGGCCCGCGGCCACGATCTGTTCCGTCTCCGCGGCGATCCCGCGCAGGCGCGCGCTCACGGCGCCACCCCCGTGGGCGCCACGACCGCGCACCGCGCGGTCTCCCCCGTCGTGCTCATGCACGCATCCTGGGTGATGCTGGGAGTGCGGTGCAACGGAGTTTCCCGCCCCCGGAACGGTCCGCGAACACCCATGGAAACGGAAGTGACGAATCCCGAACGTCCGGATGGGCACCCTTGTGCGAATCGGCCGAAGGGTCTTGGGTAGACGAATGCTTGCCCGGCCCGCACCCCGGGCCGGTGGCATGGTGGAACCTCAGGAGGATCCCGACATGTCCGATACGCAGAGCGACGGCGGCGACTGTACGGACCACCGCACAGCCGTCACCGAGGCCGAGGTGGAGGCCCTGGTCCGGGGCATCTGCTTCAAGACCGGACCGCCCCGCACACTCGGTGTCGAGCTGGAGTGGCTGGTCCACTCGCTGGAGCTGCCGCAGCTCCCGGTCACACCCGAACGACTCGAAGCGGCCTACGCCACGTTGCGGGCCGTGTCCCTGGGATCGGCGCTCACCGTCGAACCCGGCGGCCAGCTGGAGCTGAGCTCGCCCCCGGCCGCCTCCCTGACGGAGTGCGTCGACACCGTCTCCGCCGATCTCGACACCGTCCGGGCCGTGCTGGCCGAGGACGGTCTCGGCCTCGCCGGCATCGGCCACGACCCCTGGCACGCCCCGCGCAGATTCCTGCACGAGCCGCGCTACGACGCCATGGAGGCCTGCCTGGACCGCACCGGTCCGGCCGGCCGGCACATGATGTGCACCTCGGCGTCCGTCCAGGTCTGCGTGGACGCCGGGCACGAGGAGCCCGGACCGCTGGGGTATGCCCGGCGCTGGTGGCTGGCACACCAGCTGGGCGCGGTCCTGGTGGCCGCGTTCGCCAACTCTCCGCTGCTCGGCCGACGGCCCACGGGCTGGCAGTCCACCCGCCAGCTGATGTGGATGGAGATCGGTGCCGGCCGGGCCGGCGCTCCCCCGCTGGACGGCGAGCCCCGCGCCGCCTGGGCCCGGCACGTGCTGGACTCGCCGGTGATGTGCGTCCGCCGGGACAGCGGGCCCTGGGAGGTGCCCGAAGGGCTCACCTTCCGGGAGTGGACGCGCTCCGGGCGCCCCCGGCCGCCCACCCGGGCGGACCTCGACTACCACCTGACGACCCTGTTCCCGCCGGTCCGGCCGCGCGGTCATCTGGAGCTGCGGATGATCGACGCGCAGCCCGGCGAGGACGGCTGGCTCGTGCCGCTCGCGGTGACGGCGGCGCTGTTCGACGACCCGGAGGCGGCCGAGACCGCCTACCGGACCGTGAAGCCGCTGGCCGAGCGGGCCCTGAACCTGCCCGCCCCGCACAACCCGCTGTGGGTGGCCGCGGCCCGGTACGGGCTGGCCGACCCGGAGCTGCGCGCCGCCGCCGAGGGCTGCTTCGCCGCCGCCCTGCGGGCGCTGCCCCGGCTCGGCGCGAACACCCGGATCACCGACGCCGTGGCGGCGTACCAGGACCGCTACGTCGCCCGGGGCCGCTGCCCGGCCGACGATCTGCCGGCCGGGCTGCCGGCCACGGATCCGCCCCGGTCCGGCCCCGGCCCGGCCGAGGGCACCCGCACCGCCCACGGGAGGAAGGACATCCGCACATGACCGCCCCCGAGACCGACAGCGAGACCGAGCCGGACATCGAGGCGCTGCGGAAGCGTGCGCTGACCTCCCTGATCACCGCCCGTGACCGCACCACTCTGCTGACCAGCTGTGTCGAGGATCCCGACCTCACCGCACAGCACTCCCCGCTGATGTCGCCCCTGGTGTGGGACCTCGCCCACATCGGCAATCAGGAGGAGCTGTGGCTGCTGCGGACGGTCGGCGGCCGGGAGGCGATGCGGCCCGAGATCGACAGCCTGTACGACGCCTTCGAGCATCCGCGGTCCGAGCGTCCCTCGCTGCCGCTGCTGGCGCCCGCCGAGGCGCGCCGGTACGCGGCCGAGGTACGCGGGCGGGCGCTGGACCTGCTGGAGTCGGCCGACTTCCACGGCACCCGGCTGACCGAGGCCGGCTTCGCCTTCGGAATGATCGCCCAGCACGAACAGCAGCACGACGAGACCATGCTGATCACCCATCAGCTGCGGACGGGTCCTCAGGCGCTGACCGCCCCGGACCCGGCGCCGGCCCCGCCGTTCACCGGCCCGGCCGAAGTCCTCGTGCCCGGGGGTCCGTTCACGATGGGCACCTCCGGCGAGCCCTGGGCACTGGACAACGAGCGCCCGGCGCACCCGCGTGAGGTCGAACCGTTCTGGATCGACACCGTCCCGGTGACCAACGCGGCGTACCAGGCGTTCATCGAGGACGGCGGATACGTCACCGAGCGCTGGTGGGAGCCGCGGGGCTGGGCGCACATCAGGCAGCACGGCACGGTGGCCCCGCTGTTCTGGCGGCGGGACGGCGGCCAGTGGCTGCGGCGCCGGTTCGGGATCACGGAGCCGGTGCCGCCGGACGAGCCGGTGCTGCACGTGTCCTGGTACGAGGCGGACGCCTACGCCCGCTGGGCCGGGCGGCGGCTGCCGACCGAGACGGAGTGGGAGAAGGCGGCCCGCTTCGACCCGGCCACCGGCCGCTCGCGCCGCTACCCGTGGGGCGACGCCGACCCGGCGCCCGAGCACGCCAACCTCGGCCAGCGGCACCTCGGGCCCGCCCCCGCGGGCAGCTACCCGGCCGGTGAGTCGCCGCTCGGCGTACGGCAGCTGATCGGTGACGTGTGGGAGTGGACGGCGAGCGACTTCCTGCCGTACCCGGGCTTCCGGGCGTTCCCGTACAAGGAGTACTCGGAGGTGTTCTTCGGCCCCGAGTACAAGGTGCTGCGCGGCGGTTCGTTCGCGGTGGACCCGGTGGCCTGCCGGGGCACGTTCCGCAACTGGGACTACCCGATCCGCCGGCAGATCTTCTCCGGGTTCCGCACCGCCCGCTCGGAGGCGGTCTGATGTGCCGTCACCTCGCCTATCTGGGGCCCGAGGAGCCGCTCGGCCGGCTCCTCGTGGAGCCCCCGCACAGTCTGCTCCGTCAGTCGTGGGCGCCCCGGCGGCAGCGGCACGGGACGGTGAACGCCGACGGCTTCGGCGTCGGCTGGTACGCGGGGGAGGATCCGGTGCCGGCCCGCTACCGGCGCGCCGGGCCGATCTGGGCGGACCTGTCCTTCGCCGATCTGGCCCGGGTGGTGCGCTCCGGCGCCGTGCTCGCGGCCGTCCGGGACGCGACCCTCGCGGGCGCGGACGCCGAGGCCGCGGCGGCACCGTTCGCGGCCGGGCGGTGGCTGTTCAGCCACAACGGGGTGGTCGCGGGCTGGCCGGACTCGGCGGCCCCCCTGGTGCCCGCCCTGCCGCCGGTCGACCTGCTGTCGCTCCAGGCCCGTAACGACTCGGCGTTCATCTGGGCGCTGGTCCTGCACCGGCTGCGGTCCGGCGACGCACCGGACCGGGCCCTGGGCGACACGGTCCGCCGCTTCGCCCGGGCGGCGCCCGCCTCCCGCCTCAACCTGCTGCTGACCGACGGGGACACGATCGCCGCCACGGCCTGGGGCGACTCGCTGTGGTACCGCGCCGAGCCCGGCGGCGGCACCGTCGTCGCCTCCGAGCCGTACGACGACGACCCGCTCTGGCAGGAGGTCCCCGACCGCACCGTGCTCACCGCGAGCCGCGCCGGCGTACTGCTCGCCCCGCTGGAGGATCCGGCGGCCTCCCCCGCACTCGGCTCCGCTCTGGCGGAAGCGCCCCCCTCACCGAAGGAGCCCTGCCGTTGAGCCCCCTGCACGTCACCCGCACCCTCCCCGAGGACGCCACGGACGCCGCGCTGCGCGCCGACGTCCTGCACGGCCTCACCATCACCCCCAAGTGGCTGCCGCCCAAGTGGTTCTACGACGCCCGCGGCAGCGAGCTGTTCGAGCGGATCACCGAGCTGCCCGAGTACTACCCCACGCGAGCCGAGCGGGAGATCCTCGCCACCCGCTCCGGTGAGATCGCCGCCGCCAGCGGCGCCCGCACCCTGGTCGAACTGGGCTCGGGGTCCTCGGAGAAGACCCGCTATCTGATCGAGGCGTTCCCCTCGCTCGCCGCCTACGTCCCGGTCGACGTCAGCGAGAGCGCCCTCACCCAGGCCGGCAAGGCCCTCGTCGCCGAGCATCCGCGTCTCGACGTCCACGCGCTGATCGCCGACTTCACCGCTCCGCTGGCCCTCCCCGAGACGCCCGGCCCCCGGCTGGTGGCGTTCCTCGGCGGCACGATCGGCAATCTGCTGCCCGCCGAACGCGCCGGGTTCCTGGCCTCGGTGCGCTCGCTGCTCGCCCCGGGCGACGGGCTGCTGCTCGGCACCGACCTGGTCAAGGACGAGGAGGTGCTGGTCCGGGCGTACGACGACGCGGCCGGGGTGACGGCCGCGTTCAACAAGAACGTGCTGGCGGTGATCGACCGCGAACTGGGCGCCGACTTCGATCCGGACACGTTCGACCATGTGGCCGTGTGGGACGCCGAGCGGGAGTGGATCGAGATGCGGCTGCGCTCCCGTACCGCCCAGACCGTGAAGGTGCCCGCGCTGGACCTCGCCGTGGACTTCGCGGCCGGGGAGGAGCTGCGCACCGAGGTGTCGGCCAAGTTCCGGAAGGAGGGCGTGACCGGCGAACTGGCCGCCGCCGGCCTGGAGCTGACCCACTGGTGGACGGACGCGCGAGGCCGCTTCGCGCTGTCGCTGAGCGTGGCGCGGTGAGCCGGCCGCGGTGGTTCAGCCGATGTTCGGGGCGAGCGCCTCGGTGATCTTCCGCGAGGCGCGGCGGGCCTCGGTGGCCGCGTCCGCGCCCTGGAGCACCCGGGTCATGTACTCCTTGATCGGGTTATCGGCCTCGACGTCGGCCCACTGAGGGGTGTGGGGGGTCGCCCGGCCGTGCGCCGCGCCCGCGGCCATGGCGGCGACCCCCTCCTCGCTCGCGACCGCGCCGGCCAGGGTGGTCTTGTTGGGCACGTAGTTCATGGTGCGGGCGAGTTCGGTGTCCCACTTGGCCCCGGTGAGGGCCGCGACGACGGTGGTCGCGGCGAACTGGTCGTCGGTGTTCTGCGGGACGACCAGGTCGGAGCCGCCGGTGAAGACGGTGCCGGGCCGCTCCTCCGTGCGGCCGGGCACGGGGAAGAAGCCGAGCTTGTCCTTCAGGTCCGGGTTCTGCCGGACGATCGACTGGGCGAGCCCGGGTACGGCGACGATCTGCGCGACCTTGCCGCCGGCGAACACCCCGGCCTGCGGCGGGTGTTCCTCGTCGGCGTCCGCGGGCCCCGCGCCGAGCGCCTGGAGCCGCCGGTAGAAGTCCATGCCGCGCAGCGCGGCGGGGCTGTCCAGGGTGCCCCGCCACTCGAAGTCCTTCTCCTGGGCGAGGTCGCCGCCCTCGTCCCAGATGAATCCGGAGAGCGTGTACCAGTCCTGCCCGGCGAGGTAGATGCCCTGGTCACCGCCGGAGTTGAGCTTCTGGGTGTCGGCGAGCCAGGCGTCCCGGGTCTTGGGCGGCTCGGTGACACCGGCCTGCTCGAACAGGTCCTTGCGGTAGATGACCACACGGTTGGCCGCGTACCAGGGGATGCCGTACTGCTTGTTGCCGTCCTTGCCGGGCTGGGCGAGGCCGGGCAGCCACTTCTCCTTGCCCCAGTCCCGCATCGACTCCAGGGTGAGGTCGACGAGCCGGCCGCCGTCGGCGTACAGCGGCACCTGGGTGTTGCCGACCTCGATGACGTCCGGGCCGTCGCCGGAGTGTCCTTTGAGCGCGGCGCGGACCTTCTCGACGATGCCGGTCCATTCCTGGATGCGGATGTCGAGGCGCAGGTCCTCGTGGGTGCGCTCGAAGTCCTCGGTGAACCGCCGCAGGAAGTCCTTCGAGGCGCTGTCCTTCATCAGCCACACGGTGACGGTCTTCCGCTCGTGGTCGCCGGGCAGCATCCCGCAGCCGCTGACGAGGGAGCCGGTGACACAGATGAGGGCGAGCAGACGACGTCTCACGAGGGGTCCTGTTCTGTCTGGCACGGGTGCTGGCACAGGGGTGGAGGCCCGACGTGGGGGGACGAGCGCACGGGCTCGTACGGGTGTGCTGGATTTTGGTATGGACCAATGCGGAGGTCAAGCGCTACCGGCCGGTTCCCTCCGTGACGCCGTGCGGACGGAGCGGGGATACGGCACGGTGGAGTACGGCGTGACACGAGAGGAGCACCCGCATGTCGAACCACACGTACCGGGTCACCGAGATCGTCGGTACCTCGCACGAGGGCGTCGACCAGGCCATTCGCAACGGCATCGCCCGCGCCGACCAGACCCTGCGCAACCTGGACTGGTTCGAGGTGACCCAGGTCCGCGGCCAGATCGAGAACGGCCGCGTCGAGCACTACCAGGTGGGGCTGAAGGTCGGCTTCCGCATCGAGGACGAGGGCTGACCGGTCGCGTCCGGGAGACCGGCCGGGGCGTCAGGTACGCCCCTCCCGCTCCTGCGCCTCCTCCAGCGCGGCCGACTTCGCGGCCCAGCGGGCGCGTACGACGGTGAACCCGGCGCGCTCCGCGTCGTCGCACACCAGCTCGTCGTCGTCCACGAGCATCCGCACCTCGCGGCCCCGGGCCAGCCGGCGCAGGGTCTCCAGCTTGGTGAACCGGGCCGGTCTGCGGTCGGCGTTGCTCCGCATGTGCACCCGCCCCTCGGGCAGCCCCTGGGCCGCGAGCCACTCCAGCGTGTCCCGGCGGTACCGCTCGGGGCGGCCCGTGAGGTAGACGATCTCGCACGCGCGGGCGCTCTCCACGGCCAGCGTCACCCCTTCGGCGAGCGGCGGGTCCTGGGGCGCGGCGGCGAAGAACGCGTCCCAGGCACGCGGCCGGACCTCCAGGAAGTGCTGCCGGTGGGCGGTGTCGGCGAGCGTGTTGTCGAGGTCGAACACGGCGAGCGGGAGCTTGCTGCTGTCGGTCACACCGGCCACCCTAGCCAGCCGTCCGCCGCCGGCGAGGACCGCGACCGCCGGGTGCTCGGGGCACGGACGTCCGCCCCACGGGAATCCCCCGGCCCCGAGGGCGTTGAACCCTGCGTGAGCAGCACAGTGATCGCCCGGACCCGGTTCTCCGTCCTCGACCGCTCCCGCACCCGCGAGGGCCGTCCGCCCGCGGAGGCCCTGCGGGACACCGTCGCGCTGGCCCGGGAGACGGAAGCGTTCGGCTACCACCGGTTCTGGGTGTCCGAGCACCACGGCGTGCCCGGGGTCGCCGGCTCCGCGCCGACCGTGCTCGCCGCCGCGGTCGCCGCGGCCACCCGCACCATCCGGGTCGGCACCGGCGGGGTCATGCTGCCCAACCACCGGCCCCTGATCGTCGCCGAGCAGTTCGGCGTGCTGGAGTCGCTGTTCCCGGGACGCATCGACATGGGGCTGGGGCGCTCGGTCGGCTTCACGGACGGGGTACGCAGGGCGCTCGGCCGGGACAAGGGCGACGCCGACGACTTCGCGGCCCAGCTCGGCGAACTGCTGGACTGGTTCACGGGCGGCTCGCCGGCCGGCGTCCACGCCCGCCCGGCGGAGGGCCTGCGGGTGCCGCCGTTCGTGCTGGCCATGGGCGAGGGCGCGCGCATCGCGGCCCGCGCGGGCCTGCCCATGGTCATCGGCGACCTGCGCAGCCGGGAGAAGCTGCTCCGCGGCATCGACGCGTACCGCTCCCTGTTCCGCCCCTCCCCCTGGGCGGCCGAACCGTACGTCGTGATCTCCGGCACGGTCGCGGTCGCCGGCACCGAGGCCGAGGCCCGGCGGCTGCTGATTCCCGAGGCCTGGTCGATGGCGTACTCCCGCACCCACGGCAGCTTCCCGCCGCTCGCCTCCGCCGCGTCGGTCGAGGCCCGCACGATGACCGCGAAGGAGCGCGGCTTCTACGAGTCCGGCCTCGCCGGGCACGTCGCCGGCACCGCGGAACAGGTCGCGCACGAGCTGGAGACGGTGCTGAAGGAGACGGGCGCCGAGGAGGTGCTCGTCACCACCAGCACCCATGACCGTGCGGCCCTGCGGGACTCCTACCGGCGGCTCGCCGCGCTCTTCGCGCCGCCCCGGTGACCCCTTCGAGATGCGGACCCGGCCCGGGCCGGTGACCCTGGAAGAGCAAGCCTCAAGTGACGAGGAGGGCTGCCATGTCCTTCATGGACAAGATCAAGGGCATGCTCAAGGGCCACGAGAGCACGGCCGACAAGGGCATCGACAAGGGCGGGGACTACCTCGACCAGCGCACCGGGAACAAGTACCAGTCGCAGGTCGACACGGGGCAGGACAAGCTGAGGGACGAATTCGGCACCCGGCCGCAGGACCGGGGCAACCCTCCGCAGCCGTGACGCACGGGGGTGGCTAGAGTTTCCCCCTGATGCACAGCCCCCATGACCCCTGCGTCCGCGTCCGCGGCGCCCGTGAGCACAACCTCAAGGGCGTCGACGTGGACATCCCCCGGGACGTCCTGGCCGTGTTCACGGGTGTGTCCGGCTCGGGCAAGTCGTCCCTGGCGTTCGGCACCGTCTACGCGGAGGCCCAGCGGCGGTACTTCGAGTCGGTCGCGCCGTACGCGCGCCGGCTGATCCACCAGGTCGGGGCGCCGAAGGTCGGCGAGATCACCGGCCTGCCGCCCGCGGTCTCGCTGGAGCAGCGCCGCTCGTCCCCCACCTCGCGTTCCTCGGTGGGCACGGTCACCAATCTCTCCAACTCGCTGCGCATGCTGTTCTCGCGCGCCGGCACCTACCCGCCGGGCGCCGCGCGGCTCGATTCGGACGCGTTCTCGCCGAACACGGCGGCCGGTGCCTGCCCCGAGTGCCATGGCCTCGGGCAGGTGCACGACACCACCGAGGAACTACTGGTCCCGGACCCGTCGCTGTCCGTCCGCGAGGGCGCCGTCGCCGCCTGGCCCGGCGCCTGGCAGGGGAAGAACCTGCGCGACATCCTGGACACCCTCGGCTACGACGTGGACCGCCCCTGGCGCGAACTGCCCGCCGCACAGCGCGAGTGGATCCTGTTCACGGACGAGCAGCCGGTCGTCACCGTCCATCCGGTCCGGGACGCGGACCGGATCCAACGGCCGTACCAGGGCACGTACACGAGTGCCCGCCGGTATGTACTGAAGACGTTCTCCGACACCCGCTCGGCCACCCTGCGGGCGAAGGCGGAGCGGTTCCTGACCGGCACGCCCTGCCCGGCCTGCGGCGGCAGCCGGCTGCGGCCCGAGGCGCTCGCGGTGACCTTCGGCGGCCGGACGATCGCCGAACTGGCCGCCCGCCCGCTGACCGATCTCACGGCGCTGCTCGACGGCGACGGCGGCGAGACGGCCGAGGTGCTGACGGCAGATCTGAGATCCCGGATCGCGCCCGTGGTGGAGCTGGGGCTCGGCTACCTCAGCCTGGACCGGACCACCCCCACCCTGTCGGCGGGCGAGCTGCAACGGCTGCGGCTCGCCACCCAGTTGCGCTCCGGGCTGTTCGGCGTGGTGTACGTGCTGGACGAGCCGTCCGCCGGACTGCACCCGGCGGACACCGAGGCGCTGCTGACCGTGCTGGACCGGCTCAAGACGGCCGGGAACTCGGTGTTCGTGGTCGAGCACCACTTGGAGGTGGTGCGCGGGGCGGACTGGCTGGTGGACGTGGGGCCCGGCGCGGGCGAGCACGGCGGGCGGGTGCTGTACAGCGGGCCGGTGGCCGAGCTGGCCTCGGTCGAGGAGTCGGCGACGGCCGCGTATCTCTTCGACGAGTCGCCCGGACCGGCGCGGGCCGTCCGGGAGCCGCGCGGCTGGCTGACCGTGGGCCCGGTGACCCGGCACAACCTGCGCGGGGTGACGGCCGAGTTCCCGCTCGGCGCGTTCAGTGCCGTCACCGGCGTCTCCGGTTCCGGGAAGTCCACGCTCATCGGCGAGCTGACGGAGGACCTGACAGGCGTCGAGCGGCTGGTCCGGGTCGACCAGAAGCCCATCGGGCGCACTCCGCGGTCCAATCTGGCCACCTACACGGGCCTGTTCGACGTCGTACGGAAGGTGTTCGCCGGCACGGAGGAGGCGCGGGCGCGCGGATTCGGCGTCGGACGGTTCTCCTTCAACGTGGCGGGAGGGCGCTGCGAGACCTGCCAGGGCGAGGGGTTCGTCAGTGTGGAGCTGCTGTTCCTGCCGAGCACGTACGCGCCCTGCCCGGACTGCGGGGGCGCCCGCTACAACCCCGAGACGCTGCGGGTGGCCTACCGGGGGCGGAACATCGCCGACGTGCTGGACCTCACCGTGGAGTCCGCCGCGGAGTTCTTCGCGGACGTCCCGGCCGCCGCCCGGAGCCTGGGCACCCTGCTCGACGTGGGCCTCGGCTATCTGCGGCTCGGTCAGCCCGCGACCGAGCTGTCCGGCGGGGAGGCGCAGCGGATCAAGCTGGCGAGCGAACTCCAGCGCGGGCGCCGGGGCCACACCCTGTACCTGCTGGACGAGCCGACGAGCGGGCTGCACCCGGCCGATGTGGACGTGCTGATGGACCGGCTGCACGGGCTGGTCGACGCCGGGCACACGGTCGTCGTGGTGGAGCACGACATGACGGTGGTCGCGGGCGCGGACTGGGTGATCGACCTGGGGCCGGGCGGCGGTGACCGGGGCGGGCGGATCGTGGCGGCCGGGCCGCCGGAACGGGTGGCCCGGGCGGAGGGCAGCGTCACGGCGCCGTATCTGGCGCGGGTCATGCCCTGAGCGCGGGAGGGCCCACCGGTCCCCAAGGCATCGATGTGGTAACCGAGTCGGGCAAGTCCGGCGGTCCGCCGGCGCATGCCGCCGATAATGTGATCGTGGCCACTTCACCCGATCTCGCGCTGTCCGACGGCACCCCGGTGCGGTTCCTGCTCGCGCCCGGCCCGGACGCGGCACCCGCCCCGCCGGACGACGACCTGCCGCAGGGCATGGGCCGGGCCCTGCCGGTCGGCGCGGGCGGCCGGGCCGTCGCGAACTTCGCGGCCGAGGCGCTGCGCGGCGCGCTGCGGCCGATCGGCCCGCTGCTGCAAGAGGTCCACGACGCCGCCACGGCCGTGCCCGAACCACCGACCGAACTGACCGTCACCTTCGGGGTGCAGGTCGGCCAGGATCTCAAGTTCGGGATCGTCGGCGCGGCCGGGCAGGCGCACCTCACCGTCACCGCCAGCTGGAAGCCCGTCCCGGACGCCGGCGCCACACCCCCCGCGGAGTGACGCGTGGGGTGGTTCCGCAGCCGGTGGGACAGCTCCCGGAACCCGGCCCGGTACGTCGTGTGCATCCGGCGCGCCGACGACGGCAAGGCCGCCGGAGCGGGCTTCGTGCTCGGCTCCGACACCGTGCTGACCTGCGCGCACGTCGTCAACGCGGCGCTGGGCCGGGACATGCTCGACACCCGGGCACCGGGCGTGGACGAAGTGCCCGTCGAGGTGCCCGACGGGGAGACGCACGGCGGCAGCCGGCAGTACCTCGCCCGGGTGGCCCACTGGATCCCGCCCCGCGCCCAGGGCGGCGGGGCGGTCGGCGCGGGCAGCTCCGAGTGGCTCGGCGACCTCGCCGTGCTGCGCGTGGACGCCCCGGCCGGCGGGCTCCCGCCGGGCCCGCGCCACACCGCCATGACGGTCGGCCACCAGGCGGACGCCTGGCACGGCGGCGGCCGTGCCTCCACCGTCGCCCGGCTCACCGTCGCCGCGCTGCACGGTCCGCTGGCCTACCTGGACGGCGAGCCCACCGGCATGGCGGTCGGCCCCGGCTACAGCGGCAGCCCGCTGTGGTGCCGGGAGGAGCAGGCCGTCGTCGGGCTGGTCGTCGGGCACTTCCTGCCCGAGGGCGGCGCGGGTGCGCCGCTCGCGCTCGGCTTCCAGAGCGTCATCCGGCGCAGCTGGGCCGTGCCCTGGCAGGCGGTGGAGGACGAACTGCGGCCCCTCGGCGTGCTGGACGGCGTCCGGCCCGGACCGGTGGAACCCGACGACCCCGCCTACGAGCTGCTGGTGGAGGCGGTCGAGGAGGCCCTGTCCACGGGCAGCGAGCGCGGCGACTGCGCCCGCCGGCTGGCCCGGCTGTGCGGTGTCGCCCCGGGCAGCGACGTCGTCCCGCCCTCCCCCGAGGAGTTCGCCGCGTTCGTACTGACGCATCCGCGGGCCCTGGCGGCGCTGACCGGGATCCTGCGCCGGGACGCCCCGCGGGCGGCCGACCGGATCCTGGCGGCGGGCGCCCTGTCCCGCACGCCCCGGCTGCTGTCCGCGGCCGAGGACACGGAGCTGCGCAAGCTGCTGCGCGCCGTCCCCCCGGCCGTGCTGGGCCGGTTCCCCGAGGCGGTGCGGGCCGCGTTGCCGCACCTCGCGGCCCGGCCGGGCGGCGACACCGTGGACGCGCTGCTGGACCATCTGGAGGGTCTGCCCGGAGACGGCCGGGCGAGCGGTGACGAACGCCGGGTGCCGGCACTGCTGCGGGTGATCGAGTACGTGGGCGCCCTCTGCCCCGACACCCAGCGGGCGCGGCTGCGGATCTGGGCGGACGGGGTGGCCCGGCGCCTGGGCATCGACCGTGCGGCGCTCGGTGAACGCCGGTACGACGCGCAGGAGTGGGCGCGGTCGGCCCGCGGACGTGCCGTACGGATCCGGGTCCTGGTGCAGGTGACCGAGGCCGGGCGGAACCGGCACCGGCTGCGGATCTGGTGCGACGAGGGCACCGGGCCCCGGCAGGTCTCCGCCGAGAGCGTGACGTCGTACACCGCCTCGGAGGCGGCCCGCGAGGTGCTGCGCGTCCTGGACTCGCTCACGCCGCCGGCCGAGGACGAGCGCCCGCCGCTGGTGGAGGTGCTCGTGGACCGCGGCGGCCTCAATCTGCCCGTGGACGAGTGGGCCGCCCGTGACCCGGCCGAGCTGGTGCCCGGCGTGCTGGGGGTGGAGTTCCCGCTGGTGGTGCACTGCCCCGAACTGCTGCGCCGCAACGGGCGGTTCGTCTCCCGGTGGCGCACCCGGTGGAACCGGCTGGACTCGGGCAAGGCCCTGGTGGTGTCCGAACCCACGGACCGGGACGCGCTCTACTCCCGGCTCGTCAACCAACTCGACACCGTGCGCGTCTCCGTGGACGTACCGCCCGGTCCTCCCCGGGACCGCATCGTGCAGACCTGCCTGGCACTGGGCATACCTGTGGTGATGTGGGACCGGCGCGCGGACGGGCCCGCGCACAGCGTCCGGCACATGGCGGAGATCGCCACCCGGGAGCTGCCCGACGGTGTCCACAGCTACCGGGCCAACGCCCAGGCCAATCCGCCCGAGTTCCCCGGCCGGCCGGTCCTCGCGTGGGCCGACGCCGACCGTGCCGTCCCTCGTCTGCATCTGTCCGAACCCCAGGAGGGCCCATGACATCCGCCGCCGACGCCGACTGGCGCCTGTTCCGAGGCGACGGCGTGCCCCGGGCCGTCAGCCTCCCCTCCGCGCCGCCCTGGCGGCGCTTCACCCCGGCCCGGGCGACGCGCCCCGAGCTGCCGTACGTGATCGACCCGCGGCACGCCGACATCGTCAACGCGGCCCTGCACCTGCGGCGCCCGCTGCTGGTGACCGGGCCCGCGGGCACCGGCAAGTCGTCCCTCGCCCGGGCGATCGCCCACGAGCTGTGCCTGGGCGAGCTGCTGCGCTGGTCGGTCACCAGCCGCTCCACCGTGCCGGACGCGCTGTACGTGTACGACGCGATCGGCCGGCTGCGGGAGACCACGCTCAGCCGGGACCGGGGCGAGGGTGAGCCGTCCATCGGCCAGTTCATCCGGCTCGGGCCGCTCGGCACGGCGCTGGTGGCGTCGGCCGCCCCGCGCTGCCTGCTCGTCGACGAGATGGACAAGGGCGATGTGGATCTGCCCAACGACCTGCTCACCGTGTTCGAGGAGGGCTACTTCGAGATCAAGGAGCTGGTCCGGCTGCCGGAGGGCACGGCCGACGTGGAGGTACAGACCTCCGATCACCGCGGCGCCGTCCGGGTGCACCAGGGGCTGGTGCAGTGCGCCGAGTTCCCTGTCGTGATCATCACCAGCAACGGGGAACGGGACTTCCCGCCCGCGTTCCTGCGCCGCTGTCTCCGGCTCGAACTGCCGGTGCCCGACGAGGAGCGGCTGCGCACCATCGTCGCCGCGCACCTGGGCGAGGAGGCGCTGCGGGAGGCGGACGACCTGATCGACGCCTTCCTGCGCCGCCGCGCCCTGGGCGAGCTGGCCACCGACCAGCTGCTGAACGCCGTGTTCCTGCGCACCGGGGGCGTCGACCTGGACGCGGACGGCCTGCTGGACGCCGTACTGCACCAGCTCACCGGGGCGATGTGACCGTGCCGGCGGGCGGGGGCGAACGGCTGGCCGAGGTACTGCGGGTGCTGACGGCCTGCGGGCGCGAACTGGACGCGGACCAGGTCCTCGACGTGCTGTGGCTCGCCCGCCGGCTGCCCGCGGACGCCTGCGCGCCGCTCCTGCGGGAGCCGGCGCCCGCGCCGGCCGGCCCGGCGCCGGCCCCCGGTCCCGGACCGGAACCGTCCGTCCCGCGGCATCCGGCGCCGGAACCCGACGACCCGGACCTGCCCGACCTCACCGCCCCTTCCCTGTACGCGGCGGCCCGGCAGACACCGGTGCCGGAGGTGCGGCGGCTCGCCCCGGCCGTCCCCGAGCCCCGGCGGGCGATGCCGGTGCGGGTGCCCGAGGACAAGGCCCTCGGCGACGAACTCGAACTGGGCCGGGCCCTGCGGCCGTTGCGCCGCCGGCTGGACAGCCGCCACCGCACGGAGATCGACGAGGAGCGCACCGCCGCCCAGCTCGCCGAGACGAACCTGCCCGACGTGGTGGAGCGGCCGGTGCGGGAGCGCTGGCTGAACCTGGCACTGCTCGTCGACGACGGTCTGTCGATGCTGCTGTGGCACCGGCTCGGTGCCGAACTGCGCACCCTGCTGGAACGGCTGGGCGCGTTCGCCACCACCCGGGTCCTCGGCCTGGACACGCGCAGCGCCCGGGAGCCCTGCCTGCGCGCCCGGCCGTTCCGGCCGGGGAGCGGCCACCTGCCGCTGAGCACGGTCAACGATCCCTCGGGCCGCACCCTCGTGCTGGTGGTCAGCGACGGCATGGGCGCCGCCTGGCGGTCGGGGGCCCTGCACCGGCTGCTCGCGGAGTGGGCCGCGCGCGGCCCGGTCGCGGTGCTCCAGACGCTGCCGCCGGAGATGTGGGAGGCGTCGGGCATCGCCGCGGAGCGCTGGCAGGCCACGACCCGGCGGATCGGCGGCGCGAACGCGGCCTGGGAGGTCCGTGACCCGGTGCTGCCGCCCGAGGTGTCCCCCTTCGAGGGGGTCCCGGTGCCCGTCCTGGAACCGGCCCCCTCCTCGCTCGGGCCCTGGGCGCGGCTGCTGGCCTCGCCCGGCATCACGGTGGAGCTGCCGCTGCTGGTCCGCCCCGACCCGTACGGCAGTGTGACCGGCGCCCGGGACCTGACCAGCGCCCAGCACTTCCGGGACGCGGCGTCCCCGGAGGCGTACCGGCTGGCGGCGCATCTGGCGGCGGTCTCCCCGCTGTCGGTTCCGGTGATGCGGCTGGTGCAGTCGGCGGTGCCGTGGCCGGCCACGACCTCGCAGCTGGCGGAGGTGTTCCTCGGCGGCCTGGTGCGGCCGCATCCGGCACCGGTGCCGGGGCCGCTGCCCGCCAAGCACCGGGTGTTCGACTTCGCCGAGGAGTCGAAGACGGTGCTGCTGGACTCGGTGCCGCAGGCCGAACTGCTGCGCACCAGCCGGCGCATCGGCCGTCATCTGGAGGAACTCGCGGGCAACTCGCCGGACTTCCCGGCCTGGCTGGCCCACCCGGACGGCTCCGCCCAGCTCCCCGGCACCCACCAGCCGTTCACCAGCGTCGAACGCCGGCTGCTCGCCCGGTTCGGGGTCTCGTTCGACCGGGTGCCCGGCCTGCACCGCGCGGAGCCGGACCGCGCCGCCGAGCCCACCGACGACTGGGAGCCGCTGACCGGAGCGGACCCGGTGCGGCTCGGCCCGTACACCCTGCGCGACCGGCGCCGGGGCCGCCGTACGGTGCTGTACCGGGGGATCGACGCGCGGGGCACCGAGGCGGTGCTGCGCACTCCCCGGCCCGACCTGCCCGCGGCCAACGCGCAGCTGATCGCGGTGGAGGCGGAGGTGCTGGGCCGGTTGCAGGCCCAGTACGCGCCGGCGCTGCTCGCCACCGGTCCAGACGACTCCCCGCCGTGGCTGGCGATGGCCCCGGTGCGGGACCAGGACACCGCGGACGGGCAGCCGCCCCGGCTGTCGGACGTGTTCGCCCGCTCCCTGGAGGACGGCACCGCGCCGTTCGACCTGGTGCGCGGTCTGCTGCTGTCCTGGCACCTGGCGAACGCGCTCGCCCTGTGCCACGCCGGCGGTCTGGTACCCGCCGACTTCGGCATGGACAGCGTGTACGTGCTGCGCCGCACCATCGTCCTCGGCGATCTGTCCGACTACACGGTCGACGGGCGGTATCTGGGCGCCGGACCGGCGCCGACCGTCGCGGACAGCATGCGCGCGCTGGGCGCGATGCTCCAGCTCATCAGCAGCAAGGCGGGCGTGGAGCTGCCGAATCTGCCGGACGGCATGCATCTGTGGCAGGGGGACGGCTGGGAGCAGCTGCGGCGCCTGGTGCTGCGCTGCCTGGACGACGACCCGGCCCGCCGGCCCACGGCCAGCGAGGTGGCCGACGCCCTCGCCAAGTACATCGCCATGGCCCGGCTGCGCTACGACGCCAGGAGCGGCCCGCCGGCCCCGCCGGTGACCGGCCGGCCACCGGCCGCCGTGCCGCTCACCCCGCCGGCCCGGCCCGACGCGGCCCCGCCGGCCGACCGGCTGCCGCGCCCGCGTTTCCGGCCGGCCCGCGCCGAGTTCCAGCGGCGCCTGGCGGGCCTGCGGGCCGCGCTGGCGCACAGCCGGCGGGTGACGCTGGTCGGCGCGTTCCATCACAGCGGCCGGGCCACCGCGACGATGGCCCTGGGCTCCCTGCTGGCCGCCGCGCGGGCCGAACCGGTCCTCGCCCTGGACGGCGCCGCCACCGAAGGCGCCCTCGGCCCGTTCCTGCCGTCCGGCCGCAACCGGGCCGTCCCGCGGGATCTGGCCGCGCTCCCGCTCGGCCCCTCGTACGACGAGGTCCGTGCCCTCACCACCCGCCTGCCCTCGGGCCTGGAGGTGATCGCGCACCGCTCGGGGCGTTTCCGTCCCAACTCCGTGCACGCGCAGGAGTATCTGCGTGTGCTGACCCATACGGCGCCGTACTACTCCTTCGTGCTGACCGACTGGGCGCCGACGGTGCTGGACCGGACGGCGGACGTGGTCCTCGACCACACGGACCGGCTCGTCGTGTGCTGCGGCACCGCCGACTGGTTCCTCGACGCCGCGGCGCGCATGCTCGACCGGATCCGCGAGGGCGGCCGGCGCCGCCTCGCGGACCGGGCCGTCGTCCTGACCACCCGGACCGACGGCGCCGCCGGCCGCGGCCTGCCGGAGGGCGTGCACGAGAGGCTGGGCGTCCTGGCCGGGCAGGTGGTGCAGGTGCCGTTCGACACCGGTTTGCAGTCAGCTCGCTGGGAGCTGAAGGATCTGCGTCCGGCCACCGTGCACGCCTATCTGCGGCTGGCCGAGCTGGTCGTGCGGCCCCTCTAGCGCGCTCGCGACCAGGGTCGCGTGGGTCCAGGCGGGCTCGGGGGCGGCCGGCTGGGCGGCGTGGGCGAGGGAACGGCGGTCGGGGAAGACGCCGGGCGGTATCACCGGCCGGACCTCCACCTCGGCGACCAGCCCCCGGGCCCGGGCCACCCGCCACAGGGAAGAGAGCAGGGTGTCCTCGCCGACGAAGGCCGCAGCGGTGCCGGGGCCGCCGTCCCGCAGCCGGTAGCGCAGGCGGACCGGCTGGACGGGCACGCCGGCGTCGAGGGCGGCCTGGAAGACGGCCCGGCGGAAGCGGCCGTGGGCGCGCCCGCACCAGGTGCTGCCCTCCGGGAAGGCGGTCACGGCGGCGCCCTCGCGCAGGGCGCCGGAGATCCGGGCGACCGTGCCGGGCAGGGCACGCAGCCGGTCCCGTTCGATGAACAGGGCCCCGCCGCGGGCGGCCAGCGCGCCCGCCACGGGCCACTGCCGGACCTCGGTCTTGGCGAGCATCCGGGCCGGGCGTACGGCGGTGAGCAGCGGGATGTCCAGCCACGAGACGTGGTTGGCGACCAGCAGCAGCCCGCCGGCCGGCGCGACGGCACCGGTGACGCGGACCCGGACCCCCATGGCCCGCACGATCGCCCGGCACCACCGTCTGACCCACTCGGCGGGGATCCTCCCGCCGAGCGGCGACAGCGCGATCCCGGCCAGCACCAGGACCGCGACCGCGGTCAGCCGGAGCACGGCACGGGGTACGGCCGCGGCGTCCCGGGCCGGCTCCACGCAGGCGCCCGGGGTGCAGGGCGCGGTGGGCAGCCAGACGCTCATCAGGCCGGGACGAGAGAGAGGAAGTGCCGCAGATAGCGCGGGTTGACCCGGCGCATCGACAGCAGGACGTACAGGTCGGCGACCCCGAAGTCGGGGTCGTGCGCGGGTTCCCCGCACACCCAGGCGCCGAGCCGGAGGTAGCCGCGCAGCAGGGCGGGCAGCTCGCCGCGGGCGGCCGGGGCCTCGGGGTTCGGGGTCCACGGCAGCAGCGGCCGTACCCGGAACTCCTCGGGTGCCAGGTGCTTGGCCCGGACCCGCTCCCAGGTGCCGGTGGCGAGGGCGCCGCCGTCGGCGAGCGGCACGGAGCAGCAGCCCGCCAGCCACTCGTGGCCCCGGTCGGTCATGTAGCGGGCTATGCCGGCCCAGATCAGGCCGATGACGGCGCCGTCGCGGTGGTCGGGGTGGACGCAGGAGCGGCCGACCTCGACCAGGCCGGGCCGGATCGCGTCGAGCGCGCGCAGGTCGAACTCGCTCTCGGAGTAGAGCCGGCCGGCGACGGCGGCCCGCTCCGGCGGCAGCAGCCGGTAGGTGCCGACGACCTGGCCGGTCACGGTGTCGCGCACGAGGAGGTGGTCGCAGTAGGCGTCGAAGGCGTCGACGTCGTGTCCCGGTTCCGCGGTGGCCAGCAGCGCCCCCATCTCCCCGGCGAAGACCTCGTGCCGCAGCCGCTGGGCGGCGCGCACGTCGGCCTCGTCGCGGGCGAGGGTGACGGTGTAGCGGGCGGGTGGCGCGGGCTGCGACGGACGATCGAGGGTGGAAACGCCGGTCATGGCTCTCTCCTGGTCACGGGCCGGGGCGGCGACAGTGGCGGGCCTGGTGCCACGGCCCGCCGCTCCAGTTCTTCCGACGCCGGTTGGCCGGTGCGTGACCTGTGCCAGGAGAGCGGATGTGGGGATGCTGAACGGCGGGGTCAGCCCTCCTTGACGACGCATCCCGCGAGCAGTCGCCCGGCCTCCTCGGGGTCGAGCACCCGCTCCAGGACGAGGTCGCCGGTCATGTGCGGGAAGAACCGGCCCGCGGGCCAGCCGCGGTCGTACGGCGGCGGGTCCAGGACGAGCAGTCGTACGCCGTCCACGGCCGGGATGTCCGAGGGGGTGCCCTCGTTCCACACCCAGTCGCCGGAGGGGGTGACCAGGTTGAAGGCGCCGGTGGTGGGCACCTGGCCGGGCTGGTCGCGGCAGACGGCGGCCTCCTCGGCGGTGGGGGCACGGCCGGGCAGGTGGCCGCCGCCCACGAGGACGTCGGCGAGCAGGGTGTGCAGCTGGAAGTTGTCGCCGATGCCGGTCATGCGCATGGCGTAGCCGGTGCCGGTGGGGCGGTGCAGGACGACGAGGGGCTCGTCGAGGACGAGCAGGGCGTAGGCGAGGCATTTGAAGTCGTGCCCGGAGGCTTCCTCGACCGAGCGCAGCGCCTGGAACAGGCGGGCGCGGGTGTCCGGGCCGAGGCTGGTGCGGACGGCGGCGTGGCTGAGCATGGCGACGGAGGCCATCTCCCACTGGGACAGGGTCAGCCAGGCCACGGCCGCTTCGTCTCCGACCCGCTCGAAGAGGTGCGGGGCCGGTTCCTCGGCCTCGGGGTCGGGGAGCTCCCCGCCGCCCGTCGCCTCCCAGCGCTCGCAGCATTCCCGGACGCCGTCGAGGGTCGCGGCGAGGCCCGCGAGGACGTGCGGCCCGCAGGCCGCGGCGTCGGCGCCGCGTTCGACGCACGCGCCGACGATCACGGCGACGGTGGCGCGGGGGCCGGGCGGGACCTCGTCCAGGAGCGCGGCCAGGCGCGGTCCCGCCGCCTGGAACTCGCGGTCGTCCGCCTTGCCGAAGAACCGGTGCATGTCCTGGAAGTGCTGTTGCGACCGGTCGGCGTCCTGCTCCCGGACAGCGGCCTCGAAACCCGTGACGGCGTCGAGGAACCGCTCCCTCCCCTTGTTCCCGAAGATCATGGGCGGAGACTACAGGGGCCGGAGAACCAGACGGGGCCGGGGATGAGCACCACTCCCGGCCCCGCCCGCCCGCCCCTTCTCGGACGAACGCTCAGGTGCGGTACCCCGCGGGGGCGCGGGGAACCGCGCGAGCGGCCGCCGCGCCTTCGCGGTCGCGCACGGTGATCAGCGCTTCCCCGCCTTCCGGGTGGCCCTCAGCCACTCCTTGTTCATGCTCGTGATCGACACCAGCGGAATCCCCTTCGGGCAGGCGGTGGCGCACTCGCCGGTGAGCGTGCACCCGCCGAACCCCTCCGCGTCCATCTGCGTGACCATGTCCAGCACCCGGGTCTCCCGCTCGGGCGCTCCCTGCGGCAGCACGTTCAGGTGGTTGACCTTGGCCGAGGTGAAGAGCATCGCCGCCCCGTTGGGGCACGCGGCCACGCACGCCCCGCAGCCGATGCACTCCGCGTGCTCGAACGCGAAGTCGGCGTCGGCCTTCGGCACCGGCGTGGCGTGGGCCTCCGGCGCGGCCCCGGTGGGGGCGGTGATGTAGCCGCCGGCCTGGATGATCCGGTCGAACGCCGACCGGTCCACCACCAGGTCCTTGATCACCGGGAAGGCGGACGCCCGCCACGGCTCGATGTCGATCGTGTCGCCGTCGCGGAAGGACCGCATGTGCAGCTGGCAGGTGGTGGTGCGCTCCGGCCCGTGCGCGTCGCCGTTGATCACCAGCGAGCAGGCCCCGCAGATGCCCTCGCGGCAGTCGTGGTCGAAGGCGACCGGCTCCTCGCCGGAGAGGATGAGCTGTTCGTTGAGGACGTCCAGCATCTCCAGGAAGGACATGTCGGGCGAGATGTCGTCCACCTCGTAGGTGGACATCGCTCCTTCGGCGCCGGCGTTCTTCTGCCGCCAGACGCGCAGGGTGAGCTTCATGCGTAGCTCCGCTGGGTGGGGTGGACGTACTCGAAGACCAGGTCTTCCTTGTGCAGGACGGGGGCCTCGCCGGTGCCGGTGAACTCCCAGGCGGCGGCGTAGGCGAACTCGTCGTCCCGGCGGGCCGCCTCACCGTCCGGGGTCTGGGACTCCTCGCGGAAGTGGCCGCCGCAGGACTCGGCGCGGTGCAGCGCGTCGAGGCACATCAGCTCGGCGAGCTCCAGGTAGTCGACGACGCGGTTGGCCTTCTCCAGCGACTGGTTGAACTCCTCGCCGGTGCCGGGCACCTTGATCCGGCGCCAGAACTCCTCGCGGATCTGCGGGATGCGTTCCAGGGCCTTGCGCAGCCCCGCGTCGGTGCGGGCCATGCCGCAGAACTCCCACATCAGTTCGCCGACTTCGCGGTGGAAGGAGTCCGGGGTGCGGTCGCCGTCCACCGACAGCAGCAGGTTGATCCGGTCCTCGGTCTCGGCCAGCGCCTCCTGGACGACGGGGTGTTCGTCGGTGACCGGGTCCTGGTGCGGGTTGCGGGCCAGGTAGTCGTTGATCGTGGCCGGCAGCACGAAGTAGCCGTCGGCCAGGCCCTGCATCAGCGCCGAGGCGCCGAGCCGGTTGGCCCCGTGGTCGGAGAAGTTGGCCTCGCCGATCGCGAACAGACCGGGGACGGTGGTCTGGAGGTCGTAGTCGACCCACAGGCCGCCCATCGTGTAGTGCACCGCCGGGTAGATCCGCATCGGCACCTCGTACGGATCCTCGTCGGTGATCCGCTGGTACATGTCGAAGAGGTTGCCGTACTTGGCCTCGACGGCCTCCCGGCCCATGCGCCGGATCGCGTCGGCGAAGTCCAGGTAGACGCCCTGGCCGCCGGGCCCGACTCCCCTGCCCTCGTCGCAGACGTTCTTCGCGGCGCGGGAGGCGATGTCCCGCGGGACCAGGTTGCCGAAGGAGGGGTAGATGCGCTCCAGGTAGTAGTCGCGCTCGTCCTCGGGGATCTGGTTCGGCGGCCGGGTGTCGCCCTGCGCCTGGGGCACCCAGATCCGGCCGTCGTTGCGCAGCGACTCGCTCATCAGCGTCAGCTTGGACTGGTGGTCGCCGGTGCGCGGGATGCAGGTGGGGTGGATCTGGGTGAAGCAGGGGTTGGCGAAGTGGGCGCCGCGCCGGTGCGCCCGCCAGACGGCGGTCGCGTTGGAGTTCATGGCGTTGGTCGACAGGTAGAAGACGTTGCCGTAGCCGCCGGAGGCGAGGACGACGGCGTCCGCGAAGTACGTGTCGATCTTCCCGGTGATCAGGTCCCGCGCCACGATGCCGCGGGCCCGCCCGTCCACGACGATCAGGTCGAGCATCTCGGTGCGCGGATGCATCTCCACGTTCCCGGCGGCGATCTGCCGGGACAGCGCCTGGTAGGCGCCCAGCAGCAGCTGCTGGCCCGTCTGTCCGCGGGCGTAGAAGGTGCGGGAGACCTGGACGCCGCCGAAGGAGCGGGTGTCGAGCAGGCCGCCGTACTCGCGGGCGAAGGGCACGCCCTGGGCCACGCACTGGTCGATGATCTCGATGGAGATCTGCGCGAGCCGGTGCACGTTGGACTCGCGGGCCCGGAAGTCGCCGCCCTTGACGGTGTCGTAGAAGAGGCGGTGGATCGAGTCGCCGTCGTTGCGGTAGTTCTTCGCCGCGTTGATGCCGCCCTGGGCGGCGATGGAGTGGGCGCGGCGCGGGGAGTCCTGGTAGCAGAACTGGACGACGTGGTAGCCCTGTTCGGCGAGCGTGGCACCCGCGGAGCCGCCGGCCAGGCCGGTGCCGACGACGATGATCGTGTGTTTGCGGCGGTTGGCGGGGTTGACCAGCTTCGCCTCGAAGCGGCGGGTGTCCCAGCGCTCGTGGACCGGGCCGGAGGGTGCCTTGCCGTCGACGGCCGGTGCGCCGGTCGTGTAGTTCACGTAGTCGGTCATGTCAGCTCACCACTCCGGTCATGACGCCCACGGGTACGGCGACGAAACCGGCCGTGAGCAGCAGCGCGAGGATGTCGGCGACGGTCTTCAGGGCGCGGTCGCGGGTGCGGCTGCCGACGCCGAGGGTCTGGGCGGCGCTCCAGAAGCCGTGCCGGATGTGCAGGCCCAGCGCGAGCATCGCGACGATGTAGATGACGTTGCCGTACCAGGTGGAGAAGGTGTCCACCACGTTCTGGTACGGGTGGCCCTCCTGGAAGCCGCCGGAGTGCACGGTGCCGGTGGTCAGGTCGAGGATGTGCCAGACGATGAAGAGGCCGAGGATGATGCCGCCCCACCGCATGGTGCGGGTGGCGTAGCTCGCCCGTGGCTTCTTGTGCACGTACTTGCTGGGCCGTGCCCTGATGTCGCGGCGGCTGAGCTGGTAGGCGGACGTGGCGTGGGCGACCACGGCGACGACCAGGACGATCCGGACGAGCCAGAGCGTCCACTCGTAGTGCATGAAGGGTTCGCCGACCGTGCGCAGCCAGTGCGCGTAGTGGTTGAACTCCCCCGCGCCGAAGAAGATCTTCAGGTTGCCGATGACGTGGGCGACGAGGTACAGCAGCATGATCATGCCGCTGACGGCCATCACCGTCTTCTTGCCGACGGAGGAGTCCCACAGCGTGCGCGCCATGGACGGCCGTCGGTCCGTCCGCGTTGCCAGAGCCATGCGCACGACGCTAGGGCCGAACAGGCCAATCGGTCCAAGACATGGTACGGCTGGAATCAATAGGCGAAAGCTATCGTGACATCATGCAGTTCCAGCAGCTTCAGTATTTCGTCGCCGTCGCCGAGACCCGGCACTTCACCCGGGCCGCCGAGCTGGTGCATGTCGCCCAGCCGTCGCTGTCGCAGCAGATCAAGGCGCTGGAGCGGGAGCTGGGCGCGGATCTCTTCCTGCGCGCGCGGGGCAACATCACGCTGACCGACGCCGGCGAGGCGCTGCTGCCACTGGCCCGGCGCATCCTGGCCGACGCCGACACCGCCCGGCACGAGGTACTGGAACTGGTGCAGCTGCGACGGGGGCGGGTACGGCTGGGGGCGACGCCGAGCCTGTGCACGGGCCTGCTGCCGGATGTGCTGCGCGCCTTCCACGACCGGTATCCGGGGATCCGCCTGCTGATCGAGGAGGGCGGCTCGCACGACCTGGTCCGGGAGCTGGCCCGGGGCGCGCTCGACCTCGCGCTGGTCGTGCTGCCGCTGCCGACGCCGGCGCCCGCGCTGACCACGGTGGAGCTGCTGCGGGAGGACCTGGTCGTGGTGTCCTCCCCGGAGGCGCCGGAACCCGGCCGGGGCGGGCGGGTCGTGGAGATCTCCGATCTGGAGGGGGAACGGCTGGTGATGTTCCGGCACGGATACGACCTGCGGGAGCTGACCGTGGCCGCGTGCCGCTCCGCCGGGTTCGAGCCGGATTTCGCCGTGGAGGGGGGCGAGATGGACGCGGTGCTGGGGTTCGTGCGGGCCGGGCTCGGCGTGGCCGTGGTGCCGCGGATGGTGGCCGCCCGGGCGGGCCGGGGGCTGCGCGTCACCCCGCTGGCCCGCCCCGGCCTGCACCGCACGATCGCCCTGGCCCACCGCAGCGACGTGGCTCCGCCGCGGGCGGCGCGGGAGTTGCAGCGGATGCTGCTGGAACGCTGAGCGGGCGCGTGGCCGGCCCGGGACGGCCGTGCGCGCCGCCGCGGCGGTGGCGCGGGGACAGGACCCGGCCGCCCCCTCGGCCACGGCGGTGCGCGGGGACAGGACCCGGCCGCCCCCTCGGCCACGGCGGTGCGCGGGGACAGGACCCGGCCGCCCCCTCGGCCGCGGCCGCTCGGTCTCAGCCCGTCGCGTCCGCCAGTGCCAGCTCGTGCAGCCGCTCCGGTGGGCCGGGGCGGGCGTAGTACCAGCCCTGGGCCGTGTCGCAGCCCAGTATCCGCAGCTGCTCGGCCTGAGCGCCGGTCTCCACGCCCTCGACGGTGACCGCCAGATCGAGGCTGTGGGCCAGGGAGACGATGCCCTCGACGATCTTGAGGTCGACGGGGTCGGCGGGGAACTGCTGCATGCCCTGGGTGAAGGAGCGGTCGAGCTTGAGGATGCTCACGGGGAGGCGGCGCAGATTGGCGAGGTTGGAGTAGCCGGTGCCGAAGTCGTCCAGGGCGATGTCGACGCCCATCTCGGCGAGCCGGCGCAGGGGTTTGAGCAGGTCGTCGTCGGCGCCGATCAGCGCGGACTCGGTGACCTCCAGGCACAGGGCGTCCGGGGCGACGCCCGCGCGTTCCAGGATGTCGACCGTGTCCTGGACCAGCCCGGGATGGCTGAGCTGGCAGGGCGAGAGGTTGACGTTGATGCGCAGCGGGCCGGCCGCGGTCCGGTCGCCGTGGCGCTCGCGCCAGGCCCGGGCCTGGCGGATCGACTCCTCCAGGACCCAGCGGCCCAGCGGGACGATCAGGCCGGTGTGCTCGGCGAGCGGGATGAAGCGGTCGGGGCCGAGCACACCGTGCTGCGGATGCAGCCAGCGCACGAGGGCCTCGGCGCCGCGCACGCTGCCGTCGCCGAGGTGGACCAGGGGCTGGTACTCGATGAAGAACTCGCCGCGTTCCAGGGCCGTCGGGAGGGCGGTGGTGAGGCCGTGGCGGGTGATCGCCCGGGCGTCGGCCTCGGGGTCGGCGAGTTCCGAGCGGTTGCCGCCGGCCGACTTGGCCCGGTACATCGTGATGTCGGCGCTGCGCAGGACCTCCGCCGCGGTGCGCTCGCCCGCGGGTCCTTCGACGATGCCGAGGCTGCCGCGGACCAGCAGGTCGCGGCCGTCGATGCTGACCGGGGTGATCAGGGCGTTCATGATGCGCTCGGCGAGTTCGTCCACCTTGCGCTCGGTGCCGGGGCCGGTGGTGAGGGCCACGAACTCGTCGCCGCCGAGCCGGGCGACCATCTCGCCGGGCGCGGTCGCGCACGACTGGAGCCGGTCGGCGACCTCCACCAGCAGCCGGTCGCCGGCCGCGTGGCCGAGGCTGTCGTTGATGGTCTTGAAACCGTCCAGGTCCAGATAGCACAGGCCGAAGCGCTGGCCCTCGGCGGCGTTCAGGGCCTTCTCCAGCCGCTCGAAGAACAGCGTGCGGTTGGGCAGGCCGGTCAGGGCGTCGTGGGTGGCCTCGTAGCGCAGCCGGAGGTTGAGCAGGCGGCGCTCGGTGGTGTCCTCCATGAGCGCGAGCTGGTACTGCGGGGTGCCGTCGGCGTCGCGCAGCAGGGAGACCGTCAGGTTGGTCCACAGGACCGTGCCGTCGGGGCGGTTGAATGCCTTCTCCACGTGGTAGTGCTCACGGTCGCCGTGCACGAGTTCGTCGTAGAGCCGCCAGGTCTGCGGGGCGTCCTCCGGGTGCACCCAGTCCTGGACGCGACGGCCGCGCAGGGTCTGCTCGGAGAGGCCGAACATGCGCAGCAGCGCCTCGTTGACCTGGAGGACGTTGCCGTCCAGATCGGCGATGCCGACCCCTATGGCCGCGCCCTCGAAGACCGCCCGGAAGCGGGCCTCGCTCGCGTGCAGCGCCTGGGCCACCACGCCCTGGGCCTGTAGCGCGGCCTGGGCGATGGCCTCCTGCTCGGCGAGGGTGCGCTCGCGCAGCGCCTGCGCGTACCCGGCGGCCATCGCGTGCTGCAACCGCGAGGAACGCGTGCGCAGTTCGTCCTGGGGGCCGTCCTCGCCGCAGTACAGGACCAGGTAGGCGTCGATGCAGTCCAGGGTGCGGGCCAGCGCCTCGGGGTCGGTGCAGTGCGCCCCGACGAGGCCGGCGCCGACGGCCTTCGCCGCCTCCGCGTCGAAACCGCGGGTGCGCAGCAGCTCGCTCAACCGGCGTGCGAGCGGCAGGAGTTGTTCCTCGAACTCGGCGCGGGTCAGCGACGTCGAGGTCACCGGGTAGACCGCCCGGCTCCAGATCGTCGTCAGCCGGCGCAGTCTGTCCTCCGGGCCGTCCGGCTCCGCGTTCACGCCGTACGCCCCACGCCGGCGAACCCGGAGAAGGCATAGGGATCCTCGTCCTCCGGCGCCGAGTCCGGGCGCCAGTGCGGCATCTGCACCAGTCCGGGTTCCACCATGTCGTACCCCTCGAAGAACCGCGCGATCTCGTCGCGCGAGCGCATGATCAGCGGGTTGCGAATGTCCTTGTATACGTCCACCGCGCCCTCGGCCCGCTCGGCGGGCAGCGGGATTCCCTCGTACGAGGCATGGGTGAGGATCAGCAGGCTGCCGGGCGCGAGCGCCTTGCGCAGCTCGGCCACCGCACCGTACGGGTCGTCCGCGTCTTCCACGAAGTGCAGTATGGCAACGAGCAGGAGGGCTACTGGCCGATTCAGGTCGATCAGCCGCTCCAGCCGGGGACTGGCGAGGATCTCGTGGGGCTTGCGGAGGTCGGCGGCGACCACGTCCGTGGCGTCGTCGCCCGCCAGCACGGCCTCGCTGTGGGCGACGGCCACCGGGTCGTGGTCGACGTAGACCACGCGGGCCCCGGGCACGGCCGCCCGGGCCACCTCGTGGACGTTGCCGAACGTCGGGATGCCGGAGCCGATGTCGAGGAACTGGGTGATGCCCTCCCCTGCCGCGAAGCGCACGGCCCGGCGCATGAACGCCCGGTTGGCCTGCATGATCTTCGGCAGGCCCGGCATGAACTCCATGGCCCTGCGGGCCGCTTCCCGGTCGACCTCGAAGTTGTGCGAACCGCCCAGGTAGTAGTCGTAGATCCGCGAGACGCTCGGCACCGAGATGTCGATGCTCCGTGGGGCCCAGGCGGGACGCTCCATGTATCTCTCCAAGGCGGGGACAGGTGTAGGCGATCCGGTGTTCGAGCTGAGGCTACTGATCGCCCGCCAAAGGAGCGACCCGAAACGGAAATTGACCATCCGTTCCCGGTCACTGCCTGCGGCAAGTGCCCGTATGACCCCGCTGTGTCACGGCTGTGCGCCGTCCGCCGCCTTCCCTGCTTTCCCCGGACACAACGATCCGCCCCCTCCGTGCGGTGCGGAGGGGGCGGATCTTCGGTCGCGCGCCGGGCCGGGCGGGGCGATCGACCCTGGGGAGGTGATCTAGTTGCCCGGCGCGCCGACCGGCTTGCCGTCGGGCGAGACGGCGTACCACGTGCCGCCCACGCCCTGACCGTTGGTGTCCCCCGGAGCCTTGTCCCCGGAGAAGGTGTAGATGGGCCAGCAGTTGACGGTCATCTGCTTGACCCCGTCGGGGCGGGTGAAGGGCATCAGACCCTTCTTCTTCACGCCCTCGGTGTCGTCCGCGTTCACCGGGCCGACGGCCGGCCACTTCTCCAGGCACGCGCCGGTGCAGTTGGAGACGGACTTGGGCCAGGCCTGGTCCTTCATGAAGCGGTAGACCGTCATGCCCTTCTTGTCCACGACGATCTCGCCGAGCTTGGGGTCCTTGTGAACCGACAGGCCGGGCAGATCGGACAGCTTGGCCTTCTTGCCCGTCGGGGCGAGCGCGAACCACTTGCCGCCCACGCCCTGTCCGTTGACGTCACCGGCGTTGACGTCCTTGGCGTAACGGTAGGCGGGCCAGCCCCCGATGGTGAGCTGCTTGGAGCCGTCGGCGCGGGTGACCTCGCCCAGCAGCGCCTTGTCGATGCCGGCGCCGGCGGTGGCGTCGTCGGCGGGGACCGGCGGCCAGGTGGTGGCGCAGTCCCCGTCACAGTTGGACTTGGGCGGGTTGGCGGTGTCCTTGTCGAACCGGTAGAGGGTGAGGCCGGAGCCGTCGGTCACCACATTGCCCAGGTCGGGGTTGCTGGCCACGGCGAGCTTGCCCGCGGGGGTGACCGGGGCCGGGGAGGCCGAACTCTTGTTGCCGTCGGCGCCGTACCCGTTGCCCGCGCCCGTCGTGGTCCCGCTGCCCGGGTTGCCGTAGTCGCCGGCCGCGGCCGTGGCCCCGACGTTCTGGGCCGCCGAAGCGGGAGTGGTGGTGTTGTCCTGACCGCACGCCGTCGTCAGCGCCAGCACCGAGGCGGCTGTGGCCACCAGTGAGGCGGTCCGCCAGGAGGTATTCATCGTCGACTCCCCATTATCGCCTGGATATTGCAGCGCCCTGCCGCGCCGCCGCACGGTCATGGGTACGCACCGCGGGGGTCGCCGTGTTCAACGGCGGCCGGAAATTCTTTCCGGCATCCGTGCCGCGGCCGGCCGCCGGAGTGCCCGGATCCGGGCGGATGCGGTGGATCCGGGTTCTTCCGCCCGTCAAACCATTGATCATGTGATCTCCCTCTTTCGGAGCAAACTCGGCGCACTACGGCGTACGGCCGCGTCGCGCGCCTCATGATCTCCGTCGTGCATGGACCCGAAGTGACCCGACGCGCGCCCACGGCACGGGTGTTGGCCCTGATGGCGCTGACCTGGACCCTGGTGGGCTGCCCGGTCGGCAGCGCGTCGGCCGACGCCTGCGCGTACGCCTCGGCGGGCCCGGACGGCGCGGTGGCGGTGGCCCGCGCCGGCGGCCACCACTGGCCGCCTCCGCCCTGTCCGACACCGCCCCCGCCTCCCTGTCCGCCCACGCCCACCCCGACGCCCACTCCCCCGCCGAAGCCGACGCCTCCGCCCAAGCCCACGCCCACTCCGACTCCGACTCCGGAGCCCACGCCGACGCCGACGCCCAAGCCCACGCCGAAGCCGACGCCGAGGGCGCCCACCCGGCCGGCTCCGGCGCCCCCGGCGCCCCCCGCTCCCCGGCCGACCCCCACACCCACCCCGACACCGACGCCGAAACCCACGCCGAAGCCGGTGCCCAGACCCGCTCCGCGGCCCGCCTCGACCCCGGTGAGCTTCCCGGCGTACCACCCCCACGCCGTCGGCCACCCCCCGCGCGGGCGCACCACGCCCGTCACCTACGTCCTGCTCATCACCGTCCCCGCGATCGTCGCCGTCGCGGCGCTGCGCCCGCGCTGACGCGCCGGCACCCTCACCACTGGAGGCATCCGTTGTCGGATTGGCTTGTTCTCGTCCTCGCGATCCTGGCGGCCTGTGCCGTGGTGGTCGTCATCACGCTGGTGCGGCACCGGAAGGCCGCCGAGGACGAGGATCCCAGCGAGACCCCGGACGTCATCGAGTACATGACGATGTGGATCGGCGTCATCTACGCCATCGTCCTGGGTCTGGCCATCGCGGGCGTGTGGGAGGCCCGCAACTCGGCCGAGGACCATGTGCAGGCCGAGGCCCAGGCGCTGCACGAGATCTCGGAGCGGGTCCGGGTCTATCCGCCGGACGTCCGCGACCGCATCCGGGCCGACGTGAACGCCTACGCCGGTTACGTGGTGCACACCGAGTGGCGGAAGATGGCGGACGACGAGCAGGTCACGGACCGCGGTACGGAACTGCTCCGGAAGATCCGGGCGGACATCACCGACTACCGGCCGGCGAACGACTTCGAGGCGCAGGCCTACCAGCCGCTGCTCGACCAGCTGGCCGCCGCCGACCAGGCGCGCAACGCGCGTGCCGACTCCACCGGGGCCACCATGCCGTCGGTCGTGTGGTGGGGGCTGATCACCGGTGGGCTGATCACCGTCGGGATGGTGTTCGCGCTGCAGATCCGGCGCACCCGGCGGGAGCTGATCCTGGCCGGGCTGTTCTGCGCGACCATCACCTTCATGCTGTTCCTCATCTGGGACTTCGACGCGCCGTTCAGCCGGGGCATCGCGGTGACCGCGGAACCGTTCGTCAGTCTGTTCCCGGGCGCGACCGGATAGCCCCCGGGCGGCGAGGCGGAGTCCGTCGGTCGGCAGCGTCCCGACAGGCCTTCGCCCCGGTCCCGCGCGGGACCGGGGCGAAGGCCTGTCGGGACGGGTGTGCCCGTCCGCGGGGCCGGAGGGCGGGCTTCGCGGGCGGTCGGGGGCTCAGATGCGCTTCTCGTGCCGCCTGCGCAGCCAGAAGGCACCACCGCCGATCAGCGCCGAGGCCACCAGGCCGCCGCCGATGGCCATGTCGGTGGGCGTCGCGCCGGTGATCCGGCTTCCGCCGATACCGCCGTTGACGCCGCCGAGCACGGTGAAGGCGTCACGGCGGGTCAGGGTGCGGCCGTCGCAGCGGACGGTGACGTCGTACCGGCCGCGGCGGACGGCGTGGTCGATGACGGCGACCCCCCGCGAGCTGTCGTCGTGGAACGGCTCCAGCCGGATGGTGCCGAAGGCGTCGGAACTCGCCGTGCCGCTCCGGCAGCCGTTCACGATGATGGTGATGCGGCCCCCGGGGGAGACGACGTCGGGAGTGACGAAGATGTCGCGTGAGCCGAAGCCGTCATGGTCCCCGCGCCCCTCGCCGCCGAAGTCGCCCCCGCGGCCGAAGTCGTTCCCGCGGTTGCCGCCCTCGCCCCCGCGGCCGTTGCCGTTGCCGTTGCCGAAACCTCCGTTCCCACGTCCGTTGTTGAAGCCCTCGTTGCCCCGGCCGTTGTTGAAACCCTCATTACCCCGGCCATTGTTGAAGCCCTCGTTGCCCCGGCCGTTGTTGAAGCCCTCGTTTCCACGGCCGTTGAAGTTCCCGTTCCCGGGAAAGCGGCCGTTGCCGTTGAAATTCCCGTTCCCGGGCAGAACGCCGGTACCGGGCAGGACGCCGGTCCCGGGCAGGATCCCGTTTCCACTGAAGGTGCCGATGTTGCCGGTGCCGGGGACGACGACCGTGTTGTCGGTGTTGCTCGGGCCGCCCCCGTTGCCCATGCCGTCCGCGACGGCCACGGGGGCGGCGAGCCCGAGCACGGCGACCGTGGTGCACGCCGCCGCCAGGGCACGTTGGTTGCGCATGTGATCCTCCGCGGGAGGTCACCGGGTCCCGTCCCCGGTGGATCGGCGAGAGAGCACCTCCCGGGACGACCCTCGGACGCGCGGAACACGCCCGCATGTCGAGAATGGTCCGTCCTGGTGATCCGACACGCCGACAGAAAACCACACAATCGGATATTGCCGCAGGTCACGGACCGTCAGAAAATTCCTGGGAACGGCAACTCGGATGGCGCACCGAACGGGCGCCGGGCCACCCGTTCGCCGATTGCCCCGTCGCCCGTCGCGCGCGCGGGATTTAGCGTTTTCCCATGCGCGATGGACGTGGCGGCGACCGCGTCGAAAGGGGATGGCGAATGTCTGCGTCCAAGCTGTCCGAGCTTTTCGAAGAGGAGGAGCGGCGGAGGAAGCGCGCCCCGTGGGGCGTCATAGCGCTTGTTCTGCTGACCGGCCTGGCACTCATCCGGAACGGCTCCGGGGAGTTCGACGTCGGTCCGCCGCAGCCCGCCTCGGCGGCGGCCCCGGACGCCCGGGCCACGCTGGGCACCTTCGCCCCCGCGCCCGCCTCGCTGCCGTTCTCCGTCGTGCAGCGGGTCCGGATCCCCGCGATCCAGGTGGACGCGCCCGTCGTGCCGGTCGGCCTGGACGCGGACGGCTGGGTCGCCGCGCCGCCGCCGGACAGCCCCGGCCTGGCCGGCTGGTTCACCGGCGCGGTCTCTCCCGGCGAGAAGGGCACCGCGGTCGTCGTCGGCCATGTCGACAACAAGCAGGGCCCCGCGGTCTTCTACGGCCTCGGCGCACTGAAGAAGGGGAACCAGGTCGAGGTTCTGCGCCAGGACGGAAGGACCGCGGTGTTCGAGATCTACGGCGTCGAGGTCTTCGAGAAGAACAACTTCCCCGGCGACCGGGTGTACGGCTCGAAGGGGACGCCGGAACTCCGGGTCATCACCTGCGGCGGCGGTTTCTCGAAGCAGAACGGCTACGACGGGAACGTCGTCGTCTTCGCCCGCCTGGTCGCGGTCACCTGAACCGCCGGGGACCGGCGGGCGAAGGCCCGCGCCGGGGGCCGGGGGCGGCGCGGGATCGTCACACACGGCGGGGCGGCACGACGAGGTGGTATCCCGAGTCGATCAGGTAGGGAAGCCACTCGCGGATCGCGCCGACGGTCTGCGAGCGGTCGCCCCCGGCGTCGTGCGAGAGCACCACGACGCCGGGGGCGGCTCCGTTCTTCACCTGTTCGACGATGGTGCGGGCGCCGGGCTCCATCCAGTCGGTGGTGTCCACGGTCCAGGCCATCGGCTCCATGCCCATCTCGGCACCCAGCTGGAAGGCCGCCCGGTTCCAGGCGCCGTAGGGGGCGCGGAACCACTGGGGTCGTTCGCCGTAGGTGTCCTCGATGACGGCGCTGGTGCGCTCCATCTCGGAGCGGATCTCCTTGCGGCCGAGGGTCGTCAGCAGCGGGTGGGTCCAGGTGTGGTTGCCGACGACATGCCCTTCCTCGGCCATCCGGGCCACCAGCTTCCTGTTGTCCACGACGCACTCCCCGCACACGAAGAACATCGCCCGGACGTCGTACTTGGCGAGGGTGTCGAGGATGTGCGGGGTGTACTCCGGGTGCGGGCCGTCGTCGAAGGTCAGCACCATGTGCCGGCCGGTTCCGGAGACCTGGAGGATGGGCTGGGTGCGCACCTTGAGCCTGCGGGGTCCGGTGCGCGGCGGCCCCCATCCGGTGATCGGCTGGAGCCGGTAGGCGGAGGGCGCCAGCGCCTGGCGGGCCTGCGGGCCGGCGGCGGGGGGCGTCGCGCTGCGGGCGGTCTCCTCGCCGCCGACGGCGGCGAGGACGGCCCCGGCGGTGCCCGCGGCTCCCAGTGCGGCGGCTCCGGCGAGGAGCATCCGGCGCCGCGTGAACAACTGATCCTTCTGCATGACCCATCAGTCGCCCCGCCGGGCTCCGGCGCACCACAACGGCTCCGGTGCGGCGGCGGGAATGCACCCGGACAGCGGAGTGGACGGTCCTCTCAGCGGCGGCGCACGAGCGGGAAGGGGAGCGTCTCACGGATCGTCAGGCCGGTGAGGAACATGACGAGCCGGTCGACGCCGAGACCGAGGCCGCCGGTCGGGGGCATGGCGTAGGAGAGTGCCTGGAGGAAGTCCTCGTCCAGTTCCATGGCCTCCGGGTCGCCGCCGGCGGCCAGCAGCGACTGCGCGGTGAGCCGGCGGCGCTGCTCGACGGGGTCGGTCAGCTCCGAGTAGGCGGTCCCGAGTTCGGTGCCGAAGGCGACGAGGTCCCAGCGTTCGGCGAGCCGCGGGTCGGTGCGGTGCTGCCGGGTCAGCGGGGAGACGTCGGTCGGGAAGTCCTTGTAGAAGGTGGGCGGCCCGGTCCGGTGCTCGACCAGCCGCTCGTACATCTCCAGCACGACGTCGCCGGGACCGTCGTCGGCGGTGTACGGCACCCCGGTGCGGTCGCACAGCCGGTGCAGTCGCAGCAGCTCGGTGCCGGGGCCGATCTCCTCGCCGAGCGCCTCGGAGAGCGCCCCGTGCACGGTCTTGACCGGCCAGGTCCCGGAGATGTCGTGCTCCTCGCCGTCCTTGCGGGCCACCGGGGCGCCGAAGGCGGCGGTGGCGGCGCCCTGGATCAGCTCGCGCGCGAGATCGAGCATGACGCCGTAGTCGGCGTGGGCCTGGTACGCCTCCAGCATCGTGAACTCGGGGTTGTGCTTGTAGGAGACGCCCTCGTTGCGGAAGGTGCGGCCCAGCTCGAAGACCTTCTCCAGGCCGCCCACGCACAGCCGCTTCAGATACAGCTCAGGAGCGATACGAAGACAGAGGTCGAGGTCGTAGGCGTTGATGTGGGTGGTGAAGGGGCGGGCGTTGGCGCCGCCGTGGATCTGCTGGAGCATCGGGGTCTCGACCTCCAGGTAGCCACGGTCCAGCAGGCCCTGGCGCAGGGCCTGTACGGCGGCGGAGCGGGCGCGGATCACCGCGCGGGCGTCGGGGCCGGTGATGAGGTCCAGATAGCGGCGGCGGACCTTGGCCTCGGGGTCGGCGAGGCCGCGCCGCTTGTCGGGCAGCGGGTGCAGGCACTTCCCGGTGAGCTGCCAGGAGGTCACGAAGACGGTGGGTTCGCCCCGGTCGCTGAGCCGGGCGCGGCCCGTGACGGTGATGTGGTCGCCGATGTCGGCGTCGGCGGTGAAGCGGTCGAGCTGCGGACCGGAGCCGTCGCGGGTGAGGGCGATCTGGTGGTCGCCGGACCAGTCGCGGAGCACGGCGAAGACGATGCCGCCGAAGTCGCGGACCAGCATCACGCGTCCGGCGACCCTGACGTCCTCGCCGGGCGGTACGCCGGCGAGGGCGTGGGTGGGTGCGGGGACGCCCACGGGATAGGGGTCGGTGCCGCGGGCGCGCAGCCGGTCGAGGGTGCGGTACCGGACGCGGACCTGATCGGGCAGGCCCGCGTCCGGGGCGGCGGGCCCGGCCTCGTCCCCTCCGTCGGGGCCGAGCACCGGCCGGGACGGCAGGTCCGCCGGGACGGCGGGCCGCTGCCCGGCCTTCGAGTGCCCCTTTCCCCAGAGTTTGCGCAACGACGGTACGGAGACGAAGCCTTCGGCGATGCCGGAGGCGAGTCCGATGCGGGCGAGGGAGGCGGTGTCGCCGTAGCAGATGAACCGCGGGTACCACTCGGGGTGGTACTTGGCGTTGGAGCGGTACAGCGCCTCCAGCTGCCACCAGCGGGAGAAGAACAGCAGCAGGCGGCGCCAGAGCCGCAGGACCGGTCCGGCGCCGATGCGGGCGCCCTCCTCGAAGACGGAGCGGAAGACCGCGAAGTTCAGGGAGATCCGGCGCACGCCCAGCTTGGGTGCCGTGGCGCACAGTTCGGCGGCCATGAACTCCATGACACCGTTGGGGGCGCCCCGGTCACGGCGCATCAGGTCCAGGGATATGCCGTCGCCGCCCCAGGGCACGAAGGAGAGCAGCGCGAGCAGCCGGCCGTCCTCGCCGAGGGCCTCCACGAGCAGGCAGTCGCCGTCGGCGGGGTCGCCGAGCCGGTCCAGGGCCATGGAGAAGCCGCGCTCGGTCTCGGTGTCCCGCCAGGCGTCGGCCTTGTCGACGATCTCCTCCATCTCGCGTTCGGTGAGGGCGGCGTGCCGGCGGACGCGGCAGACCGCTCCGCCGCGGCGGACCCGGTGCACGGCCTGCCGGGTGACGCGCATGTCCCGGCCGCCCAGGTCGAAGGAGGCCACGTGCACGACGGCCTCGTCGCCGAGCTGGAGGGCGCCGAGGCCGGCGCGGGCGTAGGCGCGGGCGCCGTCCTCGGAGGCGCCCATCACGGCGGGCGCCCAGGCGTGCCGGCGGGCGGTGTCCAGCCAGGCGTCGATGGCGTGCGGCCAGGCCTCCGGGTCGCCGACGGGGTCGCCGCTGGCCAGGCAGACGCCGGCCTCGACACGGTAGGTGACGGCGGCCTTGCCGCTGGGCGAGAAGACGACGGCCTTGTCGCGCCGGGTGGCGAAGTAGCCGAGGGAGTCCCGCTCGCCGTAGGCCTTCAGCAGGGCGCGGATGCGGGCCTCCTCGTCGCCGTGCAGGGCGGCTTCCAGGCGCTGCGACCGGAACAGCGTGGCGGCGGCGTTGAGCAGGGCGAGCGCGCCGAGCAGGCCCAGCACGAAGGTGATCCGGCGCGGCGGGCGGCCGGCGAAGGCGCTGCCGGGGACCAGCCCGCCGCACACCCGGTCGGCCGCCCAGGCCAGGTGCTGGGCCGCCGGGAGGGTGCCGGGGAAGAGCAGCAGCAGGCCCCAGCCGAGCAGGATCGCCACGGCCAGCCCGGCCACCAGCACGGCGAGCGCCCGCCATACGGCGCCCCGGCGGGAGGCGGCGTAGAACTCCCCCCGGGCCGCCACCAGCAGGAGCAGCAGCAGCGCGCACAGCACCAGGGAGGGCAGTGACGCGGCGTACGGGCCGACGGCGACGCCCAGCACGTCGGCGAGGACGAGCAGGCCGAGATAGACGACGACCAGCCACCAGGCGATCTTCTTGCGGGCGGCGGTGGCGCCGGCCAGCAGGAACAGGAAGACGGCGTAGGCGAGGTTGGCGCTGATGGGCACCAGCAGCAGGTCGACGGTGCGGACGGCCGGGCGGAGGGGGCCGCGCAGCGGGGCGACGACGGCGAGCAGGGCGCACAGCAGGCCGAGCGCGGCGAACAGGGTGGCGAAGGCCTCCGGGACCCAGCCGAGGCGCCCGGCGGCGCGCGGGCGTGTCGGACCGCCGGCGCCCCTGCGGGCGGCCGGCTCCGCGGTGGCGGTCATGGTTCCGACTCTAGGAAGGGCCGGGGCGCCTCGCCCGTCGAGCGGGGCCCGCGCATGGGCTGGAACAGCCGATTCCGATAGCCTCGGTCCGTGACGGAACAGCACGAGCACCGGTCGCACACGTTCGAGCGGGGCACGGACGGGCCGAAGGTCATCGTCGTCGGGGTGGACGGCTCCGACTCCTCGCTGCGTGCCGCGGCGTACGCGGGTGGTCTGGCCCGGCGGCAGCGCGCGCTGCTGGCCGTGGTGTACGTGCAGCCGGTGCTCGCGGCGGGGGCGGCGCTCGGGGCGCCGGTGGCGGAGACGACCGACGAGATCGCCGAGGATCTGATCGCGCAGATCCGGGAGGCCGCCGAGCGGGTCAAGGGGATATTCGACGTGCGCTGGGAGTTCCACACCTTCCGCGGCGACCCCTACAACGGGCTGGTGCGGGCCGCGGACGAGCTGACGGCGGACGCGGTGGTGGTGGGCGCCTCGGAGCAGGCCGGGCACCGGATCATCGGCTCGGTGGCGGTCCGGCTGGTGAAGGCGGGACGCTGGCCGGTGACGGTCGTCCCGTAGGGCGCCGCGGCCGGCCGCGGCGCGGGTCCGCGTCCCGTCGCCGGCCGCCGGACCGGTCGCCGGTGGGGACACGGACACCGGGCCGGGCCGTGCGTGGCGTCTTTTCTGCGGCGCCTCGCTGAGCCATCATGATCCGCCGTCAGCCGTTCGCCGACGGTGAAGAGGTGAGGCTTGTGAACAGGCTCCGTGCGGGTGAGGGAATTCTCCGCCGCAAACCCATCGAGCACATCGAGGAGACCGAGGTCACCGAGGGCCCCCGGCTGGACAGGTCGCTGGGGCTGTGGCAGCTGACCGCGATCGGCGTGGGCGGCATCATCGGCGCGGGCATCTTCACGCTGGCGGGCACGGTGGCGAACGGCAAGGCCGGGCCTGCGGTGCTGGTGTCGTTCCTGGTCGCAGGTGTCGCCAGCGCCTGCGCCGCGCTGTCGTACGCCGAGTTCGCGGGCCTGATCCCGAAGGCGGGATCGGCGTACACGTACGGCTACGCGGTGCTGGGCGAGTTCGCGGGCTGGTTCATCGGCTGGGACCTGCTGCTGGAGTACACGGCGATCGTGGCCGTGGTGGCGATCGGGATCTCCGGCTATTTCGGCTTCCTGGTCGAGGACCTGGGCGCGCGGCTGCCCTCGTGGATGCTGGGGGCGCCCGGGACCGGCGCGGGGCACCGGGTCGACCTGTTCGCGGTCGTGCTGTGCCTGCTGATCGCCTGGCTGCTCAACCTGGGCATCCGCAGCGCCGCCCGCTTCGAGACGTTCGTGGTGGCGCTCAAGGTGATCGTGGTGCTGGTGGTGATCGGGGTGGGTGTGTTCCACATCCACACGGCGAACTACCACCCGTTCTTCCCGTTCGGCATCGGCGGCGCGTTCACCGGCGCGGCGACGGTGTTCTTCGCCGTGTTCGGCTACGACGCCATGTCGACCGCGGCCGAGGAGTCCAAGGACGCGCAGCGGCACATGCCGAAGGCGATCATCTACTCGCTGGCGATCTCGATGGTGCTGTACGTCGCGGCCTGTCTGGTGCTGACGGGCATGCAGAACTACAAGGACATCGATCCCGAGAGCGGCTTCTCCTCGGCGTTCAAGTCGGTGGGGCTGGACCGGCTCGCGGACGTGATCGCGGTCGGCGCGATCATCGGCATCCTCACCGTGATGTTCACGTTCATGCTGGGGGTGACCCGGGTGTGGTTCTCGATGTCCCGTGACGGGCTGCTGCCCAAGTGGTTCGCCAAGACGCACCCGACGCGGCACGTGCCGACCCGGGTGACGTGGATCGTCGGAGGGGCCTCGGCGCTCATCGCCGGCTTCCTGCCGATCGGGGAGGCGGCCGAGCTGACCAACATCGGCATCCTGCTGGCGTTCGTCGTGGTGTGCGTGGCGGTGATCGTGCTGCGCTACCGGCAGCCCGGTCTGCCACGCACCTTCCGCACCCCGTGGATGCCGTTCGTGCCCGCGCTGGGTGTGCTGTTCTCGATCTGGCTGATCACGTTCCTCCAGTGGCAGACCTGGGTGCGGTTCGCGGTGTGGTTCCTGATCGGCTGCGTGATCTACTTCGGCTATTCCTACAAGCGGTCCGAGCTGGCCGGACGGCGGCCCGCCGAGTGAGCGGGGACTGATCACTCCCCCATGACGAGGCCGTCCTCGGCGGCCCCGCGGCTGAGGACCACGTTCCTGATCCGGTCGCGGACGGCGTCCAGGCCGGCGCCCTGGGCGATGGCCTTGTTGACGTCGAGGACCCGGCCGGCGTCGAGGTCGTAGAGCTGCGGGATGAACTCGGCCCGGGTGACCCGCCAGGGCTCGCCCGGCGCGGCCGGCGGGGCGAAGGTGAAGCGGCCGAGGGTGGACTCGTTGCCGCGCGGGTCGCGGACGCCCTGGCCGTCGTACATCTCGCCGGCGATCTGGTCGCCCATCCCGTACACCACCCAGGTGCCGTTGACCTTCTCGTACGCCTGCGGGACGTGC
Organism: Streptomyces naphthomycinicus; assembly: GCF_020400595.1. Lineage (GTDB taxonomy): Bacteria > Actinomycetota > Actinomycetes > Streptomycetales > Streptomycetaceae > Streptomyces > Streptomyces naphthomycinicus. The sequence continues at coordinate 74,477 of NZ_JAINRE010000023.1, read as the reverse complement.
GCGTGGGTGCCGAGGATCAGGTCGATGTCGGGGTGGCCGTTCGTGGCCGAGGCGGTGAGCTGCTGGGCGAGGGTGAGCTGCGTCCGGTCGGGTTCCTCCTGCCATTCGGTGCCCCAGTGCACGGAGACCACGACCACGTCGGCGCCGCCCTGCCGGGCCGCGCGGGCGTCGGCGACCATCCGGTCGGCGTCGATCAGGTTGACCGCCCAGGGCTGTCCGTCCGGCAGCGGGTTGTCGTTGGTGCCGAAGGTGTACGACAGGTGGGCGACCTTGGCCCGGCCCGCGCGGAAGAGCGTGAGCAGTCGGGCCTCGGCCTCGCTGCGGGCCGTTCCGGCGTGCCGCAGGCCGGCCTCGTCCATGGCGTCGAGGGTGCGCCGGATGCCGGCGGCGCCGTCGTCCAGGGCGTGGTTGGAGGCGGTGGAGCAGCCGTCGTAGCCGGTCGCGGCGAGGGCCCCGGCGATCTGCGGCGGGGACTTGAAGACGGGGTAGCCGGCGTAGTCGCCGTCCGCGCCGTAGACGGTCTCCATGTGACACAGCGCCAGGTCGGCACCGGAGACGACGGGCTGGACGCCGCCGAGCATGGGGCGGAAGTCGTAGCCGTCGCCGTCGGCGTCGTAGGCGGCCCGCTCGATGACGGAGGTGTGCGGCAGGACGTCTCCGGAGGCGACGAGGGTGAAGCCGCCCGCCGAGGGCGCCGCGTGTCCCTGTGCGCCGGTGTCCTCCCGCTGCTGGTTCCGGCAGGCGGCGCCGGCCGCGAGGACGGCGGTCAGGACGAGAGCCACCTGCTGTCTGCGTCCGATCATCAGCTCACCCCAAGATTGTCGTATATACAGACGAAGCCGTGACGGGCATATGGGTATGAATCTGATGAGCCGAATAAACGGACCGGGTGGCGTCATTAACCCGTCCGGTGCCTCACGTACCGCTCGTCCGACCGTTCGCCGACGCGATCGACCGTCCGTCGCACGACCGGCTCCGCCCCCTGTCCGCCGGCCACGCCCTGCGCTGCCATACGGCCATGACGGCCGGAACCTCACTCACCCCCGGGACGACGACCGCCGAGCACGAGCTGGCCGCGCTCCAGCGCGAACACGGCGGCCCCCTGTTCGCCCTGCTGCTCAGGCTCTGCGACGGCGACCGGCAGCGCGCCGAGGATCTCGTCCAGGAGACGCTGGTGCGCGCCTGGCAGCACCCGGAGGCGCTGCACGCCGACGACTTCGACTCCGTACGCCCCTGGCTGCTCACCGTGGCCCGGCGGCTCGCGATCGACGCGCGGCGGGCCCGGCAGGCGCGGCCCCCCGAGATCGGTGACGCGGTCCCGGAGAACGCGCGGGTGACCGCCGATCACGCCGAACGGTCCGCGGCGATGCTCGACGTCCGGGAAGCTGTGAAGACACTCACGCCGGACCACCGTGACGTGCTGATACTCGTGTACTTCCTCGGGGCCAGTGTGGCGGAAGCGGCTCAGACCCTGGGGGTTCCGCCCGGTACCGTGAAATCCCGCGCGTACTACGCGCTGCGCGCCCTGCGCCGGGTCCTTCCCGGTTACACGGCCGACCTGCGGTGAAACCGGCGGCCGGGTCAAACCTCGGTAAAGCGCCTTGCTGTGGCCCCCGTTCGGGCAATGGGCTGTCCTCATCCGCGTTCCGGGCGGGCAGGGGCCGCGGCCCCGAAGGGCTCGGGCGACGCGCACGTACCGGAGGAAGGGCAGGAAGGGATGCTGCACAGAGGTCACGAGAGCACGGACGGTACCGGCGGCGGTGAACTGGCCGTCCCCATGGCCTGGTTGTACGCCGAGTACATCGCCGACGAGCTGCTGCGCACCGGCGATCTGATGCCGCCGACGTCCTTCGAGTTCCGGGCCGGCCGGGACGCGCTGGCACTGACCGTCTTCCTCTCCGACACCGACGGGGAGCTGTCCGGCATCCGGGTGATCTCCCAGCTGGAGAACTGGCTGTCGCTGACCGCCTACGACCAGCCGTGGCAGGAGTGGGTGCGGACGCGGATGGCCGAGCTGACCGAGCGGGCGGCGGGCTCCGCCGCCCCCTCCCCCGACCTGGCGCTGGCGGCGGACGCCTGGCGCTGGCTGGAGGAGACCGAGCTGCTCGCGCCGGATCTGGACGCGGTGCCGGGGGGCGGGGCGGTGTTCGGGGAGGACGAGGGGCCGAAGGTGTGGACCCCCGCCTGGCGGCTCGGGCTGCCGCTCGGGCACCTGGCGATCCACCTCTTCTGAATCTTCTGGAATTCACACCAATCCGCGGGCCGGACCGCTCCGAATCTCTTGTCCGGGATTCTGTGCGCGGCTTGAGTGATTCGGGCGTCGGCTGCGTACGGGTGGGAGCAAGGAGTAACCCCACCCGCACCCATCGGCACGAGGATTCGGCATGAGGTCCCTGGAAAGGCATCGCGACGTCGGCGCGTACGCGCTCGGCGTGCTGGACGAGGCGGAGGCCTTCCGCTTCGAGGACCACCTCATGGAGTGCCCTCAGTGCGCGGCACACGTGACCGAGTTCGGGCCCGCGGCCCGGCAGTTGATGTTGTACCGCCGGGCCACGCCGCGCTTCGTGCACCCCATGGCACAGCCCGGCCCCCGGCTGCTGGACCGGCTGCTCGGCGAGCTGACGCACCGGCGCCGGGCACGACGCCGCCGGCTGCTGTACGGCCTGGCCGCCTCGGTGGTGCTGGCCGTGGCCGGTCCCGGCATCGTGGCCTTCGCCGGCCACGGGGAGCAGACCGCGCACGTCACCGCCGCGACCGATCCGCGCACCGGGGTGTGGGCGCGGGTCACCTCCGAGGACCAGGAGTGGGGCAGCGGCCTGCGGCTGGAGATCAAGGACGGCTCGGGACGGCACAGCTGCCGGCTGGTCGCGGTCGGCGCCGACGGCACCGAACAGGTGGTCGCCGGCTGGACCAACGCCGGCGACGGCACCCGGCCCACCACCACGATGGGTGCCGCCGCGCTGCACCCGGACCAGATCCTGCGCTACGAGGTCCGCACGGACGAGGGAAAGCGGCTGGTCACGCTGGACGCGCACTGACGGGACCGGGACGCGCCCCGGCTCACTTCAGCAGCCGGGACAGCCTGCGGTCGGCCAGGGGCTTGCCGCCCGTCTGGCAGGTCGGGCAGTACTGGAGCGAGGAGTCGCTGAAGGAGACCTCGCGGACGGTGTCGCCGCACACCGGGCAGGGTTCGCCGGTCCGGCCGTGGACCCGCAGGCCGCTCTTCTTCTCCGCCTTCAGCCGGCCGGCCGCCACCCCCCGGGAGCGTTCGACCGCCTCGGTGAGCGTCGCGCGCAGGGCCTCGTACAGGCGGTGGATCTCCTGCGGGGTCAGGGACGCGGCGAGCTTGAACGGGGACATCCTCGCCGCGTGCAGGATCTCGTCGCTGTAGGCGTTGCCCACGCCCGCGATCAGCGACTGGTCCCGCAGGGCGCCCTTGAGCTGTCGCCGCTCGTCCTTCAGCAGGGCGGCGAACCGGTCCTCGTCGAAGTCGCCGGCGAGCGGATCCGGGCCGAGCCGGGCGACACCCGGCACCTGACGCGGATCGTGGACGACGTACACGGCCAGACGCTTCTGGGTGCCGGCCTCGGTCAGGTCGAAGCCCTCGCCGGTCTCCAGTGCCACCCGCAGCGCGAGCGGGCCCTTGCCGGGTTTCGGCGGACCGTCCGGCAGCCGGTCCCTCCACTGGAGCCAGCCCGCGCGCGCCAGATGGGTCACCAGATGCAGCCCGCCGTCCGTCCCGATGTCCAGGAACTTGCCGTACCGGCGCACGGCCGTCACCTCGGCACCTTGCAGGGCGGTGACCGGAGGGTCGTACGTCTTCAGGACGCTGACGGCCACGGGCAGCACCCGCACCACCCGCAGTCCGACCAGGTGCTCGGTGAGGAAGTCCGTCAGCGCTTCTACCTCGGGCAGTTCCGGCATACGTCCAGGGTGCCATCCGGTCCCGGCGGCCACCGGCGGACCCGCGGGGCCCTCAGCCGTCCGCGGGGCACGGCAGCCGGAACTCGCACCACACCGCCTTGCCGCCGCCCCGCGCCTCCACTCCCCAGCTGTCCGCGAGCCGGTCGACCAGCAGCAGCCCCCGGCCGGAGACGCCGTTCTCCCCCGCGTCGCGGCGCCGCGGCAGGGCGCTGGAAGGGTCCTCGACCTCGATGCGCAGCCTGCGGTCGGCGCCCTCCAGCACCCGCAGGGTGACGATCGCGGATCCCTCGGTGTGCAGCAGGGCGTTGGTGACCAGCTCGTCGGCGACCAGCTCGATCTCGTCGGCCTGGTCGCGGGCGCCCCAGCCGCGGACCGCGGCGCGGATCATGTGCCGGGCCTGGACCAGGGCCTCCGGGTCGGCGGGCGCCACATGCTGCTGGAGCCGGCCGCCGGTGCGGGTCGCCTCCCGGGCGCGGCGGCGCAGCAGGAGCAGGGCCACGTCGTCGTCGCCGCCCCGGGCCTCGGCCAGCTGGATCAGCCGGTCGGCCAGTTCGCGCACCTCGTGCGGGCCCTGGCAGACGACCGCCACCAGGCCGCCCATGCCGTCGTCGAGATCGGCGCCGGGCTGCTCGACCAGCCCGTCGGTGCACAGCAGCAGGGTGTGGCCGGGGTCGAGTTCGAGCGTGGCGACGGGGTACTCCAGCCGGCCGAACTCGGCGGACAGGCCGAGCGGCAGCCCGCCCTCGACGGGGATCCGGGCACAGCTGCCGTCGCTGTCCCGGATCAGCGGGTCGATGTGCCCGGCACGGACCATCTGGACGACTCCTGTCGCCAGGTCGGCCTCGGCGTACACGCAGGTGGCGAACCGGTCGGTGTCGAGTTCGTGGAGGAAGACGGAGGCGCGGGCCATCACCGTGGCCGGGGTGTGGCCCTCGGCGGCGTAGGCGCGCAGCACGATCCGCAGCTGGCCCATGACGGCCGCCGCGTGCGTGTCGTGGCCCTGGACGTCCCCGATGACCGCGCCGACCCGGCCGCCGGGCAGCGGGATCAGGTCGTACCAGTCGCCGCCGATGTCCCGGCCCAGGGCGGCCGAGCGGTAGCGGACCGCGACATCGGCGCCGCGCACGCTGGGGATGGTGCGGGGCAGCATGGCCTGCTGGAGGCCCTGGGCGAGGTCTTTCTCCTGCTCGTAGAGCCTGGCCCGCATGAGGCTCTGCGCGATGCTGCTGCCGAGCGCGACCAGGACGGCGCGCTCCTCGTCCGAGAAGCCGCGCCGGTCGTCGTAGAGAAGGCCCATCGCGCCGATCGGGCGGGCCTGCGCGATCAGCGGGAGGTAGGCGGCCGAGGTGATGTGCAGGTCGGTGATGTGCGGCCAGAGGATCGGGTAGTCGGCCTCGAACTCGTCCGGGGACTCGATGAACCGGGGGGTGAGCGTGCGGACGACCTCGCTCATCGGGTACGGCTCGTCGATCCGGGTGACCCGGGTGCCGGGGACGAAGCTGCCCACGGGGCCCTCGGCCACCAGCCGGATCCGGCCCGCCTCCACCAGGCCCATCACCAGACTGGCCGCGCCCAGATGACGGACACCGTGGGTGTCCTTGAGGACGTCGATGACGTCCTGGACGCTGCGGGCGTGCGCCAGGGCGGCGGAGATGACCTGGACGACGCTGGTCTGCTGCCGGAACGCCTGGTCCTGGGCGGCCCTGAGACTGCGTGCCGCGCTGTCGGCGAGTTCCTGGGTGGCGTCGCGGACGATCCCCACGACGCGGCGCGGGCGGCCGGACTCGTCGCGCCGGATGTATCCCTGGGTGTGCGTCCAGCGCATGGTGCCGTCGCGGCGGCGGATACGGAAGTAGGCACCGTAGTTCTCGCTGCCGTCCTTGATCGCCTGGGCGACCACCGCGTCGAGCCGGGCGGCCTCCGCCTGCGGCACCCGCGCGGTCAGGCTTTCCGCACGGCCGTCGTACTCCTCGGGAAGCAGGTCGAACACCTCGAAGGCCTGGGCGTCCATGTCCATCAGACCGGCGTCCAGGTCCCAGTCGAAGCTGCCCATGCGGTTGAGCGCGAGGATCGGGTCCGGGTGTGCGGGCCAGTCCTCCGGGAGTGACAGGGCGCTCGCGCCCCGATCGGCCATGGGGCCCACCATGCCAGGATCCGGGCGATTCTTCGACTGGATCGGCGGCACCGGCACGGGCCTCCGGGGCGGCCCCGCACGATACCGGGGCTCGATTCGGCCGAACGGGGTGCCGGCGGCGGGGGGACGGGGGCGGGGGCGGGGCGGGCCTCTGCCCGGCGGGACGGGCCTCTGCCCGGCGGGACGGGAGGCGGGAGGCGGTGACGGGTGCCGGCTCAGGCGGTGGGGCTGAAGGGGGCGGCCCCGGGAGCGAAGGGATCGGGCGTGGTCGTGCCCCGGAGGGCGGGGGGACCGGGCGTGGTCGTGCCCCGGAGGGCGGGGGGATCGGGGGTGGTCGCGGCCGGGGAAGCGACCGCGTCGTCCGGGATCAGGCCGCCGCCGTCGGGGAGGTCCGGGCTCTCGGGGACGCGGGGCGGTCCGGTCTCGCCGGACGTGTCCGCGGCGGGGCCGGGCGGCTCCGCGTGGAGATCGGGCGGGACCCCGTCGGGATCGGGCTGGACCCCGTCGGGATCGGGCATGACCAGAGCGGGGCCGGGCGACTCCACGGGACCGGGCTGCTCCGTCTCGGGGCCGGGCTGCTCCGTCTCGGGGCCGGACGACTCCGCGTCCGGGTCGGAGGACTCGGCGGCGGGATCGGGCCGGTCCGCGGTGGGAGCGGGTGACCGCTCGGTGGGGTCGGCCCGGCCGGGGTGGCGGCCGGGCGGGTCCGTGGCGGGGTCGAACGGCCCGGGGTCGCGGCCGAGCAGGCCCGCGGTCGGATCGGGGTCGCGGGCGGGCGGGTCCGCGGTGGGGTCGGGGTCGCGGGCGGGCGGGTCCGCGGTGGGGTCGGGTGGGTGAGCGGGCGGGTCCGCGGGCGGATCGGCCGACGGCGGCGGCTCCTGCCCGGCGGGCCCGGTGTTCCGGCCCGTGAGGCCGGTCGCACCGTCCGGGGCGTCGGTCCGCGGGTCCGGCGCCGCGGGGGCGGCGGGGAACGACGGCGTGCCGGTCCGGCCGGGATCGGCGGCCGAGCGGCTCTCCCGCGCGCTCGGCGGCAGCGGCGAGGGGCTCGCGGTGGCCCGCTCTCCGCTCTCCGCCCGGTCCGACGGCTCCGGCGCGGTCGGGCTGATGGCGGCCCCCACCGGCGGGGTCACGACATGGTCCTGCCGGACGTCGGGGCCGACCCGGCGCTCGATCCAGGTGCGGGTCTCCGCGTCAACGAGCGTGATGGTGGTGACGGCCCGGGGCGCCGGGGTCACCACGACCACCTGGTTCGGCTGGTAGCCGGACCACGGGGCCCCGCGTGCCGCCGCCCCGCCGCGGGTCGGCGTGGGCGTGTCCAGGGGATTGCCGCAGGCGCAACGCACCCGGGGCACCCCCCGGTCGTCCACCAGGACGGCGGTGCCGGCCTGGAGCACGGCCTGGTAGCGGGCCGGCCGGCGGTCGCGGTAGGCGTGGTTGGTGACGCGCGTGTCGGCGCCGAGTACCACCGGGGTCAGGCCGCGCAGATAGCCGGGAAGCGCCGCCCGGCCGACGTGGGCGGCGTCGGCGAAGGCCTCGGCCCGGTCCTCGTCGGCTTCGAGATAGCGGATGTGCCGCTCGACGTCGCAGCCGGCGACGCGCGGGGTGCCCCGGTAGAGGCCGGGCGTCGTGCCGGACAGGGTGCGCGCCGCGCGCATGGGCGCCTCGGCGTCGCCCGACTGGACCCGGGCGGTGACCCGGGGCGACTCCGGCCGGGGGGTGGCCACGGCCGTGGAGTCGGTGAAGGGGTCGGGCCCCCGGTCGACGGCGGTCTGAAGGTAGACCGGCTCGCCCACCCGGGTCTGTTTGACGCCGGTGCCCGCGCAGCCGGCGGCGAGGAGCACCGCCGAGAGCGCGCAGGCCGTGACCGTGGTTCGGGTGGGTATCCGCACCGCACACTCCGCATCACTGTGGGTGATTACGCCCTATTGTTGGCATTGCACAGGTTTGGCTGGCAACTCGGGAAGCGTCGTGACACGAGCGTCACCGGTGTAGCCGCACAGGAAGGCGCGCACAGCCGTGGACTGGTTCACCGCACCCGGCGACTGGCTGAGCCGGCTGGTCTTCCAGCGGGCGCTGGCCGCCGTGTACCTGGTCGCGTTCCTGACGGCGGCCCTGCAGTTCCGGGCCCTGCTGGGCGAGCGCGGGATGCTGCCGATCCCCCGATTCACGGCCCGGGTGCGGTTCCGGCGCGCTCCGAGCCTGTTCCATCTGCACTACTCCGACCGCTTCTTCGCCGTCTGCGCCTGGGCGGGTTGCGCGGTGTCGGCGGCCCTGCTGGCCGGGGCGGACTCGGCGCTGCCGCTGTGGGGCGGGATCCTGCTGTGGCTGGTGCCGTGGGCGCTGTATCTGTCGATCGTCAACGTGGGCCAGACGTGGTACGCGTTCGGCTGGGAGTCGTTGCTGCTGGAGACGGGCTTCCTGGCCGCGTTCCTCGGCAACGACGAGGTGGCGCCGCCGGTCGTCGTGCTGTTCCTGCTGCGCTGGATCCTGTTCCGGGTGGAGTTCGGCGCCGGGCTGATCAAGCTGCGGGGCGACGCCTGCTGGCGGAAGCTGACCTGCCTGTACTACCACCACGAGACCCAGCCGATGCCGGGCCCGCTGAGCTGGTTCTTCCACCATCTGCCGCAACCGCTGCACCGGGTGGAGGTGGCCGCCAACCATGTCACCCAGCTGGTCGTACCGGTGCTGCTGTTCACCCCGCAGCCGGTCGCCTCGGCCGCCGCCGCCCTCATGATCGTCACCCAGCTGTGGCTGGTGCTCTCGGGCAACTTCTCCTGGCTGAACTGGATCACCATCGTGCTGGCCCTGTCCGCGCTCCGGCTGCCGACGACGGCGCCGTCGGTGCCGCCGGCCCCGCTGTGGTACGTGGTGCTGGTGCTCGTGGTGGCCGCGCTGCTGCTCTTCCTGAGCCACCGCCCCGTGGTGAACATGATCTCCCGCCGCCAGGTGATGAACCGCTCCTTCGACCCGCTGCACCTGGTGAACACGTACGGCGCGTTCGGCAGTGTCAGCCGGGTCCGCTACGAGGTGGTGGTGGAGGGCACGCTGGACGACACCCCGCGCGAGGACTCGGACTGGCGGGAGTACGCGTTCAAGGGCAAGCCCGGCGATCCCCGGCACTGGCCGCGCCAGTTCGCCCCCTACCATCTGCGCCTGGACTGGCTGATGTGGTTCGCGGCGCTGTCTCCCGGTTACGCCGGGGAGTGGTTCGGCGGCCTGATGGAACGCCTGCTGGAGAACGACCGGGACACGCTGAAGCTGCTTGCCCGCTCCCCCTTCCCCCCGGACACCCCGCCGCGCTATGTACGGGCGCGCCTGTTCCGGTACCGGTACACGAGCTGGCGGGAGCTGCGGGCGACGGGGGCGTGCTGGGAGCGCGCGTACGTACGGGAGTATCTGCCGCCGACGCGGCTGGCGGGGGCGGTTCAGAGGTCGTAGACCCGGCTTGCGGTGCCCTCGAACAGTGCGGTGCGCTCCGCCTCGCCGAGTGCCGCGGTCAGCTCGCGGGTGAGCGCGTGGACCGCCGTGTACGTCATGGCCAGGGTGCACACGGGCCAGTCCGAGCCGGCCATCAGCCGGTCCGGGCCGAAGGCGTCCAGGGCGGTGTCCACGTACGGACGCAGACCGGCGGCGGTACGCGTGTCCCGGCCGGCCTCGGTGACCAGGCCGGAGAGCTTGGCGACGGTGTTGGGGAGGGCGGCCAGGGCGCGCAGGTGCGTCGTCCAGGGTTCGCGCGCGCCCGTGGCGATCGGTGGTTTGCCCAGGTGGTCGAGGACGAAGGTGAGCTGCGGCAGGGCCTCGGCCGCCCGGGTGCACGCCGGGAGCTGGTGGGGCAGGACCACAAGGTCGTAGACCAGGCCGGCGTCGGCCACGGCGGCCAGGCCGCGCCGGACGCCGGGGCGCAGCAGCCACTCGGGGTCGGGTTCGCTCTGCACCTGGTGCCGGACGCCCTTGAGACGGGAGCCGCCGGGGAGGGCGCGCAGCCGGGCCAGCTCGTCGGCGACGTCGGGGCGGGTGAGGTCGGTCCAGCCCACCACGCCGGCGATCAGCTCGTGCCCGGCGGCCAGGGCGAGGAACTCCGGGGTCTCCTCGGGCACCGTGACGGTCTGGACGAGGACGGTACGGTCGACGCCGGCGGCCCGGGCCTCGGGTTCGAGGTCGGCGAGGGTGAAATCCCTGCGCAGCGGGCGGAGTTCGGGTCCCCGGATCCACTCCTGGTCGCGGACGGCCAGGTTCCAGACGTGGTGGTGGGCGTCGACGGTCATGACGGCTCCGCCGGGGGCAGCAGGCCGGTGTCGCGCAGCTCGTGCCAGAACGCGTCCGGTACGGGGGTGGCGAACTGGTCGGCGCAGTCGTGCACTTCGGCGGCGGAGCGGGCACCGGCCAGGACGCTCGCCACGGCCGGGTGCCCGCCGCCGAAGGCCAGGGCGGCGGCGCGCAGGGTGCAGCGGTGGCGTTCGGCGGCCGCCTGGAGGCGCAGCGCCCGGTCCAGCAACTCCTCCGGCGCCCGGCCGTAGTCGTACGTCGCGCGGGGCGTCGGGTCGGCCAGCAGGCCCGAGTTGAAGACTCCCCCGACGACGACCGACACCCCTCGCCTCAGGGCCTCGGGCAGCAGCTCGGTCGCCGCGCTCTGGTCGAGCAGGGTGTACCGGCCCGCGCAGAGCACCACGTCGACGTCCGTGTCGCGGACGAACCGGGCGAGCATCCCGGCCTGGTTCATGCCGGCCCCGATCGCGCCGACCACGCCCTCCGAACGGAGCCGCTCCAGGGCCGGGTAGCCCTCGCGGAAGGCCTGCTCGGCGTGGTCGTCGGGGTCGTGGAGGTAGACGACGTCGACGTGGTCGAGGCCGAGGCGGGTCAGGCTCGCCTCCAGGGTGCGGCGCACGCCGTCGGCGGTGAAGTCCCACACCCGGCGCCGGGTGGCGGGCACGGCGAAGCCGTCGGCCAGGTCGTCGCCGGTGCCGTCGGCCGGGTCCAGGCGGCGGCCGACCTTGGTGGAGACCGTGTAGTGGGCCCGGTCGTACTCCCGCAGGGCGGCTCCCAGGCGCCGTTCGGACGTGCCGAGGCCGTAGTGGGGCGCGGTGTCGAAGTAGCGGATGCCGCGCCGCCAGGCGGCCCGGACCGCCGCGTGTGCCTGTTCGTCGCTGACGGGGGTGTAGAGGTTGCCGAGGGCGGCGGCGCCGAAGCCCAGCGGGGTGACCTCCACCGTGCTGCGGCCCAGCTGGTTCACCGGCCCGCCGCCGGCCGCAGCCGCAGGCCCTGCATGCCGCCGTCGACGGCGAGGGCGGTGCCGGTGGTGGCGCCGGCGAGGGGGCCGGCCAGGTAGGCGATGGCGGCGGCGACCTCGTCGGCGGAGACGAGCCGTCCGGTGGGCTGGCGGGCTTCCAGGGCGGCGCGTTCGGCGGCCGGGTCGGGGGCCGCGTCCAGCAGCCGGCCGACCCACGGGGTGTCCGCCGTACCGGGGTTGACGCAGTTGACGCGGATGCCCTCGCGGACGTGGTCGGCGGCCATGGCGAGGGTGAGGGAGTACACGGCGCCCTTGGTTGCGCTGTACAGCGCGCGCTGCGGCAGACCCGCGGTGGCGGCGATGGAGCAGATGTTGACGATCGCCGCGTGCCGGGAGCGGCGCAGATGGGGGAGGCAGGCGCGGGCCGTGCGGACCATGCCGAGGACGTTGACGTCGAAGACATGCCGCCACTCGGCGTCGTCGTTGTCCTCGACGGTGCCCCGGGCCCCGATCCCCGCGTTGTTGACCAGCACGTCGAGTCCCCCGAGCGCCTCGGCCGCGTCCTGGACGGCCGTGACGACCGAGGCGTCGTCGGTGACGTCGGCGCGCAGCGCGAGGAACGGTTCCTCCACCGCGCGGGGGTCCCGGTCGAGTACCGCGACGCGGGCGCCGCGGGCGGCGAGGAGGCCGGCGGTGGCCCGGCCGATGCCGGAGGCGCCGCCGGTGACCAGGGCCCTCAGCCCCGCGAAGTCGTTCATGCGGCCTGTCCCTTCCGGGTGTCGGGGTCGGCGGCCCAGTAGGTGCCGCCGGGGAAGGTGTACCGCGCGATGGACTCCGGGCGCATGGCCGCGGAGAAACCGGGCGCGGTGGGTGCCGTGTAGTGGCCGTCGCGGACGACGACCGGGGTGACGAAGTGTTCGTGGAGGTGGTCGACGTACTCGATGACCCGGTCCTCGGTGCTGCCGGCGACGGCCAGGTAGTCGAACATCGACAGGTGCTGGACGAGTTCGCACAGGCCGACCCCGCCCGCGTGCGGACAGACGGGGACGCCGAACTTGGCGGCGAGGAGCAGGATGGCCAGGTTCTCGTTGACCCCGCCGACGCGGGCGGCGTCGATCTGCACGATGTCGAGGGCGCCGGCCTGGAGCATCTGCTTGAAGACGATCCGGTTGTGCACGTGTTCGCCGGTGGCGACCTTCACGGGTGCGACGGCGCGGCGGATGGCGGCGTGGCCGAGGACGTCGTCGGGGCTGGTGGGCTCCTCTATCCAGTACGGGCCGAACTCGGCGAGGGCCCGCGTCCAGCGGATCGCCTCGTCCACGTTCCAGCGCTGGTTGGCGTCGACCGCCAGGCGCACGTCCGGTCCGACGACCGCACGGGCCACCCGGCAGCGGCGGATGTCGTCCGCGAGGTCGGCGCCGACCTTGAGTTTGATCTGCCGGAAGCCGTCGGTGACGGCCTGAGCGGCGAGCCGGCCGAGCTTGTCGTCGTCGTAGCCGAGCCAGCCCGGGGAGGTGGTGTAGGCGGGGAAGCCGCGCTCCAGCAGCCGGGCCCGCCGCTCCTCGGCCCCTTGTCTCCCTCGTCCGAGCAGGCCGAGGGCCTCCTCGGGGGTGAGCGCGTCGGTGATGTACCGGAAGTCGATCTGCCGGACCAGCCACTCGGGTTCGGCGTCGGCCAGCAGCTGCCACAGCGGCTTTCCGGCCCGCCGGGCCGCGAGGTCCCAGACGGCGTTGACGACGGCCCCGATCGCCATGTGCATCACGCCCTTCTCGGGGCCGAGCCAGCGCAGCTGGCTGTCGCCGATCAGGTCCCGGAAGAGCGAGCCGGGGTCGGCGCAGAGTTCGTCGGCGTCACGCCCCAGCACATGGCCCCGCAGTGCGTCGATCGCGGCGACCTGGACGTCGTTGCCCCGCCCGATGGTGAAGGTGAATCCGTGCCCCTCGGGCCCGTCGGCGGCATCGGTGCGCAGGACGACGTAGGCCGCCGAGTAGTCGGGGTCCGGGTTCATCGCGTCGGAGCCGTCCAGCTCGCGCGACGTGGGGAAGCGGATGTCGTGGGTGTCGACCGCGGTGACGCGGGCGGGGGCCTGGGACACTGAGGTCCTTTCGGTCGGGAGGCGGTGGGGGGCGCGCATCAGTCCTGGGCACGGCCCGTCGTGACCCGGGCGATCACGAGGGCGACGAGGATGATGCCGCCGTAGATGGCCTGGATCCAGAACGAGGGCACCTGGGCGAGGGTGAGCAGGTTCTGTACGACGCCCAGGAGGACGACGCCGGTCAGGGCGCCGGACATGGTGCCCTTGCCGCCGTCCAGGCCGATGCCGCCGATCACCGCCGCCGCGAACACGGTGAAGATCATGTTCTGGCCCTGGTTGGCGCTGATGGCGCCGACGTAGCCGGTCTGGAGGAGTCCGCCGAGGGACGCGAGCACTCCGGCCACCACGAACACCCCGAGCATCACGCGCTCGACGCGGATGCCGGCGGCGCGGGCGGCGTCCGTGTTGCCGCCGATGGCGTACAGGGCGCGGCCCACGCGGTGGTACTTGAGCACGCCCCCGGTGACGGCGAAGGCGGCGGCGGCGAGCCACACCGACAGCGGGACGGTCAGGAAGGTGGTGGTGGCCAGGGAGAAGAAGCTGTCCGGCATGCCGAACAGGGTCTTGCCCTGGGTGGCGCCGACCAGCAGCCCGCGCAGCACGATCAGCATGGCCAGTGTCACGATGAACGCGTTGAGCTTGAACTTGACGACCAGGATGCCGTTGAAGGCGCCGACGGCCGCACCGGTGACGAGGACGGCGAGGAGGGCGACCGGCGCCGGGAGCCCGGTGCCCCAGCCGGACTGCGCGGCGGGCAGGACCAGGAGCGCTCCCACGGCGGGCGCGATGCCGACGACCGACTCCAGGGACAGGTCGAACTTGCCGGTGATCAGCACCAGCGACTCGGCGAGCACCACCATGGCGAGGGCGGCGGAGGCCCCCAGGACCGAGATGAGGTTCCGCTGGGTCAGGAAGGAGTCGTTGACCGCCGCGCCCAGCACCATGAGCAGCAACAGGGCCGGCAGAAGGGCGAGTTCGCGGGCCCTGCGGAGCAGCACGGCCCGGGATCCGCGGGTGCCTCGTGCGTCCCGGGCGGAGCGGGCGGCCGGGGTCGCCACGGCCTTCGGCTCAGTCACCCGGGTCCCCTCCGGGCCGGCCGGGGGGCCGGGGGTCGTCCCCCGGGGCGATGCTGTGGCCATGGTCCACTCCTTCGATGGAGGCGATCAGCTCGTGGTCGCGCCAGCCCGCGGGGTGCTCGGCGGCGATCCGGCCGTGGAAGAGGACGAGGACGCGGTCGCAGCGGCGCAGATCGTCCAGTTCGTCGGAGACGACGAGCACCGCGGTGCCGTCCTCGCGGGCACTGTCCATGCGGGCCAGCAGGGACTGCTTGGACTTCACGTCGACGCCCGCGGTGGGGTTGATCAGGACGAGCAGGCGGGGGTCGGAGGCGAGGGCGCGGGCCATGACGACCTTCTGCGCGTTGCCGCCGGACAGGTCTGAGACGGGCTGTCCGGGGCCCTCGGTGTGGATGTCGAGGCGGTCGATCAGCGCGGTGGCGAAGCCGCGCCGGCGTTCGCCGCCGACGAAACCGAAGCGGCCGAGCCGGTCCAGGACACTCAGGGTGGCGTTGTCGCCGACGGTCATGCCCGGGACCAGGCCCTGCTCGTGCCGGTCCCGGGGGACGCAGGCGACGCCCGCGTCCAGCGCCGCCCGCACGTCCCCGAACGGCAGCGGTCCGCCGTCGAGCCGCGCCGATCCGGCGGTCGGGGTGCGCAGCCCGGCGAGGGTCTCGGCCAGTTCGGCCTTGCCGCTGCCGCTGGTCCCGGCGAGTCCGACGACCTCACCGCGGCGGACGGTGAGGTCGACGTCCTGGTACGCGGCGGAGGTGAGACCGCGGACGTCGAGCACGACCGGGGAGGTGGCGGGCACCGAGCCGCGGGTGCGGGCGTGCTCGGCGACCGACTCGCCCGCCATGGCCTCCACCAGGGCGTCCCGGGGCAGTTCGGCGACGGGAGCCGTGGTGATCCAGCGGGCGTCGCGCAGCACGGTGACGGTCTGGCAGACCTCGTAGACCTCCTGGAGGTGGTGCGAGATGAACAGGAAGGTCACTCCCGAGTCCTGGAGTGCCCGCATCCGGCCGAACAGGCGCTCGATCTCCCGGTTGTCGAGCCGGGCGGTCGGCTCGTCCAGGACGATGAACCGGGCGCCGAGACTCAACGCCCGGGCGATCTCGACCATCTGACGGTCCTCGACGGTGAGGTCGGCGGTGCGGGTGTCGGGGTCGACGGGCACGTCCCAGGTGGCGAGGAGTTCCCCGGCCTCGGCCCGGAGCCTGCGCCAGCTGATGAAACGGCGGGTGAGGGGCTGCCGGTTGATGAAGAGGTTCTCGGCGACCGTCAGCTCGGGCACGACCGTCGGCTTCTGGTAGACGCAGGCGACCCTGCGGCGCCAGGCGTCCCGGTCGGCGAGCGGGGGCGCGGGCTCGCCGTCGAAGCGGACCGTGCCCGCGTCCGGGGCCTGCACGCCGGTGAGGATGCCGACGAGGGTGGACTTGCCGGCGCCGTTGCGGCCGACGAGGGCGTGGGACTCGCCGGGCCGCACGGTGAGCCGGCCGTCGGCGAGGGCGACGGTGGGGCCGTACCGCTTGACGATCCCCTGTGCGTGCACGAGTGGCGTACTCATCGGCCCGCGTTGCCCCACAGCCTCGGATCGTCGACGTTGTCCTTGGTGACGAGGGGCGCGGGGAGCTGGTCCTCCAGGATTCCGCTGGGCAGCCGGACGATCGTGGAGTCGTGGTCGGTGGGGCCGGGCCGGAACGTCTTCCCCGCCATGGCGGCCTTGATGTAGTACAGGCCGTACTTGGCGTAGGCGTCGGCGGGCTGGGAGACGGTGGCGTCGATCCGGCCCGCGCGGATCGCGTCGTACTCCTGCGGGATGCCGTCGTTGGAGACGATGACGATGTGGCCCTTCCGGCCCGCCGTCCTGAGCATGTTCTTGGACTTCAGGGTCTGCAGGGTGGGCGCGAGGTAGACGCCGCCGGCCTGGAGGTAGATGCCCTTGATGTCGGGGTTGGCGTTCAGCAGCGTGTCCAGCTTGGAGGCCGCGGTGTCCGACTCCCACTTGGCGGGGATCTCCAGGATCTTGAGCGCGGGGTGGTTCTTGCGCACGCAGGACCGGAAGGCCTCGGACCGGTCACGGCCGTTGACCGAGGCGAGGTCGCCCATGATCTGCACGATCTTGCCGCTGGTGATGTGCCGTCCCAGGTAGTCGCAGGCCTTCTCGCCGTACGCGACGTTGTCCGCCCGTACGACCATGGCGACCTTGCCCTTGTCGGGGGCCACGTCTACGGCGACGACCGGCACGCCCTTGCGTTCGGCCTGGTCCAGGCCCGCCTCGATGGCGGCGCTGTCGAGCGGGGCGACCACCAGGCCCCGGACTCCCTGGTTGAGTTCGTTGTTGATGTCGGTGATCTGCTGGGAGGGGTCGCTGTTGGAGTTGACCGTCTTCAGCACCTCGACGCCCTCGGCCTCGGCCGTCCTCGGCACGTAGTCGTTGTACGACTGCCAGAACGGGGACGTCAGCAGCGGCAGGATCACTCCGACCTTGCCGGTGCCGCCGCCGCCCGCGCTCGCGGTGTCCTTGGTGCTGCCGCAGGCGGCGAGCAGGAGGGAGGCGCCGACGGCCAGTGCCGCCGCGCCGGTGGTACGGGACCTGCTGCGTTTCCTCGCTGTGCTGGCGGGCATCTCGCGGCTCCTCGTCGAGGGGGTTCGAGGGTGAGCTTCTTCGAGCAGACGCCGCATACTTATCAGACCAATGAGCCGTGCCAACACCCTCGTGCGGCGATATTCCCGCTCCTGAACCCGTAGTGGTCCGACCACTTGGCTGGCTAGACTGCGACGCACCCGGTGACTGGAGGAGTGGCGTGGACGAGGCGGCCCCGCAGAAGGGCACGGTGACCCAGCGCGCCATCGAGCAGATCAAGGCGATGATCGCCGAGGGCCGGCTGGAGCCGGGCCAGCGGCTGCCCACGGAGCGGGAACTCGCCGTCCGGCTGGGCATCTCCCGCAGCTCGATGCGGGAGGCGATCCGCGCGCTGACGGTCCTCGGGGTCCTGGAGGCGCGGCACGGTTCCGGGATCTACGTCACCGCGCTGGAGGCCGGCGACCTGCTGGAGACCTTCGGCGTGGTCGCCGACCTGTCCCGGGGGCCGCGTCTGGTGGAACTGCTGGAGGTGCGCCGGATCCTGGAGTCGACGGCGACCGCGCTGGCCGCCGCGCGCATCACCGACGACCGGCTCGCGGCCGTGGAGAAGCACCTGGCCGCCATGAACGCCACCGACGACCCCGAGGAGATCCTCGCCCACGACCTCGCCTTCCACCGCGAGATCGCGGCCGCCGCCGGCAACGAGACCATGGCCGCCATCCTGGACGGCCTGTCCTCGCGCACCTTCCGCGCCCGCGTCTGGCGCGGCTACCAGGAGGAGGGCGCCTTCGCCCGCACCCGACGCGAGCACGCCGCCATCCACCGCGCCCTCGCCGCCCGCGACCCGGAGGCGGCACGCACGGCGGCGGCGGCCCACGTGGGCGAGGTGGAGGAGTGGCTGCGGGCACAGCTGGGCGGCCCGGATCCGCGGCCCGGACCGCGCTGAGGAGCCCGGAACCCGGTCCGGACGGCCGCCGCCCGCGTGCCGCCCCGGGGGCACGCGGGCGGCTCGGCCGTCGGTCAGCTCCGGCGCAGCCGCAGCGTCATCAGTTCGAACGGCCGCAGGCGTACGGTGATCCGGTCACCGTCCCGTACCGGAGGTTCGGCGTCCTCTGCCGGGCGCTCCAGCAGGTCCGTCACCGTGACGTCCGCGACCCCGAAACCGGTCGTCAGCGTCGCCCGGGCCCGGCCGCCGTGGGCCTCGTGGAAGCGGACCACCACGTCCCCGCTGCCGTCGTCGGCGAGCTTCACGGCCGTCACCACCACCGCGTCGTCGTCCACGGTGACCAGCGGGGCGACCTCGGCGGCGCCGGTCGTGGACCGCTCGGGGAGGTTGATCCACCAGCCCTCGCGTACCGCGTCGGCGATCGAGGCACCGGGGACCAGGGCGTGCCGGAAACGGTGGACGCCCTGGTCGGTCTCCGGGTCGGGGAAGCGCGGGGCGCGGAGCAGGGAGACCCGGACCGTGGTGGTCGTGCCCCGGTCGCCGTCCCGGCGCACGGTGCGGGTGACGTCGTGGCCGTACGTCGAGTCGTTGACGACGGCCACGCCCCAGCCGGGCTCCTCCAGGTGGACGAAGCGGTGGTTGCAGGCCTCGAACCTGGCCGCCTCCCACGAGGTGTTGGTGTGGGTGGCGCGGAAGGCGTGCCCGAACTGTGTCTCGGACGCGTACCGTTCGGCGTGCAGGTCGAGCGGGAAGGCCAGCTTGAGGAACTTCTCCGTCTCGTGCCAGTCGACCTCGGTGTCGATCAGCAGGCGCCGCTCCCCCGGCGGCAGCGACAGCACCTGGGTGACCCGGGAGGCGCCGAAGGAGCGCGTGATCCGCACCGACGCGCCGTCCTCGCCGGCCGTGACCGACTCCGCGTCGGTGAGGTCGGTGACGGTGTTGCGGTAGAAGGAGTCGACGTCCCAGGCGTCCCACATGTTCGGGAAGTCCGGGTGCAGCTGGAGGAGGTTCGCGGCCGTGCCGGGGGCGACGGTCTCGCGGTCGGCGGCGGGGTCGTAGGCGGAGACGACCAGGCCCCGGGCGTCGACGGTGATCCGCAGCAGGCCGTTGTCCAGCGTGAAGCCGCCGTCCTCGCGGGGCGCGAGCGCGGTGCCGTCGGCCGTCGCGCGGCCGGCGGCGCCGCCCGCCGGGACGCCGTAGCGGGCGTGCGGAGCGGCGTTGAAGACCAGGGCGGTCGTGCCCTCGCCGGCCAGTGCGCGCTGGGCGGACTCGATGATCCCGGTCAGCTCGGCGGCCAGGCGCTCGTACGTCGCCCGGGCCTCCCGGTGCACCCAGGCGATGGACGAGCCGGGCAGGATGTCGTGGAACTGGTGCAGCAGGACCGTCTTCCAGATGCGGTCCAGCTCCTCGTAGGGGTAGGGGAAGCCGGTGCGGACGGCCGCGGTGGCCGCCCACAGCTCGGCCTCGCGCAGCAGGTGTTCGCTGCGCCGGTTGCCCTGCTTGGTCTGCGCCTGACTGGTGAGGGTGGCCCGGTGCAGTTCGAGGTACAGCTCGCCGACCCAGACCGGCGGTTCGGGGTATTCGGCCTCGGCCTTCTCGAAGAACGCCCGGGGTGTCTCCCAGACGACGGTCGCGGAACCTTCGAGGTCCCGGAGCCGGGCCGCCTTGGCGACCATCTCGCGGGTCGTGCCGCCGCCTCCGTCGCCCCAGCCGGAGGGCGCGAGGGAGTGCCGGGCCCTGCCCTTGTCCTTGAAGTTGCGGGCCGCGTGGGCGATCTCGCTGCCCTTCATCGAGCAGTTGTAGGTGTCGACGGGCGGGAAGTGCGTGAAGATCCGGGTGCCGTCGATGCCCTCCCAGTGGAAGGTGTGGTGCGGGAACTTGTTCGTCTGCGACCAGGAGATCTTCTGTGTCAGCAGCCACTTGGAGCCGGCCGCCTTGATGATCTGCGGCAGGCCGGCGGCGAAGCCGAAGGTGTCCGGCAGCCACGCCTCCTCGTTCTCGATGCCGAACTCGTCGAGGAAGAACCGCTTGCCGTGCACGAACTGCCGGGCCATCGCCTCCGAGCCCGGCATGTTGGTGTCCGACTCCACCCACATCCCGCCGGCCGGCACGAACCGTCCCTCGGCCACGGCCTTCTTCACCCGGGCCCACACCTCGGGCCGGTGCTCCTTCACCCACGCCCACTGCTGGGCCTGGGACATGGCGAACACGAAGTCCGGCTCGTCCTCGATGAGCGCGGTCATGTTGGACGTCGTACGGGCCACCTTGCGGACCGTCTCGCGCAGCGGCCACAGCCACGCCGAGTCGATGTGCGCGTGCCCGACCGCGCTGATCCGGTGCGCGGACGGCGCGGCGGGGACGGACAGCACACCGGTGAGGCGCTCCCGGGCCCGGTCCGCCGTGCCGTTCACGTCCTGGAGGTCCACGGCGTCCAGCGCCCGCTCGACCGCCCGCAGGATGTCGTGCCGGCGGGCGGAGTCCACGGGCAGCTCGGCCATCAGCTCGCCGAGCACCTCCAGGTCCATGACCAGCTGCCACACCGACTCGTCGAAGACGGCGAGATCCATGCGGGTGAGCGTGTACTGCGGGGTGTCGCCGGCGGTCGCCTTGTCGCCGAGCCGGGTGGGGACGAAGGGGTGGTAGTCCAGGATGACCGGGTTGGAGGCGGCCTCGATGTGCAGGCGCACCTCCTCGCCGCCCTCGACGGGCGCCCCGATCCGCACCCACTGGTTGCGGGGGTTGAGGCCCTTCACCGGGGTGCCGTCCGGCCGGTAGACCAGGCCCTCGCACTGGAATCCGGGCATGTTCTCGTCGAAGCCGAGGTCCAGCAGGGCCTCGACGGTCCTCCCGGCCCATGCCTCGGGTACGGTCCCGGTCACCCGGAACCAGCTGGTGCCCCACGGAGCACCCCACCGGGCGCCCACCTCGATCGGCTCGGGCTCGGCGGCGAGTCCCTCCGCGACCGGTACGGGTTCGCCGGGCGCGTGCCACACCGCGACCCGGAGCGGCACGGACTCGGGGTGGACGGCGGGGCGGATGCGTTCGTCGAGGACGCGCCTGAGGCGGGCTTCCACCAGAGTGCGGTCGTCATGCATGCGGGGTGCTCCCTGCGGGGTTCCGGATGAATTACCAGGGGTGGGTGACGGTCACGGCGGTCGAGGCGTTGTACAGCTCCCCCACGGCGCGGACCTCGAACCGTGCGGCCGTCTCGCCTTGTTCGGGCCGCAGCCCGGAGACGAAGTAGGCGCGCTGGCCGGTGGCGCCGAGGAAGCGGCGGGTGCCGTCGGCCAGGAGCCGGTGGAGGGTGTAGTGGCGGACGGTGCCGGGGGCGGCGTCCCAGGCGAGGCGGAGGTCGCCGCCGGCCGCCGCGGTGACCCGGGCGCCGGAGGGGGCGGCGGGCGAGGGCGGGGGGCCGTCGGGGCGGACGGCGAGGCCGCCCAGCCGCCAGCGCACGGGGCCGCCGCCGGCGGTGAGCCGGACGCCCAGGGCACGGACGGTGCCGGACAGGCCCGTGAGCGGGACCGTCACGGTCTGCCAGCCGTCGACCGACTTCACACGGCTGCCGGTGGCGCCCGGTTTCACGGCCGCTCCCGCGTGGACCGGGTTCACGGCCAGATACGTGTACGGCGGTGCCGCCCCCGGCGCGCTCGGTTCGGCCGTCGCCACCGCCAGCTCGACGTTCACCTCCCCAGACTCGCTCCGGTACGTCAGGTCGACAACCGTGTTCACACCGATCGGCAGCCGGGTCGTGTACAGGTCCAGCACCGCCGGTTGATCCGGTTCACCCGCCACCAGCACGCTGCTCCCGCCCCGCCAGGCATCGGCGAAGTCGAAGGAGACCTCGGGCCGCTCCCCCGCCGTCCGGACCACCCACCGCCGCGACGGCAGCCGGTCCTGGAGCCCGAGGTGGTTCCAGGGCGCCTCGGAGGCGACGGCTCCCTCTTCGTACCACCGCAGTCCGTGGCCGGTGTTGAACACGCTGGCGAACGGCACCGCGGTGACCGTGGACCGGTCCGCCACCCAGACCGCCGGTGCCCGCCAGGGGTCACCCGGATCGGGACGAGCCGGGTCCAGCGACCGCCCGGTCCAGAACCGGTCGTCGGCCGCGTGGAAGTCCTCGGGGGCCCGCTGGTCGGCGGGCAGGTGGTTGCGGGTCCACTCGGGCCGGTAGAAGCCGATCGAGGTGACGTGCGGCTTGCCGGCCGGCACGATCGCGTCCCAGTTCACATACGTACCGGAACCGTTCGACTCGACG
The DNA here is from genome assembly GCF_020400595.1 of Streptomyces naphthomycinicus. Taxonomy (GTDB): domain Bacteria; phylum Actinomycetota; class Actinomycetes; order Streptomycetales; family Streptomycetaceae; genus Streptomyces; species Streptomyces naphthomycinicus. Next base: position 52,254 of record NZ_JAINRE010000023.1, on the reverse strand, counting down.
TCGACGCCGGCCCACAGCTGGTACCGGCTGCGCCCCAGCTGGTCCGCCTTGGTGCCGGAGGAGGCGAGCGTGGCCGTGCTCCACCGGAAGTCCACGAACATGTCGTCGGCGGCCTGGAAGAACGCCTGGTTCTGGCTGTTCAGGGCGCCCTGCCAGCTGACCGTGCCGTTCACGGTCATCGCGTCGTACCAGGTCACGCGCTGCCCCTTGGCCGCCGCGAGCGCCTTCAGCTCCTTGACGAAGCCGAGCATCGCCGTGCCGAGCGCGGTGTTCCCGCCGCTCGTCTCGGCGTTCACGAACCAGCCGTCGAAGCCGTGGGCCGCCGCCATCGCGACGAGCTGCGCGGCGAGCGGATAGCGGCCGGCGGCGTCCTTCTGCACCAGGTCGCGGGTCCACTGGAGCTGTCCGCCGTAGGCCACCGGGGGCAGGAAGATGTTGCCGAGGACGGGGACGCCGTGGCGGTGGGCCGCGTCCACGACGGGGGCGTTGGGCGCGAGGATCAGGCCCTCGCCGGCCGAGCCGCCCCAGAACACCAGCTCGTCGAGGTAGGCCCAGTGGGTCAGGGCGTAGTAGTCGGCGGTGGCCGAGCCCTGGGAGGGGTTGCCCGACGTCGGCCCGAAGGAGACCAGGGCCTGGACGCGGGCCTGTCCGGAGCGGGCGGTGGTGTTCGCCGGGGTCGGGGTGAAGCGGGGGGCGAGCGGCACGGACGCGGCGTTGCAGGCGAGGTCGGGGTCGTCGGCCGCGCGCCAGGACTTCAGGCTGCGCCAGGTGATGCCGGGGCCGGGACTGCCGGCGGGCAGCGAGTCGGGGTACCAGTACGAGACGTACGGCGGGGTCGCGGCGGCGGCTCGGGGGGCCGCCGCCGCGGGCGGTGCGGGGGCCACGGCGGGGGCCAGGGCCGCCGAGCCGGCGGCGATCAGGACGGTGCGTCTGGTGGGGTTCACGAGCGGGTGCCTCCTTGGGGGGTGGGGAGTACCTGGTCGGGAGTGACGACGTCGGTGATGCCGCGCGCGGCGAGGTGGTCCTTGTCGTCGGCGCGCGTGTCGAGCACGGTGGCCGGGCGGGCGCCGTCGGCGACGAGCCGGAAGAACGCGTCGAAGACGTCGCCGCCGGGGGCGCAGCGGGAGCGGTGGGCCGGGTCGGCGGGTACGACGAGGGCCGTGCCGCGGGCCGCCGGGGTGCGCGGGGGGCGGCGGGCCGCCTCGGCCAGCACCCGGGCGATGTCCTTGGGCCGGCGCTCGTTGGTCAGCAGGCCGAGGGAGTACTCGAGTTCGGGGAAGTCGCCGAGGGCGCGCGAGACGTCGTGGGAGCACCACCAGGTGATGCCCCACAGGTCCGGGCAGTCCAGGACGTTCGTGATCGTCGCCTCGGCGAAGGCGGCGGCGTGCTCGGCGGGCACCAGGGGGGCGGGGGCGCCGACCTCCTGGAGCCACACGGGCCGGTGCGGATCGTCCGCCCAGGCCTTGCTCAGCTCGACCAGGTAGGCGGCGTGGTGCTCGGTGGGCACGGAGGTGCGGCCGTGCCGCTGGGCGGTGCCGTTGAACACCCAGGAGTGCACGGCGGTCGCCTCGCCGAGCCGGGCGGAGTGGCCGGGGGTGAAGGGCTGGTCGTCCTGGTACCAGGCGGCGTCGTAGGAGGCGTGCAGATGCAGCCGGCCCGGGGCACCCTCGGCGCAGGCGGCCAGCATCCGCCCGAGCCACCGCTCGGCCTCCTCGGCGGTGATCCGGTCGGGGTCGGGGTGGGGGCCGGCGGCGAACTGGTTGACCTCGTTGCCGACGGTCATGCCGATGAAGGCCGGCCGGTCGGCGAGGGCGGCGGCGAGGGTGCGCAGATAGGCCGCCTGGCCGGCGGTCACGTCCGGGTCGGTGAAGAGGTTGCGGCGGTGCCAGGTGCGGGTCCAGGCGGGCAGGAAGTCGAAGCTGCTCAAGTGGCCTTGCAGGCCGTCCACGTTGACGTCCAGGCCGCGTTCGGCGGCGGCGTCGGCCAGGGCGACGAGCTGCTCGACGGCGCGTGGCCGGATCAGGGTGCGGTTGGGCTGGAAGTACGGCCACAGCGGGAAGACCCGGATGTGGTCGAGGCCGAGTGCGGCGATCGCGTCGAGGTCGGCGCGCACGGAGTCGAGGTCGAAGTCGAGCCAGTGGTGGAACCACCCTTCGCTGGGTGTGTAGTTGACGCCGAAGCGCACGGCAGGAGGCATGGATGTCCTTGCTGTCCTCGGGAAGCGGTTGACGTCGTTCAGCCCTTGACCGCGCCCTCGCCGACGCCGCGGAAGAAGTAGCGCTGCAGGCAGGCGAAGAGGGCCATGAGCGGCGCCACGGCGATCACGGTGCCGGCGGCGACGAGACGCTCGTCGTTGGCGAAGGTGCCGTGCAGATAGTTGAGGCCGATGGTCAGGGTGAACTTGGAGGGGTCGCTGAGCACGATCAGCGGCCACAGGAAGTCGTCCCAGGCGCCCATGAAGGCGAAGATCGCGACGACGGCGAGGGTGCCCTTCACCGACGGCAGGGCGATGCGCAGGAACCGCTGCCAGACGTTGGCTCCGTCGACGTAGGCCGCCTCCTCGATCTCGTAGGGCAGGTTGCGGAAGGCGTTGCGCATCAGCAGCACGTTCATCGCGCCGATCGCGCCGGGCAGGACCACCCCGATCAGCGTGTTGTTCAGGCCGAGTTCGCGCATGGTGGTGAACTGGGCGATCACGATGCCCTCGACCGGCACGAGCATCGCCAGCACGAAGGCGAGCGTGGTCGCGCGCCGGCCGCGGTAGCGCAGCCGGGCCAGGGCGTACCCGGCGAGGGCCGAGCCCACGCAGTTAGTCACGACGTTGGCTGCGGCGACCCTCAGGGAGTTCAGGGCGTAGTCCCAGACCGGGATGGTGTCGGCGACGCGGGCGTAGTTGTGCAGGGTGGGGTGGGCGGGCAGGAACCGGGGCGGTGAGCTGTAGACGTCCTCGGTGGGTCCCTTGAGGGAGGTGGACAGCTGCCACAGGAAGGGCCCGACGGTGAGGGCGAGGACGGCGAGCAGCAGCAGGTAGCGCCAGATCAGTTCGCCGGCCCGGACGCGGCGGCCCTGCCGATCGGTGACGCGCGGCTCCCGGGCCCGGGCGGCCTGCCGGTCGGGCCGTGTCTTCTCCAGGAGGCTCACCGCTCCTCCCCGCGGTCGGCGCGCAGCACGAGCAGCATCAGGGCGACGGTGACGGCGAAGACGACCACCGAGAGCGCGGAGGCGTAGCCGACGCGGCCGGTCAGGCCGGTGCCGGTGCGCTGGACGAGCATGACGAGGGTGGTGTCCTCGCCGGCCGGGCCGCCGCCGGGGCCGGCCATCAGGTAGACCTCGGAGAACACCTTGAAGGCGGCGACCGAGGAGAGCGCGGCGACCAGCACCATCGTGGACCGTACGGCGGGCACGGTGACCGAGAGGAAGCGGCGCACCGGTCCGGCCCCGTCCACGGCCGCGGCCTCGTGCAGTTCGCGCGGCACGTTCGCCAGCGCGGCCAGATAGATGATCATGTAGTAGCCGAGGCCCTTCCACACCGTGACCGCCATGGCGCTGAGCAGGAGCAGCCACTGGTCGCTGAGGAATCCGACCCGGCCGATCCCCACGGTCTCCAGCAGCGAGTTGACCAGGCCCCGCTCGTCCAGCAGCCACACCCAGATCAGCCCCACCACGACGATCGAGGCGACGACCGGGGTGTAGAAGGCGGAGCGGAAGAAGGTGATCCCGGGGATGTGCTTCTGCACCAGCAGGGCGAGCAGCAGCGGCAGGACGACCAGGGCCGGGACGACGCCCAGGACGTACAGGGCACTGTTGCGCAGGCCGGTCCAGAACATGTCGTCGTGGAGCAGCTCGCGGAAGTTGGCGAGGCCGACGAAGCGGCCGGGGACCAGGGTGCGGCGGTCGGTGAAGGAGTTCACCAGGGTGGAGACGAAGGGGTAGAGCACGAAGGCGCCGACGACGAGCAGTCCGGGTGCGGCGAACAGCCAGGGACTGAAGGCGAGTTGGCGCTTGATGCGGAGGGGCGCGGCCATGGCGGTCAGCCCTGCTGGAGCAGTCGGTCGGCGGCCTTGACAGCGTTGTCGAGGGCTTCCTGGGGGCTTTCCTTGCCCTGGAGCGCCTTGGCGACCTCGTTGCGCAGCGCGGTCTTCATCTGCTCGCTGAACAGCACGGGCGTGTAGTTGACGGCGTTCTTCAGCGACTTCGCGGCGGCGATCCGCACCCGGGTCTCGTCGGTGCCGTCCTCCTTGGTGAAGTACGGGTCGTCCAGGGATCCCGCGGTGCTCGGGAAGATGGCGACCTTCTTGGCGAAGGACATCTGGTTGCGCGCGTCGGTGACGAAGTGGGCGAAGGCGACGGCGGCGGGGGTGTGCCTGGTGCGGGAGTTGACCATCAACCCCATCACGTACATGTTGACGTGGCCGGTGCTGGTGATCTGGTCGGTGATGCCGATGTTCCGGTACAGGCTGGGCGCGTTCTTCTTGAAGTTGCCGAGGTCCAGGGCGCTGCCGGGGTTCATGGCGACGGCTCCGGTGAGGAACTTCTTGCCGGCGGACTCCCCGGTGGCGGTCAGCGCCTGCGGATCCAGCGCCTTGGCGTCGTACAGCTGCTTGTACCTGGTGAGGAGTTGGACTCCCTTGGCGTCGTTGAAGGCGAAGCCGGTGCCCTGCTTGTTCATGAGCGGGACGCCGTAGCGGCCGAAGTCCTCGATGGTGGGCACGTTGGCGAGGGTGGCGACCTTGCCGTCGCTCTTCTCCGCCATCCGCAGGCCGTCGGCGAAGAGTTCGTCGTACGTCTTCGGCGGCTGGTCGGGGTCGAGACCGGCCTTGGTGAACAGGGCCTTGTTGTAGAAGAGCGGGCCGGTGTTCAGGTACCAGGGGAAGGCGTACGTGCCGTTCATGCCCGGCACCCGGTGGCTGGCCCAGGCGCCGTCGAGGTATTCGGGGCGGTACTTGGCGGCGGCCTTGTCGAGGTCGAGGGCGAGGCCGGCCTTGGCGAGCGGGGCGGCCAGGTCCGGGGAGACGTTGACGACGTCGGGCAGGGTGCCGCCGGCGGCGTCGGCGCTGAGCTTGTCGGCGTAGCCCTCGCCGGGCTGGTCGACCCACTTCACGTGCGTACCGGGGTACTGGTGCTCGAAGTCGGCTATCAGCCCCTCGAAGTACGGCTTGAAGTTGGCGCGCAGGTTCCAGGTCTGGAAGGTGATGTCGCCCTCCACCTTGCCGGAGGCGTCGGTGGAGCCGCCGTCGTCACCGCCGGAGCCGCAGGCGCTCAGCGGCAGGACGAGGGCGACGGCAGCGGCGGCGAGGGCTCTGCGGGACATGGGCACGGACACGGCTCCCTTGCTGTGTATGGGCTATCGGTGGCGCCGAAGACCTTGCCCAGTGCGTTCCGGGAAAGTCAATGCATTCGCCGCAGCTAAAGAAATCCGTCCTTCATTAGTGCAGCTCAGCGGGGTTCGGCCGGAAGCTTGCCAGCGATCACTAATGCGCTTTAGGGTCTTGACACTCAAGCGCATTAGCAAGCACCCTCCGGAAGGGGGAGAAAGCGTGCCGACCAGACGGTCCCCGGCCCGCCGGCCCACGATGAAGGACATCGCCCGCCGTGCCGGGGTCTCCGAGAGCGCCGTGTCCTTCGCGCTGAACGACCGCCCCGGTGTCTCCGAGGCCACCCGGGCCCGGGTCCGCCGGGTCGCCGAGCAGCTGGGCTGGCGGCCCAGCACGGCCGCCCGCGCCCTGTCCGGCGAGGGCGCGGCGACGGTCGGCTTCGTCCTCGCGCGGCCCGCGCACACGCTGGGCGTCGACTCGTTCTTCCTCCAGCTCGTCTCCGGCATCCAGGAGGTGCTGGCCGAGCGCCATCTGGGGCTGCTCTTCCAGGTGGCGGAGGACGTGGCCGACGAGTGCGCGGTGTACCGGCGCTGGTGGGCCGAGCACCGGGTGGACGGCGTGCTGGTCGTCGACCCGCGGGCCGACGATCCGCGCCCCGGACTGCTGGACGAACTCGGGCTGCCCGCCGTGGTGATCGGCGGCGCGCCGGACGAGCGCCACCCCGGGCTCTCCACGGTCTGGGCGGACGACGCGGGGGCGATGGCGTCGGTGGTGGACGAGCTGACCGCCCTGGGCCACCGCCGGATCGTGCACATCGCCGGCCTGCCGGACCTGGCCCACACCCGGCGCCGGATCGCCACGCTGCGCGCGGAGGCGGAGCGGCGGGGGCTGGCCGAGGTGGAGTCCGTGACGACCGACTACTCCGACGCGGAGGCCGCCGCCGTCACCCGCGAGGTGCTGCGCGGCCGCACGCCCCCGACCGCCCTCGTCTACGACAGTGACGTGATGGCCGTCGCCGGGGTGGCCGCGGCCTCCGAGCTGGGTTTCTCGGTGCCGGCCGATCTGTCGGTGGTGGCCTGGGAGGACTCGGCGCTGTGCCGCATGGTCAAGCCATGGCTGTCCGCGCTGTCGCGGGACAGCGTGGAGTTCGGTTCCACGGCGGCGCGAGAGCTGCTGGCGCTGCTGGACGGCGGCGCGGCCAGGACGGTACGGGTGCCGGTGCCCCGGTTGATCGACCGCGACAGCACGGGCCCCGCGCGGTCCGGTTGAGGGTTCCCCCGCCCGGCGGCATCGGGTGCGGCCGGCCGGCCGCGGTCCGGACCGGTGCGGGGCCGGCGGACGGACCGGACGACCGGCGCGTGGGCGCGAACGGCCTCTCGACGCGCCCGGCCCGGCGGGGCACAGTTCTCCCTGTGCGCCCCGGCTCGTACCGGCGGGCCGCCGGTGCGCCGGCGTGCGCACAGCCGTCGAACCAGCCGAGGAGTGTCCGTGAGCAACTGGGCCGGCCGGAGTGCCGCCGAGATCGCCGCCGCCGTCCGGGCGAAGCGGGTCACACCGCGGGAGGTGGTGGCCGCGCACCTCGCGCGGATCGAGCGGCTCGACGGCCGGATCGGGGCGTTCCGGAAGGTCCGGGCGGAGGCGGCGCTCGCCGAGGCCGACGAGGTGGCCTCCCGTGCCGGTCTGACGGAACTGCCGCTCGCGGGCGTGCCGGTGGCGGTCAAGGACAACCTGGCGGTGCGCGGCGAGGCGTACCGCAGCGGTTCCGCCGCGACGCCGGACGCCCCGGCCGCGCAGGACCATGTGACGGTGGCCCGGCTGCGGGCGGCCGGTGCGGTGGTGGTCGGCCTGACCAACGTGCCCGAGCTGTGCGTCTTCGGTACCACGGAGGGGCCGTACGGCATCGCCCGCAATCCGTGGGATCTCTCGCGGACGGCGGGCGGTTCCTCGGGCGGCAGCGCGGCGGCCGTGGCCGCGGGGCTGGTGCCGCTGGCCCTCGGCAACGACGGGATGGGCTCGCTGCGCATCCCGGCCGCGAACTGCGGGCTGGTGACGCTGAAGCCGGGGCACGCGGTGGTGCCGGCCGGGATCGGCAACGGCGACTGGTTCGGCATGTCGGAGAACGGCCCGCTGGCCACCACGGTCGAGGATCTGCGGCTGATGCTGGCGGTCCTCGCGGACGCCGAGTTCGCACCGGCCGACGAGCCGGTCCGCCGGAGGATCGCCGTCGCCCTGCGCAGCCCGCTCGCCGGGGTGAGCGTCAGCCGGCCGTATACGACCGCGGTCCGGCAGGCGGCCGGGGCGCTGGCCCGGTCCGGGCACCGGGTGCTGCGGGCCGAGCCGCCGTATCCACTCTCCCTCGGCGTGACCGCGCTCGGGCACTGGACCGCCGGGACGGCGGTGGACGCCGAGGGGCTGGACCGGGCGCGGCTGGCCCGCCGGACCCGGGTGCACGCGGCGGTGGGGCGCCGCTTCGTCCGCCCGGTCCGCACCGGTGACGCGCGCGAGCGGCTGCGCGCGCGGCTGACGCCGTTCTTCACCGAGCACGACGTGCTGCTCACCCCGGCCCTGGCCCGGCGCTCCCCGCAGGCCGGTCCGTGGCACGAGCGCGGCTGGCTGCGCAACGTCCTCGCCAACACCGCCTACTCGCCGTTCACCCCGCCGTGGAATCTGACGGGCTGGCCCGCGATGTCCGTTCCGGCCGGCGCCCTTCCCTCCGGCGCCCCCTGCGCCGTACAGCTCGTGGGCCGGCCCGGTACGGAGTCCGTGCTGCTGGAGCTGGCGGCGGAACTGGAGCGGGCGAACCCGTGGCGGCGTACCGCGCCGGTGGCGGACCGCTCGTGAGGCGGGTGGGTCAGTCCAGCGCCCGGTACATGATGTGCAGCCCCACCCGGCCGTGGCGCGGGTGGTCGTACGCCTCGGGGACCGTGCCCAGGACGGTGAAGCCGAGGGACTTCCAGAGGCCGACGGCGGGGTTCGTCTCGACCACGGCGTTGAAGACCATCGCCCGGTAGCCCTGGGCCCGGGCCGCGGCCAGGATGTGTTCGGCCAGCGCGCGGCCGACGCCGCGGCCGGAGTGGTCCGGGTCGACCATGAAGCCGGCGTTGGCCACGCCGGCGGCGGGTCCGCCGTAGTTGGGGGTGAGGTAGGCCGAGCCGACCACGGTTCCGGTCTCGTCCTCGGCGACGTAGGTCCGCTTGGCCGGGCCCGTCCACAGGGCGCGGGCCGCCTCCTCGGTCGTGTCGGGGTCCCACGCGTAGGTCTCGGCGGCGGCGACGATGCGGTGCCAGAAGGGCCAGATCCGCGGCCAGTCCTCGGCCGCGGCTTCTCTGATCAGCATGGGCGTGAGTCTGTCACGCCCATGCGTGCGGCGATCGCGACGGGTCGGGACCGGGGTCAGTCCACGCTCGGCAGGATGTGGGGCTCGGCGAGGTCGTCCTCGTAACCCGCGAGGCGGATCGGGGCGGACCGGGCCCACACGTCGAGGCTGCCGAGCTCTCCGGGCCGGCGGCCCACGCGCTCCCTGTGTTCCTCGGGGCGCTGATCGCGATTCGTCTTCTCCGGTGTCACCGCGCACTCCTTATGTGTCGGGTCACCCTCGGGGCGTACCGGACAGTCTGCGCTCCGGCGCTCGACGCCCGCTCGGGTCTGGATGGAAGGCCAGTTCGGACGCGGTGGCGCCGGTACCTCTGTCAGAGCAGGCCGTTGTGAACCGGCTCGCCCCAGGACGGACGATGGGTGTGGGTGGGACCCCGTGCTGCTGTCCGTCCACTCCAGATTAACCAAATGAGCGGGCATCCGCTCGATAGGGAATGCAAACAAGGTGTAACCAATGCACTGCCTGCGGCATCCCAATACCCCCTAATATGGGGCCTTTTGAAACAAGATGCTCACTCAAGCGACCCCGGGAATCACCCACTCGGCCTAGCCTGGCGAACACCTCTTCGAACCGGTCCGGCAACTGGCCCCCGGACTCGGCGCAGTTCAAGTGCCGTTGGCCGCGCGGCAAGCTCGTCATGGTCTGCTGACGCGGCAACGGCTGTCTCGCGGAAGGACTGACGCATGGAGCTGCGCAGCGTCGAGGAGCTGATGGATCTGCTGTACGCCGGCCGGCCGCAGCACGCGCTGCGGACCGCGGCGCTGCTGCGCCGCGGTCGCCCCGCCGACAAGGAACTCCAGGTGGCCGGCCTGGTGCGGGGCATCGGGCCGGTGCTGAGCCCGCACGACGAGGCGGCCCGCGCGCGGAGCGCGGCCGAGGCGGTGCGCTCCCTGCTCGGGGAGCGGGTGTACCGGCTGGTCCGTGCGGACACCGACGCCCCCGGCCCCGCCGACGACGACGCGCTGCGGCTGCGCCAGGCCGCCGAGGAGGGCCGCACGGCCGGGTTCGACGCGGGCGTGCTGGAGGACTGGCGCACGGTGCTGGAGCTGGTGGCGGCCCGCCACGCGCGGCTCGGCGCGGTCGACTGAGGACCGGCCGCCGCGCGTCACACCGTACGCGTGACAGCGTACGCGTCACACCGTGCGCGTCACACCGTGCGCGTCCCCCGCCCGGCGGCTCACCACTTGCCGGGCGCGTAGTCCTTCAGGAAGACGCCGTACAGGTCCTCGCCCGCCTCGCCGCGCACGATCGGGTCGTAGACGCGGGCGGCGCCGTCGACCAGGTCGAGGGGGGCGTGGAAGCCGGCCTCGGCGAGGCGCAGCTTGTCGTAGTGGGGGCGCTCGTCGGTGATCCAGCCGGTGTCCACCGAGGTCATGAGAATGCCGTCGGTCTGGAACATCTCCTCGCCGCTGGTCCGCGTCACCATGTTCATCGCGGCCTTGGCGGCGTTGGTGTTGGGGTGGCCCGCGCCCTTGTAGCCGCGGCTGAACACCCCTTCCATGGCCGAGACGTTCACGACGTACGCCCGTCCGCTCGCCGCCTTCCTGGCGGCGTCGGCCATGGCCGGGCGCAGCTTGCTGATCAGGATGAACGGCGCCGTGTAGTTGCACAGCTGCGTTTCGAGCAGCTCCACCGGGGAGATCTGCTCGATCGACTGCACCCAGGTGTTGGTGTCGACGACGTCGGGCAGCAGACCGCCCGCGTCGATGGCGGTGCCGTCGAGGTGCCGGGCGACGCTGGCGTTGCCCGCGACCAGGGCCAGGTCGGCGACCTTCTGCGCGTCGAGGTCACTGGTGCCGACGGGCAGGGCGGCCGGGCCGCCGAGATCGCCGACGGCGCCGGAGTTGAAGGCGCCGATGACATGGTGGGCGGGCAGCTCCCCGGCGGGCAGCGGCGCGCTCTCGCCCTCGACCAGGGCGGCGTAGGCGGAGGGCAGCCGGCGCACGGTCTGCGTGGCGTTGTTGATCAGGATGTCCAGGGGGCCCGCCGCGGCGACCTGGTCGGCGAGGCCGACGACCTGGGCCGGGTCGCGCAGGTCGATGCCGACCACCTCCAGGCGGTGCAGCCAGTCCGCCGAGTCGTCCATCGCCTTGAAGCGGCGGATGGCGTCCTTGGGGAACCGCGTGGTGATCGTGGTGTGCGCGCCGTCGCGCAGCAGGCGCAGCGCGATGTACATGCCGATCTTGGCCCGGCCGCCGGTGAGCAGGGCGCGCTTGCCGGCGAGGTCGGCGCGCGCGTCCCGCTTGGTGCGGTTCTCGGCGGCGCACTTCTGGCACAGCTGGTGGTAGAAGTAGTCGACCTCGACGTAGCGCTGCTTGCAGACGTAGCAGGAGCGCGGGCGCTGGAGTATCCCCGCGATCCGGCCCGTCTCGATCTTGGAGGAGGGCAGGATGCCCTCGGTCTCGTCGTCGATGCGCTCGGCCGAGCCCGTCGCGGTGATCTCCGTCACGGCCCGGTCGTGGGCGGTCTTGGCGGCCCGGCGCTCCTGGCGGCGGCGCTGCTTGACCGTCCGGTAGATGTGCGAGGTGGCACGGCGCACCGCGACCGCGTGGGGGTGGTCGACCTCCAGCCGGTCCAGTTCCTCCAGCACGCTGAGGCAGACGGCCAGCCGCTCGGGGTCGATACCGGGCCCGTAGACCACCTCGTCCATGGGCACGTCCATGGACGTCGAGCCGTCCTCTGTCACCGTCATCGCGCTGCCGCTTCCCTGATCACCCGCGCGGCGCTCCGACTCGCGTCCGCTTTCGAACAGGGAATGTTACGGAGGGCCGGGCCCGGGCACCAAACCGCTGGGCCGGGCCCCGCTCGCGCGGGGCACCGACCGTGCCTCAGCGGTCGCACACCGCCAGCAGCGTCTCCACCTCGGCCGTCACCGCGTGCGCGAACCGGTCCAGGTCCGGCACGGCCCGCGCGTCGGCGACGAGCCCGTAGTGCACGCGTCCGCGGTACGTCGAGATCGCGACCGCCAGCGCCTGGCCGGGCGCGAGCGGGGCCAGCGGATACACCTCGGCCAGTTCGTGGCCGCCGAGCCGCAGCCCGAGGCCGGGCAGCGGCACGCTGGTGACGAGGATGTCGAACCAGAGCCGGGCGGCCTGGCCGACCAGCGGCCCGCCGAGCCGGTGGCCGAGGGCCGGGACGTGGTCGGCCAGCAGGGCCACCGCGCCGGCGCCCCGGTCGGGGCCCGCGTCCTTGTTGCGGACCATCGCGGCGCGCACGCTCTGGAGGCGGCCGAGCGGGTCGGGCTCGTTCACCGGGAGCCGTATCAGATACCCGGAGAGCCGGTTGCCCTGTGGCTGGGCGGTGCGCGGGCGGCGCCGGGAGACGGGGATCAGGGCGCGGGGCGTCACGTCCTTGCTGCCGTCGCCGCGTTCGTCCAGCCAGCGGCGCAGGGCACCGGCGACGACGGCGATGAGGACGTCGTTCACTGTGCCGCCGGCGCTCTTGCGCACCCGGTGCACCTCGTCGATGTCGAGGACGACACCGGCGGTGCGGCGGGTGCCGCTGGGCGCGGAGGTCAGCGCGGCGCACGGACGCATGCCGAGGGTGGACCGGGCGAGCGAGGTGCCGATGTCCAGGGCCCGGCCCACGTCGGACAGCGCGCCCCTGACCAGCCCGGGGACCAGCGCGGGCAGCCGGCGCACGTCGGACAGCAGACCGCGCGGCGGCTCGATGGCGCGCGGCGCGCGCTCGGGCAGGTCGACGGGGTCCAGGACGCCGGCGGCGAGCTTGAGCGCGCGCAGCCCGTCGGCGAGGGCGTGGTGGAACTTGAAGAGCACCGCGAAGGACACCCCGTCGGCGCCGGGCAGCACATGCGCCTCCCAGGGCGGCCGGGCGCGGTCCAGGGGGCGTTCCATCAGCCGGCCGGCGACCGCGTGGAAGTCGTCGGTGGGGGCGTGCAGCCGGACGTGGTCCAGGGGGTCGAAGTCGGGGTCGGTCTCGCGGATCGCGCCGCCGAAGGCGAGCGGCTGCCAGCGGTCGCGGATGCGCAGGCGCAGGCCGGGCACGGCGGCGGCGCGGGCGGCGAGCAGGTCGGCGGCGTGGGCCCCTGCGGTGGGCGAGTGCGCGGCGAAGACCCCGAGCGCACCGAGATGCATCGGGTGCCGGTCGGACTCCATGTTCCAGAAGGCCAGGTCGAGAGGAGCGAGCAGGTCGGAAGTCAAGGGCTTGCCTCACGCGTCGACGAGGGGCGGATCAGCAGTCAATCTCCGCCGAGCGATTACGGTCAAGTACGATCAAGATACGCACAGTTAACGTCAGGTTAAGTCCCGCCCCCCGCCGAGAGGGGCGGGACTCACGTGACGGCCGAGGTCATCTCAGGACGGGCGGCGCCGCTTCGGGTGACGTACCCCACTCCGACGGGCGCGGGCCGACCGTGAACGCGAGGGAGCGCAGGGAGCGCAGCGCTCCGGTGGTCAGATAGGTCCGGGCGTGCGGGACCCCGTCGGTGCGCACGGCCTGGACGTAGCGGTGCGCGGCCGAGGTGCCGGGCGCGGTCACCGTCAGCCGGCCCGCCGGCCAGTAGCGGCGGTCCAGGGTCAGGTCGACACGGTCGAAGACCGGCGTGGTCAGGCCCCAGGTGTCGTGTCCGGGCTGGACCGGGAAGAGCCCGATGGACGACAGGACGTTCCAGGCGGACATCGTGCCGAGGTCGTCGTTCCCGGTCATGCCGGTGGGGCCGTCGGTGAACAGGGTCAGCGCCGCGTGCACCACGTCCGTGGTCTTCCAGGGCTGGCCGGTGGAGAGGTAGGTGTAGGGCGCGATGAGGTCCGGCTCGTTCATCGGGTTGTACACGGCGGCGTTGTAGTAGGCGTACGGGTCGCCGTGCACCCACACCTCACGGGCGGTCCGCGCCGGGTCGGCGAGCAGCCGGTCGTAGGCGAAGAAGGTGTCCAGGCGCTCGTTGGCCGCGCGCTTGCCGCCGATCAGCGCGACCATGCCCGGCACGTCCTGCGGGACGAGCCACTGGTACTGCCAGGCCGTGCCCTCGTGGAAGCCGATACCGCGGGCCGGGTCGGCCGAGCCGGTGAAGGCACCGGAGGCGTCGCGGGCGCGGAAGAAACCGGTGGCGGGGTCGAAGACGTTCCGGTAGTTCCGCGAGCGGGCCGCATAGCGGGCCGCGTCGTCCGCGTGCCCGAGATCACGCGCCATCTGCGCGAGCATCGCGTCGGCGAGCGCGTACTCCAGGGTGACGGAGGCACCGTGGTGGTAGTCGGAGTCGCCCATCTTGGCGTACGGGCGGCCTTTGACATAGGGCGCGAAGCCGCCCGCGAGGTACTCGGCGTTGGCTTCCCGGCCGACGCCGGGGTACTCGGCGGGCGGCACGCCGTCGGCGTTCCTCCGCAGCGCCCGGTAGGCCCGCTCCTCGAATCCCTTCAGGAGCCCCGTCCGGTAGGCGGTGGTCAGGAACGGGGTGACCGGGTCGCCGCTCATGATGTTCGTCTCGACCGGGCCGTAGCCCCACTTGGGCAGCCAGCCGCCGTCCTCGGCCACGGCGACCACCGACCGCGCCATGTCCCGTGCCTCGCGCGGCGCGAGCAGCGCGAGCAGCTGGGCCTGGGTGCGGTAGGTGTCCCACAGCGACCAGTTCTGGTAGTAGGTGAAACCACGGGCGCGATGGGTACGGCGGTCCCAGCCGAAGTAGCGGCCGTCGGCGTCGCTGCCGACGTTGGGGGCGAGGTAGGACCGGTACAGCGAGGAGTAGAAGGTCCGGTCGAGCGTGAGCGTGCCGCCCCGCACGCGGACGCCGGCGAGCCGGCGCTCCCACTCCTCGCGCGCCCGGTGCCGTACGGCGTCGAAGGACCGGCCGCCCTCGGCGCGCAGGTTGGCCGCGGCGCCGCGCGAGTCGACGTACGACAGGGCGGTGGTGGCCTCGACCGTACGGTCCCGGGTGGTGTCGAAACGGACGTAGGCGCCGCCGGGTCCGCTGCGGGCGCCCGGGGTGAGGGTCCGGCCGTCCCAGGTGCCGTAGGCGGTGAAGGGGCGGCTGAAGCGGGTGATCGTGTAGACCGTGTAGGGGCCGGTGTCCCGGCAGAATCCGTGGCCGGTGATCTCGGTGCGCACGGTGCGGTCGTCCAGGATCTCCACCGCGCTGCCGACCGGCTTGTGCAGCGACTGGGCCGCGTTCAGCAGGACGTTGGCCCGGTCGGTGGCCGGGAAGGTGTAGCGCTGCACGCCGGTGCGGGCGGTCGCGGTCAGTTCGGCGCGGATGCCGGAGGCGAGGCCGACCCGGTAGTAGCCGGGGCTCGCCTCCTCGTCGTCGTGGGAGAAGGCCGCCGCGTACTGGCCGTAGTCCGTCTGCGTGACGTCGCCGGTGGTCGGCAGCACGGGCAGGTCGCCGCCGATGCGGCAGCCGACGCCCGAGAGGTGGACCAGCGAGAAGCCGCGGATACGGTTCTGCGTGTAGTCGTAGCCGGTGCTGTGCCCGGTGTCCGGGGAGAGCTGCACCATGCCGAAGGGCACGGCCGCGCCGGGGAAGGTGTTGCCCTCGTTCTGGGTTCCGATGAACGGGTTGACCAGGTCGGTGAGGTGGCCGTCGGCCCGCTCCGCGGCCCGTGCGGCGGGGGTGGCGAGCAGCGCGGACGCCGCCATCACCCCGGCCATGCACAAGCGTGTGCGCCGGGTCCCTCTCATGTCGGATGACCTCCTCAGGTCGGACGCCGTTGCCTGCATCCTGAGGGCCGCGGGCCGCAAACCCGGGCATCCTGGAGGTGTCGCGCGAAACGCGTCGCACGAAGCGGGGAACCGGCCGGAGGGTGACGGGTGGCCAGAGGGGTCGTTCGAAGCCCTCGTGGCCGCGGGTGCGGCCGAGACCGCCGGAGCGGCGCTACGGCACCCGCTGCCCCTTGCCCAGCGCGATGACGCCGCCCTGGGAGACCGTGTACAGCTCGGTGTCCCGCTCCGGGTTCACTCCGATCGTGGCGCCCGGCGGGACCTCCACGTTCTTGTCCAGGACGGCACCGCGCACCACCGCGCCCCGGCCGATGCGGACGTTGTCGTGCAGCACGGAGCCCTGGACGACCGCGCCCGGGTCGACGCGGACGCCCGGGGACAGCACCGACCGGGTGACCTGGCCGCGGATCAGGCAGCCCGCGCTGACGATGGACTCGCTCGCGATGCCGCCCGCGTTGAAGCGGGCCGGGGAGAGCTGGCCCGAGTGGGTGTAGATCGGCCACTGGCGGTTGTACAGGTTGAACGCGGGGCGCTCGGCGATCAGGTCCATGTGCGCCTCGTAGTAGGCGTCCAGGGTGCCCACGTCCCGCCAGTACCCCTGGTCGCGGCTGGTCTCGCCGGGCACGTGGTTGTCGCTGAAGTCGTACAGCTGGGCCTCGCCGCGCGCGGTCAGCCGGGGCAGGATCGAACCGCCCATGTCGTGCACGGACCGGCTGTCCTCGGCGTCCCGTTGCAGCGCCTCGACGAGCGCCTTGGTGGTGAAGACGTAGTTGCCCATCGAGGCGAACACGTGCTCCGGGTCGTCCGGCAGGCCCGGGGGGTCCGCGGGCTTCTCCAGGAACCGCCGCACGGTACGGCCGTCCGGGCCCGGCGTGATCACCCCGAACGACGAGGACTGCGCGCGCGGCACCCTGATGCCGGCCACCGTCACCCCCGCGCCGCCCTCGATGTGCTGCCGCAGCAGCTGCCGGGGGTCCATGCGGTAGACGTGGTCGGCACCGAACACGGCCACGTACTCGGGCTGTTCGTCGTGGACCAGGTTCAGGGACTGCAGGATCGCGTCGGCGCTGCCCAGGTACCAGCGCGGGCCGAGCCGCTGCTGCGCGGGGACCGGGGTGACGTAGTTGCCGAGCAGGCTGGACATCCGCCAGGTGGTGGTGATGTGCCGGTCCAGCGAGTGCGACTTGTACTGGGTCAGCACACAGATGCGCAGCACATCGGCGTTGACGAGGTTGGACAGGACGAAGTCGACGAGGCGGTACGTTCCGCCGAAGGTGACCGCGGGTTTGGCGCGGTCCGCGGTGAGCGGCATCAGGCGTTTGCCCTCGCCGCCCGCCAGCACGATCCCCAGTACGGAAGGCCCTCCACGACGCATGGCCGCTCCCCTCACCGTGGTTGAACCATGGCTGCCCCGAGCAGGCCGGACTAAGCCTGCTTGAGGATCTCCTCGTACAGCCCCGCCGTACGGCGGGCCACCGCGCCCCAGCCGAACTCCCCCACCGCGCGCACCCGTCCGGCCTCGCCCATGCGGCGGGCCGTGTCCGGATCGCCGAGGAGGGCGTCCAGCGCCCGGGCGAGCCCGGAGCCGAAGTCGTCGTCCACGTCGACCAGCAGACCGGTCCGGCCCTCGTCCACGACCTCGGGGATGCCGCCCACCCGTGACGCGACGACCGGTGTGCCGCAGGCCATCGCCTCCAGGTTGACGATGCCGAGCGGCTCGTAGACCGAGGGGCAGACGAACACCGCCGCGCGCGTGAGGAGTTGCACCACCTCCGGGCGCGGCAGCATCTGCGGGATCCAGAACACGCCCGCCCGAGTCCGGCGCAGCTCCTCGAACAGCTCCCGGAACTCCCGCTCGATCTCGGGGGTGTCGGGGGCGCCCGCGCAGAGCACGACCTGGGCGCCGGGGTCGATGCCCCGTACCGCGCGCAGCAGATGGGGCACGCCCTTCTGCCGGGTGATCCGGCCGACGAACAGCACGTACGGGCGGTCCGGGTCGATGCCGTGCCGGGTGAGCGCGTCGGTGCCGTGGTCGGGGCGGTAGAGCCGGGTGTCGATGCCGTTGTGCACGACGTGGACACGGGCCGGGTCGAGTGCCGGGTAGCAGGTGAGGACGTCCTCGCGCATGGCGCCCGAGACGGCGATCACCGCGTCCGCCGCCTCGATCGCGGTGCGTTCCGCCCAGCCCGACAGGGCGTATCCGCCGCCGAGTTGCTCGGCCTTCCAGGGGCGCAGCGGCTCCAGCGAATGGGCGGTGACCACGTGCGGGACGCCGTACAGCAGTTTGGCGACATGGCCGGCGAGGTTGGCGTACCAGGTGTGGCTGTGGACGATCTCGCGGCCTTCCAGGGCGGCGGCCATGGCAAGGTCCACCGAGAAGGTGCGCAGCGCGTCGTTGGAACCGTCGAGGGCGGACCAGGGACGGTGGCGCACGACCCCGACCCCGCGGCCCTCGCCCCAGCAGTGCACCTCCAGATCCACCAGGTCGGTCAACTCGCGGGCCAGGAACTCCACATGGACGCCGGCACCGCCGTAGACGTCCGGGGGGTACTCCCGGGTCAGCAGTCCCACTCGCACCCGACAACCCCCTCGTCCCGGTGGCAGGTTCTCTCATGGTCACCCAGAAGCGGCGCCCGGGGAAGAGCGCGGCGGGCGCGTGAAGCAGCAGTCGCCGCAGAGCCCGCCCCCCGGCACCCGGTAGTACAGACAGCAGCTGCGGCGCCGGAAGGCCGTGCCGGTGCGGGCGCCGGTGCCGTCGAGCAGGGGGTGGGCGAAGAGTTCACCGGCGAGGACGCGGGTGCGGGCGGCCACGTCGGTACGGCCGTGGACGCGGGCCCAGCGGCTCAGTTCCCGGGCGGTCGCGGCGAGCGCGGAGGCCGCGTTGCCCCACAGCAGGCCCGTCGCCACGCCGTAGCGGGCCCGCAGGGCGGCCGTCAGCGGCTCCAGATGGCCGTGCACGACGGTGCCGGCGAGCGTGGCGGCGTCGCCGGGCAGCGGGCGCGTCCCCGTGAGCCACAGGTCGTCGGGCGCGGCGGCGAGGGCGTCCCAGCGCAGCAGGCGCGGATCCAGGTCCGGCAGCCGGCCGTACAGGACGGCGCAGCCCAGGGCCGCCGACCACAGCCGGGCGGCCAGCCCCTGCTGGGCGATGGAGGCGGCGACCCGCGGCTCCCGGGTCCCCAGCCGCTCTCCGACGATGGTGACACGCGAGGTGAGCGGATCCGGGGAGGCGTCCGACGCCACCCCGGCGTAGCCCTCCGCGAGGGTCGGCAGCCGCCGCGGACCGGCGCCGGAGCCGACGCCGGCCGGGGCAGGGTCCGGGGCCGGGTTCGCGTCCGGGGCTGGGTTCGCGTTCACGTCCGGGTCCGGGTCCGGGACGGTGCGCAGGACGAAGAAGCCGCCGAGCGCGTGCAGCGCGGCGAGGCCGGGATCGAGGTCGGAGTCCACGACAAGCACTCGTACCAGGCGCGTCACGGACGCGATCGGGCGGGTCTCCTCTCGGCGTCGCCCCTCCAGGGGATGATCGCCCGGCCGGTGTACTCCATCGGCAGTAGGACGCATTGCGTGCTCAGGTACGACGACGGCAGGGGCGCGGGCGGGCAGAGTGATGGCCATGGAAGCCGACCGTTCGCAGCGCCGGGCCCGGGACGTCCGCCGCACCCAGAGGAGACAGCGATGAGCGCCCTGGCGTTGTCCGTGCTCCTGTCGGTCGTCTCCGCCCTCGCCTACGCGGGCGGAGCGATCGTGCAGGAGCAGGTCGCGGTCTCCTCCGCGGACAGCGCGTACCTCCCCCTGCGCCGGCCGGGCTGGTGGGGTGCGCTGGCGCTCAACGGTCTCGGCGGGGTGCTGCACGTCGTGGCGCTGGCCTGCGGGCCGCTCAGCCTGGTCCAGCCGCTCGGCGCGCTGACCATCGTCTTCGCGCTGCCGATGGCGGCGCTCTGCGTGGGCCGCCGGGCCGGTGCGACCGCCTGGCGCGGTGCCGTCATGGCCACGGTGGGCCTCGCCGGCCTGCTGTCCCTGGTGGGCTCCTCCGCCGCCGCGCACTCCCTGGCTCCGGCCCAGCGGCTGGTGGTCGCGCTGGTCACCGGAGCGGCGGTGGCGGCGCTGCTGTGCGCGGGGCTGGCGGCGCACCGGCATCCCGCGGTGCGCAGCGTGCTGCTCGCCACCGCCTCCGGCATCGCGTTCGGCATGTCGTCGGTGTTCACCAAGGCCGTGGCCGTCGACTGGGCCCACGGGATCAGCCTGGGCGATCTGCCCTCGCTCGCGGTGATCGGCCTGTTCTCGGTGGCCGGCGTGCTGCTGTCCCAGGCCTCCTACCGGGGTGGCGGCCTCGCCGCCCCGCTGGCCACCCTGACGGTGGTCAATCCGGTGCTGGCCGCCGCGGTCGGCATCCTGATGCTGGGCGAGACGTTCCGCCACGGCACCACGGGAACCGTGCTGGCGCTGGGCTGCGGGGTGGTGGCCGCGGGGGGCCTGATCATGCTGACGACGGAACGACTGGAGCGCGAGGCGCACCCGGCCTCCACCGGACCGACCCCGCCCGCCGCACCTCCGGCCGAGGGGTCGCCTGCCGTGCCGCCGCCGGCTGTCCCGTCGTCGGCCGTCCCTTCGCCCGCCGCCCCGTCGTCGGCCGTCCCTTCGTCGGCCGCCCCTTCGTCCGCCGCCCCGTCGTCGGCCGAGGCGGCCCTCGCGCGGGGTCTGCCGGTCACCGCCGAGGCGGCGCGCGCGGTCGCGCGGGCACGGATCGGTATGCCGCAGCAGCGCGGGCCCGCCGAGCCGCTGCCGGTCCTCGACCGGCAGCGTGCGCGCGTCACATCCTGACGCCGCGGCCCGGAGTTGTCAGATCCTGACGCCGCCGGCCCGGAGGTAGGCGAGCGGGTCGATGTCCGTGCCGAAGCCGGGTCCCGTCCGCACCTCGAAGTGCAGATGCGGACCCGTGACGTTCCCGGTGGAGCCCGAGCGGCCGAGGCGCTGGCCGGCGGTGACGCTCTGGCCGACCCGCACGGAGATGGCGGACAGATGGGCGTACTGGGTGTACCGGCCGTCGGCGTGCCGCAGCACCACCTGGTAGCCGTACGATCCGCCCCACCCCGCGGCCACCACGTGCCCGGCCGCCGCCGCCTTCACGGAGGTGCCGGTCGGCACCAGGAAGTCGACGCCGGTGTGGTAGCCCTTCGACCAGTGGGAGCCCGCCACGTGGTAGCCGGTGCCGACGGTGGCGGTCACCGGGGCGACGATCGTGTGCCGGGTCGGGGCCGGGGTGTGATGGGTGGTGGGGTGCTCCGAAGGGGACTTCCTCTTCGGCGCCTTGGGCGGCGGGGTCCTGGTGGCGGTGCCGTTCAGGCTGAGCCGCTGGCCCGGCATGATCAGGTCGGGATCGGAGCCGATCGTCGTGCGGTTGCCCGCGTACAGCGTGCGCCAGCCGCCCGTCACATGGTGGTCCCCGGCGATACCGGAGAGGGTGTCGCCGTGCACCACCGTGTACATCTCGGCCCGGCCCGCGCGGGACTGCGGAGTGGTCTGCGGCCGCACGTCCTCGACGGAGGCGGACCGCGGAGCGCCGGTCTTCGCGGCGCCGGACGTCGTGGCTCCGGTCCGCGCCGGACGCGAGGCCGCGGAGTCCGTGTGCACGTCGGGTCCGCCCCCGCCCCGGCTCAGCCCGGCCCGCACCGAACACACCGGCCAGGCGCCCGGCCCCTGGCCGTCCAGGACCCTCTCGGCGACGGCGATCTGCTCGTCCCGGCCGGCCAGGTCGGCGCGCGGCGCGTACCGCGCGCCGCCGTACGCCTCCCAGGTGGACTGGGTGAACTGCAGCCCGCCGTAGTAGCCGTTGCCCGTGTTGACATGCCAGTTGCCGCTGGACTCGCAGGCGGCCACCTTGTTCCAGGTGGCCGCGTCGGCGGCGCTCGCGGTGCCGGCGGCGACCAGCGGGATCGCGAGGCCGGCACCGCCCGCCGTGACGGTGAGTGAGGCGCGGTTGATCCTGTTCGGCTGGTACCGGCGGTGCCGGCCGCGTACGGCCATGTCCGAAATCCCCTCGGCATGCGTCAGGAGCGGCAAAAGTAAGCGCCCCGAACAGGCCATGACAAGACGGTAAATCGGCCTCCGTCGTCCGCCAAGTGGCCAAGAACGGACCCTGCTTGATCCGGACGGCCGGTGACTGAGGCGGAAGGCGGTCCCGCTGCGTACACATGCGTGGCGGGTCGGATGTGCGCTCGCCGTAGCGGCACGTCAGGATGGGCAAGGACCCGTACTGACGGAGCCGTAGTCACGAGGCAACCAGGGAGCAGGCGGTATGAGCACTTCAGCGCAGATCGGTGTCACGGGCCTCGCGGTCATGGGCCGCAATCTCGCCCGGAACTTCGCGCGCAACGGCTACACCGTCGCCGTGCACAACCGTACGGCGTCGCGGACGAAGGCGCTGGTGGAGGAGTTCGGCAGCGAGGGGGACTTCGTCCCGGCCGAGACCGCCGAGGAGTTCGTGGCGGCCCTGGAGCGCCCGCGCCGCCTGGTCGTCATGGTCAAGGCGGGTCAGCCGACGGACGCGGTGATCGAGGAGTTCGCACCGCTGCTGGAGCCCGGTGACATGATCATCGATGGTGGCAACGCGCACTTCGCGGACACCCGGCGCCGGGAGAAGGCGCTGCGTGAGCAGGGCATCCACTTCGTCGGCATGGGAGTGTCCGGCGGCGAGGAGGGCGCGCTGCACGGTCCGAGCATCATGCCGGGCGGCCCGAAGGAGTCGTACGACTCGCTGGGCCCGATGCTGGAGAAGATCTCCGCGAAGGCGAAGGACGGGGCGCCCTGTGTGACCCACGTGGGCCCCGACGGCGCCGGACACTTCGTGAAGATGGTCCACAACGGCATCGAGTACGCCGACATGCAGCTGATCGGCGAGGCGTACCAGCTGCTGCGCGATGTCGCCGGGTACTCCCCCGCGCAGATCGCGGACATCTTCCGCACCTGGAACACCGGCCGTCTCGACTCCTACCTGATCGAGATCACCGCCGAGGTGCTGTCGCACGTGGACTCGGCCACCGGCAAGCCCTTCGTGGACGTGGTGGTGGACCAGGCCGAGCAGAAGGGCACCGGCCGCTGGACGGTGCAGATCGCGCTGGACCTGGGCGTGCCGGTGTCCGGCATCGCCGAGGCGGTCTTCGCCCGTTCCCTGTCCGGCCACGCGGCGCTGCGCGAGGCCTCGCGGGGGCTGGCCGGGCCGACGCCGTCGCCGCTGAGCGAGTCGGAGGCGGGGGCCTTCGCGGACCGGGTGGAGCAGGCCCTGTACGCGTCCAAGATCGTGTCGTACACCCAGGGCTTCCACGAGATCGCCGCGGGCAGCGAGGAGTACGGCTGGGACATCGACCTCGGAGCCGTCTCCGCGATCTGGCGCGGGGGCTGCATCATCCGCGCGGCCTTCCTGGACCGCATCCGCGCGGCCTACGACGCCCGTCCCGACCTGCCGAGCCTGCTGTCGGACGACACGTTCGCGCAGGAGATCGCCGCCGCGCAGGACGACTGGCGCGAGGTGCTGATCGCGGCGACCCGGCAGGGCGTGCCGACACCGGGCTTCGCGGCGGCGCTGGCGTACTACGACGCACTGCGTGCCGAGCGGCTGCCCGCGGCGCTCACGCAGGGCCAGCGGGACTTCTTCGGGGCGCACACGTACCGGCGGGTGGACCGGGAGGGCGCGTTCCACACGCTGTGGGGCCAGGACCGGTCGGAGGTCACCGCCTGAGGGCGACGACGACGGCGTGAGACATCGGGCGCCTCCGGTTCGGAGGCGCCCGACTCGTTCGCGTACGACTCGTCCCGCTCGTCCGCGAGCCCGGGGACGTCGTCGGCCGAGGGCGCGGTTCCCCGCGGACGCGGTTCCCCGCGGACGCGGTTCCCCGCCGGCCCGGACAGCGGGCGCTCGGCGCTCAGCGCTCCGGTGGCCGGCCGCGGGGCGGGCCGCTCGTCAGCTGAGGGGCGGTCCCGGCTCCGGGTTCGGGACGGGTTCTGGGCCCGGCGGGATCGGGGACGGTGAGGGTTCCGGCGGGCCCGGAGCCGGGGGCGCCGGCGGCGGGGTCGGGTCGGGGCCCGGCACGGGCGGGGCGGGCTGCGGAGCCGGTTCCGGGGGCGGGACCGGGCTGGGGTAGGGATCCGGCGGAGTCGGCCCGGGGCCCGGGGCCGGGCCGGGCGGTACCGGGTCGGGATGCGGGTTCGTCATGAGGTCCTCCGGGCTGTCACGAGACGTCGCCTCTGGACTACTCCTCCGCCTACCCGACGGGCGCGCGGCCACTCACCGGCGGCGGCACCGACCGGGCCCCGGCGGGTGCCCGACGGCAGCCGAGTCCCGGCTCAGAGTCCGACAAGCAGCCCAGCCCCGGCACGGAGCCCGACGGCAGCCGAGTCCCTGCCCGGAGCCGCCCCGGGCGGGCCGCCCCGACGCCGTCCGGCGCCCAGCCCCGACGGCCCGCCAAGCGGCCGGCGGCCCGCCAAGCGGTCGGCGGCCTCCGGCGGTGCGCTCAGAAACGTCCCGGGTGGGCGCGCAGCCAGTCCTTGGCGGCCGACAGCAGCTCCGGGTCGGCCGGCGGGGCCGTCTCGGGGTGGCGTTCGGCCCACTTGACGACGTAGGGGCACAGCGGGGCCACCGGGACGCCCTCGCGCTCGGCGAGGGCGTACAGCTCGCGGGCGAGCGATCCGGCGATGCCCTTCCCCTCGTGGGCGGGCTCGACGATCGTGTGGACGGGGACCAGGGCGCGCGCGGGCGACTCCAGGACGAAGTACTCGATGCGGCCGACGACTTCACCGTCGCCGACGGCCTCCAGGCGGCCCGCCGCCCGGTCGTCGCGGATCTCGGTCTCGCTCATGCGCACGCACGCTCCTGGTCTGGGTCCGCCGGTCAGGCCCCTACGGCCTGCGGGCTGCGCTGCTGGTCCGTGCCGGGCACCGGCTCGGACGGGTCGGCGCCGAGGGCCACGATCCGGTTGCCTGCGTCGACGTGCACGATCCGCGGCTCCAGTTCCCGCGCCTCGGCGTCGGTGACCTGAGCGTAGCTGATGATGATCACCAGGTCCCCGGGGTGCACGAGGTGGGCCGCGGCCCCGTTGATCCCGACGACCCCCGACCCGCGCTCACCCTCGATGACGTACGTCTCCAGCCGGGCGCCGTTGGTGATGTCGACGATGTGCACCAGTTCCCCCGGCAGCAGGTCGGCGGCGTCGAGGAGATCGGCGTCGATCGTCACGGATCCCACGTAGTGCAGGTCGGCCTGGGTGACGGTGGCGCGGTGGATCTTGGACTTGAACAGAGTACGCAGCACTTTGGACTCCTGTTTGACGGCTCCCTGCCAGCTCTCTGCAGGTCAGGGGCGTCGTTCACTGTACACGGGCACGCGTCGAACTCGAAGGTGTCGGGGAACATCGGTCGACTCTCACGACAAGGCTCACCACCTGCGCTTTCACGAGAGCCAGCCGCTGCTCTCGGTACTTTCACTCGCCTCGGTGATCTCGACGTGTCGCGGCTTTGCGACGTCGGCCTTGGGGGACGGTGATGCTGAGCACTCCGTCCTGCATCTCAGCCTTGATCTCGTGGGCGTCCAGTTCTCCGGGCAGCCGCAAACGGTGGTCGAAGGCTCCGACGCGGCGGGTGCTGCGGCGCCACACCGGGGAGTTCGATCTCTATGTGGAACGCGTCCTCGGACTCCGACACGTCCGCGAGAGGCGTCCGCGCAACCATGGGTGCCGCGCCCACCGTCGGCTCCGGCAGGCCGCTCATCTGGGTGAGCAGTTCGTCGAACTCGACCAGGGGATTGACAGGGGTGGGTGTCCCGACGGGCCTTTCCTACAGGCCGCCACCGCGGTGGCGGCGGACGGGCATGGCCATCGCCATCGCCTCCTTCTTCCTTCCCGTGATCTCATCGTCTTCTTCCTTCTCGTGATCTCATCGTCCGCCATTCGTCATGTCGTCATGCGAGCCATGCGGACTCCTTGTGACGTATGCGTGGGGAGACGTCCGAGTGGCCCGCGACAGCTGACGTGCCCGTGGTGCCGGGTACGGCCGAGTGCCCCAGGTGCCGGTGCACGAAGTGGATGGCCATCGCGCCCTCACCGGCCGCGGAGGCCACCCGCTTCACCGAGCCGCTGCGGACGTCCCCTACCGCGAAGACCCCCGGCAGGCTGGCCTCCAGGGTCATGCACGAGCGCCCGCGGCCGTGCCACACCTCGGGGGAGGCGCAGGCTTCCTGGGCCTCCGGCCCGGTGAGGACGAAGCCGCGGGAGTCGAGGGCGATGATGCCGGCGAGCCACTCGGTGTGAGGGTCGGCACCGGTGAAGACGAACAGGCTCCGTACCGTGAGCCGGCGGTGCCCGCCCGTGCGGTTGTCGACCACGTCGAGCTCCTCCAGCACTTCCTGTCCCATGACCTCGGTGACCTCGGTGTGCAGCATGACCTCCACCCGCGGATGGCGCTCGACCTGGTCGACCAGGTAGCGGGACATGTTGGCCTCAAGGCTGGCCCCCCGGACCAGCAGGTGCACCTTCGGCGCGTACCCGGCGAGGAACAGCACCGCCTGGCCCGCCGAGTTGCCTCCGCCGACGACGGCCACCGGGTCGGTGCGGCACTGCTGGGCCTCGTAGACGGTCGCCGAGTAGTGCACGCTCGTCCCCTCCAGGCGTTCGATGCCGGGCACCTGGAGCCGGCGGTAGCGGGCACCCATGGCCAGGACGACGGCGCGGGCGGCGATTTCGCTGCCGTCGGCGAACGCCACCACGTAGTGGTCGTCGTCCTTGGGATGGAGACCGGTCGCCTCCAGCGGAAGGCTGATCCTGGCGCCGAACTTGTCGGCCTGGAGTAGGGCGCGTTCGGTGAGTTCGGCGCCGGAGATGCCGGATGGGAAGCCGAGCAGATTCTCGATGCGGGACGACGTGCCGGCCTGGCCGCCGGTGGCCATCGCCTCCACCACCGTGGTGTTCAGGCCCTCGGAGGCGGCGTACACCGCGGCAGCGAGGCCGGCGGGTCCGGAGCCTACGATGAGGACGTCGCCGTGACGGTTGCCGGCGGGTAGTGACGGCAGGCCGATGAGCCGGGCCAGGTCCGCGTTGCTGGGGTTGCGCAACAGGGTGGTGTCCCGCCAGATGACGAGTGGTGTCTCCGCCGGGCCGACGCCGAAGCGGTGCAGCAGTTCCTCGGCCTCCTCGTCGGTCTCCAGGTCGATCCAGCGGTGCGGCAGCCGGTTACGGACGGCGAACTCGCGCAGCCGTCTGGTGTCGGGCGAGTAGCGCGAGCCGATGATGCGGAAGCCGGCGCCCTGTCCGACGAGCAGCGCGCGACGGCACAGACAGGCGCGCAGCACGGTGTCCCCGAGGGTGGAGTCCTGGGACACCAGGTGGCGCAACTGGTCCAAGGAGACGACGAGGACCTCGCCCGGCTCCCTGGCGACAGCGGTGTAGAAGGCCACTTGTCCGTACAGCAGGCCGAGTTCGCCGATGAAGCGACCGGGGCCGTGCACGCGCAGCACGTGCTCCTCGGGAGTGCCGTGGTCCTCGACGACGGCGACGGTACCGCTGAGGACGACGAAGAACGTCTCGCAGCGCTCCCCCTCCCGGATCAGCACGTCGTTCGGAGCCATGTTCCGGCGTTGCCCGTGCTCCGCCAGACGTGCTATCTGGTCCTCGGTGAGGCGCGGGTACGCGCCGTAGACGTCCGGGGTCTCCCGGAAGGCGGCCCCGTCCGCCTTCTCCGGCACTGGTTCTTCGCCCGGCAGCGACTGGTCGCCGGACATCAGACGAACGCCTCGTGAACGTAGCACCAGCGCCATTCCTCGTCGGGCTGGTACGACTGCACGATCGGATGAGCGACGGCAGCTGCGTGCTTGCGCGCGTGCTTGTTCGG
The DNA here is from genome assembly GCF_020400595.1 of Streptomyces naphthomycinicus. GTDB lineage: Bacteria > Actinomycetota > Actinomycetes > Streptomycetales > Streptomycetaceae > Streptomyces > Streptomyces naphthomycinicus. Next base: position 25,023 of record NZ_JAINRE010000023.1, on the reverse strand, counting down.
CGAGGAGTCGCAGCAGCCGACGTGCCCGCAGGTCAGGCAGAGCCTCAGGTGGACCCACGGGGAGCCGAGCATCAGACACTCCTGACACCCTTCTGGGGTCAGCGGCTGGACCGGCCGGACGAGCGCGAGGTGGGGGTCTGCGTGCAGGGTCATCCGGATCACCCTCTCCGTGCGGTGATCGACTGTTCCACCCACTGGCGCAGAGCGGGGGCGGGCGCCGCCCCCGCCTGCCGGGCGACCGTCTCGCCCTGGTCGAGGATCAGCAGTGTCGGTACGGCCTGGACCTCGAAACGCTGCGACAGTCGCGGGTTCTTGTCGACGTCGACCTTGACGAGTTTGATCCGGCCGGCGAGTTCGGTGGCGACCTTCTCCAGTGCGGGGCTGACCATGCGGCAGGGGCCGCACCAGGTGGCCCACAGGTCGACCACGACGGGGACGTCGGCCCGCTCGGCGACCTCGGTGAAGTCGTCGTCGCCCGCGTCCACCATCCACGGCAGAGGCTGCTTGCAGTGGCCGCACTTGGGGCGGCCCTCCGCGGCCACGGGCACCCGGTTGGTGCGCCCGCAGTGGGGACACCTGACGGTCGTCGCCTGCATCGTGCTCATGCCGCCCTCGCTCCCTTCACGTCCTCGGGCTGGTCGTAGGTGACCACCAGCTCTCCATGTTCGGCGTCGACGCGGACCGTCGCGCCGTCCTGGACGTCACCGCGCAGAAGGGCACGCCCGACCATCGTCTCGACCTCGTGGGAGATGTAGCGGCGCAGCGGCCGGGCCCCGTACACCGGGTCGTAGCCCTGGTGGGCGATCAGCTCCCGGGCCGCTTCGGTGAGTTCGACGGTGATGCGGCGTTCGGCGAGGCGGCGGCGCAGTTCATCGAACTGCAGTTCCACGATCCGCTCGATCTGCCGCTCGCCGAGCGGCTTGAACAGCACGATGTCGTCGACGCGGTTGAGGAACTCCGGACGGAAGTGCCCGCGCAGCTCGCCCATCACCAGGGCGCGGGCGTCCGGCTTGATCTCGCCCTCGGCGGTGGCGCCGTCGAGGAGGTGCTCGGAGCCGATGTTCGACGTCATGATGATCACGGTGTTGCGGAAGTCGACGGTTCGGCCCTGGGAGTCGGTGATGCGGCCGTCGTCGAGGACCTGCAGCAGGGTGTTGAAGACATCGGTGTGCGCCTTCTCGATCTCGTCGAACAGCACGACCGAGTACGGCTTGCGGCGTACGGCCTCGGTGAGCTGTCCGCCTTCCTCGTAGCCGACGTATCCGGGTGGTGCGCCCATGAGCCGGCTGACGGTGTGCCGCTCCTGGTACTCACTCATGTCGAGGCGGACCATGTTCTCCTCGGAGTCAAACAGGGCCGCCGCGAGGGTCTTGGCCAGCTCGGTCTTCCCGACGCCGGTGGGGCCGAGGAAGATGAACGAGCCGATGGGGCGGCGCGGGTCGCGGATTCCGGAGCGGGCGCGGATGATGGCGTCGGCGACGAGTTTGACGGCCTCGTCCTGGCCGATGACGCGCTCGCGCAGGATCTCGTCGAGGCGCAGCAGCTTCTCGCGTTCGCCCTCCTGGAGACGGGCGACGGGAATGCCGGTCCAGGCGGCGACGATCTCGGCGATCTCCTCCTCGGTGACGACCTCGCGCAGCAGCCGGTTCTGCCCTTGTTTGGTGGCCAGTTGCTCCTCCTCGGCCTTCAGTCGGCGCTCCAGGTCCTGGAGGCGGCCGTAGCGGAGTTCGGCGGCGCGGTTGAGGTCGTAGGCGCGTTCGGCCTCCTCTGCCTCGTGGCGGACCTGCTCCAGTTCCTGGCGTAGTTCCTGCACGCGGCGGATGGCCTGCCGTTCGGCCTCCCACTGGGCGCGTTTGGCGTTGGCCTCGCCGCGCAGGTCGGCCAGTTCCTTGCGCAGTTCCTCCAGGCGAGTCTTGCTGGCGGCGTCGGTCTCCTTGGACAGGGCCGCCTCCTCGATCTCCAGGCGGGTGACGCGGCGGGTGATCTCGTCGAGTTCGGCGGGCATCGAGTCGATCTCGGTACGCAGCCGGGCGCACGCCTCGTCGACGAGGTCGATGGCCTTGTCGGGCAGGAACCGGTCGGTGATGTAGCGGTGGCTGAGGGTGGCCGCGGAGACCAGTGCGGTGTCCTGGATCTTCACGCCGTGGAAGACCTCCAGGCGTTCGCGCAGTCCGCGCAGGATGGAGATGGTGTCCTCCACGCTCGGCTCGTCGACCAGCACCTGCTGGAAGCGGCGTTCGAGGGCGGCGTCCTTCTCGATGTGCTTGCGGTACTCGTCGAGGGTGGTGGCGCCGATCATGTGGAGTTCGCCGCGGGCGAGCATCGGCTTGAGCATGTTGCCCGCGTCCATGGCCCCTTCGGCGGCGCCCGCCCCCACGACGGTGTGGAGTTCGTCGACGAAGAGCAGGATGCGCCCCTGGGCGGCCTTCACCTCGGACAGGACGGCCTTGAGGCGTTCCTCGAACTCGCCGCGGTACTTGGCGCCGGCTACCAGGGAGCCCATGTCGAGAGCGAACACCGTCTTGTCGCGCAGGCCCTCGGGAACATCGCCGCGAACGATGCGCTGGGCCAGGCCCTCGACGATGGCGGTCTTGCCGACGCCGGGATCGCCGATGAGGACGGGGTTGTTCTTGGTCTTGCGGCTGAGGATCTGGGTGACGCGGCGGATCTCCGCATCACGGCCGATGACCGGGTCCAGGCGCCCGGACCGAGCCTCGAGGACGAGGTCCCGGCCGTACTTCTCCAGAGCCTCATAGGCCACTTCAGGGTTGGCGGAGGTGACGCGCTGGTTGCCGCGGACCTGGGTGAGGGCGCTCAGGAACGAATCCCGGGTCACGCCGTGCTCCTTGAGCAGGCGTCCGGCGGCGGTCGCCGAGCCCTCCTCGGCCAGGGCGAGCAGGAGGTGCTCCACGGACACGTACTCGTCCTTGAGGCGTTTGGCCTCTCGCTCGGCGGCATCGAGCAGGCGGGACAGGCGCTGAGTGACGAAGACCTGGCCGGGGGCCGCGCCCGGACCGGTGACCTTCGGGCGGCGCGAGAGTTCCTCGCGCACGGCCGCGCGCAGCTCCTTCGGCTCGGTGCCGGCCTGTTGCAGCAACCGTGGGATCAGACCGTCCTCCTGATCGAGAAGCGCGAGCAGCAGGTGTTCCCCGTCGACCTCGGTGTGCCCCAAGCCGACTGCCGCGCTCTGGGCCTCCTGGAGGGCTTCCTGGGACTTCTGGGTGAGACGGTTCATGTCCATGGGGGTGTTTCACTCCTCGTACCGGCGCGGCGCAGGGCGGCTTCGAGCATGCTGATGCGGTCCAGCAGATCGAGCACCAGGCCAATGGATGCGTAGTTGAGGCACAGCCCGGTGCGTAGCCGCTGGACGCGGGCGAGGGCGGCTGGTGCCGTGGGTTCGAACACCAGCCCTCCGGAGGCGTCACGCTCGGCCTCGACCAGGCCCAGAGCGACGAACCGGCGGATGAGGTCGGGATGGACGCCTGAGCGGCGGGCCACGGTCTGCAGGGAGAGCCTGGGCACCGGCACGATCGCGTACCGGACGCGTGACGGCCCGCCAGCTGTCAGCCGAGACGCCTGGCGCGCCTCGGCGCGTGGGTCACTCATCGTGTCCTCCTGGGGTCGAACGAGGAGACGGCGGCGAGCTCCTCGAAGAGTGCGCGCTCCCGGTCGCCGAGCCTGGACGGCACCATGATCCGGAGTTCGGCGTAGAGGTTGCCGTTCGTGCCGCGCGGGTTCGGCATGCCCTCACCGCGCAGCCGCAGCCGCCGGCCGCTGGACGAGCCCGCGGGCACGCTCACCTTCGCCGTCTCCCCGCTCGGCGTGGGCACCGGAACCGTCGCACCCAGCGCGGCCTCCCAGGGGGTGACCGGAAGCTGCACGTACACGTCCCGGCCGTCGAGGCGGAACTGGGGGTGCGGCTGGATCCGCACCCGCAGGTACAGGTCCCCCGCGGGGGCGTCACCGTTGCCCCGGCCGCCCTCGCCCGCCAGCCGGATGCGCTGACCGTCGGTGACCCCCGGTGGCACGTCGACCTCGTAGCGCCGCGGCTGCCCCGTGGAATCTGCGAGCGTGACGGTGCGACGGCCTCCCCGGTAGGCCTCCTCGACGGTGAGCGGCAATTCGGCCTCCTGGTCGGCTCCGGGGACACGCACCCGCCCGGCGCCCCCGAAGAACGAGCCGAACAGGTCGTCGACGTCGACGCCCTCCGCGCCGAAGCCGCTGGTGGCATACCGGACCCGGGGGCCGCCCCCGGTGGACCAGCGGAAGCCGCCGCCGGGTCCCGCGCCGGCCCCGACCCGCTCCTCCCAGTCCTCGGGAACCTTCCGGAAGTCCTCGCCGAAGCGGTTGTAGCGGGCCCGCTGGTCGGGGTCGGACAGGACACTGAAGGCCTCATTGATCTCCTTGAACCGCTCCTCCGCCGCGGGGTCCTTGTTGACGTCCGGGTGGTACCTGCGAGCCAGCTTGCGATACGCCTGCTGGATCTCGTCCTTGTCGGCGTCTCGCGGGACCCCGAGAACCTCGTAGAAGTCGCGTGCCATGGCCGTTCACTCCCGCTTGGCGACGGTCACGGCGGCCGGCCTCAGCTGCCGCTCGGGCTCGCCGTAGCCGGGGCGCAGCACCTGCGCCACGGTGTTCGGTTCGGCGTCGGGGTCCTGGACCACGCCGACGACCTCGTGCCGGGAGGGGTCGAACGGGACGCCGGTCTCGGCGTGACGCTCGTAACCAAGGCGTTCAAGGATGGACACGGCCTGGTCGCGCACCGCGCGAATCCCCTCGACGATCGCCCCGGGGTCGGAGCCCGCGTGGTTCAGGGCCAGTTCGAGGTTGTCGATGACGGGAAGAAAGGCCGCGGCCGTGCGGGCGCGTTCGACCGCGCGCTCCCGGTCCAGTTCCCTGGCGTGTCGCTTGCGCAGGTTGTCCAGATCGGCGAGAGCACGCCGCCAGCGGTCCTCGACCTCTTTCAGCGCGACCGCGTACTCGTCCTCGACCCCGGCCGGACCGGTGGCCGCGTCGGTCCCCGGTTCGGCCTGCGTGGTCGGCGGCGCGGGCTCGGGCAGGTGGCCCTGCGGCGGTTGTGCGGCGCCTTCGGGCGGTAGGTCGGACGATCGGTCCTGGGGAGGGGTCGGCATGGCGGGTACCTCAGCCCTTGTCGAACTCGGCGTCGATCACGTCTTCGTCGGCGCCGGCACCGCCCTGCCCGGAGCCGTCCGGCCCGGTGGCGTCCGACGGGCCACTCGCCGCAGCGGCTTCGGCCTGGTGGGCGGCGAGCCCTGCGTAGACCTGCTGGAGTTCGGAGATCAGCGGCCTGGTCTTGTCCACTCCGGCCTCGTTCTTGACCGCGTCGCGGGCCTCTGCCACCAGCATCTCGGCTCGCGCCTTTTCGTGCGCGGGCGCGGCGTCGGCCAGTTCGTTCAGACGCTTTTCGACCTGGTAGGCGATCGCGTCGAGTTCGTTGCGGGCGTCGACGGCCTCGCGGAGTGCCTCGTCCTGGCCCCGGTTGCTTTCGGCCTCCTGGACCATGCGTTCGACCTCGCTCCGGTCCAGGTTGGAGCTCTCGCTGATGGTGATGCTCTGTTCCTTGCCGGTGTCCTTGTCGCGCGCGCTGACGTTGAGGATGCCGTTGGCGTCGATGTCGAAGGTGACCTCGATCTGCGCTTCGCCCCGCGGCGCCGGCCGGATGTCGGTGAGCTGGAACCGGCCGAGGACCCGGTTGTCGGCGGCCCGCTCGCGCTCGCCCTGGAGGACGACGATGTCGACGGCCGGCTGGTTGTCCTCGGCGGTGGAGAAGGTCTCGCTGCGGCGCACCGGGATGGTGGTGTTTCGCTCGATGATCTTCGTCATCACTCCGCCGCGCGTCTCCACGCCCAGGGACAGGGGGGTGACGTCGAGCAGCAGGACGTCCTTGACCTCGCCCTTGAGCACCCCGGCCTGGATCGCGGCGCCCAGGGCCACGACCTCATCGGGGTTCACGGTCATGTTGGGTTCCTTGCCGCCGGTCAGCCGGCGCACCAGTGCCTGGACGGCGGGGATGCGGGTGGAACCGCCGACGAGGATGACCTCGTCGATGTCGCCCTCGCCGACCTTGGCGTCGGCCATGGCCTGCTGGACCGGACCGAGGCAGCGCTCCACCAGGTCGCCGGTGATCTGCTCGAACGTGGACCGCATGATCGAGTCGGTGAGATGCTTGGGCCCGGAGGCGTCGGCGGTGATGAACGGCAGGCTGACCTGGGTCTGAGTGACGGAGCTGAGCTCGGTCTTGGCCTTCTCCGCCGCCTCGAACAGTCGTTGCAGCGCCTGCGGGTCCTTCCGCAGGTCGATGCCGTTCTCCTTCTGGAAGTCGTCCGCGAGGTAGTCGACCAGACGCCGGTCGAAGTCGTCGCCGCCCAGATGGCTGTCACCCGCCGTGGAACGCACCTCGACCACGCCGTCGCCGACATCGAGGATGCTCACGTCGAAGGTGCCGCCGCCCAGGTCGAAGACCAGGACGGTCTCGTGCTGCTTCTTGTCCATGCCGTACGCGAGGGCGGCCGCCGTCGGCTCGTTGATGATCCGCAGCACTTCCAGTCCCGCGATCCGTCCGGCGTCACGGGTCGCGGTGCGCTGGGCGTCGTTGAAGTAGGCGGGCACCGTGATGACCGCCTCCGTGACCCGCTCCCCGAGCTGCTTGGATGCGTCGTCGGCGAGTTTGCGCAGCACCAGGGCGCTGATCTCCTCAGGGGCGTACAGCTTGTCACGCACCTTGAAGCGGGCCTCGCCGTTGTCTCCCGGGACGACGTCGTAGGCGACGGCCTTGGCCTCGTCGGGGATCTCGTCGAAATGCCGGCCGATGAACCGCTTGGCCGAGTAGATGGTGCCCTTGGGGTTGAGGATCGCCTGGCGGCGGGCCAGCTGGCCCACCAGGCGCTCGCCTGTGTCGGTGAAGGCCACCACGGACGGTGTCGTGCGGTTGCCCTCGCTGTTGGGCACGACGGACGGCTCGCCGCCCTCCCACACGGCGATCACCGAGTTGGTGGTGCCCAGGTCGATGCCCACTGCCTTGGCCATGAGGAACTCCTTCCGCGGCGGTCGACGTCCGACGGCGACCGTTCATCCTCCGGGCCATATCCGCCCGGCTTCGAAACTCGTTCAGCTGGGGGCGGCGTCGCTGCGCGGGCGCCGCCCCCTGGGCGGGGCGCTCTCCGTGTTCGCATCAGGTTTGCCGTCCAGCCCGGCGACCAGCCGGACGGCCTCATCGGCGACATCCTCGTCCGCCATGACGTCGTACCGGCTGGGCTCCATAGAGCGGACCGAGGCGAAGTTCCGGCGGCCGCCCTGGGCCGCGTGCAGCAGCACGGCGAGCAGCGCACCGACGACCGCTCCGAAGATCAGCCCGTACAGGGCGAGGAGCAGACCGGAGACGATCGGATTCAGCCAGTTCAGCAGCCCGAAGATCCAGCCGACGAGTACGCCGGGCAGCGCTCCGGCGGCTGCACCGTGGAGGGCGGCCTCGCCGTATCCCATGCGACCGATCACCTGTTCGACCAGGCGCATGTCCCGACCGATGATCGCCACCTTCTGGACGGGAAAGCCCTGGTCGGCGAGGTGATCGACGGCACGTTCGGCTTCCTGGTACGTCGAGTACGAGGCAATGACCCTCCGGGGCTTCTCGGCCATGGCCACTCCTTCCGCCGACGGACCGCCGAGCGGTCCCGACAGGCCCTAGGGTGGCTGTTCGCCCGGTCACCCCGCCTGCGCCCAGCGGGTCGAAAAGTGGCACCGGCGGTCGGTCTGCGAGGACAGGAGGCGGGACGACGATTCGGGGTCGCGGCTCGCGGCGGGGCACCTCGGGGTTCGGCCCGGCACGAAGGAGAGGGGCTCGCGGATGTACTTCTTCGAAGCCCGGAGGAAATCGGATTGATTCCGCCGTGCACCGCCTGCTCCCACCGCCTGCGACCAGGCCGCCGGTCAGCCGGGCATGGGGTGGTGTGCCCGGGCGAACTGCTCCACGACGGCGGCGCAGAAGGCGGGCAGGTCGGACGGGCCGCGGCTGGTGACCAGTTGTCCGTCGACGACCACCTCCTGGTCGGCGACGACCTCCGCGCCGGCGTTGCGCAGATCGGTGCGGATGCTCGGCCAGGACGTCAGGCGGCGGCCGCGCACGGCGTCGGCCTCCGCCAGCGTCCACGGGCCGTGGCAGATCGATGCGACCGGTTTCCCGCTGGCCATGAAGTCCCTGACGAACTGCACGGCGTCGCGGTCCATGCGCGGGTGTGGGTAGTTGAGGTACAGGAAATCCCGGTGAGATTGATCTTGCTGGGCTTCCCCTACCGGTCGCCGCTCCGGGCCTGCGCGAGCAGTTGGGCCACCACGTCGTCGGAGCCGCCTTCGGCCTGGCGGGCCAGATCGTCCAGCACGGTGTCGCCGTCGAGGACCTGCGCGGCGAGCCGTTCCAGCAGCGCCGGGTCGGTGCCGCCGCCAGACCCGCTGACGCGCGCGCGGACCGGACGGCGGGGACCGATGACCTGTACATCGTCGGACCCGGCGGCATCGTCGTCCTCGGCGAGCGCCCGGTACAGCGAGGCGACCGAGGGGTGCTTGCCCGCGTTCTTGCCGGTCTTGATGGTGAGCTTGCCCGCGATCTCGGGGACGGGGATGCCGCGGTCTTTCAGCGCGCGGGCGAACAGCAGCGAGTCGTCGTCGATGACCTTGGGCCGTCCGCCGTGGTTGCCCTTGGCGGCGGCGGCCTGCTGGCCCTCCAGGGTCTTCTCGCGGATGTAGTTGCGGTCGAGCTGGGCGGCGACGGCGAGGACGGCGAAGAACATCGCGCCCATGCCGTTGGGGTCGTAGATGCCGGTGAGCGGGCCCGTGAGGAGTTCGAGCTGGACGCCGGCGGCCTGGAGCTGTCCGGAGAGGGTCATGAGCTCGGCGGCGTTGCGGGCGAGGCGCTTGAGCTCGTGGACGGTGAGGATGACCTCCTGATCGGGGGCGGCCTCCTTGATGTCGTACGCGAGCTTGAGGGCCTTCTCCAGCTCGGGCCGGGTCTTGATGCGGGTGGAGATCTTCTCCGAGAAGATCCGTTTGCAGACCGGTTCGAGTACGGCGAGCTGGGAGGCGAGTTCCTGCTGCGCGGTCGAGCAGCGGGCGTACCCGATCCGGATCGGCTTGGCCGCGACGGCGGCCGGCAGGGCCGGGGTGGGCGGGCCCGCCTTCCACGGGCGGCCGGGGCCGCGGTCCTCGGGGACGAGCACTTCCAGCTCCTCGCGGAGCGCGGGTACGAGGATGAAGCGGGCGATGTGGTACTTCGTCGCGCACTTCCCGCTGCGGGTCCGGCAGGCACTGCCCGTCGGGGCTTCACACTTCGGACAGTCGTTTCGTTCTACCGCGTTTGCGGCTTGATCGGGCGTCAGATCCACCCCGGCAGTGTGTCAGAACTGTCTCGCACAACACGCGGGTTTTGAGAGGGGTTCTGCGAACGGTGACCTGCGGATTCGTGAGCGGCTCCGGGGTGTTCGCAGAACTCTCGTAACTGGTCATTTTTGAGAGACCGACCGGATGTGGCTGAGCGCTACAGCCGGCCCGCACGGTAGCCGGTGAGGCGCGGAGGTACGCGATGGCGTTCACACAGGCGCGGCCAGAGCGCCGCCAGACGTGCCCGTTTTCACCTGCCCGGGGCAGCGGCACCGGCCAGCCACAGACTCGTCACCGACAGCGCCGCTGGAGATTCAATGGTCGAGCTTCACCTGATTTCCCACTCTCCGGTCAAGATGTTGAAACGGACGCGCGTGTTGCTTCGGGGCGTCGACTGCGTGTAGTTGGCCGTTCCGTCGATGTTCGCGCCCTGACCGGCAATGGTGACGGTGAAATCACCTTTGCCTTTGATTTCGTGTGTCTCGCCATCGAACGGAGACTCCGGGAGGGTGATCACGCAGAACTCCGCCGTGACGGTGACGAACCGTTGATCGGTCCTGAGATTTGCGCTCGTGCCCGTCGTGACGCTGGGACCGTTCGCTGCGTAGAGCGTTTCGAACACCGGTGGGACCAACGTAATCTCTGTGTCGCCTACGGTACCGCCCGGCGGCGTGTAGGTTACAGTCTTTCCACTGACATTGACATCGGTAATCTGTTTGGTCGCACCGCCGTCGAGGAGAGCGACTGAGATGTACTGCCCGACGGCCAAGTAGGACTGGTTCCACGGCGAAGTGACGACGAATGTTCCCGCTTCGCTAACGTGCCCCTTCGGCTTCGTCACCGGAGTAGCGTCGTGCAAGGTTCCTGCCACGACGCAACGCTGCGCCCAGACGCCATCACCCGCGGTTGGATTACTCTTCCAGATCGTGTCCCCAACCTCGTAGCTCTGAGGATAGCCACGTGGTGTCGTCGGCTCAGGGCTGGGGCCAGCTTGAAATACCATCTGCTTGGGTAGCTCAGTGACCGGGGGTGGTTTCCCGAGGTATATTCCGTTCGGGTAGTATGGCGCGCTTCGGCGGAGCGTCAGTTCGTTGGTGGGAATGCGCAATACTTCGAGCTTGGTGTCAAAGCTATCGAGGGTGATCCAGGCGGTCTTTTTTGTAGTTCCAAAATACCGCCACCGCAGTGAGTCTATTCTGCCGTTTTGGTTTTTTGAATCGGGATCGTAAACGACCATCTCACTGAAGATCATGTCGCCGTTTGGGCGAGCGCCAGGTGGTGGGGGTTCCTTATAGTCCTCACCCATTTTTGTTTCAATGTGTGTCAGACCTTGCCTGTTCTCGAACGTGAGCGGCCTTCCTCGCATGACGCCGCTGTGAACTCCAAAATGCGGCCCACGGTTGATACTTCCGCCGAAAGCATCGTTCAAATACGTCAGACTTGCGCGCGTTTCCCCCTCTGAATAGCATCCGTGAAGGCTTGAATTGCTACTTCTTTCAAAAAGAAAGTTATATGTTTTATTCCCTTCGCCGTGGCATGCGACGAAAACGTTCTTCGGGCTCATGTCGTGGAATCCGACGTCGTTTCCGATCGCGTAGCATCCCTGGATGAGGCACACCGTGGCACCAATCCCGGCGAGGAGGAGTCCTTCACTCTTGCCTTGCCAGAACAGGCAACCCGTCAAGACGCTTCCGCCCGGGTTCCTAGCCAACGGCACCGACGGGCTGACGCCGTCCAGGAACACATTGGCGCCTCCGAATTTGCCGACGATCACGTTATGCATGTAGATCGGTGCCGTGGCGTGGACACCGTACCCACTTGAAGCCCCGGGACCCTCGCAGGAGATTGTGAGATCGCGGAACATTGTGAACCATGCACTCGACGTGTAGCCCTCGGGCTCGGGGTTACCGCCCTTGATCCGGAAGGCTGTCTTGTTCCGCGGGAAGCCGAGCCACGTACCAGGAGATACTCGGGACCCAGGGCCACCGAGGTGTAGATTTGGGTCGCTCATCCCGGTGCCCTCGATGACGACGCCACGGGTGATCGTGATGGTGTCCGAGAAGTAGAGCCACCCTCGGAGGATGATCTTCGCACTTTTGTTGGCCTCGGCGTGGATGGCCGCGAGGATGGTGTTCATTACCGCGAGGTTGTCAGTTCCAGGGGTGCTGGTTCCGTTCCAATCGGGTACACCGCCGAAATCTTGAAAATGGTAGTGCCCCGGAGTGTCGAAGCGGCGAAGCCAGCGACCATTGACGACGGCCGATGGAATCGTCACCCCGCCATCCCCGACGAGACCGCCGCTCATGTAGGTGCCAGCCCCTTCCGAGTCCCTAGCCGGAATCGTAAAGGTGGTGCTGGTCTCGGAACCGATGACTCCAATCGGCCCCCACGTCTTGTTGATCCCAGGCATACCCTGAACCCCAGCGATCATCGCCTGCACACCGCTCACAAGGCGGTGTGGTTCCCTCGTCGTCACCGTAACGCTCGTCGCTTTCGGGTTCCCGCCCCACGTGCCATTGCCGGCCGAACCATTGAGCCAAAAGCTGTCGTCATCCCTCTTGGTGATGAGCCATGGGCCGTTCACAGTAATGCCGGTTACGCCTGAAATGCAGACGCTCTGACCTGTGGTGAAACCGTGCCCCAGGGCGGTGATGACAATCGGACTGCCGCCGGTGACGCCGACGATCTCCTTGTCGTCCAACGTGGCGTTCTTGAGCGTCGCGGACGGAGGCGGCGTTCCTTCGAAGAAGAAGCTGCCTCCTCCTCCATCGCGAGCCGAGTAGTAGCCGGCCACATCGGCCTCGTCGTTGATGCTGAACGTCCCGAGCATCGACTGCAGGTCTGCGACGGTCTCTGCAGTCCCCACAATGCGCGGATTCAATGTCTGGTTCATGATCGAACTCCGTGGCAGCAAAGGTCGCCGCTTCTCGATATCGAGCGCGTTCCGCGGGCCATGTAATTTTCGCCGGCGACCCGATGCCCGCCAGGCTGCGCTCACGGCCTGATCATGCTCGCGTCATTGACCACTGCAGCCGACTAGCCGTTCGGGTGAGGCGCGTCGCGTGGGCGTGCAAGTGGGCGTTGACTCGGCCGCTGCGGGTCGAATCCGGCGGCATTCCTCGCACAAGGTGTCGCGTTCGCGTGGAGGAGGGCCGGAAAGGAAGCACTCACCGCACTCCCAGGCCCCCGCAGGGCGTCGTCCTCTTCCCATCATCATGCCTCTGGCAAGACCGCGCACGGTGACACACGTGCGTCCCCCGGAATGCCCAGTCAGTCCAGAGCCGCATCGTCCTCGTCCTGCTCCGGCGCGTCAGGGTCGCGCAACGGGCGCAGTCCCTGGCCAGGGTCACTGGCCTTGATGTTGAACTGGTAGCGGCCCAGGAAGTTGATGTGCCGATCCTTGAGCGGGGAGAGCCGGGCGACATCCTCGCCCTTGATGTCGTGGCCCTCTGCCCGGAGTCGGGCGACGGCCGCGTCCAGGTAGCGGGTGTTCCACAGCACCACGGCATTGAGGACCAGGCCGAGAGCGGCAAGCTGGTCCTCCTGGCCCTCGCGGTACGCCTGGCGGATCTGGCCCCGACCGCCGTGGCAGATCGCGCGGGCGAGCCGATGACGGGACTCCTGCACGGTCAACTGCCGGTTCATCAGACGCCGGTAGGTGTCGTCGACCGGGTCGACCAAGGCAAGCAGGTGCATGGTCTTGTCGATCCGCCCGTACTCGGCGAACGCCGCCCCCAGCGGGGTCGGGTGGCCCTCGCGGCCGAACATCCGCAGCAGGTCATAGGCCCGCACCTGGTTGGTGATGAGCGACCCCGCGACCCGGAGCATGTCCGGCCAGTGCGTCTCGATCCGCTTCAGGTTGACCCTGTTGCAGGCCACCGCCTCAAGCGGCCCGTACCCACCGCCCGCGCTGTCGCCCTCGGGCAGGTCCGTCCGCCAGAACCGCTGGTCGGCCAGATCACGGAAGCGCGGGGCAAAGCGGAAGCCGAGCATCTTGTACAGGCCGAAGGCCATGTCGGAGTACGAGGCGTTGTCGGTGGCCACCATCTCCGGCTTCACCCCGCCATCGAGATTCAGCAGCGTGTCCAGGGTGTAGAGGCTGTCGCGCGGGGTGCCGCGCACGACCATCGCGCCGATCCCGGCGACCTGGTCGTTGACGGCGTTGAGCCAGGTCACGCCGCGTTTGTAGCCGTAGTACTTGGGCGACGGGCCGGTGTTGATGCTCTTGACCGGGACGACGAAGCGCAGGCCGTCGACGGAGGCGAGCAGCCCGCCGCCCCACATCTGCGCCAGCTCGATGCGGGACTGGGCGGTGATCAGCGCGGCGTTCGCCGCGGCGATGGTGTCGGCGCGCACGTAGTTCTGGTCGACGTGGGACAGCCGCGAGCGGGTCAGCGCCTTGTTCTCCGGGTCGGTGACCGGGGTCAGTCCGATGTTGCAGCTCTGCGAGACCAGCAAGGCCACCAGGGAGACGAGCAGGCCCTCCATGCGGGTGCGCCGGTCGGAGACGTGCCCGAAGGAGTCGAGGAAACCGGTCCAGGAGTGGACCTCGAACAGCAGGTCCGGCAGGTCGATGCGGGGCAGCATGGCCTCGGTGGTGGTCTTCAGCCAGGTCAGCGACTCCGGCTCGCCCACCGCCCCAAGCTTGTCCACGCTTAGCCGGGCCCGGCCGCCGCCCTCAGGGACGACGACCTCCACCTTCGCCTCGGCGCCAGCCTCCTCCAGCCGGTCCGCCATCTGCCGCCACGCCGCATCGAGTCCGCGGGTGAGCTGGGCCAGGTGCTCCCCGGCATCCTCGGTCAGGGACAGACCGGCCAGCACATCCGACTTCATCGCCTCCCACCGGGGCCCGTCCAGCAGCCGGGCGCGCGGGTCGGCCCACCGGTTCGACGGGGAGGCGAACACGTCCCGGCGGTTCAGGGCGCGGTGCAGCTGCTCCAGCACGCACACCACGTACGCGTCCCGGTCGACCGCTCCCTGCGGCAGCTTGGCGCCTGTGAACACCGCCCGCTTCCACATCGCCGGGACCAGGTCGCCGTCGACCTCTCGCGGCAGCAGAGGCCGCTCCCTGACCCGCCGGCGCGAGAGCGCGGGCAGCCGGCGCACCGCCTTCAGCACCCGCCGGCCCGCCGGGGCCGCTCCCAGCGCCTCCGACTCGCCCAGCAGCGACAGGAACGGGCGCACCGTGTTGTAGCGCAGGGCGAGCTTCTCGCGCATCGCCGCCTCAGCCGACCCGTCGTCATCCGGCACCAGAGCCTCGACGGTGGCGACGGCCCCGGCCACCGCCGTACGCGGCACGGACTCCTCCACCGCCGCCCACAGCGCGGCCACGTCCAGGTCCGCGTCGTGCTCGGCGACCAGGTCCAGCTCCTCAGTGAGGATCCTCGACGCCTTCGCCAGGATCCGCGCGGCCTTCTCCAACTGCGGCAACATCGCCAGGCGCTCCCGCTCCGACGCCCGCCGCGCCGGGCTGATCAGCCGGTTCGCCATCAGCACTGCGAACAGATCCAGCGCGTCGTCGACCGCCTGCGCCTCCAGCTGACGCACCACCGCCGTTAGTAAGGCCGTCCGCCGCGGCTGCGGCGCACGCTCGATCGTCTGCGCCTTGCTCAGCTGCCCGTACCGGGCCAGCGTGGACAGCCGGTTCACCGGCACCCGGGACAGATTTACCCGCCCCAGCGCGAACGCGGAGATCTCCTCCACCCGCTCCATCGCCCGCACCATCGCGGTCCCCGTCGACTTCACCGGCGGCGTGCGCAGCCGCTCCAGCTCCGAGACCCGCTTGCCCTCCGGCACCACCAGCAGTCCGGCCAGCGCCGGCGCGAGCGCCGGATCGGCCCGATCGGTGGCCCGGGCCACCGCCTCGTACAGGCGCCGCTCGGCCACCGTACGGGCCTCCGACACCTGCCGGGCCAGAACCGAGACCCCCGGCAGCAGCACCCGGTTCTTCCGCAGCCACGTCACCGCGTGGTTGAACAGCGCGACCGGCCCCTCCGCGTGTGTCCACGCCCGCCCGTACAGGAAGCCGCGGAACTGCCGTCCCCACCGCTGGTCGGTGAAGTCGCGGTACTTGAACCGCTCCTGGATCTGGCCCGCGTGCTCGTACACCGTCGACCGGCGCTCCGGGTATCGCTTCACCAGGAGGCATCCTTGATATCGAGCTACCCTGCCAGGTACTCCACGGCCTCCCACGGCACAGCGAGGGGGTCCTCGCCGAGGAACCGGCCGACGTAGCGGACCGTGCAGATCTGCACCGCCATCCCCAGCCGGTGCGTGTCCGTACGCCGCAGTGCGATCAGATCACAGTCGTCATCGTCGAGGAAGAAGAACCGCTCCAGCTCCGGGCGCGTGGGCACCTCGGTGAACGTCCCGTACGCCTCGGCCTGCTCATCAGTCAGAAACTCCACCGGCACGAACCGGACCGTAGCCAGCACCGACGGCCATCCGGCGATCTTTCCGCGAACCTCAGCGGAGCTTCCGGCCGACGTGCTAGCCGACCGTGATCGTTCTCACCGGGATTTCCTGTACCTCAACTACTCACACCCGATGCGCAGCTGATCGGGGTTCATGGTGCCGCCGGGCAGGAGCAGGGCGTGGTAGTCGTCGGCGGAGGCGTCGGCGACCACGCGGTCCACGGGGAAGGTTCCTGCCGCGTTGAGGTCGAACTGGCGGGCCTGGATCTCGCCGGGATGGAGCGAGACGATCTCGGTTGTCGCCCCTGCGCCCTGCAGCGCACCGCGCGGCTGGTCGAGTTCGACGCGCTCGACGCCGTCGGTGGCCAGAATCGCCACCCGCATCCCCTGAAGTTCCTGTGTCATGGTACGGCTCCCTTCGAGTCGCTGGTTGTACGACGCGAGCGGCAGGGGCACCCGGCAGGGCCCGTCCGGATCCCCTTTCCGGGCCGGGGACTGCAAGCCGCGGCTGAGGGTGCCCCGAGCAGGTATCAGCCGGAGCTGCCGTCCGGGCGGAGGATGACTTCGGTCCAGGCCCGGCCGTCGCCGCGGGCGTCGACGTGCCGGTATCCGTCTGCTGCCTTGTTCAGGCACGCGCGTCGAGGACCTCGGCATGTCGGTTCAGATCGGTGACATGCACCGGGGCGCGACTGCTACAGCAGCCGGTCGAACACCGCGGTCACGCCGTCCCAGTGGCTGGTCTGCGGGTTCTTGACATCCGGGTACATCATTTCGAACGTCTCGGCGAGGGCGACGCTGAGACCGCCGATGATCTCGGGGTAGCGCTCTTCGGTCGCCTGGGTGGGTGTCCTGTCGAGCGGAGGGTGCGCGGCGAGCTGTTCCAGGTTCGGCGTCGGATCGACCTCCTCGTCGAGCCGCCGGAACCGGTGGATGCATTCCTGGAGTCCCGCGGTGATCGGTAGGTCCCACGGTTCGACGGTATCCCGGCCGTTGGCCTTGGCCGAGGCCTGGCCGACGACCAGGAGGTCGTAGAGCTTGGCGTCGACGAAGTCGCCGTACCGCTTGAGGTCGTTCTTGTCCACGTAGATGCCTGCGGCGGCGCGGAAGAACCTCTCGAACTTCGACACAGCCATCACGGTCATGTCTCTCGCCTCCTTACCGGGAACCGGACGGCGTCGTTCCCTCCAGCCAGCGCCGCCATCGGCCGTTACCGGTCGAGATTCGCAGAGCCCGCCTGCTGAGCGCCTCCGCACCCCAGGCCGAAAAAGAACACCCCCTCCCGCCCTGGCAGAGCAGCAGCGCCACACAACGGCTTCAGCCTTCGCCGCGGCGAAGGCCGTCTGCACTTGTGCTCGGAGGTCTATGGCTCCCGCCGCTTTTCCGCCCGCCGGGAGCAGGCATGGTTCGGCTCACATCCGGAACATGGAAAATGAACTCGACGCGCCCTTCGGCGACTGTCCAAGGACCCACCCTGGAGAGCTGCGACGCTTCAGAAAAAGGACCGCTCCTGCCCCGGCGCATCCACCAGGGCTTCTCGGTGGGCCGGGTGTCGTTCCTGGCGATGATGCGGGCCTGGCAGGACATCGGCATCGACCAGCTGATGATCAACTTCAGGCGCAGCCGCCGTCCGGTCGCCGAAGTGTTCGACGAACTGGCCGAACACGTGCTGCCGCACTTCCCACCCTGGCGCTCCGGGGCGCGCGGCGAGCACCGGCGGACCGTGGAGCGGACCGGACCCTGAGGAAGCACCGCCCCGGCGCCCCCGGGGTGAGAGGGCCTGGCTCAGTCCCGGACGGCCCCGGACGGCCGCTCCTGCGCGTAGTCGCACGTGCCGTCCGCCCGGAACCGCAACGACCGCACGGGCGCGCCATACCGTCACTCCTCAGAGCATCTCCAGGGGCGTGGGCCCGCTGGGTGGCGGGAACGCCTCGTCGAGGGCATCGAGCGCCTCGGTGGGAAGGCGGAGGTCCACCGCCCCGCGGTTCTCCCGAACGTGGTCGGGGGATCCGGAACGCGGGATCGCGGCCACCCCCTGTTCCAGCACCCAGGCGAGTGCCACCTGGGCCGGCGTTGCTCCGAGGGCCCGGGCCACGGCACCCAGTGCCTCGACCTTGAGGAGCCGCCCCTGCTCGATCGGGGAGTAGGCCATGGCCGTCACCCCGGCCTCGCGGCACCAGGGGAGCAGATCCCACTCGATACCGCGCCGGGAGAGGTTGTACAGCACCTGGTCGACGACCGCGGCGTCGCCACCGGGGAGGGCGGTCAGCTCGGCCATGTCGGCGACGTCCAGATTGCTCACGCCCCACTGACGGATCTTCTCCGCCTCCATCAGGTCGGTGAATCCCGCGAGGGTCTCCTCGAGTGGCCACCGTCCCCGCCAGTGCAGCAGGTACAGGTCCAGCCGTTCCGTGCGGAGCCGCCGCAGGCTGCCCTCGCAGGCGGCGACGGTGCCCTTCCGGTCGGCGTGGCCTGGCAACACCTTGCTGACGAGGAAGACCTCTTCCCGGCGTCCCCGGAGGGCCTCCCCGACCAGCTCCTCGGCTGCGCCGTCGCCGTACATCTCCGCCGTGTCGACGACGGTCATGCCCAGGTCCACGGCCAGCCGCAGCGCGGCGATCTCCTGTTCACGCCGGGCCGGGTCCTCGCCCAGGTACCAGGTGCCCTGCCCGAGCGCCGCTATCTCCTCACCGGCGGGGAGCGCAATCGTTCTGGCCGATTCCGCAGACATCTCGGGCCTCCCGTCCGCCGCGGATCCGTGTCACGCGCACCCCCGCCGGGTGCCCAGGTCCACGCCTCCCAGACAGCCGTGACGCATGGGCCGCAGGGAGGTCAGGACGGGCGAGCGGACTGCGCCGAGAGCTCGCCGGGACCGGGTGCGCGGTCCCGCAACGCGACGGCCACCGACACGACGGCGCCGCAGGAGAGGACCGTCGCGAAACCGATCATCGCGGTCTGCACGGCGAAGTGCCGCAGGGCGATGCTGAACAGGACGGAGGGCAGGCCCATTCCCAGGTACGCGACGACGAAGAACACGGCGAGGACCCCCGCGCGTGAGGCGGGCTCGGCCGCTGAACCGGCACGTTCGACTCCTCCCTTGAAGAGCAGCCCGGAGCCGGCTCCCGACAGGGACACGGCGACCAGGTAGAGCCAGAGCGCCGGGTGGTAGAGGGCGACGGCGCACAGGAGCAGCCCGACCGGAAAGACCACTGCCCCCACGGTCAGGAGCCGGGGCAGTGGGAGGCGGCCCAGCACCAGCTGGGCGGCCGCCGCGGAACCGAACATGAGGAAGGCCGCCAGGCCGACCACGAGGTGCGAGTCGGTGTGCAGGGTGCCGTGGAGCACGCCCGCCCCGAGGGAGGAGATCAGGCCGAGGATCGCGAAGGCGAAGGCGCCCAGCGCGCCGGCCGCGCCGAACGCCCGCCGGCCGCCGGGGCGCAGGACGAACCTGCTGGGCGGTTGGGCCGCGGGCAACTCCAGGTCCACGGTCTCCGGGGTGCACAGCACCAGCGCCAGGCACACCGCCATGGCAAGCGTGAAGATCGCCTGGGCGGTGATCAGGGGCTTGGGAAGCCACTCGGCGGCGGCTCCGGCGACCAGGGGCCCTGAGGCCAGGCCGCCGAGGTTTGCGGCGGTGGCCACGATGCCGGGCAGCACCGAACCCGTCCGTTCCGGACGGACCTCGTGGTGGAGGTCGTGCAGGTACGCCGTCGCGGTCGAGGCCATCAGCCCCAGTCCGACACCGTTCAGGATCCTGCCCGCGATCAGCCCCGGCAGGTCCCGCCACACGATCAGTACGACCGACGCGACGATGCCGACCAGCAGCGCCGGGACGATGATGCGCCGCCGGCCGAGCCGGTCCGACAGGTGCCCCAGCCCGAGGAAGGCGGCCGCTGCGCCCACGATCATCGAGGCGTACGCCAGCGTGACCGTGGTCGCGCCGAAGTGGTCCCGGGCCTCGTACAGCGGCCACAGCGGGGTCGGCGCGGTGCCGAAGGCCATCAGCACGGTGAAAGCCACCGCCACGAACCAGAAGCCGGTCGTGTGCGAGGCACCGCGCCGGGCGGGGGCGCGGGGCGGCAGGCCGGCGGGAGCGGGTGCCGGGATCCGGTGGGTCGGGTCGCCGGGAGCGTCGGCTGTGGGACGGCTCAGCGGCGTCGGAACGGCAGGCAGGGGTACCCCTCCTCGGGCGGAAGCGGATGACGCTTTCCATCCTCCTCACCAGCCAGAATCAGTGCCAACGAATGTTTCTGCTGGGCTCCAGCAATGCGAGTGATACTTCTCGTGTGGAGCTACGTCAGCTGGAGCACTTCATCGCGGTCGCCGAGGAGCTGAGTTTCACGCGTGCCGCCCGTCGGCTGCACGTGGTGCAGTCAGGGGTGTCCGCCGCGATCCGCTCACTGGAGCGCGAGCTCGGCTGCGCGCTGTTCGAGCGCACGTCGCAGCAGGTCCGGCTCACCGGGGCGGGCGCCGCGCTGCTGCCGGAGGCTCGGGCCACCCTGAACGCCGCCCAGGCCGCCCAGGACGCCGTGCGCGCCGCACAGGACACGCTGCGCGGCACGGTGAACGTGGGGGCCATGGCCTCGGTCGAAGTGGTGGACCTGCCTGCGCTCCTCGGGCAGCTGCACGCGCGGCATCCGGCGATCGACGTCCGGCTGCGGCTGGCGACGGCCGGCTCGGCGGGACTGGCGCACGCGCTGCTCAGCGGGGACCTGGACGTGGCCTTCCTGTCGCTGCCCGAACGCAAGCCCGCCGGGATCGACGCACGGGAGCTGGCCACCGTGCCGCTCGTCCTGGTGGTGAGCGCCGCCCATCCCCTCGCGCAGCGGGGAAAGGTGGCACTTGCGGACCTCGCGGGGGAGCCCTTCGTGGACTTCCCGCCGGGCTACGGCAACCGCGAGGTGGTCGACCGGGCGTTCGCGGCGGCGGGCGTCGTACGCCGGGTGGCACTGGAAGTGCCCGACATCGACATGGGAGCGGCACTGGTCCGGCACGGTCTGGGCATCGCCTTTCTGCCCGCGTTCGCCGTTGCCCGCACCCCCGGCCTGCACGTTCTGTACGTCCACGACACCACGCTCCGCTGGAGCATGTACCTCGGCACGTCGTCGACCCGGCGGCCCAGCTCGGCTCTGCGGGCGCTGCTCGACCTGGTCGACCTCCACCTCATCGCCCTGTGACGTCCGGGCCGCGGCCCGGACGTCACCCGTCGGTGGTGTCCGGCCCCCTGCGTCCGCCTCGCTCCGGTCGCGACATCTGCCGCAGCATCCGCTGACGCTCACGCTGCCTTCGTCCATCGGCGGCGTCGGACATCTTCGCGTCCCCTTCGAGGCTGGGGCCGCAGGCCCGGTGAACTTGCCCAGGGCGCAGGCGGGGAGACGGGCACCAGAGTCGCGAACGGGGCCGTGGCCGGCACCACCACTGCGACCGTGGCCGTGGCGAAGGCCCCGGGTTCACCCAGCGGATTCCAGGGCCTGGGAGAAGTCCGTGCCGAGCTGCGACATCAGGTCGCTGAACTCCTTCTCGCTGATCGCCTCGCGGAGCACGGCCAGTACGGTTCGCACACCCCGGTCGGCTTCCTCCTCCTTGAGCATGGTGCGCCCGGCCACGCGCAGCACGCTGTCTTTGTGACCGAAGCGCTCGATGCGATCCGTGGTTCCCCGGCGCACCGCCTCCGCGAGGCCCTCGGGGAGCTCGGTGACCAGGTCCCTGGCCTCCCCCGGGCTCAGCCTGTGGGCCAGCGTCTCGAGCGTGGCCCAGGTCAGGTCCGACGCCTCCTCCCGGCCCAGTCCGGTGCGCTCGGCGACGGTACGGACGAATTCCTGCTCATCCATGAGTCGTCCTCCTTCGCTGCTGTGTTGCGACGAACGGCGCGGACCCCCTGCAAGCCTGCCACGCCGACCCGGCCCGCGCCCGCCCACGGACGGCGGTGACCACGACCACCCACGGCTTGCCGTGGCATGGGACCGGCCGGCGAAAGGGTCCGACATCCTCACCTACTACGGCGAGCACGGCCCCGAGCTGCTGGAAGAACGACCCCTGCCGGTGCCCGAGGGCACGGCCGTGCTGGTGAACGAACCTACGAGCCGGTCGACCGATGACGCCGCGCGCGGCGTTCCGGTTGCGGCAGTTCCTGGTCAGCCGAGCTTGCGTCGCAGTTGCAGGCTGTACAGCAGAAGGAGCGAGGGGGCGATCAGGACAACCGCGACGAAGGACACCACGATCAGCACCCACAAGGTGGCCGTCGGAGCCGATGCCTGCTGGATCGTCAGGTGGGTGCCCAGGAGGTACGGGTGCTGAGCCACTCCCCATCCCCCGACGACAGTGGTGATCGCGACGGCCGCCAGGGTGCGCACGACAGGAGTGCTGCCCTTGCGCAGCTGGAGCAGCGCGGCCAGGCCGCACAGGCCCGAGACGACCAGGAGCGGTGCCCCCACCGTGCTCAGCCGGTGGAACAGGCGCGGGGAGTCCGCACGCAGTACGAACACGCCCACGAGCGCCACTAGTCCCGCGACGATGCCCGCCCCGAAGGCCCGGTGGCTGAACGCCTTCTCCAGGGGGGTGTCCGCTCGGCGCTGGGCCTGTCCGGTGAGGAACACGGCGGCGAGGTAGGCGCAGACGGTGACCGCGAGGGCGCCGCCGAGAACGGAGGTCGGATTGAGCCAGCTGGACAGCGCGTCGCCGTGCCCTGCGGAGGGGACGCGCCCGGACGAGATCGGAGACGGCCGGTACGGTGTACGGAAATCCGCGTTCTCCGCCACCATTCAAGGATCCTTTCCGCGTCATTAATCGTTCATGGCCTTTACCTTTCGGCACTTTGAACCGGCCTGGATAAGGATCCTCCTGAGCGGCCAGATCGATCGACGACGGGGAAAGGATGACGGGGGAATTCCGAACATGCCTTGCCTTCCGCGCTCGATGGTAAACGGCCATTCCGCGGCACGCCCGCTCCATCGGGCGGCGGTTTCGCCGGTTCCTTCTCCGGCGCCGTCTCGTCGGCGCCAGTCAGCGGACAGGGCGAGCACTCCCCGGCATGCCCCGAGCACGGCGTGAGGCTCCGGTCACCGAGGCCACTGCGGGCGAGTCGACCGCGTGGCGGCTTGCCGTGACCGGTGAACAGCGAGGGGTGAGTGGCCGGTTGGCGTACTGCCGAGGCCTCAGCCGGGCCCGCCCAGCATGATCTTCCACACTCGGGTCGCCACCTGGAGGTTCAGCCGGTCCTCGACGTTCGCGAGGTCGTTGCCGCTGATGTCGCGGATGCGCTGGAGCCGATAGCGCAGCGTGCTGCGGTGGATCGCGAGGGATTCTGCGGTCTCGTCGTAGTTGCCGCCGCAGTCGAAGTAGCTGGACAGGGTCTCCACCAAGGTCGCGTGGTGCCGGGAGTCGTAGTCGATGAGCTGCCCGAGCCACTCCTGTACGAACGTCTCCAGTTCCCGGTAATCGTTGCCGGGTCCCAGGATGCGGTAGAGGCCGAGCTCGTCGAAGAACATCGTGCCGTAGCGGTCGCGGGAGTGGCGGCGCACGTCCAGGGCGCGCTGCGCCTCCTGGTAGTGGTGGGGAATGTCGTTCAGGGAATCGGAAGGGGCGCTCACCCCGATCGTCCCGGACCGTGTTCCGGTCTCCCGGGCGAGCGCCTCGTACAGCGCGTGGGCATGCGGCCTGTCGTCGGCGAGCAGGACGACGTGGTCGGAGCGTCGGGTCAGCAGCGAACGCATGCCCACGGCAGAGGCCGCCCGCCCCACGGTCTGTGCGAAGGAATCGTCGGCGGTCCGGTTCGACCACTGCACGACGACGACGTAGTGGCTGCGGTGCAGGTCGTACCCGACTGCCTCGGACCGGGCGTAGGCGCTCGCCTCGTCCGTCCCTGCCAGGAGGTCCTCCACCAGCTCGCGGTGCAGCCTCAGCTCCACTTCGGCGAGATTGCGCAGGTGCGTCAGCTCCGGGGTGAGTGACGCGGCAGCGTGTTCCAGCGCGAGCACGGTGTGCTCGTCGGCCTCGTCCCGGGCATCGACCAGGGCCAGCACGCCCAGGATCTCGCCGCGCGGGCGGATCAGGGTGATCAGCCGGTCCCTTATCCGCACCGGCCCGGCCTGACGGGCGACGGCATGCAGCATCTCGTCCTGGCGCACGGGGTCCGGTTCGGGATAGGGGACGGGGCGGCTGGGGCCGGTCCAGGACCTCAGCCGACCGAAGCGGTCCTCGACCAGCGCGGGCAGTCCAGTGAGCCCGTGCAGTGCGCGGGTGACAGCTTCCTCGCCGTCACCCGAGGCAGCGACGCCGGCCATGAACGCGTGAACGGCTCGCTCGTAGCTCAGCTCAGCCACCACAGAGATCAGCTGCCGCTGGAGGGCTGTGCGTTCCTCCCTCAGTCGGTGCAGCTCCAGCGCGTCCTCGCGTCGGCGGCGATGGGCGAAAGCGACCGACAGTGCAGCAGAGGTGTGCCGGACGAGCGTGGTGAGCCGAGAGCGCTCGGCCTCGGTGGGCCGGGAGCGGGACGTCACCACTAGGTAGCCGTGGAGTTCTTCAAGCCCGCGCAGCCCCAGGGCCCGGCCCCAGGGCCTGCCGGGTACGGACACGTTGCCGTCCTGCCCGGCCAGCTCCCGCACCCTCCGGCTCACGGCCGAGGCAGGCACCTGCCCGTCCCTCGGACTGGGGACCAGGTCGCCGCCCACCTTGAGGTATCCGGCCTCGGCGCTGTATGGCCCCGCGGCGCCTATGTGGTCCATGGCCAGGCGCAGGATCTCGACTTCGTCCGGAGTGCCGAACAGGGCGTGGGAGAGCCCGACCAGTTCGTGGAGGGCATGGTCGGCTGGGGTGCGAGCGGACGCGCGGGGCCCTCCGTGCGCGGCCGTGGGGAGCTGCCCGGTGCTGTCCTGCGGAAGGCTGCGCTTTCGGGGGGAGTAGCGGTGGTACAGGCTGTGCGCCCGACTACCGACCATGGCATCACCCCGTCCCTCGAACCCTTCAGAGAACCGAACGGCAGGTCGCGTACCCGCTCACGGGCCGCCCTACCCGAGATGTGTGGATCCTTTCTCTCTCCTGCTCGTGGGGCGATGCGTCCACGGTTCGGCGGCCGTCCGGGTACGAGAAATCTGCTGATCGATCGGTGAAGGGTCGTTTCGCATCGCTTGGGGACGGGGACCCGCAGCGCACGCCGCCGCGTGCTGAAGCTCCGCCGAGCGGTCCGGTGGCGACACCGCCGTTTTCCTCCACCGAGGTGAACGGT
>NZ_JAINRE010000022.1 GCF_020400595.1 Streptomyces naphthomycinicus | reverse complement strand
CGGGCCCCCGGGCCCCCCCCCCCGCCCCGCCGGGGGGGGGGGGGCGGGGGGGGCCGCCCCCCCGCGACGAGGCGTCTCACCCGGGGGTGACCGCGAGTTCGTCGACCACGGCCTGGAGGGAACCCCCGTGGCGTTCCGCGGTGCGCCGCTGCCGCGCGCTCCCGGTCTCGTGGCGCTGCACGTCCCCGAGCCAGTCGCCGACCCGCCGATCGTCGCCGTACTGACCGAGATGCGACTCGACCCGTTTCCACAGCTCCTCGACCAGCCGGGTGACGGCCGTGGGGGCGCAGTCCCGGGTGTGGGTGGCGGGCAGGGTGCCGTACGTGCCGTGCCGGGCGGCCTGCCAGCACGCCGCCCTCAGCAGCGGGTCGGGGATCTCGGGCGCGGGTTCACCGGCGCGGACCGCGTCCACGGCACAGCCGACCAGGGCGCGGACGAGGAGCGCGTAGGCAGTGGTGGTCGCGGCCTCGGGCAGCACGTCGGCGATGCGCACCTCGATGGTGGGCAGATGCGGCGAGGGCCTCACGTGCCAGTAGACCATGCCGGGGTCCATCGCGGCCTCGGTGGCCACGAGCCGGCCGACGACCCGGTCGTAGTGCGCCGCGCCCCGCAGATAGGGCGGCGGGCCGGCCACGGGCCACCGGCTCCACACCATGGAACGCCAGCTCGCGTACCCGGTGTCCGTCCCGTCGCTGAAGGGGGAGTTACCGGTGATGGCCAGCAGCAACGGCATCCAGCCCCGCAGATGGTTGATCGCCCGTACGGCTTCCTCCCGATCGGCCACCCCGACGTGCACGTGGCAGGCGTTCACCCCCTGGTCGTGGACCAGCGGCCCGAAGCGGCCGATGAAGGCCCGGTACCGCGCCTTGTCCACGACGGGCGGCGGGCCGGGTCTGCCGAGGACCGGGGTGCCGCTGGGCACCAGCAGACACTCGGAGCCGGCCGCCGCCATGGCCGCGCCTCGACGTAATCGGACGATCTCCGCCTCCAGTTCCGCGGCCGACCGGCACACCGAGCTGACGGTCTCCACCTGGGCCTGGGAGATCTCCGGAGTGACATGGGACGCGCCGAGCCGGTCGCGGGCGGCGCGCACCACTGCGGGGCCCCGGTGCACGGCCGCCCTGCTGTGCCGTCCGGCCAGGACGAACTCCTCCTCCACGCCGACGGTCGGCGGTGCGGTCGCCCGCGCCGGGTGTGCGGGCGTACCGGCGGCGGCAGGGGTCATGGCATCAAGCGGCTCTGGCACGTCCAGCCCTTTCGGAAGACACGGGACACCGGCATCCACGGATCGCGGGCGCCGTACGGTTCGCGATCACGACTGTCGCTCTCGGGGGCATAGGCCACTCCCTGTCGAACAGCGGGTGGGAGAATGCTCGTCCCGCGCCCGGGACGCGGCAAGCGGTTACCCGGTCACCCTCCGTGCGCCGGCCGGGCTCGTACCTCATTCGGCGGCCGCGGACAGCGCCGTCCCGGGTGCGGGCAGGCGCAGGTCCGGCAGCCGTCCGTGGACGGCGCGCGGCGCGCGGGACCCGTGGTGCTCCGGGGCGGCGCCGCTCCTGGTGGCCGAAAGCGGGATGCGGGGCGGCGCGGAGGCGGTGTGCGGGCGAGCCGGGGTCCGGCGGGACGGTGTGTCCGGAGGCGGCGGGCCGACGGCATACTTCGCGTTCGACGGCCGTGGAAGAGGCCGTCGTGACGACTCCCGTCCGCGGACACGGTGGTGCGGTCCCGCGGCGGGAGTACGGCGGTTGCCGGAGTGCTCCTGCTGACGGGATGCGCTACGGATGTGCACCTGCGTGATCCGAGGTATTTCGTGGCGGTTGCGGAGGAGCTGAGTTTTCAGCGTGGGGCGGACGCGTTGTTCGTGTCGCAGTCGTTGTTGAGCAAGCAGATACGGCAGCTGGAGAGTGAGGTCCGGGCGCAGCTGTTCGACCGGCAGCGGCGCACGGTGTCGTTGACGGTCGCGGGTCACGCGTTACTCCCTCACGCCCGGGAGGTGCTCGCCCGCTGGGACCGGGCACAGCGGTCGGTCGGCGATGCCGTCGCGTCCGAGCAGGCCGTGCTGACGGTCGGCCTGTCCACGAGTGCGGGGCGTGGGCTGTTGCAGCAGGCGCGTGAGCGGTTCGAGGAGCGCAGGCCCCGGTGGCGGCTGGAGTTCAGGCAGGTGGACTGGGAGGACGCGGCGGCGGGGTGCGGGGAGGGGATCGCCTGACCCCGTGGTGACGGGGTGCGGGACCGTCTGACCCCGTGGGGGCGGGGTCGGGATCGCCTGACCCCGTGGTGACGGGGCGCGGGGATCGCCTGACCGCGCGGTGACGCGGTGCCGGATCGCTTGACCGCGGCGTCGTGCCACCGGCGGCCGCGACAGCCGTCGCCGGACCCGCGCACCCCCTTGCGTCATGCGTCCAGTGGACGCATAGTGACGAGGTGCGGGCGGGATCGACGGCGTGGTGGCGGGCCCGGTACGCGGCGCTGGAGCGACGGCGGCCCCGTGCCGGGGGCATCGAACTGCGGCGGATCACCCAGGCGGCGCTGGAGATCGCGGACGGCGAGGGGCTCGCCGCGCTCACCATGCGCAGGGTGGCCGAGGAGATGGGGGTGCGGCACACCTCGCTGTACCGGCATGTGGCCAGCAGGGACGAGCTGCTGGTGGAACTCGTCGACCATGTGCTGGGCGAGGTGGATCCGCCGGAGACCGGCAGCGGATGGCGAGCCGACCTGGAACGGGCCGCGGAGGACTTCCGGCGGGTTCTGCTGGCGCACCCCGCGATCGTGCCGCTGCTGACGACGGGACAGCTGCTCGGACCCAACGCCCTGCGAGGGCGGGAGCTGGGGCTGGGGCTGCTGATCCGGGCCGGATGGGAACCGTCGCGAGCGGTCCGGATCTATCTGACGGTCGCTCACTTCGTCATCGGCACGGCGCTGCTGGGCACCGGCGGCGCGGCGCGTGGCGTCGACGAGCGCAGAGCCATGACGGAACTGTTCGCGGGGCTGCCGCAGTACCCGCTGGTACGGCGGCTCGCCGAGCCGCTCAACCTTCCCGACGGCGACCAGGAGTTCCGCTTCGGCCTGACCGCTCTGCTCGACGGTATGGGAGA
This sequence comes from Streptomyces naphthomycinicus, assembly GCF_020400595.1. GTDB lineage: Bacteria > Actinomycetota > Actinomycetes > Streptomycetales > Streptomycetaceae > Streptomyces > Streptomyces naphthomycinicus. The sequence continues at coordinate 127,194 of NZ_JAINRE010000022.1, read as the reverse complement.
CCCCCGATGAACCTCGCCGACTGGATCGCGGGCGGCACCAGGGTGGAACTGGACGGGCATCGCCTGTTTGTCCGCCAGGACGGTACGGGCAGCCCCGTGACGCTGGTGCACGGCTTCCCCACCTCCTCCCACGACTGGGCGAGAACCGTGCCCCGGCTGGTCGCGGCGGGATGCCGGGTGACCACCCTCGATCTGCTCGGCTTCGGCCAGAGCGACAAGCCGCTCCGTCACCGGTACTCCATCCATGAGCAGGCCGGCCTGGTCGAAGCCGTCTGGCGGCACCTGGGCACCGGCGAGACCGCGCTGGTCGCCCACGACTACGGCGTCTCGGTCGCCCAGGAGCTGCTGGCTCGCGACCCGGGCCGTATCACCCGCACCGCGCTGCTCAACGGCGGTCTCTACGCCGACCTGCACCGCCCGATCCTGGCGCAGCGCCTCCTGCACAGCCGCGTCGGGCCGCTGGTGGCCCGTCTCACCGACGAGAAGAGGTTCACCGCGAACCTGCGCGGCGTGCTGGGCAGACCCGTGCCGGACACGGACCTGCACGCCATGTGGACGTCAGTGACCCGCGAGAACGGCCAACGCCTGGCCCCCCGTCTGCTCCACTACATCGACGATCGCCGTGTCCACTTCCACCGCTGGACCCATTCCCTCGAACACTACGAGGGCCCGCTGCTGTTCGTCTGGGGCCCCGAAGACCCCGTCAGCGGAGCCCACGTCCTGCGCCGCCTCCGCGAACGATGCCCCCGTGCCTGCTTCGCCGAGCTGCCCGGAGTGGGCCACTATCCGCAGGTCGAGGCCCCCGAGGAGACGGCGAGGGCACTGGCGGCCTTCCTCGCGGGCTGACGGAGGCGAACGTCCTCCCGGCGCGCGCCGCGCGCGGGCGGGCGGTCAGGGTTCGTCGTCCGGTGGCAGGCTGGGCACGTCGGCGCGGAAGAGACTGATGAGCAGCCCGTACGGCGCGCCCTGCGCGCGGTTCGCGGGGTGCGGTTCGGCGGTCAGCGCACGCAACCGGTTCTCCAGCGCCTGCGCCTCCTCGTCGGTGAGCCAGAGGTGGCGCAGCGCGGTGTGCGAGGGCTGGCCGGGCTCACTGGGCAGCATCTCGCCGAGCGCGGCGTTGATGAGGAACTCCGGACCGACGGCCGCGTCCGGGTGGAGGGTGAAGGCGCGGCTGGCGAGGGCGAAGTACTGCTCGGTGCCGCCGCGCACCCGGCGGGTCTCGGTGAGCCGGACCAGACCCGCCTCGCGCAGGACACGCACGTGGTAGCCGATGGTCCCCTTGCTCATGCCCAGAGCGTCGGAGAGCTGACGCAAGGTCGCGGGGCGCTGGCGCAGCACATTGACCATGCGGTGGCGCAGGGGGTGGCCGAGCGCCTTGAACTGCTCGGCCGAGCGCAGCACGAGGTGGTCCGGCTCGTCGTCCGATCGCCGGACCGGGCCGTCGGGGCTGCCGGGCGGGGGTGGCTGTCGTTCTGCCATGACGGCAAGTGTCCAGGAATCTAAACGCTTTTGACAACTCCGGGGCACCGACTCCAGAATCCTCTCCAGAAAGTGACGAGGTTTCTCGCCACTTACGACGTCAGACTTGAAGGAGTCCGATGCCTCTCGCCACGGCTCGCGTCGCCACCGACCGCCCCGCCCGTTACATCAGACAACTCGTCTCACACATGGGCCACAAGGCCTCCACCGCTCTGACGCCGGACGGCCGCGGCACGATCACGGTCGCCGCCGGGAGCTGCACGCTCACGCCCGCCCCGGACCGGCTGGAGCTGACCGCCACCGCGGCCGACGCCGCGTCGCTGACCCTGGTCCAGGACGTGATCACCCGTCACCTGGTGCGCTTCGCCACCCGGGAGGAACTCACCGTGGAGTGGTCCGCCCCGGCCGACGGCGCCGAGCTGGAGCTCCTCGCCCCGGTCGTCGGCGAGTACCTGCTCAGTCATCACACGCCTGCCGACGAGGTCCTCATGGAGCTGGCCACGGCCACCCGCGAGGCCACCGCCGGCGCGGCGGAGATGCAGGTCTCCGCCGACGAGGGCGCGTTGCTCACCATGCTGACCCGGCTGACCGGCGCCCGGTTCGCCGTCGAGGTCGGTGTCTTCACCGGCTACTCGACGCTCTGCATCGCCCGCGGCCTGGCCGACGGCGGCCGGCTCCTCGCCTGTGACGTCAGCGAGGAGTGGACCGCGATCGGCCGGCCGTACTGGGCACGTGCCGGCGTCGCCGACCGCATCGACCTGCGGATCGCCCCCGCGCTCACGACACTGCGCGCGCTCGACACGGAGCCGGTCGTCGACATCGCGTTCATAGACGCCGACAAGGAGAACTACCCCGCCTACTACGAGGAGATCGTGCCCCGGCTGCGTCCCGGCGGCCTGGTGGTGCTGGACAACGTCTTCCTCGGCGGACGTGTCCTCGACCCCGCGTACCAGGAGGGGCGCCACCTGGCGATGCGGCGGCTGAACGACCTGATCGCGTCCGACGAGCGGGTGGACGCGGTGATGCTGCCGGTGCGTGACGGAGTGACCATCGCCCGCCGCCGGTGACCCGCCGCCCGCACCCCACTGCCCCGAGTCCCCGTGACGGGCTCCGGACCCGCGTGCGTCGGCGGGCGCCGGGGAGAGCGGGCGTGGCGGCGCGCCGGATCACCGGCGGGTCGCTGCCGGCTGCTCGCCGTTCCCGGCCGGGACGCAGACCGAGGACGCCGCCTCAGCGGCCGAAGCCGCCCCGCCGGGCCCCGGCCCGGTCGCGGAACCACACGACCACCCCCACCAGCACCGCCACCCCGACCCCGTAGACCGGCAGCCACAGAGTCGTCGTCGCCGCCAGGCACTCGGCGACGGCCTTGCGCGCCTGTACCTCCTGCGCGTACGCCACGGCGGCACCGTCACTGCCGGCGAGGCCGCCCAGCGCGGCCTTCGCCTGGAGGGCCTCATACCTGCCCATCAGCCCGCACTCGGCGCGCGTGCCCGGCATCGGGAACAACCAGGCCCGGCGCTGGAGCAGTGGCGCGAGTGCGATCGCCACGCACAGGCCGACCACCAGTGCGTACGCGACCAGGCCGCGCAGGTACGCCGAGCGGAGGTCCGGTGTCCACGCCGCTCTTCGCTGGAAGGCCACCAGCACCGCCAGGAGCGTCACCCCGATGAATGTGGCGAACCACTGCCACGAGCCCTGGGCGAGCGCGAACGTCAGCACGGCGGCGAGTCCGATGCCGATGACCCCGGGAGCGGGAGCGTCGTCTCCCGCCGCGACGGACGCCGGCCGCGGGGTCACTCGGGGGAGGGGATCACTCACGGGGCTCTCCTGGAGGGGGAGGCATCAGCATCCGCCGCGGGACGCCCGTGGCCCCGGGCACCATGCCGTACGGTCCCCGCGCCTCGCCCGGATGGCCCGCACCCCGCCCGCCCGGGCCACTGGCCCTGGCCCGGAATCCCCGATACGTCCCGCGGATGCGGACGAGACCGGCGCGCCGGCCCCGCGAGCGGGACTCGCCCGGCCGAGGAGTCCGCGGTCGCTCCTGGCGACGCCGCCCGGCGCGCTGCTCCTCGCCTGCCCCCTCCGCGGCGCGGTCGCGGCCGGCCGGAGCGGTCCCGCGCGGGACCGTGCCGCACGGTGAACGGGCCCGGCTCGCTGTTGTGCGTGTATGCGGTTTGGTCATGGTGAGGGTTATTGGACGGGCGGACGGCCGGTGGGGTTCACTCGACCGCGGACCTCCTCCTGGCCTGTCGAACTCCCTTGACGCTTGCCCTTCTCCGTCATTCCGCGCTCTGGTTCCGCGTGTGCGCGTGCTCGTGTCTCCGGCTTTCGGCGTTTCGAGGTCCCTTTCCTTTCCTTGTGGTCGGCTCCTTGTGGTCGGCGGGGGTGTGGTGGTGGGGGCGGTGCGGTTGGTGCGATGGCCCGTGCAGTGCGGGCTGAGAGAGCGTCTGCGCCGTGAGGGGGTGCCTCGACTGCTGGTGGTGGAGGCCGGCGTGGACGTGCCCGAGTGCGTGGACGTGTGGGAGGACTGGGTGCGGGCCCCCGTCTCGCGGGGGGGATCCGGAAGCGCGGATCGGCGCGTTGCCGAGGCGGTACCGGGAGAGCCGGGTTCCGTGGCTGAGGGAGCGGAAGGTGCCGCATTTCGGCGGGCGTTCGGTCCAGCTGTCCCCCTTGCAGGCGGTGGTCCTCGAAGTGCTGGTGGACAATTTCGGGGAACTGGTCGCGCACGAGGACTTGCAGCGTCGGGTGGCTGTGCGAGGCAGGCCGGATCCGTCGCGCAATGCGATGCACATTCAGATGATGCGAGTACGGCGGCGGATCGCGTCGCTGGGGCTGGCCGTGACGACGGTGTGGGGCCGCGGATATGTGCCCGAACCGGGGCCGTGGGGCCTGCTCGGGTGAGCCGGTCGTGCCGCCGGTGACCGGAGCGCGCCGGCGCTCGGACACGACAGGGTCCCTCGGCGGACGCCCGCCGCCGGGTGTGTTGCCGTGGTGTGACGCGTGACCGGTTGTGTGCTTGCCGGTGCATGGGCGTGGGCAATGTGCTTCGGGCTCGCAGCGGTCCGGTGACGGTGCGACGGCGATCGGACGGGACGCGGCGGAGGCCGCTGTCGGGTCGGCGGACGTGACAGGTGACCGGCGTGGATCAGTGGCGCAGTGTCCCCGCAATGGCCGCTGGCGATCTGGGTGTCGGTGCAGAACATGGTGACCGCGTACGGCCCGGACCACGCGCGGTTGCGCAGGCCGGTGGCGTCGGCGTTCACGCAGCGGCGGGTGGCCGGGCTGCGCGGACAGGTGGAGCGCCTGACCGGGGAACTGCTCGACGCGCTGGCAAAAGAGCCGGCGGGACGGGTGGTGGATCTGCGGGAGCGGCTGGCCTATCCGTTGCCGAACCAGGTGATGTGCGATCCGGTCCGGCACGGTGAGGACGCCGACCGGTTCGATGTGGCCCGGCCGACGCGGGGCGATCACTTCGCTTTCGGGCACGGGGTGCATCACTGTCTGGGGGCCACGCTGGCCCGGATGGAGGCGTCGGTCGCCCTGTCGATGCTCTTCGAACGATTCCCGGCGATGTCGCTGGCGGTGCCGGCCGATCGGGTCGAGCCGTATCCGTCGTTCATCAGCAACGGCCACAAGAGCCTGCCGGTCCTGCTGGCTGAGCCGGCCGTCGGGGGAGTGCCCCGGTGCTCCCCCCTCGGGCGGCGGGGCCGTGGCCGACGGCCGGTGACGGGCCGCCCCGCAGACGCGACCGCGCGGTGGCCCGAGACGTCGTCGAGGCCGTCCGCCGGCACCTCTTCGGCCCTGCCGCGGCCGGACCGTGCCGCACCTCGGAGATCACCGCCGGCGTTCCGGGAGAGCAGACGGGGGCAGATTTTCTGTTTCATAATGATCTTCTGTATTTATGGGTAGTATCTGACACCCTGGTGGTGAAGATCGCATCACATCTCTGGGGCGGGGGCACGGAGAATGACGGCGATGAGCCGACCGCGGACCGGCGACGCGGTGATTCTGATTCCGGGAATCATGGGCAGCGAACTGGTCGACAGCACGACCGGCCGCACTCTGTGGGGTCTGTCGGACCCGCGCTGGTACGTCTCGGCGTGGACCACCGGCACATCACTCGCCGCGCTGCGGCTCACCCCTGAGGAGCGGGCGGGACGGTACGGGCGAGTCCGGGCCACACGCCTGATCCGCTTTCCCGCGTTCGCACCGGTCCTCGCGGGCTTCTCACCGTACGAGCACTTACGCAAGGGGCTGCGGACCGTCGTGCGGCACCCGGCGGCCGTCGCCGAGTTCGCGTACGACTGGCGGCTTCCCGTCACGCACAATGCCCGTCTGCTGGCCGAGTTCGCCCATCGGCACCTCGACGACTGGCGCGCCCATCCGGTCCACTCCGAGAGCCGGGGCCACCGCGGCGGCCGGCCCGCAGGCGCCGAGGACGATCCGCCCCCACGACTGATCCTCGTCGCGCACTCGATGGGCGGTCTGCTCGCCTGGCAGGCGTCCCAGGACGCGGACCTGGCCGGGCGCATACGTGCGACGGTGACACTGGGCACCCCGTTCTTCGGCGCGCCGAAGGCCGTCGTGATGCTCGGTTCGGGCCGGGGCGTCCCGCTGCCGCATCAGCGGCTCAAACAGCTCGCGGTGACCCTCCCCGGTGTGTACGACCTGCTGCCGGCCTACCGGTGCGTGACCGAGGGCGCCACGGCCCGGCGACTGACCGCGTCGGACATCGAGGGACTGGGCGGGGATCCGGAACTGGCGGCCGACTCACTGCCCCTGCGTGCGGCCGGGCCCACCCGCCCGCCCGTGGGACATGTGCAGGTCGTCGGCATGCACCAGCCCACCGTCCAGGCCGTGACGCTCGCTCAAGGCACCGTCCGCGCACACCACTTCACGTACCGGCCGTCCGCGGACGGTGTGCTCCGGGTCGACGTGGGCGGAGACGGCACCGTCCCCCGTGAGTCCGCTCAGCTTCCGCCCGGAGCGGCCATCCCCCTCGCCCAGTCGCACGGCGCGGTCGCGGCCACCGCCGAAGCGGTGCTCGTGGCCCAGGACGCGGTGACCGACCGGCGGACCGGTCCGTGGCTGGGCGAGACGAGGATCGGACTGTCCGTACCGGACGTCGTACGCGCCGGACACCCGTTCCAGGCCGGCGTCACCGGCGTGGAACTCCCCACCGACGTCCGCTGCGCGGTGGTCGACCTGGCCTCCGGGCTGCGGGTCGACACCCCTGCCGTCCGGTGGCGGGACCACACCCTCGTGGCGGAGGCGCAGCCCCTGCCGCCGGGGCTGTACCAGATGCGCGTGGACAGCGGAGGGATGTCACCGGTGACCCAGCTGCTGCTCTGTGCCGACCTGAAGGAACGGTCGGCCGCATCGGACACTGTCGGAATCGAAAGCCCGCAGGACGACATCAGATGAACGAGCCCGCCGCCGACTCCGGCGAACAGGACGCCCCCGCCTTCCCGGCCATCGAGGTGTTCCCGATGGCGATCGGACACTTCGACGACCCGGACCTGCCCGACCTCGACGTGGACGGCCAGGTCGGCAGAGTCATCGACCTCCTCGCCCCGTTCGGCGGCCGGCACCGCCCCTGGACCGTGCCCGCGCTGGAACGCAACGCCAGCGCGGTGCAGCACCGTCTGGAGGAATGGGTGGCCTCCGGCGCCCGGCCCATGGACGGCTCGGTCCTCTACTGGGTCGGCCACGGCTGGTCCGACGGACACCGCGCCGCACTGGCACACACCGAGAGCCCGGTCCGGGTCGGCGAGGCCGGCCTGAGTCCCGAGCAACTCGCCGATGCCGTCCGCCGACGACAGGCGCAGCCAGGATGCGACAGCTGGGCGCTCGTCGTCGTGGACACATGCCGCTCGAAGGATTTCGTCCGCCTGCTGAGCGCCCAGCTGCTACAGGGCGACGACGTGCGCAACGTCCTCCTGATCGGCGTCTCGGGCAGCGGCGCGGCCACCCTCGGCCGGTTCACCGGGGCCTTGCACATGGTGCTGAACACCACCTACCACGCCAACCAGCGCATCGCCCTACGGGACGTGGCCGACCAGCTGGAAGACATGCTCGCGTGCGAAGTCATCGTGCGCAAAGCCGGCGGAGCGGAGCTGACCCACCTCCATCCGCCGGCCGCGTCGTGGATGTGCGCGCCCTACGACACCATCCGCTACCTGGAAGACGTCCTCGAACTCCTCACCCCCGACGAGCGGCACCATTTCTGGGCCAAGGCCCAAGGTGCCGAACACGGTGAACTCTCCTGGTTCTTCGAGGGACGCGGCGCCGAACTCGCGGGGATCGCCGCCTGGTTACGCACCGCCGGGACCGGAATGCTGGTGGTGTCCGGCCGGGCCGGATCGGGAAAGTCCGCGCTGCTCGGCAACGTCATGATGCAGTCGATGCCCGACCTGCGCCTCGCCCTGGCCCGCCGCGGGCTCGCCACCGCCCTGCGACCGGAGGACACCCCGCCGGACGAGGTGTTCGACGCGGTGATCCATCTGTCGGGGCTGACCGTGCCGCAGATCATCACCAGGATCGCGGACGCGGCCGGCCTCGGCCCGCCCCCCTCCCAGAGCGACGCGTCCGTGGGCATGGCCACCGACCTCGACTGGCTCGCGTACTGGCTCACCCGCGAGACCGGACCGGCCGCGACGGCCGGGGGAAGACCCTTCACCGTGCTCGCCGACGCGCTCGACGAGTCCACCGACCCGCTGGACACCGCGCGTTCGCTGCTGGCACGGATCGCCGCGATCCCCGGCATCCGGGTCCTGGTGGGCACCCGTGCCTCGACCCGCGAGGTCGTCGACGTGCCGCCCCCGGACACCAACCTCCTCGACGCGCTGGCGACGCCCCCGTCACGGACGGCCGGAACCGGCGCGACCGCGACCGGCAACCGGCTGATCCAGGTCACCCGGGACCGCGCCGCGATCCACAGCTATGTGCGACGCCGGCTGCGCGCGGCCAAGGACTTCGGCCGGGGCGGCGAGTCCGTCGACCACATGGAGGAGGTCACCGACACCGACATCGAGCGGGTCGCCGGCTTCATCGCCGAACGCGACCGTGAGTTCCTGTACGCGCGCCTGGCCGTCTACGAGCTGATCGAGGACGCCCGGCTGCTCAAGCCGGCCCGCCGCGGCTCGCTCGCCCGGCTCCTCGCCGGCGACCACCAGGACCTGTTCGACCGGGCGCTCAAACGCCTCGCCGACGAGAACGACCGCTACCCCCTCCTGCTGCGGGCACTGGCCCTGGCCCGGGGCCGCGGGGTGCCCGAGGCGGACGGGATCTGGGCGACCATGGTGTCCGTCCTCGACACGCCCTTCCCCTCGTGGTCGGAGGACGGCACCGACGGCCGGACGGCCTGGGGACGGGCGATCGAGACACTCCTCGTCCGCGCCGCCGCGTACATCATCGTCGACACCCCCACCGCCGACGCCCCCAGCGCCCGGAACGCCGAACCCGCCGGGCGGTCCGGGACGGGCACCGTCTACCGGCTGGCGCACCGCACCTTCGCCGAGTACTTCACCACCCGCGACAGCCACCGCGAGGAGGCCCGGCAGGACCGCGCCCAGGTCGCCACCGGGCTGCTCGACACGGCCACCGGCACCGTCGCCGCGGATCCCGCGGGACTGCCGACCTATCTGGTGCGCCACCTCAGCGGCCACATCGCCGACGCGGGCCTGTGGGACACCCTCGCCGAGCGCCCCTCCGTCCTCGACTGCCTGGACCCCGACGCCGTCACCGCCGACTCCCTGCGCACGCTGTTCGGGCGCCGGACCATCCCGCCCGCCGTCGCCGGTGTCATCGGCGCCCGCGACGCCCTCGTCGTCGCACCGCCCGCCGATCGCGCGGGCCTGCGGCAGATGGCCACCGCCATGCACAGTGCCCGTCAGGTCATCGACGAGCCCACCGCGAGCTGGGGCGTCTTCGCCGCACACGCCCGGTCCATCACCCCCCATGTACGGCTCGGCGGCCACACGGCCTCGCTCAACAGCGTCCGCAGCCTCGACCTGCCCGGGCGCGGCACGATCATCGCCTCCGCCAGCGACGACGGCACCATCCGGCTGTGGGACCCCGCCACCGCCACCCCCATCGGCTCACCCCTGATCGGTCACACCAGCACCGTCGAGGACGTCGCCGTCTTCCGGCACCCCGACGGGCGCGTGATGCTGGCCTCCGCCGGCGGCGAAGGCGCGGTCCGGCTGTGGGACGTGTACACGGGTCAACTGGTGGGCGAGCCGCTGACCGGCCATGTCGGCCGGATCTTCGGCATCTGCGCGCTCCCCGGCGACCGGCCCGACCGGCCCGTCCGGCTCGCCACGGCCGGCACCGACGGCACGGTGCGGATCTGGGACCCCCTCGCCGGGGAACAGCTCGGCCGCCCCCTGACCGGACATCAGGGCTGGGTGTGGGCGGTCTGCGGGCTGCCGGCGACCCCGGACGGCGGCATCGCCGAAGGGACCCTGCTGGCCTCCTGCGGCGACGACCGGACCGTACGCGTCTGGGACCTGCGCACCGGTGAGCAGGTCGGAGCGCCGCTGACCGGCCACACCAGCACGGTGTTCTGTGTGTGCGTACTGCCCGACCCGGACCACCCCGGGCACTCCCTGCTGGCCAGCGCCGGCAGCGACGGGGTGGTACGCACCTGGGATCCGGCCACCCGCGAAGAGGTCGGCGAGCCCATCACCGGTTACCCGGGCAGCCTCCTCACCGTGTGCGCGGTACCCGGACACGGCGACGACGGACGCACCCTGCTGGCCACCACCGGCTACGACGGCACCATCGTCCTGTGGGACCCGGCCACCCGGGAACCGGTCGGCTACCCGCTGGCCAGTGACGCCGGACCGGCCTGGGGGGTCTGTGTACTGCCGAGCCAGGAGCCCGACGGACCCGCGCTGCTCGCCACCACGGGAAGCGACGGCACGGTACGGGTGTGGGACCCGACGGCGGGTCAGCCCACCGACTCCCGGGTGATCCGCCACACGGCGTCGGCCCGCCGGGTCAGACTGCTGCCGAGACGCGACCCCCGGGATCCTCCGCTCCTCGTGACGGCGGGGTTCAACGGAGTCCTGCGCGTGTGGGACCCCATCGCGTGCCGGGCCGTCGACCATCCCCTCGCCGACAACGCCAGGATCATCTGGACCCTGTTCCCGGTGCCCGGCCGTACCCCGGACGAGGGCACACTGCTGGCCGGCAGCGGTGAGGACCGGAAGATGTACCTCTGGGACCCCGGCACCGGAGAGCGGGTGGGCGGTCCCCTCGGCGGGTCACGCAGCGCGGCCTGGGCGGGCTGCGTGGTGCCGGACTCGCGCGGGCCGGGACGGCGGCGCCGGGGCACGGCGGTGGCGGTCGCCGGCCTGGGCGGAGACGTGGACCTGTGGGATCCCGTCTCCGGACGCCGTACCGCGCGGATCCGCACCGACCACACCGAGGCCGTGATCGAGGTCTGCGCACTGCCCGGCTACACGCCGGACGGCCGCCCTGCCGACCACAGCTTCCTCGCCACCTTCGGCAGCGACCGGGTGATCAGAGTCTGGGATCCGGCCACCGGAACACCCGCCAGCGCACCCCTGGTCGGTCACACCAGCGACATCCAGGACATCTGCGCGTTCTCCCCGGACGGGGACCCGGCGAGCCGCAGTCTGCTGGCCACGGTGGGCTTCGACGGGACCCTGCGGATCTGGGACCCGGCCGCCGGGCAGCAGCACGGCCCGTCCCTGGTCGGCCACACCGCCAGCGTCCTCGGAGTGAGCCCGCTCCCCGCCACCGACCCCACGGCACCGACCCTGCTGGTCACCACCGGCTACGACCGGACCGTGCGGGTCTGGTCGCCGGTCACCGGCGAGCAGGTGCACGCCCCGCTGACCGGGCACACCGGCCGGGTGTGGAACGCCTGCCCGCTCCCGGGCGTCGACCCGCACGGCGAGCCCGGCCGCTATCCCCTGATCGCGTCGACCGGCGACGACGGGACGGTGCGCGTCTGGGATCCCAACACCGGCCGGGCCGTGGGCGAGCCGCTGACCGAATCCCCCGACACGGTCCGCGCCGTCGTCGGCCCCGGCGACACCTCCGCCGACTGCCTCATCCTCGCCGGCGACGGCAGCATGCACGCATGGGACGGATCCACGGCCGAGCTGACCGAGATCCCCGTCCCCCGGCGGACCACCTCGGCCGCCGTCCACCACGGCCAGGACGGTCCGGTGCTGCTGGCCGGGGACGCCGCGGGATTCGTTCACTTCGCCGCCCCGGGCGGCGACCGCCCGCTGCGGCCACCGGTCCGGGTGGACGACGGTGCCGTCCTCGCCGTGTGCACCCTGGACGGGCCGCCCGCCGTCGCGGCGGCGGGCCGCGACGGAACCGTCGCCGTGCTGGCGTTCCCGCACACCGCCCGACCGGCGCGGGATCCCGGCGTGCGCCACATGCACGGGCACGCCGGGCCGGTACGCGACCTCTGCGCCACGGGCACCGGTCCCGACACGGTGCTCGTCTCGGCGGGCGACGACGGCAGCCTGCGCGTCTGGGACGTACACGAGGGCACCGCCCGCCGGGCTCCCCTCACCGGCCACGACGGTCCGGTCTGGTCCCTGGCGTCCGTACCGCCCCAGGACGCCTGCGACGGCCCGCGGGTGGCCTCGGCCGGTGCCGACGGCACCGTCCGGCTGTGGGACGTACGCACCGGCTCGCAGATCACCGCGCCCCTGACCGGCCACGGCGACCAGGTCCGGGCCGTGGCCCGCGCCACCGCCGGCGACGGACGCACTCTCCTGGTGTCCGGTGGCTTCGACGGAACCATCCGCCTCTGGAACTGCGCGACCGGCGCCGCCGTGCACACGATCCCCGTCGGGGTCCCCGTGCACGCCCTGCGCCAGCAACAGCCCGACGCCCGGGCCACGGAGCGCACCGGGAACGGGGCCACCCTGATCGTCGGCCTCCGCACCGGCATCCTCGTCCTCGACCTGAGCGCGTCGCTCTTCCCGTAGCATCCGCCACCGCCCGTGTCAGCCGACCACCAACGGAGGCCATCACAGTGAGACCGTCACCGGTCGAACTCCGACGCGCCACACCCGCCGACGTCAAGGACGTAGCGGACGTCTTCGCGGCGTCCTGCCGCCACGCCTACCAGGACGTCCTCCCGCCCGCGCAACTGGCCAAGTACGTGCCGGACGTACAGATACCGCGCTGGACCGAACACTTCGACAAGCTGCCCTCCGGCCACCGCGTCACGGCCGCGTTCCGGCAGGAGCGCGTCATCGGGTTCATCGAGACCAGGCACACCCCGCACACCGCCGAGAACACCACCATCGGGGGTGTCACCCTCGGCGCGGACGTGGGCGAGGTGACGTACCTGTTCGTCGACCCGCGGCACATCGGTACCGGCGTGGGGCGGCTGCTGCTCGCGGAGGGGGAGCGGCACCTCACCGCGACGGGCGCCGAAACGGCGATCCTGTGGGTGTTCAGCGACAATCGGCCCGCACGCGCCTTCTACGAAGGGTCGGGGTGGACCTGGACCGGCCACGAACAACTCGACGCCGGCCTGCGGCGGCAGGGCTACTCCGTACGGGAACAGCTGTACTCCAAGGCGCTCGACAAGCCCATGCCCTGAACCCCGATGTTCCGAGAGTGCACCGATGTGATGCCGAGAACGCACCGCCGAAAGAGGAGCGGACGGCAGCGTCGGCGCAAGAGGCCGCGGCCTGCTGTGCGCTCTCGGGCAAGCATCGGTTCGCTGTCGGGACGGTTACCGAGGGTCCGGTGAAGCCGCGCCTGCCCGTGCGGCCCGTTCGGCCTCTCCGCCGCCCTCGCCAGGCGGGGAATCCGGCGCCGCCGATGCCGTCCGCAGTTTGTTGAAGGTTTGAGCTTCACCTTTCTCGACTTGTAGAAAGAACGAGTCCGAGAAAGGGAGGCACCATGGACGAACGACGGCAACGGGTCCGCGTGGGCAGCGACGCCATGCAGGAACTGGTGGAGAAGCTTGCCGTGCGACTTCAGCGCTCCGTGGTCATCGACGACCCGCTGGTGCGGCTGATCTGCTCCAGCCAGCACTTCGGGGACGAGGACCCCGTCCGCATCCGCAGCCTGCTGCAGGGCCGGGCCGACGCCGAGATCATCCGGTACGTCCTCGACCAGGGCGTGTCCCGATGGCCCACACCGGATTTCATCCAGGGCCGCGACGACCTGGGACTGCTCACCCGGTACTGCGTCCCGCTGCGCGAACGCGGCGACCTGCTGGGCCTGTTGATGGTCGTCGCGCCGGAGGGTGCGCTGACCCCCGAGGAGACCGACGCCGTCGCGGAGGCGGTACCGGCGATCACCGCGCAGCTTCGCGCGGACCAACTGGCCGCCGACGCCGGGGAACTCGACACGCAGGAGGCCCTGCTCTCCCTGGTCGGCACCAGCGAGGCGGCCCGTGCCGCCGCTCGCCGGTGGATACTCGACGCGGGCGCGCTGCCGGACGCTCCGCATGCCGTCGTGAGCGTCGTACAGGTGCTCCGGTCCTCCGAGCCGCCCGGTCAGGTGGAGATCGCGCTCCGTGCGGCCCTGGAGCGGTTCCGCCGGACCCACGCGGCGGAAGGTGCCATGGCCGTCACGGCCGACTCGGCGGTGCTGTTGCAGGTCTCCAGCCGGCCCTTGTCGGCCCGGGAGCTCGGGGACCAGGCCACGGCCGTCCTGGAGGCACTCGGCGCCTTTCTGGACGCCTCGGCCGCTCCGGTCCTGGGCATCGGCGGCGCCCAGAACGGTCTGGCCGAAGCCTGGACCTCGCACTCCCAGGCCCTCGTCGCGGCCCGTGCGGCGCGCCGCCTGCCCGAACTGAAAGGCGCCGGTGCCTGGGAGTCGCTCGGCGAACTGGCCTTACTGCTTCAGGTGCCGGACCACGCTCTGAACTCCTCGCTGCTGCCGAAGCCGCTGTGCCTGCTGCTGGAGAGCGCCGGCGGGGAGCGCCTGGCGGAGACCCTGCGGTGCTTCCTGGAGCACGCCGGGTCGATACCGCGGACCGCGGAGGCCCTGCAGATCCACCGCACTTCGCTCTACTACCGGCTGCGCCAGATCCAGGAGATCACCGGCCTCGACCTGGACAGCGGGGGCGACCGTCTGGTGCTGCACCTGGGCCTGCGGACACGTGAACTGCTGGAGGCGCAGGCGGTCCAGACCGTCGGGTGAGCGAGGCCGGCGACCGGATGCGCCGACGGGCACGAAGGGGTGCCCGGCACCGGTCTCCTACAGAGTGACGCATCGCGTACCGGCCGAGTCCTACGGAGCGCGGTGATGTGCCGCAGCCCCCTACAGAGTGACGAATTTTTCCCTGACGAATCCCTACGGAGCGCGGTGGTGCGAATGAAACCCGGCGGGACAGAATCGGGTTGTGCGAAAAAGCCGGCCACGACGCCGGCTCGACGAACGGATCAGTCTCAGCCGGGACCTTCGGGGCAAGGCGGAGAACATGGGGAGGAAAGAAGAGTGCGGGCCGTGGGACATTTCACGACCAGTGACGGTGTAAGCCTGGTGTACCGGGACAGCGGGGGAGAGGGATTCCCGCTGGTGATGCTGCACGGCTGGGGACAGACACAGGAGATGTTCCGCCATCAGGCGACGGGTCTCGCGCCCGCCCGCCGCGTCATCACCCTGGATTTCCGGGGGCACGGGCTGTCCGACAAGCCGCACCACGGCTACCGCATCGCCCGGTTCGCCGCCGACGTTCTCCAGCTCGTCGATCACCTGGGACTCGACCGCTTCGACGCGCTCGGCTGGTCGATGGGAACCTCGGTGTGGTGGAGCTTCATCGATCAGTACGGCACCGGGCGCATCCGGCGCTTCGTGGCCGTCGACCAGCCCGCGGCCGTCGCCGCCGTACCGTGGATGTCCGCCGAGCAGCGGCAGCAGTCGGGCGCGATCTTCGATGTGGCCACTCTCGTCGCGCTCGGCGCGGAACTCGCCGGTCCGCGGGGTGAACAGGCACGGGAGGAATTCGTGCGCGGCATGTTCTCCGGTGACCCCGAGCCCGAGTTGCTCTCCTTCGTCGCCGAGCAGAACAGACTGACTCCCGCGTACGCCGCGGTGCCCCTGCTCTTCGACCACTGCGCACAGGACTGGCGGGACGTCCTCCCGCGCATCGACGTGCCGGCACTCGTCGTCGGATGCGACGGCAGCCATGTGCACCCGAGTTCGCAGGAGTACGTCGCCCACCGGATCCCCGGTGCGCGGCTGCACGTTTTCCCGGTCACGGAGGCCAACTCGCATTTCCCCTTCCTGGAGAATCCACCGGCCTTCAACGCGGTGGTCGGTGCGTTCCTCGCCGCCGAAGAGAACTGAATCCGCTCCACCGGCTTCGCGCGCTTCTTCGCTCCTCCATCCCACACGAACTGAACATCGTTAGGAAACGACGGGAACTCGATATGACCCGGTCGATTGCTTCTCCCATGCCTGAAATCCTGGAAAAAGGGCCGTCCGATACGGCTCCGGAAAACGCCGCAGGAATCGATGCGATGCCTGATGCCGGAAATGACGCAGGCCCTTTCATTATTCTTCCCTGGCCGGTCGGCGCAGACGACGACCACCTCTATCTGGCCGTGAACGTCTCCGAGGAGACCGTGCTCCTGGAGCGCGATCCCGTCCTGTGCGTGGAGCCCGGTGATCTCGTCATCGCGGCCGCCCGCCGTCCCGGGCTCCTGCCCCGTGGCGGGCAGCTGGCCCTCTTCCGGGTTCCCTTCTCCTTGCTCGACGCGTCCGCGGCCGATCTGCGCGGGATTCCGCACACCCACCTCAGCGGCCGGAGCGGACTGGCGTCCCTGGTCTCGCAGTTCCTCACCGCCCTCGCCAGGATGCCGCGCCATCAGCATCTCACCGGCAGCCGGCGGCTGGCGCTGAACACGGCCGACCTCGTGGCGTTGCTCGTGGGCGAGGTGCTCCACAAGCGCGGAGCGGAAAGCGGCGGCGGGAGCCACGACATGCTGACACGCATTCAGCGGCACATTGAGCAGAACCTCATGGACCCGAATCTGTCGCCCGAGTCGATCGCCCGCGCGCATCACATCTCGGTGCGCTACCTGCACAAGCTCTTCCAGTCCGGTGACACCACCGTGAGCGGATGGATACGGCAGTGCAGACTCGACGCCTGCCGGGTCGAACTGCGGCGGCGGCGCCGCACCGTGGCCGCCGTGGCGCAGAACTGGGGCTTCGCGAGCCCTTCCCACTTCAGCCGGCTCTTCCGGCAGACCTACGGAATCACGCCCACGCAGTGGCAGGCCGCCGCGACCTCCGACTCCTGAACCCCTAGGAAACTGCCATGCCCATGCCCACCGTTGTGCTGGTCCACGGCGCGTTCTGTGACACCTCGGCCTGGTTCGGCGTCGTCGCCGAGCTGCACCGACATGGAATCCCGGTCGTCGCGCCGCCGAACCCGCTGCGCGGACTCGCCTGCGACGCCGCGCACATCGCGTCGGTGGCGGCGCAGATCGACGGCCCCGTCGTACTGGTCGGGCACGCCTACGGCGGAGCCCTGATCACCGTGGCCGGCACGGCCGAGAACGTCGTCGGCCTGGTCTACGTGGCCGCTTTGATACCGGACGAGGGCGAGAGCCTGGCCGACCTGCAAGGCCGCTTCCCGGCCACCGAGCTGACGAGCAACCTCAGAGAGTGGACCTACCCGGCCGCCGGCGGCGGCCGGGCCGTCGAGGTCACCATCGCCGACGAGGCCTTCCCCGCGGTGTTCGCCGCGGACGTCTCCGCCGCCGTCGTGGAGGTGCTCGCCTCCTGTCAGCGGCCCCTCGCGCTCGCCGCTCTCGACGAGAGAGCCACCGCCGCCGCCTGGCGGACCAGGCCCTCCTGGGCGCTGGTCGCCGGCGCGGACCGGGTGATCGCCCCCGACGCGGTGCACTTCGGTGCCGCCCGGGCCGGCGCCACCGTCATGGAGGTCGACGGCGCCTCGCACGCCGTCCCCCTCTCACAGCCCACGGCCGTCGCACTGCTCATCCGCGACGCCGTCCACGCGGTGAGCTGACCGCCACCGCACGCCCACCGGAACGTGGAGGCAGGACCGATGACGAGTCAACTGAAGCCGCTGCTGCGGACGTGGGAATGGCAGGCCGAGGCCGCCTGCCGCGGCATGGACAGCTCGGTGTTCTTCTCACCGGCCGGTGAGCGGGGCAACGCGCGCCGGCGGCGCGAGGAGGCCGCGCAGGAGATCTGCCTTCACTGCCCGGTCCGTGTCCCGTGCGCCGGCTTCGCCGCCGCGTCCGAGCAGCGCTACGGCGTGTGGGGCGGCCGCACCGAGACCGATCGCCGTACCGCCGCCGCCCTGCGGCGCCTGCACGGCAGGTCCCGGACGTGACCCGGCCGCGCGCCGGGCGGAGCGGTGGCCGGGTCAGCCGGCTTCGGCGGCGGCCTTCAGATCGCGGAGCCAGGCTTCGAGACCCTCGCGAAGGATCGCGGTCGCGGTGGGCACGTCGGCGTCGACCTGGGCACCGGTGTGGGTCTCTTCGGTGCGCACGCGGACGCCGTCCCTGGTCCTGGTGAAGTCCCACACGTGGATGCCGTCGATGCGCAGGCCCTCGCCGATCGCGGGGCCGGTCCAGCGGATGCAGGACATCGTGCGCAGTTGCCGGACGGTCGAGGTGATCTCCAGGCTCGTCGCCGGCGTCGAGGGGTTGGGAGGGACCGGAGTCGTCCAGCGGAACGCCGAGCCCGTCCGGAACGGCCCGTGGTCGAGACGCCGGACGGTCGCGACGGCGGCCTGCCAGGACGGCCAGCGCCCGACGTCGGTCTGGAGTTTCCAGACGGTGCTCAGTGGCGCGTGGATCAGCGTCTCGGTCCGGTGGCGGACCCGGGCGTCGGGGTCGACGCCTTTCCCTTCGCAGGTGAGGGAGTTCCGGGTGGCGGCGGAGGCGGCCACGGCCGGTGTGCCGGCGGTGCCGAGGAGAGCGGCGGCGAGCGGGACGGTCAACAGCGCGGCGCGGACGCGGGTGGTGCGGGTACCGGACATGGCGTTCCCTCGATCGGTCGGAGTGCGCGTGTTTGATATATGCCCTTGCTTTGGTTAGAAGTTATAACGCGCGCCTCGGCTCGGGGTCAACAGCTGCGTGATAGCTTCTAACGAAGCCTTGAGGGCGACCCAGACGGATCGGGGAAAATGGCAGGCCACGGCGAGACCGGCGCGATGACTCCGCGAGAGCGTTACCGCGCCCAGGTGCGCGCGGAGATCAAGGAACGCGCCTGGGAACAGATCGCCACGGCGGGGGTGCCCGCGCTGTCCCTCAACGCGGTGGCCAAGAGCATGGGCCTGAGCGGACCCGCGCTCTACCGCTACTACGCCAGCCGCGACGATCTGCTCACGGAACTCGTCCGGGACGCGTACGCGAGCCTCGCCGCCACCCTCCGCGCGGCGGCCGCGACCGGTGCCGACCTGGCCGGACTGGCGCACGCCCTGCGCGGCTGGGCACTGGAAGACCCCCAGCGGTACTTCCTCATCTACGGCACCCCCGTGCCGGGCTATCACGCCCCCGACGACACCACGCGCATCGCCTCCCAGATCATGGCCATGCTGCTGGACGCCTCGGCGGCGCTCGTCCCGGAGGGTCCCCCGACACTGTTCGGCACCCACCTGGACGAGCACCGGGACTGGGCCGACGGGCACCCCGCCCCCTCCGCCGCCCTGCACCGGGCCCTGTCCTTCTGGACCCGGCTGCACGGCGTTCTGTCCCTGGAACTCGCCGGCCAGTTCACCGGCATGGGTTTCGACCCCGCCCAGCTCTTCGCGGCGGAACTGCGCGATCTGCTGACACCCTGAACGAGGCGGCGTCGCCGGGCCGCGCGGGTGCGGGCGCCGGCTATACGGCCTCGGCCTCCAGGCGGATGGGAACGTGTCGGGCCGGCCGGACGATGCCGGCCGCGGCGGCCGCGACGACACAGCACAGTACGGGGAGGAAGAAGGTGAGGTTGAGGGGCAGGACGTGGGTCAGCGGGCCGATGACGGCGGGTCCGGCGAGCATGCCGAGGTAGCCGAGGCCGGCGACACGGGAGACGTTCGTGCCGGCGGCGCCTTGGTCGGCATGACCGGCGGCGCTGAAGAGCTGGGGCACACATCCCGAGAGCCCGGCCCCGAACACGGCCCAGCCCAGCAGGGCCAGCGGGATCCAGGGGGAGAGGGCCGCCGCGGTCAGGCCGAGAGCGGCGAGGGACGCGCCGTGACGGAGGACGGCCGCCGGTCCGACGCGCGCGGCCACGCGGTCGGCCAGCAGGCGGCCCGCGGTCATGGCGGTCGCGAACGCGCCGTAGGCCAGGGCGGCGGTGGCGGGGCCCGCGTCCAGGACGTCGCGCAGATGGAGAGTGCTCCAGTCGTTGGCCACCCCTTCGCACAGCATGATCATCAATGCCAGGGTGGCCAGTCCCCAGACGCGCCGGGACGTGGTCCGGCGGCCGGTCACGACCGGGGCGCCGGCCTCCGCCATGACTCCTTCGGTGTCGGCGGGGCGCAGCAGCGCGGGGGCGGCGAGCACCGTGACGGCCAGCCCGACGAGCGCCGCCGCGCCCAGGGTCGTCACCGGGCTCCAGTGCCGGCCGAGCGTGCGGGTGCCTGCCAGTGAGGCAAGGACGCCGCCGATGGAGAAGGCCGCGTGGAAGGCGGACATGACGGGCTGTCGGTAGCGATGCTCGACCTGGACGGCGTGGGCGTTCATGCTGACGTCCAGGCAGCCGTTGGCGACGCCGAGCGCCAGGAGTGCCGCCCCCAGCGTCCAGGCGTCGGTGGCGAGGCCGGGCAGGACGACCGCGGCACTGCACAGGGCCGCGCCGAGCGGTACGACGGTACGGGCCCCGAAACGGTCGGTGAGCGGACCGGCGGCCTGCATGCCGGCGAAGGCCCCCGCGCCGAGCAGCAGCAGGAGCCAGCCGAGCAGGGCATGGCTGATGCCCACCCGGTGCTCGATGCCGGGGATGTGGACGATCCACATCCCCATGAGGAATCCGTTGAGGGTGAAGTACGCGAAGGTGGCCAGTCGGCCGGCTCGTAGGCTCTTATCCACACTTCGAACATAACGAACACTGGTGAGTTTCGAAAGTTTGCACATCGAACATGTGGGATGTTCAATAAGAGGTATGTCCGGAACAGAACGACTGAGGCGGATCACCGAGGCCGTGCGCGAGGCCGGCCGCATGGGGGTCGCGGAACTCGCGGCGCTCACCGGAGCCTCCGAGATGACCATCCGCCGTGACCTCGAAGTCCTCGCGGACCAAGGCGTTTTGGAGCGCTACCGCGGAGGAGCCAGGAGCCTGCTGCTGCGCGGTGAGGAGCCGCCCTTCGCGCTGCGGTCCCAGGACGGGACGGACGTCAAGCGGCGTATCGCCGCCGAGGTCGCGGATCTGATCGCCGACGGGGAGTCCGTCGTCCTCGACAGCGGCACCACCTGCCTGGAGGTGGCCCACGCCTTGCAGAGCCGCCGTGTGACCGTCGCACCCCTCTCCCTGCACGCGGTGAACGCGCTGACCGCAGCCCCGCAGGTGACCCTGCTGGTGCCCGGTGGCCGCCCCCGGCCCGGAGAACTGGCCCTCACCGGCCCCCTGACCCAGGCTTCGCTGGCCGCTCTGCGCTTCGACACCGCGGTCATCGGCTGCTGCGGACTCACCGCGGCCGACGGCCTGACCGCCTACGACCTGGACGATGCCGCGGTCAAGCGTGCGGCGATCGCCTCCGCCCGCCGCGTCATCGCCGTCACGGAATCCTCGAAACTCTCCCGGACCGCGCTCGCCTTCGTCGCGCCGTCCTCCGCGCTGCACGCCCTGGTGACCGACGCAGCGGCTCCGGAGGACGAGATCGGCGCGTTCACGGCCGCCGGCGTCACCGTACGGAAGGTGTGACCCGGTTCGAGTGCTTCGCCCTCCGGGCCTTCTCGTGCCGCACGCGGCACGAGAAGGCCGCGGCCGGTCGCCGGCCGACCGCCGGGCGGGTCGAGCGGTCGGGTGGCACGATGTACACGAGATGAGGGGCGGTCCGAAAACCCGGGCAGAGGGAGGGCCGGACATGGAGATCAGGCCTCAGGCAGTCGTCATCCCCAAAGAGACCGATCATCTGGAGCAGGGCAAGTACGGCCCGATCTTCCCGAGGACTCCCGCGAACTACGGGTTCACCATCATCGCGCGGGTCAAGCCGGGGCACGCCGACGCGGTGCGCGGATACGGCCACGAACTGGCGAAGGCGCTGGAGCGGGATCCGTATCTGCTCGGTCCGCTCAAGCTCCACTACCTGCGCTGGGTGCTCTTCGACGACGACACGCGCTTCATGTACCAGGGCATCTTCGACACCGACTTCGACAAGTACACCGAGGACGCCATCGCGCTCTTCGCGAAGGCCGGCGTGAGCACGGTGTTCGAGCACCTCGAAGGATTTCCCGAGGACTGGCGGACCAATCCGGACGCGTTCATCGCGTTCGTACGCGCACACCAGTGTCCCAGCTTCATCGAGTACGGAGAATATCCGTACGTGACGGCGGACGAGATCAAGAAGGCCCTGCGCGTCAGAAGCGCGCTTTCCGAGGTGCTCGACCAGATGCAGTGAGGCGGCTGAGATGAGCGAGGCCAGGACCGCCCGCACGTACAACCAGAGGCACGTACCCCGGGCGTACACGCCGGGCGGGCGGCGTGTGAGCATCTACGTCTCGTGGAGCTATCCCGCGGAGGCGGGCCGGAACGCGGCCGAGCCGGACAACCGCTTCTCCACCATGACCGAGGTCAGGCGGGTGGCGTGGCCGGCCTACGAGGAACCGCGGTGGTCCGACCCGTACCGGTTCCAGCAGGGCATCGCGGGCTCGCTGGAGCTGTTCTTCCGGGCCTGGGTGCCGTTCCAGGACTTCGTGGAGGAGGTCACCGGGCACCCTGTCCCCGTCTACCAGCGCATCGACCAGGCCGGTTTCCACACCCCGCTGGACGAACGGGTGCTCGGCGACACCGACGTCCTGTTCGTGTTCGGACTGGACCACATGATCACGGAGCAGGCGGCCGAGCCGGGGGAGATCGACGCCCTGCGGGCCTTCCTCGCCCGGGAGGACGCCCGCCTGGTGCTGGGGCCCCACCACGACGTGGGCGCGTCGGACGACCTGACCGTGCGGGACATGGAGTACCGCCATCACGGAGACCCTCTCGTCCCGCGCCAGCAGCGGTTCGCCACCTACGTCAGGGACCTGATGAAGGGCCTCGGCGTGCCGGTGACGAACCGGTACGGGCTGCGCCCGGCCACCGGTGAGGACCAAGGAATCGCCCCCCTGTCCACCTTCCGGGACCTGGACGAGAGGGGCTGGCTGGACGGGGTCGCCCGCTTCAACTTCCACATGCACCTGCCGCACTACGCCGTGACGACGGACGAGCCGAAGGCTGTGCACGTACTCGCCCGGCAGCCGATCGACACCTCCAGGCCGCACCCGTTCACCGAGGAAGGCAACACCGAGTTCAACATGTTCCTGTGGATGCCTCCCGGCGGTGACCGGGCGGGCGACGTACTCCTCGCCGACTCGACGATCTTCAGCACGCTCTTCGGCGCCGACGAGAGCCTGCGGAACTTCTGGCGGAACCTCGTGTCCTGACCGCGTGTCCTGACCGAGCCCGAGGAGGCCGGCCGTGAGCGTGCCCACCGCAGCGGAACTGGAGCTCGACGACATCCAGCGAGGAGTCCTCAGCCCCCGGCCGACCCCCTACGCGGCGACGTATCTGGCGTTCCGGACGGACGACCGCGCCCACGGGCGGCAGCTGATGCGCGGACTGAGCGGGGCCGTGGCCTCTGCCGCCGACCCGGTCAGCCCCCTCGGGGAGACCTGGGTGAGCGTCGCCGTGACCTGCGCCGGGCTGGAGGCACTCGGGGTGCCGCGCTCGTCGTTGGACACGTTCGCATGGGAGTTCCGCCAGGGGATGGCCGCCCGTGCCAAGGCGCTGAGCGATGTGGGGGAGAGCGGTCCGGACAACTGGGAAGCGCCGCTCGGCTCCCGTGACGTCCACGTGGTGATCACAGCCGTCGCGCCCGACCCCCTGCTCCTGGAGGCGGCGATGGACCGAGCCCGGCCCGCGTACGAGCTCCTGACCGGTGTCACGGCGATCTGGCGGCAGGACTGCTACGCCCTGCCCACGGAGACCGAACACTTCGGCTATCGCGACGGCGTCAGCCACCCCGCCGTCGAAGGCAGTGGCATTCCGGGTTCCAATCAGCTGGAAGTGCCGCTCAAGGCGGGCGAGTTCGTGCTCGGCTACCCGGACGAGCTCGGTGGCGTCCAGCTCCCGCAGCCGGCCGTGCTGGGGCGCAACGGCAGTTACGCGGTCTTCCGCAAGCTCCACCAGAAGGTCGCCGCGTTCAGGAACTACCTGCGGGACAATGCGACAGGCCCCCCGGACGAGGAACTGATCGCAGCGAAGATCATGGGCCGCTGGCGCAGCGGAGCCCCTCTGGCCCTCGCACCGCGGTGCGACGACCCCGAGCTGGGCGCGGACCCGTATCGCCGCAACACCTTCCTGTACGAGCGGGACGACCCGGCGGGCTTCACGACTCCCGGCGGCTGCCACATCCGCCGGGCCAACCCGCGCGACGCCTCGGTGGCCGGAGAGGTACGGCTGCACCGGATGATCCGGCGCGGCGCGGTCTACGGTCCGCCGCTGCCGGAGGGGGACCTGGAGGACGACGGAGCGGACCGCGGCCTGATGTTCGCGTTCATCGGAGCGCACCCGGGGCGGCAGTTCGAGTTCGTTCAGTCGGAATGGATGAACGACGGCGTCTTCTTCGGGGCGGGCGACACGAGGGACCCCGTGGCCGGGTCCGCCGACGGGAGTGCCGGCTACACCGTCCCGCGACGGCCACTGCGACGACGCCTCGCCCCCCTGCCCCGGTTCGTCGTCACCCGCGGCGGCGAGTACTGCTTCCTGCCGAGCCTGAGCGCCCTGCGCTGGCTGGGCGGCCTCCGGGACTGACCGGCAGCCGCACACCGCCGTCCTGCTGGTCGAGCGGGGCTACGTCGACCGGACGCCTGACCCGGAGCACGGACGGCGCGACAAGGTGAGCCTGACCACGCTAGGGGCCCGGCAGCTGCGGCACCTGGACGAGGTGCTGGATCAGGTGCAGGACGATCTGCTCGAACCGCTGTCGGCCGAGGACCGGCAAACCCTCACCCGCCTGCCGAGTGCCGTTCTCGCCCGGCACGCACCGCGATGACCGCCGTCCTCGCCCCGCCGCACAGCGCGACCGCGTGACGGTCAGCCGCTGACCGTGCGAAGGAAACGGTCGGCGTCCGCCGGCTCGGCCAGCCGTCCGGCCTCCAGCCAGGAGCCATCGGCGAAACAGAGCCGGAAAGTGGCGAATCCGCGCGGCTGACCGGCCTCACCTTCCACGCGGACCTGATCGAGGGGGAACTCCGCGAAGGTCCGGAAGTCGTCAGCCTTGGTGGGGGACAGCCGACGGCGAGGGGAAGCGGCGAGGCAGACACGGTCGCGGGCCAGGACGACCAGACGTTTGGGGCTGGGGGAGTACCCGTACCAGCGCAGCAGCAGCTGGCCCGCCGTCTTGTCCCAGTCGCCGTCGAACACGCCGCCGGCCGGGTCCTGCCGGCGATCGCGGGCACGGTCGCGATCGGTCGCGGAGCGCCGGGTGCCGGGTACCGACCCCGGCCGACCGGTCCCGGGTTCGCGGTTCCGTCGCGGCCCGGCCGGCCGTTCGATGCGGGCGCCCAGCTTGTCGATCAGCATCATCGGGACCACGACGAAGAAGAAGACCACGGCCCCGACGTACAGCAGCCAGTGGCGCCCCGGCTTCAGCCGTCCTCCGCCTGCCGCGCGGTGCACGTCCTCGGGCGGAACCGGGATGGGCCTGTGGATCTCGCACCAGACCAGGGCCACGGGTTCCTCACCCAGTATCTTCCGGGCCCGCCGATGGACCGCGCGCTTCGTCATGCCGAAGATCCTAGGCGGAGCCTTCGCCGCGTCGGCCGGGCGGGGAACCCGGCGGACACGGCCGGGAACGGACGGGGCCGTCCCGTTCCGGCCGTGCGGCTCCGGCGGTAGCCGTGCCGGCTCCGGCGGTACCCGGTGGCGAGTCGGGCGGCGGACGAGTTCGTCCGCGTGCCGGCGGACCGCGACGGTTCAGCGCAGTACGGCCGCCAGCAGATCGGTGCCCAGCGCCGTCAGACCGGGCAGATCGAGGGAGTGACGGACGTAGCGGCCCTGCCGCCGGGCCGTCAGCAGACCGGCACGGCGCAGCACGGCGAGGTGACGGGAGACCTCGGGAGGCGAGAGTTCCCAGGTGTGGGCCAGTTCTCCGGTGGTGTGCGGGCCGCGGGCCAGCGTGCGCAGCAGTCGCAGGCGTACCGGATGGGCGAGTGCCTCCAGCCGTAGGGTGACCGTTTCCAGCGACACCGGCTCCGACGGACCCGGCTCGCCGACGGGATACTGCACCACCGGCTGCCATCCGGGCGCGTGGACCACCACCAGGTGCGGGCTGCCGAAGACGCTGGGGATGAAGGTGACTCCCGTCCCCTGGGCGGCGGTCGCCTTGTCCTGGAGCTTGTCCACGACGATGCAGTCGCCGTCCGGCGCCAGTGCGACCGCGCCGGAGACCGATGCGAGCGCCGCCCCGATGCCCTGGTGCCTCAGCAGATCGTTCTTCAGACGCAGGTCCGTGGCGAGCCGCACGGCGACCCCCGCCCAGGCGGCGTCGAAGAACGCGTCGGCGCACTGTTCGAGGGTGTCACGCACCCGCGCCCGCACGGCGGCCGGGTCCGCCAGCAGCCGTTCCGCGAAGGCCTCGTGCCGCCCGCCGCGGGCCTGGGCCAGGTCCAGCGCACGCTCGCGAGCGGCGGCGGCGGCGTCGGTGAGCGGTGACGGAGCGGCGGAGGGCGCCGGCCTGCCGCCGCACGTGGTGACGAGCGCGGCGGTCACATACGTCTCGTCGTCGATCCGGTCCACGTCGTCCAACTCCTCGGCGAGAGTCGGCCGAGGCCGGGCGGGGAGCAGGAAGTCGGCTTGCGAGGAACGCCAGAGGAACTCCGCCTCCCGCAACCGCTCCGCCAGCTCCGGCCGCAGACCGGCCCAGACGTCCCCGGCCCAGCCGGCCAGCTGCGGGTGATGCCCGGGTTCGGCGAGCACGTGCAGCATCGCGGTCAGCTCGGCCAGCGGGGAGGCGGCGAACCGCAACCGCTCGGCCGGCAGTCCGCCGATGTCGATCCTCAACGTCATCCCGTCATCATCGCCGCCCGGCCGGCCGGGGACGGCGCCGCTTGACGGTGATCGTCAATCGACGTGCCGCGCCCGGCGGCCGCACCCAGCGTGTGACGCCATGGCAATCACCACCAAGATCCAGCCCCGCGCCCTCGTCCGGGCCTCCGGCGGCCCCCGCTATGCCGCGGCCCTGGCCGTGGACGCGCTCGGCACCGGGCTGCTGCGGCCCTTTCTGCTGCTCTACGGCGTGACAGTGCTGAAGCTGTCCGCGCCGGCCACCGGCACCGCCATGACGGTCGGCGTGGTGGCGGGTCTGGTGTGCATGCCGGCGGTGGGCCGATGGCTGGACCGGGGCGCACGCAGCACGGTCGTCGCGACGTCGATGCTGGTGCGCGTGGTGGGCGTGGCACTGCTGCTGGCCACCCCGGCGGAAGACGTCCGGCTGTTCGCGGCGGCGGCGCTCTTCCTCGGCATCGGCAACCAGGCGTGGCCGGCCGCCCACGCGGCTCTCGTGGCCACGGTCGCCCACGGCCGGGAACGCGACGCCGCTCTCGCGGCGGGCCGCGCCCTGCGCAACGCCGGCCTGGGCGCGGGCGCGCTCATCGCCACCGTCTGCCTGACGGGCGGCACCACCGCGTTGCGGGCGCTGGCAGCCGTCACCGGGCTCGCCTATCTCGCCGCGGCGGCCCTGGCGTCGTCGGTCCGCCTGCGTGCGCATCCGGCCGCCGCCCCGGCCGGGGACGCGGCCGACGGGCCCGCACCCCGGATGCGCGCGCTGCTGGCCGCCAACGTGGTCTACGTCTTCTGCCTCAACGTCCCCGAGATCGCGCTCCCTCTCGTCCTGGTGACACAGTTGCACGCGTCCCCGGTGTGGTCGGCGGCCGTCTTCGTGGCCAACACGGTGCTGGTGGTCGCCTTGCAGGTTCCAGTCACGGTCCTGATGGCCCGTTTCCCCCGGCGGACCGTGCTGGCTCTCTCCGGCGTGCTGCTCACCGCGTCCTACCTCGGATTCCTCGTGGCCGCCTCGCTGGGACACGGCTGGGGTGCCCCGGCCGTCGCCACGGTGTCCGTGCTCTGCACCATCGGCGAGATCGTCTACGCCGGCAGCGCCACCGCGCTCGTCACCGTCCTCGCTCCGGCCCATGCCCTGGGAGGCGCCCTCGCCCGCTTCGAACTGTCCACGGGCTTCGGGCTCGCCGTCTCCCCGGCGGTCATCACCGCTCTCGCCCCCCACGGCCCCTCCGCGCTCTGGGGCGGCCTCTCCGCCGCCACGCTCCTCTCCAGCGCCGCCGTCGCCGCCGAGAAGGACCGGCGGACACCGACACCGGGTGCGGCCGGGCCCGTCGGGCCGGCCGGCCGAGCGGCTCAGGGGCCCGCGTGAACCTGGCAGGCCCACAGGCTGGGGGTCTGGGGATAGGTGTCGCGCAGGGCGCGTACGGCGCCGTGCAGGGCATCGGCCGTGCGGGCGACGTCGAGCGTGCCGTCGCCCCTGTCCAGGGCCGTGTACACGCCGTTCGCCACCTCGGCCGCGATCGCGTCGTCGACGTGCCACAGCGAGCCGACGACATGAGGGAAGCCCGCCATCTGGAACGCGCTGACGATGTGGACGGCCTCGTCGGCGAGTTCCGGGCTGGTGCGCAGGGTGTCGCAGGCGGAGAGGTAGGCGAGCTGGACCGACGGCAGCCGCAGCCGGGCCAGGTCGCGGACGGTCAGCGGACGTTCGGTGTGGTCGTGCAGCACGAGCCGGCTGCCGGAGGCGCGCTCCAGATCGCCCACGGCGTGGCAGGCGAAGTGGGCGTAGGCGTGGCGGTGCAGGGCGGAGACGACCGCCGAGCGGGTGGCGGAGCCGTCCGCCAGCAACTCGGCGCCGGGAAGCAGGCGGGCCAGCCGGTCGGCCTCGCGGCGAGCGCCCGGCAGCGGTGCCTGTCCGGTGGCGTGCGCGACGCTCACCACGAGGGCTCCGGTGCCCGGTGGCCGGGCGGCACGCCGGCGGGCGTGGTGCAGGGCCCGCAGAGTCGGCGTGTACGAGGAGACCACCCGGTCCAGGGCACCGGGCGCGCCGCCCGCGGGGGCCGCCGCGTGCAACGGCAGGGTGCCCAGCAGACCGCCGGGCGACCACCACACCCGGGTCACCCCGGGCAGCCGGTCGAGGACCGGGCCGGTGACCGCCTGCCACAGCCAGGCGAGGGTTTCCCGTACGTCCTGCTGTGCGCGTTGTGATTCTTTGCGGGAGGTGCCGGGAGTTCCGAGAAGGACGAGTGCGCGCTCGAAGGTCTGCCGGCGCCGTGCCGTCGTCCGCGGGTCCAGTGCCGGGAGCGGCACGGCGTCGACGGAACGGCCGGTGACGACCAGCGCGTCGCTGCCGTGGGGGGAGACGTTGACCAGGATCACCGGGCCCGCGGCGGCCGTCGCGCGCAGTTCGCGTTCGTCCCAGTCCCGTACCGGACGCAGCAGGCCCAGTTCCGGGTGCTCGGCGCGGATCCGCTCGGTGAGGTCACGCCACTCGGCGGCCAGCCGCTGCCGCAGATCGGCGCGGGTGCCGGGGACGGGGCGCCGCGGCTGCGGGAGTGCCTGGGCGTCGGTGCCGGGCGGGACCTCCTCGAAGAGCTCCCGGCTGCCGGTCGCCGTGTCGAGGGCGTCCCTGAGTTCCTCGAAGCGGGCGGCGAGGCCGGGGGCGGCCTCGCGGAGGCGGGTGAGATCGCTGTCGGCGTCGAAGGCGTGGGAGAGGAGCACGCCTCTGGCCTGTTCGAGCAGACCGACCGCGAGGCCGGGCCTGCCGCAGCGGCCGGCGCAGGCGGCGGCGGCCGCGCCCAGCCCGACGGTGCGGCTCAGCAGGAACTCCTGGTCGTCGCGGACGAGATGGCGCGGCGCCACGGAGTGCAGCAGGTCGACCGCCACCACGTAGCCCTCCAAAGCGCGGTCCCAGACGCCGAGTTCCGCCCAGACGTCGCCCCAGGCCCGGGCGGCGTCCAGACGCTCGAAGGGCGGGCACTGCCGTTCGAGGGCCGCTTCCCGGAACGTCTCGGCCGCCGCGACCAGGTCGGCTCGACGGCGCCGGCGGCCCGGACCGGGGTCGCGCAGGAGTGTGCCCAGACCGGTCAGGCGCTGCGTCCGTTTGGGGTGGCCGGGCGGAGTGGCCGCCACCGCCCGCCGGTACAGAGCCACCGCCTCGCCCCGCGCGGCCGACGACAGCAGAGTGCGCGGGCTCGCCATCCGTGCGCCCGCGGCCACCACCAGGGCACCGGGCAGCTCGGGGGAGTGCGGGGGCAACGCCGCGATCACCGCGTCGGTCAGCTCGCGCACCTCGCGGGAGTCGCCGATCCGCAGCGTCCGCGACATACGGGCCATCAGAGCGACGGCGAGATTGTGGCGCCGCCGGGGCAACAGCGGGTCACCCTCCGGAGTGAGGGCGAGTGCCTGCCGCAGCAGCCGCACGGCCTCGTCGAGCCGGGCGACCGGATCGGCGTCGCGCTCGAAGCCCGTCGCCAGGCTGACCCCCGTCGAACTCAGCAGCATCGCGTGGTGGGCACGGCCCATCCCGGGCAGCGTGGCGGCCCGGCGCCGGCACTCCCGGGCCTCCCGCAGATCCTCGCCGTCCTCGGTCAGCCGGTGCCGGAGGCTCAACGCCGCCCCCAGGTTGAGCAGCCGTACCCCGAGCATCCCGTGACCGTCCCGGGTGAGGGCCACCGACTCCCGATGAGCCTGCACGGCCTCGTTCAGCTCCTCCGGTTTCCCTGAGCGCTGATGGCAGGCGATCAGCACCAGGCCGAGGTCGTCGAGTGCGGTGGGCCGGTCCGGGTGGCCCGGTGGCATGAGGGTCTCGGCGTGCCGCAGCCGGCGCAGCGCCTCGCCCAGGTCGGCTCCGTGGGCCTCCGGATCGCGTATGTAGCGGGTGTACAGGGCCATCGCGGCGCCCAGCCCCGGCTGTTGCGGGCCGGCCGGCGCGCTCGTGGCGGCGGTCACGGGGTCGGTGAGGCCGAGCGCCGCGTCCAGATCGGCCGGGGAGCCGGTCGCGACGGAACGGGCACGCAGGGCATTGCCCAGGACGGTGCGCACCAGGGCGCTCTCCTCCGGAGAGCTCGCCACCCGGAGCGCCTCGGCCAGCACCCGGACCGCCTCGTGCAGGTCCTCCAGCCGGCCGGTGTGCTGCGCCCGCAGCAGCAGCGCCATGCCCAGGTCCTGCCCGGCCGCCCAAGGTCCCTGCGGATGCACGGCGAAGCCCCGGCGGCACAGGTCCACCACCTCGTCGCACTCCTCGGCCGTCGCACCCCTCGACTGCCGCGACAGCAGCAGGGCCCGCCCCAGCGCGCCGAGGCCGTGCGGCAGATACGGGCTTCCGGGCGGCAGCTGGGCCACCACGTCACGCGCGATGCCGACCGCCTCGTCCAGGTCCTCGGCGTCGAACGACTCCATGTAGCGGTCCCGGAGCCGGCGGCCCAGACCGTCGAGGGCGACAAGCCGCGCGGGTGAGCCGGCCGGGATGCTCTTGACGGCACCGTGGAGGAACCGGACCGGGTCCCCGCCCGCCAGGTCCCCGAACGGCCAGGTGATCCCGGCGAGGGACACGGCCCGGGACAGCGCCTTGAGCTGGTTCGCGAACCAGGGGGCGTACTCGGCGGTCGCGAGGACGGCGAGACTGCCCCACCCGATCGCGAGGGCGAGCCGGGCCTCGCGGGTGGGTGCCATGGCGGGCACCAGCGCGGCCATCTCGTGGAGCCGGCGCACGCCTTCGGAAGCGTCCGCCGGAGGGCTGTCCTGCCGTCCCTCCGCGGCGATCACACCCGCCTCGCACAGGGCCGCCCACTCGCCGGGACCGTCCGCGTGCGCCGGGTCGGGGTGGCCGGCGGGATCGGTGCTCGCGTAGTACGCCGCCAGCTCCGCCGGCACCAGCGCCGGATCGGTCACCCACACCGGGAAGAGCAGGGTCCCGGCCATGCACCCGTGCACCGCGGCGTGCGGTTCCGGGCCGGCGGTGGCACGGGCGGCGCAGAGCCGGCCGGCGGCGTGCCGGGCCTCCATGTCACTGCTCGTGTCGGCGGTCCGCAACAGGCCCCGCAGTTCGGCGTCCGCGGCGGGACCGAGGACCACGTCGGCCGCCGCACCCCCGGCCGCCGAGTGCGCTCGGTCGAGGCGTGCACGGACCGCCCGCAGGAACCAGTCCCGGTCGTGACTCACCCCGGCGCTCCCCTCTGCCGTCGACCGGGACGCCCCGTCGATCCGGCCTCAACTCTGCCTGATTTCCGGCACACTTGGACCATGACCGCACCTGCCGACATCCCCGAACCCGACGGACCCGGCCACCGGGCGGCCGCGGCGTTGTGCGTGCTGCTCGGCTCGCCGGACGACCTGCGGCATCCCGGGGTCCGGGAGGCCGCCGAGCGGGCACGGGAGCTGCTGCGGTCGGGCGCGGACGCCGCCGAGCTCGCGGCCGGCTACCGCGACCTGGACAGAGCGTTGCGCCAGAGCGTGGACGCACGCGGGCTGGACAGCGAATCCCGAGGCGCGACGGCCCCCGGTGTCGCGCCCCACATCAAGGTGGCCGTGTGCCCGGGACCGGCCCGGTGCACCCGCGTGGAACGGGCCCGCGACCTGCTTCCCGCCCCGCACTGTGCCGTCAACGGCACCCGCATGCGCAAGGGCCGACTGGGCCCCGCGCAGTGACGCGGCCCGTATGAACCCCCTCCTCGGCACCCTCGGCGGCAAACTCACCGAACGCTGGCTGAACCTGCTGGTCCTGCCCGGCGCGCTGTTCCTGGCCGCCACGGCCGTCGGTTCCGTCCTCGGCCACCGTCACTGGCACGACGCGGACCGGCTGCGCACCACCCTGGACGACCTGGCCGCCCGTCCCGCCCTGGACCGCACCGGCACGGCCGCGCTCCTGGTCGCCCTGGTCCTGCTCGCCGCGACAGCGGCCTCACTCGCCGCGCGGTTCACCGGCGGCGTGATCGAGCAGTACTGGCTGCGCTTCGCCCGGGATCCGTTGTCGCGCGCCCGGACCGTACGCCGTGCCCGCACGTGGCGGGAGAGGGACGCGCGGCTCGAAGAGGCGATCGGCCGTGCCCGGCCGGCGGCCGTCGGCCCCGACGGCGCGGTCGCGGTCCCGGCCGGCACCTGGGCGCGGATCCAGGCCCTCACCGAGGCCCGGGACCGGATCGCGTTGCGCGAACCGACCCGCCCCACCTGGTACGGGGACCGCATGCAGGCGGCGGCCGACCGTGTCGAGGCCGCCTACGGAGTGGATCTCGCCGCTCTCTGGCCGCGCCTGTGGCTCGTCCTGCCGGAACCCGCCGTACGCCAACTCCAGTCGGCGCACGACTCCTTCAGCGCTGCCGCCCGCCTCGCCGCCTGGGCCGGCGGCTACGCCCTGCTGGCCTGCTGGTGGTGGCCGGCCGCGCTGGCCGCCGTCGGCTGCGCGGTCGTCGCCCGGTTCCGTGCCCGCGCTGCCCTGGAGGCTCTCGCGGGCCTCATCGAGGCCGCCGTCGACGTACACGGCCGCGAGCTGGCCACCCGGATCGGCCTGATCCCGCCGGAGGCACCGGGACTGCTGGCCCACGACACGGGGGACGGGATGTCGGCGGTGTTCAGGAAGGCCGACTGAAGGACGGGTGGGCACGGCCGTCCCGGGTGCCGTCCGGCGCGGCCGGGGCCCACCCTGTCTCACCGTCGCCGGTGAAGAAGTCCACGAGGCTGTGCGGGGCGTTGTCGTCGAGGCACAGCCGGTGGATCCGGTACGCGTCGGCGGCAGCGGCGGCACTGCGCGGGAACAGGGCCTCCTCGTACGCGGTGAGCGCGGCTTCGGTGTCGTCCGGGTGCGCGGCGAGGGCGTTGCCGAGTTCGGCACCGTCGTACATGGCGAGATTGGCTCCCTCGCCGGACGGACACATCAGGTGGGCGGCGTCGCCGAGCAGCGTCACACCGGGCACGCGATCCCAGCGGTGTCCGGTCGGCAGGGCGTGGACGGTGCGCGGGACCGGGGCGGTCTCGCCATCCGTGATCAGGGCGGTGAGTTCCGGGGCCCAGCCGTGGAACTCCGCGGCGACACACGCCGTGGCCGCGTCGGCGTCGGTGAAGTCGATGGCGTCCAGCCACTCCTGCGGCTTGGTGAGCGACACGTAGGTGTGCAGGACGCCGTCCGGCTCGCGGTGGGCGGAGATGCCCTTGCCGGGGGCGAGCGCGAAGAACGAGCCCTCGCCGACGGTCCGGGCGCTGGCCGGGTGATGTGTGTCGCTGTCGAACAGGTAGGTCTCGATCATGCATGTGCCGACGTACTCGGGCCTGGCGTCGGACACCAGGGAACGGACCCGCGACCACGCTCCGTCCGCGCCGACCAGCAGGCCGGTCGTCACGGTCGAGGCGTCAGCGAACGTCACCTCGTGCCGGCCGCCCCCGAGGGACCGGACCGTGGTGACCTTGTGCCCCCACCGGATCGTACCGGCGGGCAGCGAGTCGAGCAGAAGCCGCCGCAGGGCGCCGCGGAGCACTTCCGGGCGCCCGCCGGTACCGTCGTCCGGCTCGTCCAGCAGGACCTTCCCGTCCTTGTCGAGGACGCGCGAGGCCTCGGCGCCCTGGTGGACGAGGCCGAGGAACTCCTCGAACAGTCCCGCCGCCTCGAGCGCGGGCTGCCCGTTGTGGTCGTGGATGTCGAGCAGGCCGCCCTGGGTGCGAGCCGTCGGCGACGTCTCCGCCTCGTAGACCGTCGCCGGGATGCCGTGGACGTGGAGGACACGGGCGAGCGTCAGCCCTCCGAGCCCCGCGCCGATGATCGTGACCGCAGGGGTCATGGTGCTTCCTTCCTGCCGTGCGGGCCGCTGGGCGGACACCCGGCGGAACCTCGCTGGAACGTCGTTCCAGCGAGCCCAAGACTGGAACGGCGTTCCATCCACTGTCAAGCTGGAACGGTGTTCCACGGTGGCTAGAATGAAGACATGGCAACGAGGACGCGTCGTCCGGAACGACGACAGGAACCCCTCTCCCGGGAGAGCATCGTCGGCGCCGCCGTCGAACTCCTCGACACGGTGGGCGAGGGCGGCCTCACGTTCCGTGCGCTGGCCGAGCGCCTCGCGACCGGCCCCGGCGCGATCTACTGGCACGTCACGGGCAAGACCGAACTCCTCGCCGCGGCCACCGAGGCCGTCGTCGCCACCACCGTCGCCGGCGACGACACCGACGCGACACCGCAGGAGGCGATCCGCGCCCTCGCGCTCGGCCTGTTCGACGCGATCGACGCCCACCCCTGGGTCGGCACGCAACTCGCCCGCACGCCGTCGCAGGCACCGATGCTGTGGGTCTTCGAGCGCATCGGCCGTCGGCTCCAGGCGCTGCGGGTGCCCGAAGCCGCCCAGTTCACCGCGGCGTCCGCGCTGATGAGCTACATCCTCGGGGTGGCGGGCCAGAACGCCGCCAACGCCCGAGCGGCGCAGCCGGGCACGGACCGGACCGAGTTCCTCGACGCCGTGGCGACCGCATGGGCGGCCCTCGACCCCGACGAGTACGCGTTCACCCGGAACGTCGCCGGGCAACTGCGCGAACACGACGACCGAGCGGAGTTCGTCGCCGGCATAGATCTCATCCTCACCGGAATCACCGCTCGCCGGTAGCCGGCCCGGCGGGCGGGGGAGGGGCCGGACCCCGCACACGGACGCCGCGAGCCGCGGGTCAGCCTTCGAGCCGCACGTACAGGCGAGTGCCCCGGGGCAGGAATCCGACGCGCTCGTACACCCGCCGGGAGCCCTCGCCCGAGTACTCCAGCCAGACCGATCGTGCTCCGCGTACGAACATGGCCTCGGCCAGTGCCGCGGTGACCGAAGCGGCGATGCCGCGGCCGCGGTACGCGGGGCGCGTGCCCACACCCGCCAGTTCGGAGGTGCCCACCGCGGGTGCCGAGCAGGAGGCGGCGCCGGCGCATCCGCCGCCGGGGGCCCGTACGAACCGGACGGCCCCGCCGTTCTCCTGCGTGCGCCGTAGCCGGGCCGCGCCCTCCGGCGACGAGGCGAAGGCGCCCTCGAACGCCTCGGACAGAGCGGCGTCGATCGCCTCGTAGTCCTCGTCCGTGGCCGGGGCCTCCACGGCGCGCAGGACGGCCGGCCGGTCGCCGGCGGCCGGCATCGCCAGGGT
Organism: Streptomyces naphthomycinicus; assembly: GCF_020400595.1. Lineage (GTDB taxonomy): Bacteria > Actinomycetota > Actinomycetes > Streptomycetales > Streptomycetaceae > Streptomyces > Streptomyces naphthomycinicus. The sequence continues at coordinate 91,428 of NZ_JAINRE010000022.1, read as the reverse complement.
GGCCGGAGTGCAGACCAGGTACTCGTGTACGGCTTCCGTGGTGAATCCCGCCCGGCGCAGGGCCGGCTCCACGGCCGGCGCGGCGTCCGGAGCGAATTCCAGACGTGGCGTCAGGCCACGCTCGCGGAACGCCTCGACCAGCGCGGTGACGTCCCGGTCGGTCGGACGCGCGTCAGGCACAGGAGTGGCGTAGTTGATGAACGGGCTGGTCGTCGCGGGATCGAACCCCGCCACGAAGCCGCCGGTTTCGACCGGCACGGGGCGGCGGAGCAGGTTGGCGACGGCAAAGCTCTGGACGTCGATGTCCACGATGGTGACCTCGGGGTGAATGTCGGGCGGAGCGTGATCTCGGCGCGTGATGGCGGGCCGACCTGGGGTCAGTCCTCGGTGAAGGCCGCGACGACCAGGTCGGTGAGGAGCGCACCGGCGCCACCGTCGGGATCGAGGTCGGGGTCGTAGATGGTGACGTTGAGCCCGACGCAGCGCGGGGAGCGGATCAGCGGCCGCAGCAGAGCGGTCACTTCGTCCGGCAGCAGACCGTCGGGGTCGGGGCTGTCGACCGCCGGCATGACGGCCGGGTCGAGCACATCGGCGTCGAGGTGGACCCAGAAGCCGTCGAGGGCCGCCGTCTCCAGGCTGAGCGCCGTCGCCGCGCCGAGGTCGGCCGGGCCCCGCCCACGCAGTTCCGAAACGGTGACGACGGGGATCTTGAGCTCGCGCAGCTGGACGATCTCCGGGTCGTCCGCGTAGGCGTCCCGGGTCCCGAAGACCCTGACGTCCTCGTCCCGGAGATAGGGCCGGCGCCCCTCCAGGTCGGTCAGGTCGCCCTGGCCACGGCCCGTGGCCAGGGCGAGTTCCTCGCCGCCGGCCGCGCCGATCCGAGCGGAGTTGTCCGGGTTGCGGAAGTCGGGGGAGGCGTCGACCGACGCGAGTCCGTAGCGGCCGAGCCGGCGCAGTGCGAGGGAGGCGCCCAGCTGGATCGAGCAGTCGCCGCCGAGGACGAGGGTGAAGTCCCCGGCCGTCACATGGCGTTCGATGCGGTCGGCGAGCCGGACGGTGTACGCGGCGATGGCGGCGGCGTTGAAGACGCCGTCACCCTCCTGCCAGTCACCGCGGTCGTAGCGCGGCGGTACCACGACCCCGCCCTCGACCGCCCCGAGGCGCCGTACGATCCCGTTCTCGCGCAGCGCCCCGGCGAGCTTGTAGCAGCCGGGCACGGTTCCGGGGGCGGGCGGCCGCAGACCGAGGTTGGAAGGGGCGTCGATGACCACGATGTTCCGCATGCGGATCATCCTCGCCGCACCCGGGCGCCACGGCAACGGACTTACCCGTGGCCGCCGGACCACCCCGGGACGCTCCGCACGTGCACTGCGGCGCATCCGCCCCGGTGCCCGGCCGCAGCACGCGACGTCCGCATCGTCGGGAGAGCCGGCCCTGGGGGTCCCGACGTGGCCGGCACCGGCCCGCGCGTCGTGTCACGCCGAGGAACCTCACGCGCACGACTCCCCGGCCGGCCGGGAGGCGCCGGTGCGGTAGGTCGCCGGCTAGCTCTCCACCAGCGCGGTCACCAGGCGCGTCATGGCGGGCCTGGGGTCGGGTGTGCCCGGCCAGCCGGTCATCAGCAGGTGGTGCGCGGTGCCGACGACGGCGAGCGCCACGGTGCCGGGGTCGACCGTCTCCGCCACCCGGCCGAGCTTCTGTTCGGCGCGCAGATAGCCGGTGACGGCTTCCTGGATCGCGTCGAAGCCGGGCGCCCCGCCTTCCAGGGCTTCGCGGATGCGCAGTGCGGCGCCGTGCCGGGTCATGGCGAGACCCGATATGGCCGGGCCGCCGGAGTCGAACAGTGCGCGGGCGACGGCATCGAGATTGTCTGCCACCGTGTTCTCCCCCGCGAGTGCCGACAGCGACCGTGCCTTGGCGGCGGTCCGCGCGAACCGGTCGAGACAGAGCTCGGCCACGAACTCGTCCATCCCCGCGAAGTGTGCGTGCAGCAGCCCCTTGGCGCATCCTGCCTCGGTGGTGACGGCCCGGCTGGTGAGGGCGCCGGGGCCGTACTTCTCCACGACGCGCTCGGCGGCCGCGAACAGCTGCTCGCACACGTCCGGCGTCGCCACTCCACGTGGTGACATGGGCCTCTCCTCCGTTCCGGTTCGGCCGCCCGCAGAGCGCGCAACTTCGTTGATCGTAGCGGACGTTGCGAGTCTGGGCACATGCCCATACTGTTTGGGCGTACGCCCATTCTCCGTCATCCACCGCAGGAGGCACCCGTGCCCGACGTCGTCAACACGGAGCAGGCACAAGCATGGAACGGCCCCGAGGGAAGCCACTGGGCCCGCCATCAGGACCGCTGGAACGCCGTGAACGAGGGCTTCGACAAGCCGCTGCTCGACGCCGCCGGGATCACCACGGCCCATCGGGTCCTGGACCTGGGCTGTGGCTCGGGACAGACCACACGTCTCGCCGCGCTCAGGGCGCCCCGAGGACACGCCCTGGGCCTCGACCTGTCCGGCCCCATGCTGGCCGAGGCGCGGGCCCGCGCGCGGCAGGAGGACATCGCCAACGCTTCCTTCGCGCAAGGCGACGCGCAGGTCCACCCCTTCGAGGAGGCGGCGTTCGACGCGGTGATCAGCCGCTACGGCGTGATGTTCTTCGCCGACCCCGTGGCCGCCTTCGCCAACGTCGGACGGGCGCTGACGCCCGGCGGCCGGCTGGCGTTCGTCTGCCCGGCGGACGCCGCGCTCAACGGCTGGGTGACGGCGATGACGTCGCTGCGCGACATCCTGCCGGTCGGCGACTTCGGGCGGCCCGGACTGCCCGGCATGTTCTCCCTGGCAGACCCGGACCGCATCCGCGACGTCCTCACCGCGGCCGGCTTCACCGGCATCGCCGCCGGCAAGGCGGAGGCGTACGGGACCTGGGGGCGAGGAGCCGAGGACGCGGCCGGGTTCCTGCTCGGCACGGGTCCCGGGCGCCACCTGATGGAACAGACCGACGAGTCCGGGCGGGCCCGCGCCCGCCGCGCCCTGACGGACCATCTGCGGGCCCACGAGGCGGCGGACGGTACCGTCCGGCTGCTCAGCACCTCGTGGCTCGTGACGGCAGACCGCCCGGCCGGCCCCTCGGGCAGGCCCTGACCACGCCCATTGATGTGGGCGGCCGTTCAGGGCGTGATCAGGCGGTCCTGCTCGACGAGGGGTGCGCCGTCGTGCCAGGGCAGGGCCTTGCCGAAGCGGACGAGTTCGCCGTAGTGGGCGGGGTCGACGTGCTCGGCGAGGATCAGGTCGAGTACGGCCTCGGCGGCTTGGGCCGGTGACTGGGCGTGGCTGTGGTCGCTGAACCAGGGGCGTGACGTGGCGGTGTCGACCATGCCGGGGCAGACGGCCGCGAGGAGGGTGCCGTTGGCGAGGTCGGGTTCGCGGCGTTCGGCGGCGACCGCGCGGACCGCGGCGACCTGGGCCACCTTCGACGGCACGTTCAGCCAGACCGGCCAGCCGGCTTCCCGGGCGGTGCGGTGGTGGATGGCGTTGCGCCAGGACTCGACGGCGTACTCGACCTGATCCAGGTCGGCGCCGTCGAACAGGTGGTGCAGGCGGGGGGCGAGGTGGCCGAGGGTGCCCAGGCTGCTGGCCACCACGAGCAGCCGGCCGCCCGGGCGGAGAAGGGGGCCGAAGGAGCGCAGGACGGCGTGGGTGGCGGTGTTGGAGACGTCGATGAACTCGTCGGCCCGTTCGGCCTGGGATTCCTCGGGCAGTACGCGGGCCACCGCGTTGGAGACGACGATGTCGACGCCGCCGTGCCGGACCCGGAGTTCGTCGGCGAGGCGGGTGATGGCATCGGTGTCGGTGACGTCCAGCACCCGGCCTTCGACGCGGGCGCGGGTGCCGGGCGACTGGGCGGCCTCGCGGGCGGCGTCGGTGACGCGCCGGTGATCGCGGCCGGTGAGCAGGACCAGGTCGCCGGGGTTCATCCGGGCGGCCAGCCCTTCGACGAGGGCGCGGCCGAGTCCTTGGTTGGCGCCCGTGACGAGGGCGATGCGCGAAGCGTTCATGCCCGCAACGCTAAAAACACCGCGCCCATGCGTCCAACGAAAGTTCGGCAAGCCTGGTATGCGCAAACGTCATGGATGTCACGCTGCGCCGGCCGTCCGGGGAGCGTGGCCGACGGCGTTGTGGCGGCCCGGCAGGCGGACCGTTTCTGCGGTGCATCTCGTCACCCGCTCGGCTGACTTGGCCGCCGTTCGCCGGCGTACCGATACCGCCGGCCGCTATCTGTGCTGTGGTGATCAAGGAAAAAGCGACGTCGAAGTCCAGGCTCCGGACTTCGACTTCTCGTTCCCCGGCGGCAAGAGCGCGGAAGCGCGCCGTTCACTCGTCCATCGGTCCCGGCGGCCCCGTACCGGACGGACGGCCGCACCGGCATGGTGCCGAGGACCCGTCGGCAGGCCGGAACCGCGAGGACTCCGCTCGTTTCCCGGCGGTGGGCAGCACAACGGAGAGGAACCGGGATGGAAGGCAAGATCGAGTTGTTGTGGCGCGGCGCCACGGTGGCTTCGTGCCTGATCGCCCTCGCGGCGCTCCGCTTCTCCCAGCAGGCAAGCCGTAAACAGCACCAGATCACTCGCTTCGGGATCGCCCGGGACTTGCACGCCGTCCTGATCAACGACTCCGCCAGAAAGGCGCGGCACCGGCTCGGATGTCTCCACTGGCAGAACAAGAGCATCTCGGGCGAGGGGGAGGAGCGGAGCGAGGTGATGTCGGCGTACTTCGCGATGCTCTGGGCCTTCGAGCACGTGGCGTCCGGCCGGGAACTCCTTCTGAAGGACAGTGGAAACGAACCCGATGCGGCGGTGCTGTTCCTCGATCGAATGATCACCGTGCACGTGCTCGAGTACATCTGCACATTCCATGAGATCAAGAAGAAACTGACGGAGTCGGACACGTCGGACGAGGTCTTCGACGGCGCCTACACCGAGTCCTTCGTCGCCCTGCGCGAGGCGCTCCGTGAAACGGCCGACGACCCCACCAGGAGGAAGCTGGAGAACCATACGAACAACTCCGAGAGCTGCCGGTGCGCATGCCATCGCGTGACCCCGCGCCCCGCGGATCCGCCACGATACGGCGCCGCCGCGTGAGCCGGGCCGGCCGGGCGGGTGCCCGGCCGGCCCGGCTCGACCGGCCCTTGACCCGGCCTCGCTCCGCACCCCGCCTCCGCCGCGCGGAAACGGCGCCACACCCCGCCTCCGCCGCGCGGAAATAGCGCCGCGCCCCGCCTCCGCCGCGCGGAAACGGCGCCCGCGCGCCGCGGCTCTCCGGCGCGCGGCCCCATGGGGGTGGGGGATCAGTCGACCGGTGCCACCACCACGTCCCGCTCGGCGATGCCGGCGTCGGTGAACCGAAGGACCCGGTCGGCCTCGGCGCTCAGCTCCCGGACGGCCTGGGCGGGCAGTCGCTCGAACGGGGTGAGGGTGAGCGTCACCGCCGTCCTGCGCCGCGTCGTGCTCCAGGTGCCGGCGACGAACCCGTCCCACAGGAACGAAGCCGGTACCCGCAGGTTCTTGGTGATCAGCCGGGGCCGGTACTCGGTGGGGACGATCCGGCTCCGGTCCTTGTGGGCGAGCACCAGGCTGTCGAACTCCGGCAGCAGACGGGCCGGTGCCGGAGTGTCCGGGTCGGGGCGCGGGGCGTCGGCCAGGTCGTAGACCACCTGGCCGTCCTCGGTGGTGAATTCGCGTAGTTCCGGGGCGAGGCGCTGGAACACGTCCGCCGTCTTCAGCCAGCCGAACTCGCGCAGGTCGGCAGGCCCGGCCGGGCCGTAGGCGGCCAGGTAGCGGCGGACGAAATCCTCGGCCGAACTGTTCGCGGCCGGCTCGGTGCCGAGCCACGACTCGGCCATGGCCACCTGGCTGGAGGCGGGAAAGGCCCACCGGTCCGCCGTCGGAACCATGACCAGGGGCAGGTTCATACGGACGCAGTACCCGAGCGCTCGGTCGTTGACCTCGGGGAACTCGACCTGCATCCGCTCCCGGATCGCCCCGAAGTCGAGCGGCCCCGCACCGAGGACACCGCGCGCGACGGACACCAGGCGTTCCGGGTCTGCGTCCGGGCCGGGGATGCGCTTCGTCGCGGCGGCTGCCGCGGCCGCCAGAGAGGGTTCCACCAAGGCGCGGAAGGCCAGGTAATCGCGGGCGCTGAGCAGATGCACCGTGGCCCGGACGTAGGTGGCCCGGACCACCTCGCGTCGGTCCAGGGCCGTGCGCAGGTCGTCGGCGGTGAAGCCGGCGAGGCGGTTCCAGAGGCCGAGGAAGGGGGCGCTCGGTTGCTGGGCCTGAAGGGCGAGCAGGCGTTCCACGGCGTCGGCCACCGACGTCTGTGCCCGTTCCAGCAGCAACTGCCGGGCCAGTGTGGCCCGGTTCAGCGCTCGGCGGCTCAGGACGTCGGCCATGTCGCTCCTCGTGTGCGGTAATGCTCCCCGCGCCCAAGCTATGGCACGACGGGCTCGCCGAGGGTGCCGATCACGGGATCCCGCGCGATCCACTCGGCGGTGACGCCGTCGGGGAGCCGTCCGTATGCGGCCACCCGGGGCGATCGGCCCGCGCGCGGCCGGTGGATCGGCACACGAGCTTCACGTCACCGCCTTGACCGGTGATCGCATGGGCGGCAGGATCGTCACCTGCCGAGCTGGTGACGACGGCGTGAACAGGAGAAGGCATGGCCGCGTTCCGCGACATCGAGGTCGTCGTGTTCGACGTCCTGGGAACCCTGGTGGACGAGCCCAGCGGGCTTCGGGCGGAGATCAGCGACGCGGTGCCCGCGTCCGACGCCGCGTCCGTCGACGAGCTGTTCACCCTGTGGCAGCGGCACCGCGAGCAGGAGGAGCGACGCATCGGCGAGGGGCGCCGGCCGTACGCCGCCACCGAGATCATCGACCGAGAGGCAGCGGAACGCGTCGCCGGCCATGCCGGACTCGCCGATCCGGCGACCATCGCCCGGCTGGCCACGGCGGGACAGCGGCTGCCTCCCTGGGACGACTCGGTCGCCTGTCTCGATCGGCTCGCCGCGCACTTCCCCGTGCTGGGGCTCTCCAACGCCGGCCGCACCGCTCTGCTGCGGCTCAACGCACATGCCGGGCTCCGCTGGCACCAGGCGATCTCCGCCGAAGCCGCCCTGGCCTACAAGCCGGCGCCGGAGGTCTATCAGCTCGCCGTCGACGCCGCCGGATGTCCCCCGGAACGTGTCCTCATGGTGGCCGCCCACGCCTGGGACCTCCGCGGAGCCCAGGCGAGCGGCATGCGTACCGCCTACGTCCATCGACCGGTCGGGGACCCGCCCCTCAGCTCCGATGCCTTCGACCGGCGGTTCGGCGGACTGGACGAACTGGTCACCGCGCTGACGGCCGCCGAGTAGAGCCGATCACCGGCCCCCTCGGCCGGAGGACGGCGTGTGCGGAGCGCCGCCGCCGCTTCCGAACCTCCCGACTGCTCGACGCAGGTCGTGACGGACACACCGAGTCGTGGGATCACGCCCCCGCCTGACGAGGTGACAGGCCGAACAGCTCGGCCGCGTTGTCGTGGCACACGGCCCGCAGCCACTCCTGCCCCAGTCCCAGCCGTTCCAGGGCGTGGAGCTGGTGCAGGTAGGGATAGGGGATGTTGGGGAAGTCGGAGCCGAGCAGGACGCGGTCGCCCAGTGCGGCGAGCCGGGGCAGGGTCCGGCGGGGGAACGGCATGAGTTGCTCGGTGAAGTCGGTGAACGCCATCGTCGTGTCGAGGCGCACCTGGTCGTACCGTTCGGCGAGGCCGAGGAACTCCTCGTACTCCGGCATGCCCATGTGCGCGACGATCAGCCGCAGGCGCGGGTGCCGTGCCAGGACCCGCGCGACGGGCTCGGGACCGGTGTGCTTGCCGGGCGCGGGCCCGGAGCCGCAGTGCATCACCACGGGAATCCCGGCCTCGGCGAGCACCCCCCACGCTTGCTGGAGACGTTCGTCGGCGGGATCGTACGCCCCCACCTGTACATGGGCCTTGAACACGCGCGCGCCCGACGCGACGGCCTCGCGGACGTATCTCTCGGTGTCCGGCTCGGGATAGAGGGTCGCGGTGTGCAGGCAGTCGGGGGTGCGGCGGGCGAAGTCGGCCGCCCATCCGTTCAGCCAGCGGGCCATGCCGGGCTTGTGGGGGTAGAGCATCGAGGTGAAGGCCCGTACGCCGAACTCCCGCAGGAGGGCGGTGCGCTCCTCCTCCTGCCCGCGGTAGGTGATCGGCCACTCCAGCCCGCCGATCAGGGGTCCGTTGGCGTCGAAGTAGTCCCAGACCTTGTGCAGGACACGCTCGGGCATGAAGTGGGTGTGGACGTCGATCAGCCCGGGAAGACCGAGCCGGGTCCAGAATCGGCGGACCTCACCGGCCTCCTCGTCCACGGTCGTGCGGGGGACACTCACCTGATACCGCCTCTCTCTCGAACACGGTCACCCGCAGTGTCGCAAGCCGTCGCGCGCCTGACGAAGGCCGTCGTGCGCCTGTCGAGGCCATCGTGCGCCTGACGAAGGCCGTCGTGCGCCTGACGAGGGCCGTCGTGCTCCGCCGACCGGAGCCTTGGAGCGCAGGGGTGAAGGCCCCCGGTGCCGTCTCAGCCGGTGTGGAGGACCCGGAAGCGGTCCGGGTGCGCCGGATCCCGGTCGACGACCTGGACTGGCGGCCAAGCCCATTGCCAGGCGCTGCATCCCGGCGTGCGGGAGAACCGGATCCGCCCGCGGGAGCCTTCGACCGCGACCCGCGCCCAGGATCCGGCGATGCGCGCCCGGTCGGCGCCCTGAGAACGCAGTACCTCGGCGAGGACGGCGACCGTGTCGTAGCCCTCGAAGGCGACGAAGGAGGGCGCTTCGGCCAGCCGCTCGCGCAGCGCCGTCTCGACGCGCGCACCGAGCGGGCCGAGGCGCTCGGGCAGGTAACGCAAGAACGGGACCGCGGCGCCGTCGTCGCCCAGCGACGTCGTCCACTCGGCGAACTCCGGTTGTCCGGCCGGAGCACCGATCATGATTGCGGAGAGGCGCTGATCGCGGCGGACGGACCTGACGATCGACGCTGCCGGCTCCGGGAGGCCGACCAGAAGCAGGAGGGCAGTGGCGCCCTGGGCGACGAGTTCGTCGCACACGGCGGTGGGGGCGAGCGCGCGCATGTCGAGTTCGATGACGCTGCCGCCGCGCGGCGCCAGATGGTCCCGCAGGACCCGGGCCCCGGACGCCCAGTAGACACTGGGCTCGGCTGCTACGGCGACGCGGCTGTGCCCCGAGCCGAGGAGGAAGTCGGCGTAGATCCGCCAGCCGTGGGACTGCGCCGGGGCGAGGCGCGCGACCCGGTCCGTCGGCTGGTCGGTGAGCGCGTCGAGAACCGCCGACGAACAGAGGAACGGCAGACCGAGGGCGTCGGCCCTGGCGGCAGCGGCGCGAGCGACGACGCTGTGATACTCCCCGGCCAACGCGGCCACGCCCAGGTGAGCCAGTTCGTCGACGGCCGCCGCGGCCCTGTGCGGATCGGCCGCGGTGTCCCGGACCACCAGCTCCAGCGGCTTCCCGGCGATCCCCCCGGTGTTGTTGACCTCGCGCACGGCCAGTTCGAGTCCGGCGAGCAAGTGCCGGCCCGCCCCGACCCAGCCGGGCCGGCTCAGCGGAACGAGAGCGCCGATCCGGACGGACGACCCGACTGCCCGTTCCGCCACAGGAGGCGATGGCGGCGTGCTCATGCGGCGGCCTCTCCCGGGCACCGATGCGGTCGCGGCTCGCCCGGGCCGCGCAGCGGCAAGGCCCGGTGGAACGCGTTCAGTTCAGCTCGCCGTGGCAGGCGCCGCACCTGGGTGACCATGCCGGACATTGCATCCGCCACCATCGCCGAAAGGCAACCCGTTATTTCTCCGCCGACCCGCCAGGCACCGGGAAACCACGGCCGCACGGCGGCGCTACGGATGCGCGGAAGCCCGACGCGGATGGCGACTCACATCGCCGGTCAGGCCGATGCGGACCCGTCGTCCCGGACCGGGCAGCGGATCGACGGGCATCCGGGGGGACGCGGACATGGTCTCCTCCGAGGGGGACAGGCGGTGTGCGCGGTGCTGCCACCGGTCACGGCGAGGCCGCGCGACGTCCGGTCGCGCACAGGCCGACTGGTGCTGGTGTCACCGGATCTCCGATCGGCGGACGTCCTCCACACCGGTCCGGCCCGTCGTCCACGGCCGGAGCTTTTCGGGGTTGAGCACCGCCCAGATGCGGTTGATCCGGTCACCCACGATGCCGAACGCGTACACCCCCACGATCGTGCCGTCCAGCCGGGCCACCAGACCGGCCGCACCGTTGACCGCGCACTCGTCGAGCGTCAGACGGCCCGCACCGGCGCGACCGGCGAAGAAACGGGCGATCCGCTCGGCGCCTTCGATCGGGTCGGGCAAGGCCGTGACGACTCCGCCGCCGTCCCCGGTTGCGGTCGCGGCGGGATCGAGGAGGCCGATGAGGGCGTTGATGTCCTTGGCCTCCCAGGCCCGCTTGAAGTCTCCCACGATGCGGGCCCGCTGCGCCGCGGACGGCTCGGGAGCCCGCGCGCCACGGATGCGGCGGCGCGCCGCCGACGCCAACTGGCGGCAGGCCGCGGGGGTACGGCCGACGATGTCGGCCACCTCGGCGAAGGGGTAGCGGAAGACGTCGTGAAGGATGAAGACGACACGTTCGGCCGGGGTCATGGATTCGAGCACGACGAGGAAGGCCATGGTGACCGACTCGTCGAGCGTGATGCGGTCCGCCGGGTCGGCCACGGCGCGGTCCGACCGCCCGTCGAGCCACTCGGTCCGCTCGGGCAGTGGCTCGGGGATCCATTCGCCCACGTAGCGCTCCCGCCGTGCCCGCGCCGAGCGGAGCAGGTTCAGACAGATCCGGCTGGCGACCGTCGTCAGCCAGGCGCCGACCGACTCGATGGCCTCCTGCTGACCGACCGACATCGCATACCAGCGGGCGTACGTCTCCTGCACGACGTCCTCGGCCTCGGACAGGGAACCGAGGAGGCGGTAGGCGAGGTTGATCAGCCGGCGTCGCTCGCCCACGATCATGTCCAGATGCGGATCACGCTGATCCGGTACCAGGCCGGGATCGACGTGACCCGACGTCAGGTCCTGATCACGCTGATCCGGCACGAGACGGCTGTCCTGCGGGCCGGGCTGAATGGTCATGATCTCCACGTCTTCCTTCGTCGCGACGGCTCTCGGCTGTATGACCGGCCGGCCCTGCGGAATGTGAGGTCGAAGCCGTGCCTCACATTCCGCCGGGGCGCCCGGTCATAGGTGGCAGGGCACGCGCGGGCCGCCGCGGGGCCGCCCCGCCTTCACCACCTCGGGGCTGCACCTGGCAGGCGGCACCGCCGCGCCGACGCCGCACCCGCTGCCGGAGGGCGGCGCAGCCGGAAAACCACGAAGGGAAGCACCCCATGAGCACGAACGAATCCGACATCAGGGCGTTCCTGGAGCGTCGCACCGACGCCCACCGGTCCAAGGACATCGACCGGGCCATGTCGTTCTACTCGCCCGACATCGTCTACTACGACGTCGTGCCTCCGCTCCGGTTCACGGGAACCGAGGAAGTGCGCCGCAACTTCGAGCGGTGGTTCGACGAGTACGAAGGCCCCATCCAGCTGGAGACGCACGACATGACCGTCGTGCCGGGCGAGGACTGCGCGGCGGCCCACATGCTGCATCTGGATTCGGGACAGCGCAAGAGCGGCCTCCAGGCGTCGATCTGGGTGCGGGAATCCGTGTGTCTGCGCCGATCGAGCGGTATCTGGTCGATCACGCACGAGCACATCTCCATTCCCTTCGACCCGGCGAACCTCCAGGTCTGGCTCCCGGCGGACAAGGACCAGCCTGCCTGACGGTCCAAGGGCGTCCCCGCCGCGCGGCCCGGGTCACCGCCCACGGCCGCCACCGCGACGACACTCCGGGGCCTCGCCTCCTGTGGACCGGGTGCCCGGGCGGGTCAGTCGTCGGCCTCGTCCTCCTGCTCGGGCGCGTCACCGATGGCGACCCGCAGGTCGTGCATGCCTTGCAGGATGTCGATGAGGGCTTCCTCGGCCCCGCTCAGAGCGTGTCGGGTTCCCTCGGTGTCGCCGCGCTCCGCGTGGAACTGGGCGCTGAGCGCGTACACGGCGGTCATGACCGCGGCGAAGGCGGCCTCCCGGCCGGGAGGCAGCTCTTCCGCCTCGGGCGCGGAGACCTGCAGCGCGGTGCGCTGCAGCCTGTTCGTCAGAACGTTGATCTCGAGACCGGGGTCTGCTCCTACCCCTTCCCCCCAGCCGAGCAAGGTCTCAAGGACGTCCTCGATCTCCTCTTCCTCGGTCAGACGCGTCGCGGCGGTGATCTCGAGCTCCGTCTTCGCCAGCAGAGTGCCGAGCAGATGCAGGCGGTCTTCTTCTCGCGGCCCTTCGGGGCGCTTCTCCGGATCCGCCTCCGGCTCGGCCGCCAGAGCGGCCAGCGCTGCGTGGATCTGCTCCGTACTCACCGGACGCTCGCTACTGATGCTCACGCTTTCAGCTTCACCCAACGAATGCGCCCCCGCCCACCCGGACACGTGGGAGACCGGGACGGATTTCCAGCCCCGGGCGGCCCGCACCGCCTGGCGTGAAAGCCGGGGGTATCACCCGGGCGGGTGAATCCGGGTTCCGCACGGCCGTACGGGTGGGCCGCGTTAGGGAGGAGCTGTCGAAACCCGCTGCGCGGGGTTGACCGGACTCGCCTTGTCGTCACTTTCCGTATCCGTTCGCGTGCGATGCGCTACGCAGCGTTCTCGCTCCGTCCCCGGGCACGGCTGGTGCGCTCGGCGGCGCACCGCACCGCGAAAGGATCTTCCATGCATCGCCTCCTGACGCGACTCCTCGTCGTCATCGGCATGCTCGGCGCGCTGCTCGGCGGAGTCGTCACCGCCACCACCGCCACCACGGCCCACGCGCGGGACCTGAGCACCCACATCGTCAACATCAAGACCGGCGGCAGCCTCCTGCCGCACAACTGGGGCGACGGCTTCCAGGACGGATGGGTGCACTACGTCTGGGACCGAGGTCAGACCCTCGGAGCCGACCAGTGGGAATTCGAGCCCGTCGCCGGCTTGTTCGCCCGAGTGGATGTCCCGACGGCGTGGAGCGCGGCAGCACGGGCAGCGCTCCGGACCGGCGTGGCGAGTGGAGTTCCGGCCGCCGTACGTCCTGGGGCGGGACTGATTCCGTGGGGACCGCAGCGGGTCGAAGGTGATGCCGCGCCCGGACTCGGGCCCGGCCGCGGCATCACCTTCCACGGGTACTCACCATGCCCCCGCCGAGTGCCCCGTGCCGGAGCGCGCATGCGGAGCCGAACGGGTGGTGATCTGACCAGGTCGAGCGGCCGCCGTCGCGAACCGGTCAGGACCGGCACCCGCACCCGCTCACGGCGTGGGCCGTCATGAGAGCCGGCCCCCGCGGACCTGTCGGTGTTCGCGGCTACTGTGCTGCCGCATGAAGATCGAATTCCTTCTCGAAGACCTGGAGAGCGCTGACGCCGCGCGCGTGGAGGCCGCGGCGGCAAGGCTGGCCGAGCAGGCCGACACCGTGGTGCCGACGCTGCTGCGGGGACTGGCCGGCGTGCAGCGGACCACTGAACTGGAGCCGGTGATGCGGGTGCTGAGGCACATGGGGCCGCCGGCCTTCGACGCCCTGCTGGCGGCCTGGCGCCGCAAGGAGGTGACGGACTGGCAGGCGGGCCGGCTCCTGGGTGTGTTCGACGAGCGTTCGGCCGATCAGTACGCGGCCCTGGCGGCCGACCCGGACTACGGCAAGTCGGGCAACGGCTTTCAGGGGCTCCTGAGGCTGCGGACGGACTCCGAAGCCGGACTGCGGGCCCTGGTGGACAGTCACGCCCGTGGCCGCCTCGTCCCCTACAAGGCTTCCGACTACGCCCGCCTGACGCACGACACCTTCCGGTCGCGACTGCGCTCGATGCGCCGCGACCCGGCCACGCCCGCAAGGACGCGGCGGGGCGCGATGGCGGCGCTGGTGGCGGGCGGCGGCGCCGACGCGCTGGACGAGCGCGACCGCGCGGCGATCGAACGGCTGATCCGGGTGAAGATCCCGCACGAGACCCCGAGGCTTCCGTCGTCGACCCTCAGTGGCTGGTGGCTGGCCGTGCCCGGGGCGTCGTACGAGGGGGTCTTCGAGGCCCTGGACCTGCACGGCCGGCAGCCCGTCACGGTCGCCGCCGGCATCCACGCGGCGGAGAGCCGGGAGATCCGGGTGCCCGGGGAGGGCGGCGCCGGCCGCGCGGTGGGCCGGGCCTTCGTCACTCCGGAGCTGGACGGCTGGCGCCTGGTCTTCGGTCCCTTCGACCTGCTCGTCGGCGAACCCTGGGACGACATGGTCGAGACGGTCGAGCGCGTCAGCGTGCACTGCGGGCAGGCCCAGCTCTTCTTCCTGGACGACGCCGGCGGCTCCGACGTGTGGATGGTCGCCGAGAACGGCCGGGTGATCCGTCAGTACGCCGCCGAGGGCGACCCCGAATGGGAGGGCGACCCGCTGCCCTGGGAGACCCTCGCGGTCGACGACCCCGACTTCGACCCCGAGTACGACGAAGCCCCGCCCAACGCGGGCACCACCGGGGCCCGATCCGCCTGCCGCCACCTCTCGGTCGATCCCGGCGAGGTCGGCCCGGACACCGAGATACGCGGTCACGGCTGGCTGGCCCTCACCGCACCGGGCGTCGGCCACGGCGCCTTCCCCGGGCCTCTCCCCATCTGAGGCCCGCCGCCGGGGACAAGCCGTGCGTCGGGCCGAGCGGCGGGCACAGGCTGGGGGCGGAGTCCCGGTACCGGGACTCCGCCCCCATGCGGGGACTCCGCGAGGATCAGGGACGGCCGGTGTCCTTGAGCGACTCCTTGGCCTCGCGGGCATCGCCCGCGGCCTCGGCCGCGCGGCCCTTGGCGATCAGCTTCTCGTTGCCGGTGGCCCGTCCGGCTGCCTGGGCGGCCTTGCCGACTGCCTGCTCGGCCTTGGCCCGGGCCTTCTCACTGGCGGACATGCTGTTCACCTTCCTTGGTTGCGGTGTCGGGTGCTGGCTGTGCGCATGACCCCGCACGGGGCCGGTAAACCCGAGGTCGGAGCGGCACATCGAGTGATGCGCTCGGCATGACGGGGATGCGTGAGATGCGAGAGAGGGGGAACCGTGCGCACGGAGCGCATGCCCCTCACTCTGTAGAAATAACTCGTATTTTGTGTGCTTGTAGGGCTGGGATAAGGGCATTCGGTGGCCAGGAGGTTGATAACAATGGTTCCCCTGCTTCTGGTTCTTCTGCTGGCTCTGATCCTCTTCGGCGCGGGTTTCGCGCTGAAGGCGCTCTGGTGGATCGCGGTGATCGTGCTCGTCGTGTGGCTGCTCGGCTTCGTCGTCCGGCCCGCGGGCGGTGGCGGCCGCAAGGGGCGCTGGTACCGCTGGTAGGCGAAGACGCCTGAACGCGGGCGCACGTGAACGCGGGCGCACGCCGCGCGCACGAGCAGAGGCGGGGCCCGGCCGGACATGGCCGGGCCCCCTCAGGCGTGGGACGGCACCCCGATCCGGGGTGACGGACGAGACCGGGCGTATCGGACGCGCCGCAGGGTACGTGAACAGAGCGGCGGCCCCGCGCAATGAGCAGGGGAACCCTGCCTCCGGATTTCTGCGGGGCTGCTGTGCTGCCTGGTTCTCGCGCTCAGCGGGGCGACGCGCGCGTGCGGCAGGGACGGCCGTCTGTGCGGATCAGCTGTGACGATCCGGAACGACAGGGGCGACGCGCGCGAACCCCCCGGTCCACTCGTCCGCGTCGAGTGTGTACTCATCGATGACGAAGCAGTCCGGCTCGTCGGCGAAGCCCGGTCGGAGCCGTGCTCGCCGCACGCGTTCCTCGGCCTTCTCCAGGGTGGAGTAGACGCCGAGCAGCTTGGCGTCGTCGCCGTCCTGCTCGTCGATGTACACGGTCTGACCCTCGACGTGCAGGGTGGTACCGTCCTCGCCGGCTTCGTTCCGGTGTCCGACATGCCACAGGAGATAGACCGTCATCGTCGCAGGCTATCCCCGACAGCGCGGCAGGCCCCAGTGGGTGGGGGGTGTTGCACGGACCGCGTGGCGACGGCGCTGGTCGGCGTGCCTGCCCCGACCCGAGTTCGGTGAGTCCCGTACGCGCGGGCAGTGGCAGAGCCGTCCTCGGTGAACGCCCGTCGCGCGCAGGGCAGTCGGGCCGCACCAGCACCTGGCTTCCGTTGATCGGATTAATACAACCATCCGACATCACCGTTGATCTGGTCACGTGGACGGACGACTCGCGGCGCCGACGCTCTCATGTGTCGTCCGAGAGGCTTTGCCCCCTACCACGAAGGACTCTCATCGATGCGCATACGGCACCTCACCCGCGCTGTGGTCGCCTCACTGGCTCTCGCCTCCACGGTGCTCACGGCCGGCGGAGCGACCGCGGCACCGGCCTCCGGCTGGGAGGTCTCCCTCTCCGGTGACAGCCCCGCCGGCTCTCTCCTGTCCGTCTCCTCCGTCGACGACGATCTGGCATGGGCGGTGGGAAGGAAGGGAGGCCAGGGGGTCATCATGCGCTGGGACGGCGTGAAGTGGAGCCAGGACAGCGCGCCCGGACTTCCCGACGTCTGGCAATGGTCATCGGTCAGCGCCGTGTCCGCGGACGATGTCTGGGCCTACGGCACGACCGGCAGGGATCAGCGGCTCGTCCACTTCGACGGGCAGCGCTGGAGCAGTGTTCCCACGGCGGGCCCCGCGGACGACTCCTGGCCCGAAGTGCCCATCGATGCCGTACCCGGCCGTCTTTTCAAGGGCGGGAACGCGCTCTACACCTACTCCGACGGCGCCTGGCAGACCTTCGCGCTGCCTCCTCAGGTGGACATCCGGGACATCGACGCTCTCTCGGCGAACGACGCCTACGCCACCGGCATGCAGTACCCGCTGCGAGGAGGCCACCCGGTGACCTACCACTGGGACGGCACCACGTGGACACTGATGGACGAAGCACCGGTACCCGCCGGTACGGACACCGCGAAGGTCGCCGCCGTGTCACCGGACAGCGTCTATGTCGCCGGATGGGCGGACGGCCCCGACGCCGGACCGCCCGTGCCGAGCGTCGCCCACTGGAACGGCACCGCGTGGGAGGACGTCACCGGAGCACTGGCCGACCTGTACGTGCACGCGATCGTTCCCGACGGCCGTGGCGGGCTGTGGGTCACCGGCAACGACCAGACCGAACCCGCCCGTGCGGAACCGGTCTTCTGGCACTACGACGGCACCGCCTGGACCAAGGAAGCCGGAGCGTCGGCACCCGACGGCGACACCCGATGGCCGTCCTACACCTTCTACGATGCGGCACCGGCGGGCAGCTCGGGTGCCTTCTGGGCCGTCGGCGACTACTCCACGCCCATGGACGCACACGGCGACCAGGAGATCCACGGCCTGATCGAGCGGTCCACCACGGCGTCGGCGGCGGCCGGCCGCTGAGCCCGGCATCCGGGGTGCAGCCGGCATGGCCGGACAGCCGGACGCCCAGGGGCAGGGAGAAGAGCGACGGTACGCGTCCGACGACCCCGCCCAGAGCGAGGCCCTCGCCCCTGCGTCCCGCGGGTATCAGAGCCGCCGTCAGGGCGCCGCCGGCAACCATCGTCAGACCGAAGCCCAGGCCGCGCACGGCGCACACCGTCGCCGTCCGGGCCGGGCCGTCGGACAGGGGCGGCGCGAGTGCGGGGGCGCCCAGGAGGAAGAGTCCGGCCGCCGACGGGCCGCTTGCCCGCGTTGCCCGGCACGCCCCCCCGGAGCTGCCCCCAGGCGGTGTCTTCGAATGTCACGCCCACAGTTGGGTCCAGGACTGGTCCGCGCGGCCGGTGGTCGCGGGACGCGGGGACCATGCCGGGGGCAGCGCCGCTGCCCCTCCCGCCCGCTGCGGCGGCCCCTTCGCCGCCCCAGCCTGCCCCCGCCGTGCCCGTACGTCCCTGGACGGCCCCGCGGGCCGGGCGGTCCACTGAGGGCCGCAGCAGGGGTGTGCCGACGAGGAGGCAGCGCAATGCGAAGGTCCGGGGCGCACGCCGGGCAGGACGAGGTGCGGCAGGACGCGGACGGCCCGGCCGCCGCCCGCCGCGAGACGGGCGCCGGCGCCGCCGTGCCGCCGCCGCTCACCGCCGACGTGCTCCGCACGGCGCAGGGCGACGCGGGCAACGCCGCGGTCACCGCCATGATCGCCCGCAGGGTCCGTCCCGTGACGGTCGAGGAACAGCCCGACCATGGTGTGCACGAGGTGCTGCGCGGCTCCGGCAAACCCCTGGCAGCACCGGTCCGCCAGGACATGGAATCCCGGTTCGGGACCGACTTCTCCGATGTGCGCCTGCACACCGGGGCTGCGGCCGCGCGCTCGGCCCGCGCCATCGGAGCCCGGGCCTACACCTCGGGCAGCCATGTCGTCCTCGGCGACGGCGGCGGCGACTCGCACACCCTGGCGCACGAGCTCACCCATGTCGTCCAGCAGCGCCAGGGGCCTGTCTCCGGAACCGACAACGGGGCCGGACTGAGCGTGTCCGACCCGTCCGACCGGTTCGAGAAGGAGGCGGAGAGCACCGCCCACGAGGTCATGAACACCCCGGCCCCCGCGCACGCGCACGCCTCCGGCGACCTCGGCGTGGCCCGCTCGGTGGACCACCGGCCGGCGGCCGGCGGCCCGGCGGTGCAGCGGGCCACCGTGGACGTCCAGCGTCTGGAACTCGACATCCAGGGCGGCGGCGCCGAGGCTCCCACCACGATCCGTTCCGCGTCCGACCTGATGGTGTGGCTGGTGGGTCACCCCACCCGTCCGGCCCCGCTCAACTGGGCGGAACCGGCCATCCTCCAGCGCGTCCTGGCACAACTCCAGCGACTGGCCGGCCCCGTGGACGGCGAGGCGGTGTGGGGTGCGGTGCGGTCGGTGGTCGAAGCCCGGGCGCGGGCCCAGCAGGGAAGCGATTCCAGCAGCGATTCCAGCAGCGACAGCGAGAGCGGCGGCGGCTTCTTCCGCCCCACCCGGACGCGCGGCGACAGCAGCAGCGAGAGCAGCAGCGACGAGGAGTCGGACAGCACCAGCGTCGCCTCCTCCCCGTCCCTCACCGGAGAGGACTGGGACGAGGGCCAGTGGGACCAGGACGACATCGGCCTGGCGCAACCGCACGAGTTCCGCCGCGAGATGTCCGCCGAGGACCGCACCCGGCGCCAGGCCGAGGTGACGCAGAGCCTGTCCGGCTACCGCCTGGTCGGGTTCCACGGCACCCACGTCGAGAGCATCGGCAGTCTGATCGCGCACGGACCCGACGCGGAGAAGTTCGGCAAGGGCGCCGGCACCGGCAAGGGGAACGGGTTCTACGTCGCACCGGTCGTCGCGCCCGCCGGGAAGTCGGCGTCAGGCTCCGGCGCCGCGAAGAAGGAGGCGCGGCAGTGGGGCGGCTTCCTGGTCGCCGTCTATGTGCGCGAGGATGTCGAGGTGGTGGAGGCCGCCGGCGGTTCCGACGACGGCTTCGCGTTCGAGAGCGGAAGCGAGAGCGGCGCCGCCGACGCAGGGCCGGTGATGACGTACCACGGCTCGGACGAACTGGTCATCCCCGAGGAGCTGTTCGCCAGCGTGCGGCTGGTCCGCAACCCGGACGACTTCGCGATGGTGTCGGACCCCGGCCTCGACGCGGTGCCGTACGAGGACGGGGTGAGCGAGTACAGCAAGGCCAAGAAGAAGTGACCCGGCCGGCGGGGACGGCCGCGGCTCAGGCGCCGACGGCCGCCCGGAGGTAGGGGCCGAACCCCCCTCCAGGACAAGCCGGCCCAGCTTGCGGTACTCCTGCGCCATGCGCTGGAGCAGGTACGCCGACTCGATGTCGGCGTGCCGGTCGTGCGCGTCCTTCACCTCCGAGCGCTTGCCGAAGACGGCGTCGGCCTCGTCGAAGAGCGGCACGGCGTTGACCGCCGACGCCCCGGTGAAGATCCGCTCCAGGTTCTTCTCGGTGTCGCCCACGTATTTGTCGACGACCGTGGACAGGTCCACCACGTACAGGTCCATGCCCAGGTCCGCCGCGACGACCTCGGCGGACATGGTCTTGCCGGTGCCTTGAAGACACTGCCTAGGAAGGCTCCCCGGAGGCGCGCCGCTGCCGGATCGCCTCCCGGACCCGGTCCGGCGAGCTACGGATGTTCAGCAGTTCCTCCGTGGGCAGGATCGCGGCCTCGCATCCGTCCCTGTGGGCGAAGCGGGCGGGGGACTTCCTGCGGAGCAGCCCTTGGGCGCTCGCCTCGTGGAAGATGCCGTCGCAGAGGGGACAGTAGGTGTAGTAGTTCTGCGACGGCGTCTCATCGCCTCCGCCGCACCCGCAACTGGCTGAACCGCTACCGCTCATGTCGTGCACATCCCTTCCTCGTCTCGGCGGACGGGCTGCCCGCGGGTATGGCTAGAGGGATCCGGATCTCTGGCTGTGCCAGATCCGGGCCGTCGAGATCCCTTCCACGCCGGCGGAGAGCGCGGCGACACCGGACGCCGCCCAGCGGAAGAACGCCTGCCAGAACGTAGCGTTCTCGGGAGGTGCGAGGGCCAGGCAGGCGCCCAGGCCCAGGGTGACGACGCCCAGGTTGTAGGCGTTGGTCGCGCCCCGGACGGACGTACGCCACTTCTTGAACCCGGCGTGCTGATGCTGTTTCAGGACCGTGTCGGGCGGCCGGTTCTCGGTCCCGAACCAGTCGTCGGCGTCGGCGGCGTTGAACAGATGCGCGCGTGCGTTGAAGCTGCGTTGGATCGAGAACACGAACAGCGTGGCGCAGACGGTCAACGCGAAGACCGTCGCGTCCGGCCACCGCAGTTTGTCGCCGTCCGCGAGGACGACGCCGATCGCGGTGATCGCGGCGGCGGCCAGCAGAGGGGCCGCGACGAAATGGGTGGCTTCCGATGCCGCGATGTAGCCGATCCGCTTCGGGACCGCCCATCCCTCTTCGTCCGGCTCCCGGCCGGAAGGTGAGGACACGACCTTGCTCCTTTCAAGGCCCCGTGCGCCGTGGCCAGTCGGCATCCTCCGCCACCGCGGCGGCGACCCGGCGGGCGTCCCGCCGGCGCATGCCCGGGTGGTAGGGGACACAGACGTTGCTGCGCAGCAGCCCCGTCGGTTCCGGGCCGTCGGGTCGGGGCACATCCGAGAACGCGGGGTGCGAGGTCCATGGGAAGGCGAACATCACATTGGTGCGGATGCGGCGCAGGTTCAGGTTCTTGCGCAGCAGGGCCGCCTCGCCCGCCGATCGGGCGCGGATCGTGAAGCGGCCCCACGTGTCCTGGGGAACGCGACCGGGCGGCAGCCAACGGGCCAGCGACGACGCGTACTCCTCGGCCAGCGACCGCAGCCGCTCACGGGTCCCGTCCCGGTGGACGAATTGTGCCACGGCGGCAGCGGCGGCGAACTCGCTCAGCTCCCGACCGCGGCAGAGGACGTCGCCTTTCTGCCAGCGGCTCTCCTGGCCGCTGTGCGAGCGACGCGCGGCCAGCCCGTCGGCGACGCGGCCGTCGCGTGTGAGCACCACCCCTCCGCCGGCCGCGCCCATCGGCTTGATGGGGTGGAACGAGAACACGGCGCTGTCGCCCCAGGTACCCGGGCCGCCGGCCGGAGCCGAATCCGGAAGCAGGTACGCGCAGTCCTCCACCACCGTGCAACCGGCCTCACGCAGCCGCGCGATGGACCGCATCGCCGCGCTGCCGACCATGCCCGCGTGGTGCACCCACACCACGATCGGTGCCTCGTCCAGGACTTCCCGCCGCCAGGGCTCGGGAGTCAGGCACAGATGGACGGCGTCGATCCGGGCCGCGACCAGTCGGGCGCCCAGCCGCCGGGCGAGCGCGGGAATGGACGGAAAGCAGTTGGCCGGGACGACGACCGTCCGGCCCCGTCCGACGCCGTAGTGCTCCAGCAGCAGTTCGAGCCCGTCCATGCCGGAGGAGACGCCGACCGCGTGCCGGTCGAACGACTCCCGGAACCGCCTCTCCAATTCCCGTGTCGCGCCGCCACCCAGCATCTCCCCACGCCGTAGCGCGGTCCGCAGGGCTCTGGTGGAACGCCGACGGACCTTCCACGGCGCATAGGTCCGCCAGACCGGCAACTCCTCGCCCGCGCGCGGCTCGTGCGCCGCCTCCCCCAGCCTCACACCCACCAGCATGCCCGCGTGGGCCCATGATCGGCACTACCGAGCGCTCAGGAGTCCGTCGCCGCCGGTTCCCGGCCCACCTCGTCCGCGAGCTCGTCGTACCGGGTCGGCTCGGCGTCGACGATGACCAGCCGTCGTGCACGGTCTGCCCGCCTGGGGTCCCACTCGGCGGCCCCGACCCGGGGGTTACGCTCCGATCGGGACGTGGGGGCGGGTGGCGCCGCGGTACGTGGAGATGCCGACGGCCAGCAGCCAGTAGCTGAGCAGGGCCCCCATGAGCGCGGTGGTGCCCCAGCCGTTGGCCGCGTAGAAGTGGGCGGGGGTGTTGCCGAAGAACAGCGACGGCACGAAGGCCAGGTTGCAGCCCGCCAGGAGGTACGCGGAGCGGCCGATCCAGCGGGGCAGCAGACCCGTGCGGGCGACGACGTGGCCCAGCGTGGCCAGGAACAGCGCCAGCAGCAGCCGGGAGATCGAGCCGTAGAGGATGTAGGTGCCGCTGACCGTGATCGTCGGATCGACCGGGTGGTCGGCGGCGATCACCGCACCGGCCTCCAGCCCGGTCGAGACCAGGGCGATCGCCGTGTAGACCAGACCGATGGCGAAGGCCAGCGTGCCGGCCCACTCGTAGTCGGGACGTGCCTGGCGCACCAGTTCCCGGAACCCGGTCACGAACACGGCCAGGGAGGTGATCCCGACGATGCCGAGCAGCAGCCTGGTCAGGACGTTGGCGTCCGGGGGCGGCCCCGAGTAGACGAAGTACAACGGCACTTCGACGATGAGGGCGACCGCGGTGACGATGCCGGCGACGCCGGTCAGGCGCCTGGCGAAGATCTGATCCATGGGAGTTCCCCCGAGTCCGTGGGCGGGATCCGCGTCGGCCCGTACGCCGACGTCATGAATACTGCCGACGGCCGGGCCCGGCGTCCCTGGGCCTGGACACCGGATCGGGGGTGGTGCCGGCGACACTCCGGGCCCGGGGGTGTGTGTCGACTCGGTCCACCACGCGAGGGCCAGGTTCATCCCCTTCGCGCTCATCGGCGGGGCGACGGGGGCGGCGTCCCCGAGCGGGTGGAGCCGGCCGTGACTCGTCGGGCCGCACACCGGGGAGCCGGCCGGGAGGGCCGGTCACCTACCGGACAGGTAGAAGCGGGCGGGGACGAAGATCTCGTGACCGGTGGGGAACCGGACCCGCACTCCGGAGCCGGTCCACGTGACGGACTCGAGAAGGACGCGGAACGGGCCCGTTCGGTTGGGGGACGGGCCCCTGCGGCCGGGTTCAGCGCAGACGCCGGCCGATGAGGGCGGCCAGGCCGTCCAGGATGCGCTGGAGCCCGAACTCCCACGCCTGGTCCTGTCCGCCGGACCGAGCTGCCGAGGCGAGGG
Source organism: Streptomyces naphthomycinicus (assembly GCF_020400595.1). GTDB lineage: Bacteria > Actinomycetota > Actinomycetes > Streptomycetales > Streptomycetaceae > Streptomyces > Streptomyces naphthomycinicus. The sequence continues at coordinate 67,828 of NZ_JAINRE010000022.1, read as the reverse complement.
CGGTGGTCAGAGCGGGGAAGCGTTCGCCGTGCGTCCGCATCAGCTCGGTGAGGGCGGAGCCGAGGTCGGCCTCGGCCTTGCCCGCGGGCCCCGCGGCTCGTGCCTGCTGCGCGATGGCGCGTACGTGACCGACGAGCAGGACGGCCGCGTCCATCTGCTCGGCCCCGCTCAGCCCCGAACCGTCCAGAGCGGACACGACGCTCTCCAGCCAGGAGAGTTCCCGGGGGCCGGGGACGCGCGGCCCGGTCGTCGCGTCCAGTACCCAGGGGTGACGGCAGAAGTGCGCCAGCAGCCGGCGTGCCCACTCCTCCAGCTGTCCGCGCCAGCCGGAGCGCTCCCGTACCACCGCGGGACACGGGCCGATCGCGACGTCCGCCATCAGGGCCACCAGTTCGGCCTTGCCCGGCACATACCGGTACAGCGCCATCTTGGTCACGCCCAGTCGGGCGGCGACCCGCTGCATGGACACATCGGCCAGGCCGTCCGAGTCGGCGATCTCGATCCCGGCCCGGGCGATCCGGTCGAGATCGAGCGTCGGCCTGGGGCCCCGCGTGGGTTGGGGACGCGAGCCCCAGAGCAACCGCGCCACCTCGGCCTGATCACCCCGCACGGAACGCCGCCTCTCCTGACCGGTCTTGACGAAGTAACTGTGTCCAAAGTACACAATGGTTTTAGTGTCCATCGGACACAGTTTCTGATCGGAGGGTTCCGTTGAACGTCCTCATCTCCGGCGCGAGCATCGCCGGCCCCGCCCTGGCCTACTGGCTGGGCCACTACGGCTTCGATCCCACCGTCGTGGAACTGGCTCCGGCCCCGCGCCGGGGCGGCCATGCCGTCGACTTCCGCGGCCCGGCGCACCTGACCGTGCTGGACCGCATGGGCGTGCTTCCCGAGCTGCGCCGCATCCAGACCGGCGGCAGCCCGATGCGCTTCGTCGACGAAGGCGGTCGCACACTCCTGCGGCTGCCCGCCGAGTTCGCGGGCGGCGAGATGGAGGTGCTCCGCGAAGACCTGGCCCGGGTCCTGTACGAGCGCAGCCTGCCCCGGACCGAGTACGTCTTCGGCGACTCCGTAGCCCGGCTCACCGAGACCTCCGCGGGGGTCCGGGTCGACTTCCACGGCGGTGCCTCGCGCGACTTCGACCTGGTCATCGGCGCGGACGGGTTGCACTCCAGGGTCCGCCGCCTCGCCTTCGGCCCGGAGGAGGACTACGTGAGCCATCTCGGCCACTACGCCGCCACCTGGCAACTGCCCAACGACCTCGGACTGGGGAAAGGCTCGGTCGGATTCAACGTGCCCGGACGGCTGGCGTCCGTCGGCGCAGACCACCGGGATCCGGCCCGCGCAGGCGCCTTCTTCGTGTTCGCCGCGCCCCGGCTGTCGTACGACCGCCATGACCCGCAGGCCCAGAAGGACCTGATAGACGGTGCGTTCTCGGGCCTCGGCTGGGAAGTGCCCCGCCTGCTCGACTCGCTGCGCCAGGCGCCCGACCTGTATTTCGACTCGATCAGCCGGGCGGACGTGGACACCTGGTCCCGGGGGCGGGTGTGCCTCGTCGGGGACGCCGCCTGCGGGGCCACCATCGGCGGCATGGGCACGGGAACCGCGGTGGTCGCCGCCTATGTACTCGCCGGCGAACTCGCACGGGCTCGTGGCGACCACCGGGCGGCCTTCCTCCGGTACGAGTCCCGGCTCCGGAAGTACGCCGAAGGCTGCCAGGCAGGGGGCGGGCGCACCGGCAAGTTCCTCGCCCCCGGCACGGCCGCCGGCATACGCCTCCGCAACACCCTGCTGTCCCGCCCCCTGTTCCTGAACGCCATGCTCAAGATGGGGGAGAGAGTGAGCAGCACCGTGACCCTGCCCGACTATCCCGCCGACCACCGTCCCGCCCCGCCCCCGAGGACCCGGACGTCCGGGTCCTCCGCGGGGTGACACGCCGCGGGAGACAGCCGCGGAGGACTCCGGGACCGCCGGAAGGAACGCACAAGCGGATACCGTCGTGAACCGGTCGCCGGCGGCGCACCGGATCCGCCTTCCGTGCCGGGCTCACCGCCGTGCGCTTCAGTGCCGGGCTCACCGCCGTGCCCTGGGTCAGAGAGGAAGCACGGGGCGGACGGAGATGTCGTCCGCCAGGTCCTCTCCGTCCGAGCCGTACACGAACTCGGCCATGGACGGGTTGCGGTTCGCGGTGGCCAGGGGCAACCACGACAGGAACGTTCCGTAGCCGCCGCACTCAGCCTCGCCGCCGTCGCCCCCGTGGACGGCGGTGACGTCGTCGGTCAGCTCCTGCTCCAGGCTCACCGCACAGTCGGCGATCTGCTCCGGAGTGGGCGTCCACGCGGCTGGATCGAAACCGAGCGTGACGTCCCCGCCGGGTATCAGCGCGAAGTCGCGCCCTCCGCGTTCGATACGCACACGGCACAGGCGAGCACCGAGATGTTCGCCGTCCTCGACGGAGACGAGGCGGCCGTCCACCAGGTCGGCGGCCTGCCGGCCGATGCGGCGGGCGGACGGCAGGTCGAGGGACCGCCATTGGGCAAGAGCGAGATCAGCGAGAGACATGGCGGGCAGTGTCGCACCCGGGTACGACATCGCCCGCCGCCCCCTGTGCGGAGCCGGCGCTCGGCCGGTGCCGCTCTCCGCGAAAGCCGACGTCGTCGCTCCAGTGCTCGTCGCAGGACACATTCCAGCGCATCTGGTCAATTTTTACTTCTCCGGAATCCGTCTGCATAGTGGCGCCTCGACATACTGGCGGGTCGAGCCGAGGGGGCCCTTTCTTGTCCCGTATCAACGAGGTTGCCGCGCACGAGGTGGAGCTCGAACGAGTTCAGGTCTCCGTCATAGGCGAACTGTTCGACGAGCGGCTGGCCGGGGCACGGGAGCAACTGGCGCGCGTGCTCGCGTCGCCGCCCGACGGCGCGGGGGAGACGTACGAGAGGGAGGTGGCGGCCGGGCGGCTGGCGGGGGAGATCCGCCGGCTGGAGGGAGCCGAGGCAGGGCTGGTCTTCGGCCGGATCGACCTGGCGGACGGAACCGTCCTGCGGATCGGGCGGCTCGGGCTGCACCGGGATGCGGACGAACTGCCGGTCCTGCTGGACTGGCGGGCCGAGGCCGCGCGGCCCTTCTACGAGGCGACGCCGGTCCATCCCATGGGGCTGCGGCGCCGCCGCCATCTGCGCCTGACGGACCGCACGGTGACGGGGGTGAGCGATGAGCTGCTGGACGGCTCCGCACCCACCGGGCAGGACGTGATCGGTGACGGTCCGTTGACCGCGGCGCTCCAGGAACGACGCACGGGTCGGATGGGCGCGGCGGTCGCCACGCTCCAGGCCGAGCAGGACGCGATCGTGCGGTCGGCGCATCGCGGCGTGACGGTGGTGCAGGGGGGCCCGGGCACCGGAAAGACGGTGGTGGCGCTGCACCGCGCCGCATACGTGCTGTACGCGTTCCCCAAGGCAGCCGAGCGCGGCGTGCTCGTACTGGGGCCGAACGCGCGGTTCCTCGACTACATCGCCGAGGTCCTGCCCTCGCTCGGGGAGAACGACGTCGTCCTGGCGACGTGCGAGGAACTGGCCGGCGTCGTACCGGGTGCCGCGGACCCCTGGGAGGTGGCGCACCTGAAGGGCAGTGCCGGACTGGCCGACGCGCTGGCCGCCGTGGTCCGCTCACGCCAGGCCCCGGGCGGCGGCTTCGAGGTCCGCGTCGGGCAGGAGTGGATCCGTCTGGAGGACAGGGAGGTCGCGGAGGCACGCGAGTCGGCACGGGCCGGCGGGCTCGCGCACAACCGGGCCCGACGGCTGTTCAAGGAACTGCTCGTCGACGCCCTCGTCCGGGAGCTCGCCCGCAGCGGCGCCGAGGCGCTCGAACGCATCGACGCCGAGGTCGCGCAGCTCACCGGCCTCGATCTCGACCGGCTTGCCGCAAAGGATCTGCACCGTCTCGGTGTCGACGACGCGCCCGCCACGGACGCCGACGTATTCGACGCCGACGCCCTGCGCGCCGACCTCCTGGACGACGCCTCGCTCGATCAGGCCGTCGAGGAACTGTGGCCGCGGCTCACGCCCGACGACGTGGTTCACGCCCTGCTGACGGACGACGACGCGTGGGCCGCGTACCCGTGGCAGGTCACCGACGACCAGCGGGCCCTGCTGCGGCGAGCGCCCGGTGCGCCGTGGACGGACGCCGACGTGCCGCTCCTCGACGAGGCGGCAAGCCTGGTCGACGGCCCGCCTGAGCACGTCTTCGGGCACGTCGTCGTCGACGAGGCACAAGAACTCACCGCCATGCAGTGGCGGATGATCGTGCGTCGTTGCCCGGGCAGGTCGATGACACTCGTCGGAGACTTCGCGCAGGCGGGCCCGGCGACGACGGCCCGGGACTGGAAGGAGGCACTCGGCCCGCACCTCGGCCGCCGCTTCGACCTGCGCACCCTGACCGTCAGCTACCGGACCACGCGGGAGATCCTCGCCGCCACGGCGGACCTGCTCGCCCGGATCGCCCCCGACCGGCCGCCGATCCGGTCGATCCGGCGCGGCGAGACGCCACGGAACCTTGCCGCGGCCCCGGAAGCGCTCGTCACCGTCCTCGTGCGGGAACTGCGGGAGCAGCGCGCCGCGCACCCGGGCGAGCTGATCGGGGTGATCTGCGCCGACGGCAGGGCGGAGCAGCTCGCGGCCGCGGGGATCGAGCAGCACGCCCGACTGGTGCCGGCCTCCCAGGCGCGCGGCCTGGAGTTCGACGCCGCCGTCGTGGTCGACCCGGACGGCATCACGGCCGCCCGCCCAGGAGGCGAGCGCGACCTGTACGTCGCACTCACCCGGGCCACCAAACGGCTGTGCACGATCACCGTTCCGCCCACCGCGCAGGACGCGGGATAGCGGGGGCGCCGACGGGAGGCCCGCGCCCGCACACCGTCCCGGTCCTCAGCGAGCGGTGTGCGTCGCCGCCGGCGCGTCCTCCGTCTCCCTGAGGGAGGCCGACAGCGCGCGGGCCTCGTGTTCGGTCATCCGGGGGGTGCCGTACGGCACGGCGTTGACCCAACGCTGCGTCAGCCGGGCGATCCGCTCGCCGTACCGCTCCGCGGTGATCCGGTCGCCGAGCGAACCGGCGTGCTCCGGCCCCTGGTCGGCATGGCTCTGGCTCATCAGGCCCAGCCACGAGCCCAGCCGGTTCACGTCGTCGCGGGCGCCACCGCTCCAGTTGTTGCCCGGCATGTCGCCCACGCCGATCCACTGCATGCCCAGCTGCGCGGCGAAGACCGCCAGCTGCTCCAGGACCGCCAGCTTGTCGCCGCTCTGCGAGGCGGACATGGTGAACCCTCCGGCCAGTTTGTCCTTCCACGCCTGCGTCGTGAACGGCGTGAACGCCGCCTCCATGAACGCCTTGAACACCGCCGACACGCTGCCCATCAACGTCGGGCAGCCGAAGACGATCGCATCGGAGCGGTCGAGCAGCGCCAGCACCTCCGCATCATGCCAGCGGCCCGCGCGGACGTCCTCGGGGCGGATGTCCACGAGACGCACCCGGGCGCCCGGCACCAGCCGCGCCCCGTCGGCGAGATGCCCGGCCAGTACCCGGGTGTGCCCGTGCACCGAGTGGCAGACCACCGTCACCGTGACCGTCGGCGCGTCCTGCGCACGGTCAACGTCACTGAATCCCATGTGTTTTCACTTGCTTCCGGTCGTGGGGGCGCTTCTGCTTACCCGGCCATCACAGCCTCCGCACGGCACGGCATCAACGCCGGACTCCGGCACACATCGATCGGTCGCACCGATCGATCGCGTTAGCCTGGTTTCGTGGACAGGATGGAACTGGAAGCATTCGTCGCGGTCGCGGAAGAGCTCCACTTCGGCCGTGCCGCCGCGCGCCTGCACCGCGGGCAGCCCACCGTGAGCGACGCCGTCAGGCGGCTGGAAAGGACCTTGGGCGGGCGGCTGTTCCACCGCACCAGCCGCCGGGTGTCACTGACCGGTCTCGGCGAGGCGCTGCTGCCCGACGCCCACGCCACCCTGGCCCAGCTGCGCCGCTTCCAGCAGCGAGGACGCTCCCTGGCCGCCGGCGACCGGGCCGGCACCACCCTCGTCGTCGCCCACGCCGAATACACCGGCCACCAGCTGCTGTTGCGCTGCCTGCCGCGCCTGCGCGACCGATTCCCCGACGTGACGATCGTGCCGGAGACCATGCCGACGACAGCCCAGCTCACCGCCCTGCGGGCGGAGACGATCGGCCTGGGCATCGGCTGGGCGACCGAGGACGTCACCGGCGTACGGGCGAGGGTGCTGTCCACCGAGCGGTTCATGGCGCTCGTACCCGCGACCCACCCCCTGGCCGGGCACGCCGAGCTGAGCGCGTCCGAACTGTCCACCACCGACCTGCTCACCTGGCCCCACCAGATCAACAGCGGTCTCTGCGACCGCCTCCTGTCCGCCTTCCACATCGGCGGAGCCGACCTGCGCATCATCAGAACCGCCGACAGCGTCCACGCCATCGCCGCTCATGTCGCCGCGGGCACGGGCATCGGCATCACCGTCGCATCCGCACTCGACCACCAGCCACCCGGCCTGCGCGTCATCCCCCTCACCGGCCCTTCGACCACCGCCGACCAGGTCGTCCTCACCCCCACCGAGCCCTCGGACACCGCGGCGGCACTACGCGACCTGCTGCTGAACGCCTCCGCGGAGGCACTGTCCGCCGATCACTGAACGGCGTCCTTCGTGCGTTTCCAGGTCACGGGGCCGGCGCGCCGGACCACCGCGCCGGACGCGTGAGGGCGGAGCCTTCTCCCGGCTGATCGGTGCTCCGCTCCGGGATGACCGGGCGGCCAAGCCGGGTGTCGGCCGTCTGTCAGGGGCTGTCGGGCCGATGTCGGCGGCTTGTCGGCAGGGGCGGCGACCTTTGCAGGGATCCTGCCGGTGCCCGTCCGGCAGGCGTGCGACCCGTGAGGAATCACCATGACCACTGACGTCACGATCATCGGCGCCGGGCTCGGAGGACTGACTCTCGCCCGCGTCCTCCACGTCCACGGCATACCCGCCACGGTCTACGAGGCGGAGGTCTCACCGACGGCCCGCGCCCAAGGCGGGATGCTCGACATCCACGACCACAACGGCCAGCGGGCCCTGGCGGCGGCGGGCCTGATGGACGAGTTCCGCGGTCTCGTCCTGGAGGGCCGCCAGGCGATGCGGATCCTGGACCGGGACGGGACCGTGCTGGTGGACCAGCCCGACGACGGCACCGGCGGGCGTCCCGAGGTGCAGCGTGGCGAGCTGCGCCAGATCCTGCTCGACGCGCTCCCGGCCGGCACAGTCCGGTGGGGCCGCAAGGTCGTCAGCACCCGCGCCCTCGGCGAGGGCCGCCACGAGGTGGCCTTCGCCGACGGCGGCACCGTTGTCACAAGCCTGCTGGTCGGCGCGGACGGCGCGTGGTCACGGGTCCGGCCGCTGCTCTCCGCCGCCACACCCGTATACACCGGCACGTCGTTCGTGGAGACCTGTCTCTTCGACGCCGACGTCCGGCACCCCGCCGCCGCCAAAGCGGTCGGCGGCGGCTCGATGCTCGCGCTCGCGCCGGGCAAGGGCATTCAGGCGCACCGGGAGAAGGGCGGCACCCTGCACACCTACGTGGCGCTCACCCAGCCGCAGGACTGGTTCGCCGCGATCGATTTCACCGACGCCGCCACGGCCGCCGCACGGATCGCGGAAGAGTTCGCCGGCTGGGCACCGGAACTCACCGCGCTGATCACCGACGGCGACACCCCGCCGGTCCTGCGCCTCCTCAACGCCCTGCCGGTCGGGCACCGATGGGACCGGGTGCCGGGAGTGACCCTGCTGGGCGACGCCGCGCACCTCTCCGCCCCCAACGGAGAAGGCGCCAACCTCGCCATGTACGACGGCGCCGAACTCGCCCGGGCCATCGCCGCGCGCCCCGACGACATCGAGGCCGCGCTCACCGAGTACGAGAACGCCATGTTCCCCCGCAGCGCCGAAGCCGCCGCCGACGGCACACAGCTCCATGAGCTCCTCTTCGGCGACGACGCACCCCACGGCCTGATCAAGGCGTTCGCCGAAGACCGGCAGCCGTCATGAGCCGCTGGTGAGGTCACCACGGTGACCGTCACCTCTCGCTCAGGTGCCCGGGGGACGGTCGCGCGCCGTGACCGTCCCCCTCCGGCGGCTCGGACTCCTCGGTGCCGGCCGTTCCGGCGCCGGCGCCGGACCGTTCCTCGCTCCGCGTTGTCTATGATCTGCGACCTGATCGAGGAGGGGCCACATGGCGTTTCAGGAGTACGTGGAACGGTCCGTCGGCGAAGTCGTCGGCGGGTTTCCGGCGAGCGGCATCTACGCGGTGACGTTCCGTATCGACAGCGTCGATCAGGACCCGCGATTCCCGTACGTGGCGGTCGGCTACACGACCGAGGCCGACGCCGCGATGTCGGCGCGGACGGCGTCGGACGCCTGGGAGGCGCGCTGGAGTTACGCGTTCTTCCCGGAGACAGGGCTGGAAGGGGTCAGGAGCATCGGGCGTGATCCCGAGGGCGCGCGGTCCCACCGCGGCGAGGCGGAGTCCCGGGGGCTCTGGTACGAGGACGACGACGAGACGGACGATCACGACGAGCGGTTGGCCGAGTGGTTCCGCGAGGTGTGTGTCGCGGCGGCTCGGCACCTCCATCACAGCGGCCGGATCGTGGAAGCGCTGGGACGGCCGGTCCCGGTGATCCTGTACGACATGTTCGACCCGGACGCGATGTTCGGGCTGACGTCAGCCGCCAACCCGGCGGACCTGATCGCCGAGTTCCTGGCCGAGGCACCCTGACCCACGGCGGCCGCGCGTCCGCACCGCGTGTGACAGCGGTGTACGGAACCTGTCACAGGGCTCGTACCGGCAGGTGCCGCCGCTTCCCCCGGGCCCCGCCGGGTGGGATGTTTACCGGCCGGAGCGGCCCGCAGCGGGCCGCCGGGAGGGATCGGGGTGGACATCTTGACGAGCCGACAGCACCGAACCGGCAACGACGCGACCGCCGGCAGAGCGCGAAGATTCGGCAGGACCGACGGAGACGGCACGTCACGGCGTGGCACGTCACGGCGCCGCCGGGCCGCGCTGGCCGCCACCGCGCTCGCCCTGGCCGTACCCCTGACCCTCGACGCCGCGGCCGACGCGGGGGCGGCGGGGGATCACCGGATCGTCTTCGCCCGCTACACCGCGGCAGCGCCCGTCGAAGACCTCTACGCGATCTCCTCCGCCGGAGGCACGCCCGTCCCCCTCACACACACCGCCACCGTGAGCGACGTGATGCCCAGCTGGTCCCCGGACGGCAAGCGGGTGGCCTTCGTCCGCTACGGCTCCGGCGGCACCATCGACGGCATCTGGACGATGAAGGCCACGGGCGGCGGCCTGAAGGCCGTCCCCGGCACCAAGGGCGCCTCCGACCCGGCATGGTCCCCGGACGGCAAGCGGATCGCCTACGCCAAGCCGGTCGGCACCCAGCGCGAGATCTATGTGGCCGACATCGACGGCACTCCCGCCACCCGGCTCACCCACACCGCCGCGGACGACCTCCATCCGACCTGGTCCCCGGACGGCAAGTACCTGGCGTTCAACCGCGCGGACGCGAGCGGACACAGCAGGGTTATGCGGATCCGGCTGTCCACGCTGGCCCAGACGGCGGTCACCGGTGCCGGGTCCCACGACTGGACGCCCGACTGGTCGCACGGCAACCGGATCGCCTTCAGCCGCGTGGACTCCTCGGGCTTCGCCCACCTCTACCTCGTCCGCCCCGACGGCACCGGAGTGCACCGCGTCACCGCTGCCCGCGCCAACGACAAGAACCCTTCGTGGTCCCCGGACGGCAGCCGCCTGGTCTTCACCAGAGGCGGTGGCGACGACGCGGACCCCGAACACCTCTACCTGGTCCGCGCCGACGGCACCGGCCTGACCCAGCTGACCAAGACCGACTCCCACGACCTGGAAGCCGACTGGCGCTGACAGGACGCGGTCTCCTCCGGTGGATCGGTCCGGGGCCGGCGCCCGGACCGGTTCGCGCCGTGAACGGTCGCGGGTCCGGCCGTAATTCGCTTGACCCGGCCACGGTGCGACGCTGCACTGTGGCGGGGCACCACGGGTCGTGGTGCCGGCATCCCGGGGAGGCAGCGCCAGCGATGGAGATCCGTTCCACGACCGACCAGGATCTCGACGTCTTCGTCGACACACTCCACACCGCGTTCGGGCGCTTCCGGGAGACTCCGGCCGAGGGCGGCGGGGTCTGGTGGTCGGCGCTCGAAATGGACCGCGGCCTGCTCGCCACCACGGCGGACGGACGGCCCGTCGGCACCGCCGCCGCGTACTCCTTCGAGCTCACCCTGCCCGGCGAGATCGTCGTCCCGGCCGCCGGGGTGACCGCCGTCGGCGTCCTGCCCACGCACCGACGCCGGGGCGTGCTCCGCACGATGATGCGGCATCAGCTCACCGAACTGCGGGCCCGGGGCGAGTTCCTCTCCGTACTGCTGGCCTCCGAGGCCCTGATCTACGGCAGATTCGGCTACGGACCGGCGACCCGCACACAGCGGCTCACCGTGCCGCGCCACCAGGCCGCCCTCGCCATGCCCCGGGCGCGCGGCACGGCCGACGCCCCGGCGACCGGCTCGGACACCGGCTCGGTCGAGGTGCTGCGGCGTGCCGAGTGCGGCGGGATCCTGGAAGAGGTCTACGACCGGTACCGCCGCGCACAGCCCGGCGCGCTCTCCCGGCCGCACCGCTGGTGGGAGCTGGGCGCGGGGCAGCCTCCGGTCTCTTCGACGCCGCGCTACGTCGCCGTCCACCGTGACGCCGACGGCGTCCCCGACGGGTACGCCAGCTACTCGATCGGCGAGCCCGACACCCTGACGGTCGACGAGACCATCGCCGCCGACGACGCCGTCCACACGGCCCTGGCCCGGTTCCTGCTCGGACACGACCTGGTCGCGCAGGTCGTGTTCAAGCACTTCCCGCCCGGTCACCCGCTGCGCTGGCAGTTCGCGGACTTCCGCGCCGGCCAGGTGAGCGGAGACACCGACTGGCTCTGGGTGCGGCTGCTGGACGTCCCGCGTGCGCTGACCGCGCGCGGCTGGTTCACGGACGGCGAGCTGGTCCTCGACGTCGACGACCCGTTCCTCGGCGAGCGCGGCCGCTACCTGCTGACCGTCCGGGACGACAAGGCCGACTGCGTCCCGACGGACCGGGAGCCCGACCTGTCCCTGGACGTGCGCGACCTGGGCTCGATCTACCTCGGCGGCACCGCCCCGAGCACCCTCGTGCGCGCCGGACACATACGGGCCCACCGTCCGGGAGCGGCCGTCCTCGCCGACGCCCTCTTCCGCGCCGAGCGCGCTCCGCACTGCCTGCACTGGTTCTGAACCGGTTCCGATGTGCCGGACCCGAGTCGGTGCCGGTCCGGCCGCCGCGGCGGCTCCGGAGCCGTTCAAGTGGCCGGTGTCCGCCGCCACCTGCGACAATGAGCCGGTACGGCGATCGAGGGAGGAAGCCCGTGTGTCGCTTGTTCGGCCTCAGCAGCGCCCCGAACCGTACCCACGCCACCTTCTGGCTCCTGGACGCACCCGACAGCCTCAGCCTGCAGAGCCATCGAGACCCCGACGGTACCGGGCTGGGGTACTTCTCCAGCGACGGTACCCCGCACATCGACAAGGCTCCCATCGCGGCCTACCAGGACCGCGCCTTCGCCCAGGACGCCCGGCGGGCACAGTCCGCCACCTTCATCGCCCATGTGCGCTTCGCCTCCACGGGCAGCCTCGACGCCCGCAACACCCATCCCTTCCGGCAAGAGGGACGGTTGTTCGCGCACAACGGAGTCATCGAGGGCCTCGACCAGCTCGACGGCCACCTGGGCGACGGCCGGTCACTGGTCGAAGGAGACACGGACTCCGAGCGATTCTTCGCGCTGATCACCAAGGAGACACACGAGCACGACGGCGACGTCACCGCCGGAATCGAGCATGCCGCTCACTGGATCGCCCAGAACCTGCCCGTCTATGCCCTCAACCTGATCCTCATCACCCCCGATCAGCTGTGGGCATTGCGTTATCCGGAGACCCATGAGCTGTACGTCCTCGAACGGCCGGCGGGTGGCCAGCACCGACGCAGGCATCTGGACCACAGCGGCAGCCACGGCCGCATGCGCATCCATTCCGCCGATCTGGCCGACCGCCCCGCCGTCGTCGTCGCCAGCGAGCAAATGGACGACAATCCCCACTGGCGCCCGATGGAGCCGGGTGAACTCCTCCATGTGGGCCCCGACCTGCGGACCGACCGTCGAGTGATCCTGCCCGACGCCCCGGCACACCAGCTCACCCTCGGTGACCTGCGGCCCGACGCCGCCGCCTCCCAGAGAGCCGCGTAGTCGCGCGGCCGCCGCACCGCGCGCCCCGTACTGGATCTCCGGTGGCCGAGGCGCAACCAGAAGCCCGGTACACGCGTCGGTGGAGACGTGGAACGCGAATGGCTCTTCTCCCTGATCCCCCTGGCGATCGGCGTGGTCTTCCTTGCCTTCGGTGTGTTCGGTCTTCGCCGTGCGAGCGCGTTGCGCCGTACAGGCGTCGATGCCGAGGCATGGATCGTCCGGCACGAGGCCCGGCGCAACGAGGAGGGTGCCACGTTCTACCATCCGGTGGCGGCCTGGACGGCGGAGGACGGAAGCACGCACGAGTACGCGTCCCGGTTCGGGCGCGGAGGCGTTCGAAGCGGCTTCGGCGTCGGGGCGCGGGTGACGGTTCGTTACGATCCCGGGGCCCCTCGCCGGTTCGCGATCGAGGGCTGGGACGTCAAGGGGGTCGACCTGCTGTTCACGGTGCTGGGGTCGGTCTTTACAGCCGGCACGGTGACGGTGTTGCTCGTCCGGCTGCTCGTCTTCTGACGCCGGGGCGGGATCCGGCCCCGCCGCCGGCCGCCAGGGGCGGCCGCGTCGCCGGTCGACCTGAAGCCGACGGCATCCCCCCGGGTCGCTCCTTCGGTGATCTCACCGGGCTGAGGGGGCGGGGACGGCAGGGTCCCGGACCCTTGGTCGTCGCACCTCCTGAGCGTCGATGATGGAGTGGCTTTCCTCACTCCCTATCGCCGCCGGGCGGCGCGTAATTCGGCGTCCCCAAAATAGGTTATCGGGATGATCGGCCATGAGGTCATTTCTTGCTCGGTGTGAACTTTATATGGGGCATAGGGGGCCACGTCGGGGTATCTCCGTTGTTGAGCTGTTGTGATGCCGAGGATTTCGCCCGCTGTATTTTCACTTCTTTGCCCAGGAGTGATCAGCGGCGGTGGGCCGAGATATATCTTCGCGGGCTGCTCACTGTTTCGGGGAAGAAACGATTAGGAGGATGATCGACCAGGTTCTGGGGCTGGATCCGTCGACGGCGACGCAGTCGTTGCAGCAGTTCATCAGGCAGAGTACGTGGGACTGGTACCGGGTTCCGGAGGATCTGGCGCGGAACGTGCGGGACCGGCTGGTGCCGAGGGCGTGGGTGGTGCATCAGGCGGTGGTGCCCGAGCGGGGGCGGCATTCGGTGGGGGTGGCGCGTCGGTTCGTGGATTCGGCGGGTCGCACCATCAACTGTCAGGTGGGGCTGGGGTTGTTCCTGGCGGGTGAGGGGGTTCGATCCCGGTGGAGCGGTCGCTGGACTTCCTGGTGGAGGTGCCGGGGCATCTGGAGGTCGCCGAGCCCCTGGCCCCGCTGGCCGCCCCCGCCGCCCAGGGTGCCTCCACGGTTCCCGCGGGGTCGTTGTCCGCGGGGCCCGCCGTGATGGGGCCGGCGGCGGTGGGCGGCCGGACGCGGGGGGTTGAGGTGATGACGGCGCAGGGGTCCGGACGGCACTGAACCCCCTTTGCCGCCCGGCCCCCGCCTCCGGACCGGCGGCTCGGCCGGCCCGTCCGGCAGACGGTCACCCCGGCGGTGCGGCGGGGTAGCCGACCGACGGCGGTACCGGTAGCGTCATCGTGTGGATCAGGACGAACGGCACTTGCACGCCTCGTCGTTCGGGGCGGCGGCGGTGGCATACGCCGAACACCGCCCGGACTACGCACAGGCCGCAGTGCGCTGGGCGCTCGAACCCGCGCCCGGCCCACGCGTGCTCGACATCGGCGCCGGAACGGGCAAGCTGACCGCCACCCTCGTCGCACTGGGGGCCGAGGTCATCGCGGTCGAACCCGCGTCGGGGATGCTGAGCGAACTGCGCCGCGCGCTGCCGGATGTCCGCGCCCTGTCGGGCAGTGCCGAGGCGATCCCGCTGCCGGACGCTTCTGTCGATGCCGTGCTGGCCGGCAACGCCATGCACTGGTTCGACATGGCCGTCGCGGGACCCGAGATCGCCAGGGTCCTCGCGCCCGACGGCGTCCTGGCCGGCCTGTGGAATCTCCTGGACGACCGGGTCGACTGGGTTGCCGGGCTCGCCTGGGTCAGCGGGAGCGCGGCCGTCGGCCCGCGGGACACCCCGGCCCGCTGGCGTACCGAGACGGCCGGCATGCACCGTCCCGGGACCGGCGAGGCGGCACGGTTCGGCTCGCCGGAGCAGGCCGAGTTCCCGCACGGGCAGCGCCGCACCGCCGACTCCCTCGCCTCGACCCTCGCGACACGCGCGGGCGTGCTGGTCATGCCGGAACAGGAACGACAAGCCATGCTGGGCCGGATCCGGGCCTTCCTGGAGAGCAGGCCGGAGACCGCCAGCCGGGAGTTCACCCTCCCGATGCTGACCGGCGTGCTGCGCGTTCGACGTCTGTGAAGCATCACGAGGACGACGATCGCCGGCCGTGACGGTCCGCCGGACGAACCGGCGGACCGTCACGAGGCAGATGAGCTACAGCGCGTGCGGAACCTGCTCGACGATGACGAGGGTGCCTCGGCTGCCGGCACGCACGGCATGCTCCACGCCCGCCTCGACGACGCACATCTCGTCCGCGCGTACGTCGACCTCGGCACCGTCGACCACCAGCCGCAGTACGCCGTCCACCACCCACAGCGCTTCCGCCGAGTCATGGACCTCCGCCGCCAGGGGACGACCGTCCATCCGCAGCACCTTCACCCCCGTGGGCCCGACCCGTCCGAGCAGGGACGACTTCCAGGCGTCCGGCAGTTCCGCGGCCGCGCCCCGTACGTCGACAACATTCATGGCATGCCTCCTGGCGGGCTGCCTCGCCGGCGGACCGGATCAGTCCTTGGCGGCATCCGCAATCGTGATCAAGGGATGCGGTGACGCTACGCCAGGCAGGCGCACTGCTGGTCGACCGTTGGGCAAAACCTCTCCACCGCGGACCGGGCCGCCCAGGCTCGTGCGGCCCCCGCAGCCGCCGTCGCGCCGGGGCCGTCAGGCCCGGTCGGCGCCGGCGAAATCCGGAAGTTCCGTGGAGAGCAGCTCGGCGGCGCCGCCGTCGAGGAGCCGGGCGGTCTCGGTCGAGCGGGGCACCATGGTCTTCTCGTAGGTACGGACGGCGGCGTCGACGGTGTCCGTGTTCGCCAGGGCGAGGGCGAGTTCGCAGGCGTCGAGCATGGCGAGGTTGACGCCGACGCCCAGTGGGGGCATGAGGTGGGCGGCGTCGCCGAGCAGGGTGACGGTGGGGTTGTGGGCCCAGGTGTGCGGGACGGGCAGGGCGAAGATCGGGCGGTCGACATAGAGGCCGTCGTTGGCCGTGATCAGCGCGCGCATACGGGGCGACCAGTGGGCGTAGCGCTCCAGCAGGATGCGGCGGATGCCGTCGGTGTCCTCCGGCGTCAGGCCACCGGCGGTGATCCAGTCGGCCGGGACACGCTGGATGAGGTAGACGCGGATGTGGTTTCCGCTGTTGCGCTGGGCGAACAGAGCGCGGTCGCCGTCGGCTGCCGCCGCGCTGCCCCGGCCGACGAGTTCGGCGATGCCGGGGTGCCGGTTGTCGACGTCGTCGAACCAGGCCTCGAGGAAACTCACACCGCTGTACTCGGGCGTGGCGCGGGAGACGGCTCGGCGGACCCTGGACCAGGCGCCGTCGGCGCCGATGACGAGGTCGGCGCCGACGGCGCTGCCGTTCGTGAAGTGCAGGGTTCGTGCTCCGTCCGTGGGGCCGGAGACGTCCTTCAGTGTGTGGCCCCACCGCACGGTGCCCGGGTGCAGGGAATCGAGCAGCAGGTCGCGCAGGTGGCCGCGGTCGATCTCCGGCTTGAACCGCTCGCCCTCCTCGGGGAGGTGGTGGAAGAGGAGTGCGCCGGCCGGGTCCAGCTGGCGCATCTCCTGCCCCTCGGGGCGAGCCAGCCGGAAGAAGTCGTCGAGCAGTCCGGCTTCGCGCAGGGCGATCTGGCCGTTGTCGGCGTGCAGATCGAGGGTGCCCCCCTGGTTGCGGGCGTGGGGGCCGGCGTCACGGTCGTAGACGGTGGCGGTGATGCCGTGGCGCTGGAGGATACGCGCGCAGGTCAGGCCGCCGGGGCCGGCGCCGATGATGGCGATGCGGGGTGCGTGGGCGGTGGGCATGGTGGGACTCCGCTCATGTGGTGCAGCCGTGCTGCGGTGAGTGCTGGGTGTGAGGGCAGTGGGCCGTGCGGCCAGGACGTTCCGTGGCAGGCCGTGACGGGCCGGGGCGCCCCAAAGAAAAGCACACCGAGTAAATAAGTGCAACGGATCAACTTTTGCTGTCGTGCCACCTAGTGGGTAGGCTGCGGGTATGCCCGACATCACGACCGACACCGGGACCACCGCCTCGCCGGTGCCCCCGGGCCGCCGCGAGCGCAAGAAGGCCGCCACTCGCCAGGCCATCGCGGACGCCGCGCTGCGCCTGTTCCTCCAGCGCGGCTTCGACGACGTCGGCATCCGCGAGATCGCGGACGCCGCCGACGTGTCCACCACCACGTTGTTCAAGCACTTCCCGGTCAAGGAAGCCCTGGTCTTCGACGAGGACGACGACCAGGAGGCCGCTCTGCTCGCCGCGGTACGGAACCGGCCGGAAGGGCAGTCCGTCCCCGCCGCACTGCGCGAGCACGCACTGCGGTCCCGTGTCGCCGCCCCCGACGGCGACCCCCGCTTCGCCGCCTTCGTCCGCCTGGTGAACGACACCCCCGCACTGCGCGACTACCGTCAGAACATGTGGCTGCGCCACAGGGCCGCCCTGGCCCGGGTCATCGCGGAGGAGAGCGGACTCCCCGCGGACGACCCCGCCTCCACCGCTCTCGCCCACTTCGCCCTTGAAGCACCTCACGCCGTCCAGGAACACGACGACCCGCGACAAGCGGTCACCCGCACCTTCGAGCTGCTGGAAGGCGGCTGGAGCGCGCTCGCGCCCGCCCGTGGATAGCGGACGTGGAGAAAGGGGAGAGCCGGGCGAGGGCATCGGCTCCACGAGCATCGCGTGAGCTCCCGTCGGTCACCCCCGACTGGCCGGTGGAGAGGGCTAGTTGAGAAGTGATGCGGTGCGGCCGGACGAACGGACCGGCTCGCCGCCGTCTACCGGGCCACTCGGCACCGCCATCCTCGACCGGCCCCGGCCCCGGCACCGACCGCCGGAACGCGGTCCCCACTCCGCTCGTTCACCAGGCGTCGCGCTCGCCCCGGTCGACGCGCGGACACCCTCGACTTAGGCTGGTGTGGGCTAAGGGGGCGGCCGTGCGGCCGCCCGATCCTGGCCACTTGCCGGCGGTTGCTTTCCCGGCCACCGCAGGAGCGGGCCACACGGCTCGGGCACCGTGCCACCGTGAGGCAGCCACACGACCCGTTCCGTGACCGGTGATGCTCGTCGGCGGTATCTGCCGCTCTCTCTGCGACCAGGGGGTCGCCATGAACAAGCCTACGTGGGTACGTCACCAAGTCGTCGCCGCCATGGCGGCGGGGCTGATGGCCGGGGGCACGATGTTCGCGACGAGTGCTTCCGCGGCCGTCTCCGATGTCAGCGCGAGCGATCAACAGACCATCGTCACCGAGACCAACACCGTGCGCAAGGACGCAAGTGCACCCCCGTTGACTTGGGACGACAGCGTCGCCAAGGACGCACAGGCATGGGCCGACAACCCGGACTCCACGCCGAGCGGGCCCGGCTCGCTGAAGCACTCCCCCTCGTTCAACGGCGCCGAGAACATGTCGACCGTGGGGCCGTCCGGGGCCACGGCGCAGTGGGCCGCCGAGAAGAGCAAGTACGACGCCGACCCCAACAAGGATCCCAACAGCCAGGGATACAAGACGCAGTGGGGTCACTACTGGAACATGATCCAGAGCCGGTTCACCAAGATCGGCTGCGGCGCGCGGAGCGGCGTGACGGTCTGTTGGTACAAGCCCTGACCCGTCCGGCACTCGACGGCCCTGACCCAGGGCCGTCGAGTGTTCGCGGTCCGGCGGCCGACGTCCACGGGGCGCGGGCGGCGGCGCGCTCCTGAGGGCCGGTGGACGGCCTTGCCGAGCCGTCGCCCGCGGTCAGGGCAGGGTGTTCCACAGGGGACAGTGGTGTGCGGCGGGGGGCGTGTTCGTGGGGACGGTGTGGTCGGGGGCCAGGGATTGGACGGAACCGGGCGGCCAGGGGGGTGTGTTCGGCGTATTGGGGTTGCCGGTGCGGGCGAAACCGCTCCAGTAGTCGAGCATGGTGTCGGCCAGGCGGTGCTGGGCGGGGGTCATGGCGCGGGGGCGGCCGCCGAGGTCGAAGAGATACGTCAGCTCGCTCGCGTGCGGGGCACCGAGAGGGAACGGGGCCGGCATCGGGGTGAGCGGCGGGGCGTTCTCGTCGGCGAACTCGTAACGCCAGACGGGAACACGGTCCGCGAGGAGCACGCCGGTCCGCAGGGTGGGGCAGGAGTAGTTGGAGTCTCCGATGACCGCGCCGAGGACCGGCCCGCCGTCCGTCCCGGTGACCGGGTAGGCGCGGGCGACGACGGGTGCCTGGGCGGGATCGGGGACGAAGTCGGCCACGATCCGGGGCCATTCGGCGGGGGTGACGCGGGTACCGGCCCGGACGACGGCCGGGCGGCGCCGCAGCCCACCGCTTGAGCACCTCGGTCTCGCGCGCGGACAGGCTGGTCGGCGCGGCCTGCACCGTGCGCCCGTCCGGCGCGGTGCGCAGGAACCGGTCCAGCAGACGGTGGGTCAGCCGCGGCGCGAGCAGCGTGTCCCGCGCACCGAGGCGCGGATCGCCGCCACCAGCTCGACGGACTCCACGTGGTCCGCGTCGGGCGGGTCCTCCGGCAACGCGGGTTGCCGGGGGAGAAGGCGTCGACGCACAGCCGACGACGGACGCCTCTGTTTCGACGCCCCGAGCCCGCGCCGGCGAACACGGAGCCGCCACGGGGTGCCCCCCTTCAGCCCGTCACACGTCGGCGATCAGGGCATAGCGTTCATCGTCCACCTCGCCACCCCACAGGTCGGGGTTGCCGCTGAGCGGTGCGACTCGGAGAGCGGAGACGAACGAACGCACGGTCGCGGCCAGGTCTTCGGCGCTGATTCCACCGTTCCACGGCAGCGATTCAGCGCCGGCCGCATACGGCACGCCACTCCCGTCAGCCTCCCGCCACCGTCCCTCGACCAGTATCAGCCGTCCTCCCGGACGCAGGCGTGTCACCCACTCACGCAACGCGGCCTCCGGATCGGGCAGAGTCCACACCAGATGCCGGGACAGCACGACATCGAACCGCTGTCCCCCCGTCGGGGGCGTCATGGCGTCACCCACCAGGAAACGTGCTTCGAGTCCGGCGGTGCCGAACTTCGTGAGCGCCTGTTCGATCATGCGCGGAGCCAGGTCGACTCCGGTCACCCGGTGTCCGGCTTCGGCCAGCAGCAAGGAGATCGACCCCGTTCCGCAGCCGATGTCGAGAACGTCCACTGGATCGGACGGCATCCAGGAACCCAGGAGCCGGGCCCATGCGGCGCGTGTGTGGTCGGCCCGCAGTCCGTGGTCGG
The DNA here is from genome assembly GCF_020400595.1 of Streptomyces naphthomycinicus. Classification (GTDB taxonomy): domain Bacteria; phylum Actinomycetota; class Actinomycetes; order Streptomycetales; family Streptomycetaceae; genus Streptomyces; species Streptomyces naphthomycinicus. The sequence goes on along the minus strand of NZ_JAINRE010000022.1, from coordinate 47,957 downwards.
GCTCGTCGTCGAAGGCCGGCGCGGCGGCATCCCAGTAGGCGGTGATCGAAGCAGCGGGGTCGGTCATGGCTCGATGCTCTCAGCAGCCACTGACACTCCAGGTCCCACGGCGTTGCCCAATGTCCTGACCGGTCGCGGAAGCGGACACATGGTCATCCTCGGCCGGGGCAGGAGGTATGCCGGTGCCGCCGCGGCGCAGACGCGTACGTGGACTGATCCCCGGGGAGGCCGACGTGTTCGAGGGGTTCGAGACAGCGCGGGTCGATGTCGGTGAGGCATCCGCCTTCGTCCGGTTCGGCGGGGAAGGCCCGCCGGTGGTGCTGCTGCACGGTCATCCCCGTACCTCGGCGACCTGGCACCGGGTCGCCCCGCTGCTCGTACGAGCCGGCCACACCGTGGTGTGCCCCGACCTGAGAGGGTACGGGCGCTCCAGGGGGCCGCGCTTCACGGCGGATCACGAGGGATATTCCAAACGCGCGGTCGCCGGGGACGTGGTGGCCGTCATGCGCCACCTCGGGCATCGCCGATTCGCGCTCGTCGGACACGACCGAGGAGGGAGCGTGGCGCTGCGCCTCACCCTCGACCACCCCGAGGTCGTCTCCCAGGTGGTCTTCGCGGACTGCCTGCCGCTGACGGAACACCTGTCGCGCATCACCGTCGAGTTCGCCACCGAGTGGTGGCACTGGTTCTTCTTCGCACAGCCAGGCATCCCCGAGCGTGTCATCACTGCGGATCCCGACAGTTGGTACCACGGCGACCCCGAGACGATGGGGCGAGAGAACCACGAGGAATGGCGGCAGGCCACACGCGATCCCGAGGTGGTGCGGGCGATGCTCGAGGACTACCGTGCCGGCCTCACCGTCGACCGGCGGCACGAGGAAGCCGACCGCGCCGCCGGTGCGCGCATCGCCTGCCCGGCGCTGATCCTCTGGTCGCTTCAAGACGACCTGGAGGACCTGTACGGAGACCCCCGCGCGATATGGAGCCGGTGGGCCGACGATGTCCGAGGCCACGGCATCGACTCCGGACATCACGTCGCCGAACAGGCGCCCGAGGCAATGGCCTCCGCGCTCACCGACTTCCTTCGGTCAGGATCCGACCGCACGTAGCGGCCGCTCCCGACGCGTGGCGGCGTCCGCCTTCCCCGCCTCCCCCCGTTCTTACCGGCGGAGCGCGTCGGCCGCCCGTGGCCACCGCCATGAGCTGCCCGTGCACGAACAGGCCCGTACGGGAGCCGAGTTCACTTCGTCGACCTGCGCGCCTGCTTCACCTCGCGGTCGACGGCCCAGGCGTCGGCGACCGGCCCGAGGTGGCCGAGCTTGTCGGGGTTGATCACCGAACGAATGGTCTTGATCTGCCCGCCGAGTACTTCGAGGGCCAAGACGTGGAGCACCTTGCCGTCCCGGTCGCGGAAGATCGCTCCGGGCTGTCCGTTGATCTCGTGCGGCTCGAACGTCACGTCGATGCGGGCCATCAGGGGGAAGACGGCGGTGAGCAGCCGGGCCACGTTCTCGCTGCCGCTGACGGCCTTGGCGAGCTGCGGGGCCTTTCCGCCGCCGTCGCCCACCATCTGCACGTCGGCGGCCAGCAGATTCCGCAGCCCGAGGACGTCACCGTCCCTCAGGGCGTCGAAGAACCGTGTCGCCAGCTCCTGCCGGTCCTGCCGGTCCACCGCGAACCGGGGCCGTCCGGCCCGCATGTGCCGCCGTGCCCGTACCAGCAGTTGCCGGCACGCCGCCTCCGAGCGTTCCACCGCCGTGGCGATCTCGTCGAACCCGAAGCCGAACACCTCCCGCAGGACGAACACCGACCGTTCCAGCGGGCTGAGCCGCTCCAGCAGCAGCAGCGCCGCCATCGACACCGAGTCGGCCAGCTCCGCCGAACGCGCAGGATCCTGATACGGGTCGCTGAGCAGCGGCTCGGGGAACCAAGGCCCCACGTACTCCTCCCGCCGCATGCGGGCGGAGCGCAGTACGTCGATCGAGATCCGTGTCACCGTGGCCGACAGATACGCCTTGGCCGACGCGACCCGCGTCGCCGAGCCGTCGAAGCGCAGCCATGTCTCCTGCACCGCGTCCTCCGCCTCGCCCACGGTGCCCAGGATCCGGTAGGCGATCGAGAACAGCAGCGGCCGCAGCTCCTCGAACTCCTCGTCCTTGTTCACGACGAACACCCCTCCCTGCGTGCATCCCACCCCGGCCCTACTCGCGAGCGGCCATTCTCTGCGATCACCGGGCCACATCGGCCGCCACGTGGCCCGGGGCCGCCGCCCCGCGGCACGGCCCCGAGCCGGTCGCCGACGTCGTTCAGTGGAACTGTCCGGGCTCGTAGTCGCCGGCCGGCTGCCGGGTGATGATGTTCAGCCGGTTCGCCGAGTTCATGAAGGAGACCAGGATCACCAGAGCGGTGAGCTGCTCCTCGTCGTAGTGCTTGGCGGCGTGCTCCCACACCGTGTCACTGACACCGGTGGCCGCATCCGCGACCCGGGTCCCTTCCTCCGCCAGCTCCAGCGCGGCACGCTCGGCCTCGGTGAAGACCGTGGCCTCCCGCCAGGCCGCGACCAGGTTCAGCCGCACCGAGGTCTCGCCGGCCGCGGCGGCTTCCTTGGTGTGCATGTCGATGCAGACGGCACAGCCATTGATCTGGCTCACCCGCAACGCCACCAGCTCCTGGGTCGCGGCCGGCAGCGGCGAGTCCTTGAGTGCCTTGCCCGCCGACATGAAGTACTTCAGGACCTTGCCGGCCGTCGGGCTGGCGAAGTAGTTCAGACGCGCGTCCATGGTGTGCTCCTCCGTGGTCATCAGTGGCTACACCCCCGAGACGAGGTAGCCCGCCCCCCTGTGACACGGACGAATGTGACCCGCGTCACCCCCTTGGGATCCGTCGGGTGGCGAAGGACCGGGAGCCGTCCGGCATCTCCCGCGAGGGGACGTCGCGCGCCCCACCTGCCACGCCGCACCGTCTGCCGCGGAGGTTGTTTCCGGAGCCGGGCGTGGCGGAAAGAGGCGGATTTATAATCTGAAATCAGAGTGCCCACCCCATTCGTCGGATGTCGGGAGACGAAGGACCACTCATGTCTCGATCCATGCGCGCGCTCGTAGCCGGAGAAGTCGGCGAGCCCACCCATGTCCTGCGGCTGGAATCCCGGCCCGTTCCCACGCCGGCCGCCGGTCAGGCATTGATCCGTGTGAAGGCGACTCCGATTCACGCCAGTGATCTGCACGTGCTGCGTGGCCGCTACGGCTTCTCTCCCGGGTTTCCCGCTGTCGGGGGTCACATGGAATGCGTGGGCCGGGTCGAGGCCCTGGGCCCGGACACGGAAGGACTGAGGACCGGCGAGCGCGTGGTGTTCGCCGCGGTCCCGGCGGTACCCGGACCCCCTGGAACCGGCACGTGGCAGGAGTACCTCGTCGCCGACACGCGAAGGCTCCTGCCGATCCCGGACCGGCTGAGCGACTCCAGCGCCTGCCAGATCGCCGTCAACCCGTTGACCGCACTGCTCCTCCTGACGCACGAACTCGACGTGGAGCCGGGTGACTGGTTGTTGCAGACGGCCGCGGGCTCCACCGTCGGCCGGCTCGTCATCCAGCTGTCCAGGCATCTGGGTGTGCGCACGCTCAATGTCGTGCGGCGACGCGATGCCGTCGAGGAGATCAGGGCGCTCGGCGGTGACGAGGTCATCTGCACCGAGGACGAGGATTTGGTGCAGCGTGTCGCCGAGGCAGCGGGACCGGCCGGCGTGCGCAGAGCCATCGACTGCGTCGCGGGCCCCGTGGGTGCGCAGGTGTCCCAGGCGCTGGCTCCAGGAGGGGAAGTCGTGGTGTACGGCGCGCTCTCCACCCATCGGCAGACCGACCCGGCAGCACTGACGATCCCGTTGCAGGCACGCTCGGTCATCTACGAAACCAAATCGGTCCGTGGCTTCTGGCTGAACCGCTGGTTCGGCACCGCCTCACCCGAAGAGGTGAGGCGCGCACTGACCCGGGTTCGCAGTCTTGTCACCGATGACATCCTGAGCATCCCCCGGGGCCGGCCGTTCCCGATCGAACGCTTCACCGAAGCTCTCTCGCTCGCCGAAACACCCGCACACGGCACCAAACCACTCTTCGTCTTCGAGGACAGCCGGGACGAAGACGGCAGCGAAATCGACCCGGAAGACGACAGGTAGCGGGTCCTTCTGCCGGTGCCGAAGCCGTGAGAACGGGGGCTGTGCGCGGCGGCGTCGATCTCGGCCCGCTGCTCCGGCAGCCGGCCGTCCCGCACGCTTTTCCCGGCAGCCCTTCGCTTCGGGCGATGCGGCACGCGCTGCGCCATGCCGGTCGGGATGTTGTTGCCGTCCGCGACGACTTGCGTGGCCGTGCCGCCGGACACCTCGGTACCGCCGGCGGCGTTCTCGCTGTCGGCGAGCCCGGATTCCTGAGCAAGGGCCGCTCCTCGGCGAGAGCCCGACAGCTCGTCACGTGAGGCTGCAGATGAGTTCCTCGCGGCTGCTGACTCCGGTCTTTCGGTAGATGGATCTGAAGTGATCGTTGACGGTGTGCGAGGAAAGATGCAGAGTGCGGGCGATCTGTTTGACGGCCAGTCCGTCGAGCGCTCCCCGGATCACCTCCTGCTCCCTCGCAGTGATTCCGTAGAGAACCGCCGCGGCGGGTAACAGCACTTCGGACGAAGCGGATTGGATGGTCACCGCCACCCCGCCGAAGCCCGATTCCTCCAGCGGTTGGGCCTGCAACACGAGCCACCCGTCAGGACCGGGTACCCGGCTCAGCGCTTGACGGCCCGGCTGCCGTGCCGTGAGGGCGATATTCCAGACGTGCGCGAATATCTCGTCCTCATCGGCCGTCGCGGTCTCCGGCATGAGCCTGCGCACCCAGTCACGGCCGGTCCGGGTCACCGCTCTGATCGTGTCGCTGTCGTCGATCACCACCACGCCCGGCGCGGGCACGTTACGGACGGGACGCAGGAACCGTCCCGCGACGTACTGTCGCAGCGCGCCGGCCAAGACCGTGGAGAGTCGCCCGGCGGTCACGGCGTCGGTCGTCGAGAAGGGCCTGCTGCCTCGTCCCCGCAGCAGCACCAGTAGGCCCCAGGGCAATCCCCTGTGGGTCAGCGCGATCCGCATTTCGCTGCCGACTTCGGCCGCGTTCATGATCTCTTCGTGTTCGGCGCTGTGCCGTCCGACCGGTGCGGCGGATTCGAGCACGGCCACCGGACACTTACTTCTCACCAGGGCGGTCACGGTGTGCCGGTCCTGGCCGAGGATTTCCTCGGTTTCCAGTGCACGGTAGAAGCCGGCTCCGTAACCGTGTTCCTTCGCGAGAAAGCATGCGGCGCCCGTGAGCGGGTCGATTCCTCTCAGCATGTATCCGTCGTGCGGTACCAGTCGCGCGATCTGCCGTGAAATCACCGTGCCCAGCTCGGGGACGCTGGCTGCCTCCGCTGTGGCCGAGAAAAGGGTACGGGAGATCATTTCCGGGTTGCGATTCATGGAAGGAGTGTGTATCGGCACACCCCGCCGCACCCTGGGCTTCGACACGTTGGCCGACAAGCGGCTCTCGGTGGCGCGGAAGCAACCTCTTCCGAGGATTGCGGAATTGGAAGTTTCGATTCCTTTCTTTATGGCTGAGCCGCCGGGCCCTGAGCGGTTCCGGGCCCGGCGGCTCAGCTCACCCTGTCAGCACTCCGGAATGTCCCCGCTGTGGAATGCGTCGTTGCCGTCCACATAGGCCCCGTACGTCCACCCCGTGACGAACAGCTCCCGGCCGGTGCTGGTGATGTAGCGCTCCGAGATCGTGTGGTACCAGACGTTCCCGTGGTTGCTGATGTTGTCACCGCGGTCCCAGCAGTCGGCGACGATCGCGTCCCCGAAGCTCAGGTTCGGGATTCCCACCTTTCCGTCGCGCGTGTGCGTCGTGCTGTAGACACTCAGGCTGCTGGTCGCGCTGACGGGAATCAGCGCGCTCGCGGCGGACGCGCTGCCGCTCGCCAGAGCCAGCGCACCGGCGCTCAGTGCCGCGACGACGGCGCCACGGCGCCGCAGGATGCTACGCATCATCATTTCCCCCTGATCGCAGTCGGCACAGACTGCCGTGCCGAGTGTGCGCCGAAGCCCGGAGCACACCCAGGACAATGGCCCGGCCGGGGAGCGTTGAGAATCCCCGAGAAATTGGGGGGTGACAGCATGCCGACGGCGAAAGAGGCGCGCAGGCGCGCGAGGCCGTGATGTTGATGACCTTCGTCGTCGGCGCACCGGTTACAGGCGGCGGCCGCGACACTATGGCGGTGGACGCGAATGACGAGACCTGCGACGAACAGTTGCCCCTGCCGCCAAGACCCGTTCTGCCGCATGCGACGCCGCGGACCCGCTTCTGTGCCTTGAGCGCTCTGGTCGGCTCGTCCGGCCGATCAGAGCGCTCAAGGGCAGTGCTGGGCGGAGCGGACGCGGGAGGGGCGGGGGCCCAGCGTTCGGTCAGCGGGTGGCGAGGAGCTCCAGTGTGTCGATCACGCGGTTCGAGAAGCCCCATTCGTTGTCGTACCACGCGACCACCTTGACGTGGCGGCCGTCGACACGAGTGAGGGCCGAGTCGAAGATCGACGAGGCGGGATTGCCCGTGATGTCGGACGACACGAGCGGGTCGTCCGAGTACTCGAGGATGCCGGCGAGCGGCCCCTCCGCCGCGGCCCGGTACGCCTCCAGCACGTCGTCGCGCGTCACGTCACGGGCGACGGCCGTGTTGAGTTCGACGATGGAACCCACCGGCACCGGTACGCGGATCGAGTCACCCGACAGCTTGCCGTCCAGGCTCGGCAGCACCAGGCCGATCGCCTTGGCGGCGCCGGTCGTGGTGGGCACGATGTTGACGCCGGCGGCCCGGGCGCGACGGGCGTCGCGGTGCGGACCGTCCTGCAAATTCTGCTCCTGCGTGTAGGCGTGCACCGTCGTCATGAACCCGTGCTCGATGCCGGCGAGTTCGTCGAGGACCGCTGCCAGCGGTGCCAGCGCGTTGGTGGTGCAGGAGGCGTTCGAGACGATCGTGTGCACGGCCGGGTCGTAGGCGTCGGTGTTGACACCGTACGCGAGCGTGACGTCCGCGCCGTCCGACGGCGCACTGACGAGCACCTTCCTCGCGCCCGCGTCGAGGTGGGCGCGGGCAGCCTTGGCCGAGGTGAAGCGGCCGGTGGCTTCCAGGACGATGTCCACGCCGAGTTCGGCCCACGGCAGCTGCGCCGGCTCGCGCTCGGCCAGCACCGTGATCCGGCGACCGTCGACGACGAGAGCGTCCCCGTCGACGGTCACCGGACGCCCGAGCCGGCCGGCCGTGCTGTCGTAGGCGAGCAGCCGGGCGAGCGTGGCGGGCTCCGTGAGGTCGTTGACGGCGACGATCTCCAGGGCGCTGTCGCGTTCCAGCAGTGCGCGCAGCACATTGCGTCCGATGCGGCCGAATCCGTTGATGGCGATGCGAGTCATGAGTGACGTCCCTTCTCTTCGCCCCCAGGCTCGCTTGCGGCTCGCGCCGCTGACAGTGGCGGGATCGCCATGGTTCAAAAGGATCTCGCCACGGCAAAGGATCTCGCCACGCCGCTATTCGCCCCGGGTGAAGGTGCGCCGGTACTCGCTCGGCGTGGTGCCGAGGATGCGCTGGAAGTGCAGGCGCAGGTTCGCGCCGGTGCCGAGGCCGACGTCGTCGGCGATCTGTTCGACGCTGCGCTGCGACCGTTCGAGCAGTTCACGGGCCAGGTCGATACGGGCGCGCATCACCCACTGCATCGGCGTGTAGCCGGTCTCCTCGACGAAGCGCCGGGAGAACGTGCGCGGCGAGACCTCGGCCTGCCGCGCCAGTGTGTCGAGGGTGAGCGGGTCGCCGAGCCGGTGCAGCGCCCACTCGCGGGTGGCGGCGAAGCGCTCGCCGAGCGGCTCGGGGACGCTGCGCGGCACGTACTGGGCCTGGCCGCCGCTGCGGTAGGGGGCCGCGACCAGGCGGCGGGCCGCGTGGTTGGACGCGGCCACCCCGAGGTCGCCGCGCAGGATGTGCAGGCACAGGTCGATGCCGGAGGCGGCGCCGGCCGAGGTGAGCACGCTGCCCTCGTCGACGAACAGCACGTTCTCGTCGACCTGGACGAGCGGATGCCTGGCCATGAGTTCCCGCGTGTAGTGCCAGTGCGTCGTGGCGCGCTTGCCGTCGAGCAGGCCCGTGGCGGCGAGCGCGAAGGCGCCGGTCGAGATGGCGGCGAGCCGCGCGCCCCGGGCGTGGGCGGCGATCAGCGCGTCGACGACGGCCTGCGGCGGGTCGTCGCGGTTCGGGAACCGGTAGCCGGGGACGAAGACGAGATCGGCCCACGCGAGCGCGTCGAGGCCGTGGGCGACGGAGTACGACAAGCCGTCCCCGCCGGTCACGAGACCGGGTGTCGCCCCGCACACCCGCACCTCGTACGGCATGCTCGCGCGAGTCGTGAACACCTGCGCGGGAATGCCGACATCGAGCGGTTTCGCACCTTCGAGCACAAGGACGGCGACGCGACGCAGGTGGGGGGCTGGCATGGGAAGGAGCCTACGTGGGGCACGGCCTCGCTACGCCCACCGCGGGAACCGGCCTCCGCCGCAGTCCACGCCCGCTCACGCGAGCTTGAGAAGCAGTTCGCCGAGTTCGGCCGGCATGGTGATCATGCAGTCGTGGCCGGTCGGCAGCTCCCAGACCTGCGCGGCAGTGCCGTTGGGCTGGATCGGGGGGACGGGGCGACGGATGACGCCCGCCGGCATCGCGCCGACATTGTGGATGTGCGTGCGCGGGATCGCGTTCACGGCCGGGTCGTCCAGCCGCACCGGCTGCTTCAGGCAGCGCACCGGCTGGTCCGAGAGCATCCCGCGCAGCCAGGCGACGTCCGCCGGATCCGTGACACCGAACAGGCCGAGGGGTGCGGGTTGCTCGGGCATCGGCGGTACGCGCCAGCCGCTCTCCGATTTTTCGGCGAGCTCGATCAGGTGACGTGTCACGGGCTGGACGTCGACCGCGGACTCGCCGTCCTCCGGGACCATGGCGTCGAGGTAGACCAGGTGCGCGATGCGTTCCGGAATCCGGTTGGCCGCGCCGGAGATCACAAGGCCCGCGTAGCTGTGGCCCACGAGTACGACGTCGCTGAGGTCCTCCTCGGTGATCAGCCCGACCACGTCGTCGACGTGTGTGTCGAGCCCCACTTCCGGACCCAGCAAGTGTGCTTTGTCGCCGTAGCCGGTCAGGGACGGCGCGAACACCCGGTGTCCGGGCGCCTCCAGCAGCGGCACCACTCGCTCCCAGCACTGTCCGCTGTGCCAAGCGCCGTGTACCAGCAGAAATGTCGTCATGGATGAATCACTCTTCCTTCGCAGAAGCGGCAGGGCGCAGCCGGGCACGACCGCGCGCACGCCGCCGGTCCGCGGCTACGGCGGTTACTATTCGTGCCTCGGTACTGTTTGAGTACCTAAGGCATGCTGGTGCACGCGCCGCGCCGCAGGCAATAAGGCACTTTTCGGTGACCCGGTTCTCTGGAGGTAACCATGGACGCGGCACACGGAGATCCCCAGCCGGCGGTGCGGCCCGGCGACGCGTGCCGGACCCGGGTGGTGCTCGACATCGTCGGGGACAAGTGGTCCCTGCTGGTCGTGCGCCAGCTCAGAAACGGACCGCGCCGGTTCACCGAGCTCAAGAAGGCCGTCGACGGAATCAGCCAGCGCATGCTCACCGTGACCCTGCGCGGCCTGGAGCGTGACGGCATCCTGACCCGCACCGTCCACGGCGTGATGCCGCCGCATGTCAGCTACGAGCTCACCGAGATGGGCATGACCCTGCGCGAGGCCACCGCGCCCCTGCTCGAATGGAGCGTCGCGCACCTCGCCCGGATCGACGATGCCCGCGCCGACTACGACGCCCGCACGGACACACCGGGGGCCTTGTAGCGGACGGCCGCACATCAGGTGGTCGACAATGCGGTCGGCGGACGACTTCGACACTCCGAACAGGGGCGCCGGCTGCCGCAGCGTCGTCATCGGCTGCCGAACTGACGCGCGCTCAGCCCGGTGTACGGGGCTGTCCCGGAGGGCTCCGCCGCTGTGATCACACCAGACACGACAAGATCATCTCTCGTGGCCGGTGGCTACGGGGCAGCCCTCACGGTTTCGCGCTCAAAGAGAGTAGAAGAGGACCATGAGCCCCAGGCAGACGACTCCCATGCCGCTCCACATCGCAACGTGCTTCGGCTTCCGCGGGTAGGTCTGGTCTGTGCGCGCGGTGTTCCAGATCGTCAGGGCGGCGATGAAGCAGAAGAACGCGACCACGATGAACCCCGTACCGATGAACCAGTACCACACCCGCACGCTTCCTCCACCTGATCAAAGGTCTCGCGAAGGCTATCGAAGCGGGAGTACCTCCGGGGGGCCCAAGCACCGCCCGGGACCGTGACAAGGGCCTGGAGTCATCTGACGTCAGAAATCGCGGGATATCACTCAGGGCAGCAGGGACACGCCGGTTGTGCACGAAATTGGAAGGCAGCGTTCGGCTGGCTGGTGACGTTGTTCGATCGCTCCGTGGACTTGATCACGTTAGGTTGGCGCGGTGTCTGAGCTGAGAACCGAGCGTCTTGTCCTCCGTGGATGGCGGGAGACCGACCTCGCTCCGTGGGCGGCGATGAACGCCGATCCAGAAGTCCGTAAGTACTTTCCGGGGGTACTCACCCGCGAGCAGAGCGACGCGTCCGTGGCCCGCTTCCAATCGAATATCGACCAGCGGGGCTGGGGTTGGTGGGCCGTCGAGGTGATCAACACCGGTGAGTTCATAGGGTTCACCGGCTTGGATCCGGTGGAAGACGTCATGCCGTTCACGGGTGTGGAGGCAGGCTGGCGCTTTGCGCGCTCCGCCTGGGGGCATGGCTATGCGACCGAGGCGGCCCGGGCAGTAGTGGCCTTCGCCTTCGAGTCCCTGACGTTGCCGGAGATCCTCGCGGTCACCACGGTCACCAATCTGCGGTCTCGCGCTGTGATGCGTCGCATCGGTATGAGCCGTGATCCGGCTGACGACTTCGATGACCCGACCGTGCCGCCTGGGCCGCTGCGTTCGAGCGTGGTGTATCGACTCCCTCGCGGCAGGCAGCGGCCCATCGAGCGGTAGCGTCAGCCAGCCTTCGCAGGCTCCTCGGCGCGTGCGCGGGTGCTGGCCAGGCGGCAGGAGTCGGTGCCGATCTCGATGATGGCGCCGTTGAAGGTCAAACCTCCGTCCACAACGGCCCGGAGTACGCGCCCGACGAGGTCGCCGACGTCGCTGGTCTGATCGAGGAGGCGGTGCTGGTCCGCGTCGCTCGTCAGAGCGCCTGGGGGACGTACCAGAGCCCGCGTCACGCCTCGCGGACTTGCCCGAGACGGACGTACCCGAGACGGATGCGCCCGAGACGGACGTGCCCGAGACGGACGTGCCCGAGACGGACGTACCCGAGACGGACGTACCCGAGACGGACGTACTTCGGAGACGGATGCGCCCAAGACGGACGTGCCCAAGACGGACGGGCCGGAAGGCGGCGCTCGCGAATGAGGAGTCAGGGGGTTGGGCCGACGTGACGGAAGTGGGTCGTCAACTTCCCCGTGTCGTCCAGGACATGGAACGCGAGAGCGGGCGGGTGGTCCAGGTGGACGTGGTCCTGGGGGTGCGCGCGGTGCTCCCAGGGGAGGCGGAGAGTGGAGACGACGCCGGGGGCCACCAGCAGCGGGCGCCCGGCGAAGACGGTCGCCGCGCCTGTGTGGGCGTGTCCGCAGACGAATGCCGCGATGTTGCGGTGCCGGTCCACAAGGGCTGCCAGCCGGTCGGCACCGAACTGGCGTATGCCGTCGATGAACGGGACGTGCAGCCGCGTCGGCGGGTGGTGGAAGCCGATCAGCACGGGCGTCGGCTCGGGAGTCCGGTCGAGGACGTCCTGGAGCCATGCCAGCGTCTCGTCCGAGAGGAACCCCTCGTCCTTGCCGGGCACCGACGAGTCGCACATCGCGATGACGACGTCGGCACGCCGATGCACCTGGTTGACCGGAGCCGTCGAACTCGGCTGCCGAAGCAGGTGGGTGCGGAAGACGTCACGCCTGTCGTGGTTGCCAGGACACAACAGCACCGGATGCCGCGAGGAGAAGAGCCGACGGGCCTGTTCGTACTCGGCCGGCAGACCGTGATCGGTGATGTCTCCGGTGACCAGGACCGCGTCCAGGTCGTACGGCAGGTCTTCCAGGTGACGCATGACGGCCCGGGTGCGCTCGATGCTGCGCGGCCCACTGTCGATATGGGTGTCGCTGAGATGCGCTGTCACGATCATCGGGATGCGTCCGTCCTGCCGTTCGAGGTCTGTCGATCACGTGAACCGAGGGTAGGAGGACACCGGACCAGGTATAAGATCCACTTCCGTGCGGAAAACCTGGTCCGGTTCGCGCGTCGACCTGCACATCGACCTCGACGCCTCGAAAGGCCGGCGTTCGGCTCTGGAGGCGGCGCTGCGCGACGCGATCCGCCAGGGACGCCTCGCCACGGGAACGCTGCTGCCCTCCACCAGAGGGCTCGCCACCGAACTCGGGCTGTCCCGGGGCACGGTGACCGCCGCCTACGACCAACTGACCGAAGAGGGTTACCTGACCACCCGGCCCGGATCGGGCACCAGGGTGGCGGACGTACCCCCCAATACCCCGGACTCCCCGTCGGCCGCGCCGATGCAGGCGCGCCCTCGCCACGACCTGCGCCCCGGGCTTCCCGATGTCAGCGCCTTCCCCTCCCGGGCCTGGCTGGCGGCGACACGCCGGGTGGTCGCGGACGCGCGGTCGGTGGCGCTCGGTGCCGGAGACCCGCAGGGCCGGATCGAACTGCGCGCCGCGCTCGCCGACTACCTCGGCCGCACCCGCGGTGTGGTCACGAGCCCCGACCGGATCGTCATCACCTCCGGCTACTACCAGGGCCTGAGCCTGCTCAGCGGTGTGCTGGTCCGGCACGGCGCCGGGACCGTGGCCGTCGAGGATCCCAGCCACGACGTCTTCCGCTCCGTCGTCCAGCGTGCCCGACTCGCCACCACACCCATACCCGTCGACGCACACGGCGCCCGCGTGGACGCGCTGACAGACGCGGTCGACGCCGTGCTGCTCACGCCCTCGCACCAGTACCCCACGGGCGTCCCCCTCCACCCCGGCCGACGCCAGGCCGTCAGTGCCTGGACACGCACCACCGGCGGGCTGATCATCGAGGACGACTACGACGGCGAGTACCGCTACGACCGCCAGCCCGTCGGCGCTCTCCAGGGCATCGCCCCCGACCGGACCGTCTACTGCGGCACCGCGTCCAAGACCCTCGGCCCGGCTCTGCGCCTGGCCTGGATGGCCCTGCCGCCCCACCTGGTGAAGCCGGTGGTCGACGCCAGACAGCAAGCCGATCTGTACACCGAGAGCCTCTCCCAGCTCGTCCTGGCGGATCTGATCACCACGCACGCGTACGACCGTCACATCCGCGCCACCCGCCTGCGCTACCGCCGGCGCCGGGAACTGCTCCTGGCCCGGCTGCCGGGTGTCACCGGACTGACCGCCCACGGTGTCCCCGCCGGCCTGCACACCCTCCTGACCCTCCCCGCCGACTGGCCACCCGAAGACGAGGTCCTCTCCCTGTGTGCCCGGCAGGGACTTGCGCTGCGCGGTCTGTCCGAACTCCACCTGGATCCCCGAGGGCGCCCAGGAGGACTGCTCGTCGGCTTCGCGGCCCCACCCGAACACGCCTACCGGCCCGCCCTGGACGCACTGTCCGGCACGCTCCGGCAACTGGTGACCGGACCCCGGTGATGTCCGCCGGCCCGGCGAACGCCCGTCCGGCCGCGGCGCCACCGGGACCGGTTGCTTCGCCCCCCGAGCCGCCTACTGGGGAGCCACCCGGCAGGCGTTCGTCGCGGTCGATTCCGTGGCACCGGCCTTGGTCAGATCGGCCACGCACTGCTCGTGGTTGCCGGTCAGGCCGACGTAGCACGCCATCCTCACGGAGTCCGGGGCCTCACCGCCCTGCATGTCGCGCTCGACCTCATTGACGCACGCCGTGATGTCCGCGTGAGCGGCGGGCGCCGTGAGAGCCGCGCCCCCGAGCGCGAGGGACAGTACGGTGAGGACACCGGCGATTCGAGCCGATATACGCATGGGACGCACCTGCTTTCCGGGTCGTCGGGCGGATGCGGCCCCAGCGGTGCCGGATCCGCGTGGGAACAGTGTCGAGCGATATCGAGCGAGGGCCTCTTCTCTCCTTGGACGCGGAAAGAGCCGCGCGGCTACCGCCAGCTGACAGCGAACTTCAGAGGCCCGCAACCGGCCTCGGCCCGCTCGGCGTTGACCAGGGAGAGGATCTCGCCCGGCGACGACTGCTGCACGGCGCGGCCGACGGAGACCGGCGCCGTGGTGGCCGCCGCGGCACTCGTGGTGACGGCGCCGCCCACCACGAGCGGCGGGGCCGTACGGGCCGCGGCACACACCCGGCGGACTCGATGGTTCCTGATGTGCATGCGAGTTCCCCTTCGTCAGGGGGCGGGGAGGCCGCCACCGCACCCGGTCCCCAGGGGGATCGCGGGAGCGGTCCGCAGGGCTCCGTGGTCTGTGGCGGGACGCGGACCACCGCGGCGGTGACGCAAGGCGCGGCTCCTGTTCCTTCCACCGTACGACCGGGGGCGCCTCACCACGAGCCGGCCAGGACCCGCCGCGGGCGCACACGCTGCGTGCGCGGCCGGCCACACCGTCGGCGCTGGCCGGCGCGGCCAGGGCGCGCCTCTGCTCCCGCGGGTCTCGGGCAGCCGATGCCGCCGGGCCATGTATGCGGCCGGCGGCCGCCCCTGAACCGGGGCGGTGTTCAGCGAAGGTGCCGCTGGAAGAAGGCGGCCGCCTCCCCGCCCACCCGGAGGCGGACAGCCGTGTCCGCCGGCTGCAATCGGAAGAAGTCGTCGTGGCGGACGTCGGGGCCGGCCGAGCAGCCGCTCGCCGTGGGGATGTGCTTCAGGTACGGCAGGGTGTCGACCTCGTACGGGCTGACCGTGTCCGCTCCGCCCCAGCGGATGTCCACGGGCACCCGCACGGTCGCCAGGCTCTCCGGCGTCACGAGACCGCCGACTCCGGGGGCCACTTGGAAGACCGCCCGCACGCGCGGATCCGAGAGATCCGCCCCGGCGGCGTCCAGCGCCCGCCGCGAGGACTCGTCCAGCGGGTACTTCTCCCGAAGGGCCTCCAGCGCACCGGGGAACTCGGGGATCTCCGGCAGAGGGACCTCTCCCGTCAGCACCGCCCAGAGGATCCGCGGATCGACACGCGCACCGGCGAGCGCCGCCGCTGTGTAACCGCCCAGGGAGAAACCCGCCGCGCCGACCGGTCCGAGGGGCTGCTCACGAGCGAGCGCGTCGAGGGCGAAGGACACGTCCCGGGGCCGTTCCCACACGTGCAGGAAGCCTTCCGGCTCGTAGCCGTCGACGAAGTTGTTGCCGTGGTGGTCGAAGGCCACCACGCGGAACCCCGCCTCGCACAGCGGTCCCGTCAGCCACTCCATGGTGCTCCCCGAACCTCCGGTGCCGTGCGAGACGACGACCAGCGGAGCGGGGAGGGCCAGGGGCTGGTCCGGCTCCCACAGATAGAGGCGGACGGGACGCGGCCGGCCCGGATCCCGCAGGTCATGGCGGGACTCGTCGTGCAGGACGCGTATCACGGGCTGCTGCGCGGAGATCGTCATGGCGACATCGTAGGGAGACGCCGCCCGCGGGTACGGCGGTTGTTCCCCCGCTTCGGCCCCGTTCGGCCCGGACGGACAGCGCGACGGGCCGAACGCGTCCCCGGCCGGATGTCACGGAGGGGTGGCCGCCGTACGGCACGCGCCGTTCGCGGCGCCGCCCGGGACGCCGAGCTCGGTCAGGGCGGTCACGCAGCCGCGCAGGTCGTTGTGCACGCCTAGGGTGCACGCCGCCGTGACGGCGTCCGAGACGCCGACGCCCGTCTGCTGGACCATGTTGGTGCAGGCGGGGATGTCCGCCTGGGCGGCGGGGGCGGTGAGGGCCGCGCCGCCGAGGGCGACGGCCACACCGGTGAGGACACCAAGGAATCGGGCCGGCATACGCATGGAAGGCACCTGCTCTGCGGGATGGAGATCAGTGGTTCGACGGGCCGAGCAGGAGACGCGGCCGGCGGACGACCGTGGATCCGGCTCCCCGGGCACGCGCCGGCTCGGCAGGATCGCCCCTCCTGTCTTCGACGCTAGAACAGCCCGCCCGCGCGTGCACGTTGGCCCACGGAGCGGTCGATCACCGCGAGGCGGGTTCTCGGCCCGTCTTCAGCGAATCTCGCGTCCGCTCGTCCGCCTTCGGCGGTGCGGCGGAGAGGCCGGTCGCTGTCCGGGCGGAAGAACGAATCCGGCTGCGAAGCCGAGGCGTTCGGGGCCTCGTGTCGTTGGAGGCGGCGACAAGGCGGGGCCGGGAGATCAGCCGCCCGGGCGGAACCGGAGCGCCGACCAGGTGTCGTCGATGGCGATCTGCCGCACGGGCCGTACGCCATGCTCGGACAGCGCGGCGGCCAGAGTGTCGCGGTTCAGATCCGTTCCGAGCCTCCCGCCCTTCGGATAGGCAACCCAGGCGAGGGCATCACGCCGTGCGGCGGCGAGCGCCGCCTGCGCGTCCGCCCCGAGAAGATCACCGGACGTGGTCACGAAGGCGAGCACCGCATCGGCCGCGGCCGCGTCACCGGCGGTCTCGACCTCCAGGTGGACGTCATCGGGTTGGCCCAGTACGACGACCCGCTGACCGGGCTTGATCTGCAGCTTGCTCATGATGGACACCCCCCGATCCTGGCAGCCGGGATGCGGCTCCGCACACGCGGAAACCGAGCTCTCGTCTGCCGCAGGCCGGTTCGGACGGCCCCTCCCGGGCATCGTGAGCGGGGCTTCGGCGGCTGCTACGAGGAGCCGCGCGCGTGCCCGTCCCGCACGCCCGCTTCGTGCAGCGCCCGCCACACACGGTCGCGGGTGAACGGCAGCTCGGTGAAGCGGATGCCCGTGGCGTCGCGGAGCGCGTTGGCGAAGGCGGGAGCGACCGGATTGAAGGGGCTCTCGCTCATCGACTTGGCGCCCAGCGGACCGATGGCGTCCGCGGTCTCCATGAAGTGGACCTCGGTGCGCGGGATGTCGGCGTACTGCGGGAGCCTGTAGTGGCGGAAGGCGAACGTCTCGACCTTGCCGCACGCGTCGACGCGGACGTTCTCGAAGAGGGTGGAACCGAGCGCCTGCGCGACACCGCCCTCGACCTGTCCCCGGCACTGCATCGGGTTCATCACCTTGCCGGCATCGGCGGCGTGCACGCTGCGCAGGATGCGGATCTCGCCGGTGGCCGGATCGACGGCCAGTCTGAACCACTGGGCGTTGAAGGCGACCGAACGGGGGGTGCCGCCGAAGTTGCCGTCGGCGGCGCATTCGACGCCGACGGCGCGGCCGGCCGCGTACAACTCCTTCAGCGGCAGGCGCCCGCCGGGGTGCAGGACGGCCTCCTCCGCGAGCCGGCAGTCGGCGCGCGGGACCCGCAGATGGGCGGCGGCGAAGTCGAGCAGCAGGTCGGCGAGGGCGCGGGAGGCGCGCAGCGTGGCCTTGCCGGCGACAACCGTACCGGTGGAGGCGAACGCGCCCGTGTCGTGGCGTACGACGTCCGTGTCGGACTGGCGGATGGTGATCAGGTCGACGGTGGTGGCGAGTTCACCGGCCGCGATCTGCTGGTGCACGGTCGTCGTTCCATTGCCGAACTCGGCGGTGCCGACGGCGAGATCGAAGGTGCCGTCCGGCAGCAGGGCGGCCCTGGCATCGGCGACATGGCCGCCGGGCGGGCCGGTGGCGATCATCGCCAGCGCCGCGCCCTCACCCACCAGCCAGCCCTCCGGTGCGGGAAGCCCGGCCCCGGTCTCCGCCCGCGCCCGCCGCACGATGCCGATGCACTGGTCGAGGCCGTAGCTGGCGATGTGCAGGTCCTCCTCGTGGCCGCCCGGGGTGACCATCGGCTCGTCGGCACCGATGACGTTCCGGGCCTTGAACTCCAAGGGATCCAGGCCCAGCCGGCGGGCCAGTTCGTCGAAGGCGGACTCGACGGCGAACATCACCTGTCCCAGGCCGTAGCCGCGGAAGGCACCCGCCGGGACGGTGTGCGTGTACACCGAGTAGGCGTCGACCTTCTTGTTCAGGGCGCGGTAGATCGCCATCGACTCGCCGACGCTGTGGAACATCACGGCCGGGCCGTGATTGCCGTACGCGCCGGTGTTCGCCACGACCCGCAGCCGGAGGGCGGTGAGGACGCCGTCACGGCGGGCGCCCGCCTTCACATGAACGGTGAAGGGGTGCCGGGTGGTGGCGCCGTAGAACTGCTCGGCGCGGGTGTACTCGAGCTTCACCGGGCGGCGCAGCCTGAGCACGGCCAGGGCCACGATGTCCTCCACCAGCATCTCCTGCTTGCCGCCGAACCCGCCGCCGACCCGGCCCGCGACGACGCGGACCTGTTCCGGAGGGAGGTCGTACAGGGCGCACAGGGCGCGACGGGTGAGGAACGGGGTCTGGGAGCTGGTGCGGACGGTGAGCCGGCCGTCCTCGTCGATCCAGGCGACGGCTCCGTGCGTCTCCAGGCTGGCGTGCTGTCCGCGCTGGGTGCGGTAGGTGTCCTCGTGGACGGCGTCGGCCTCGGCGAATCCGGCCTCGATGTCACCGATCTCGCCGTGCGCCTCGCCGACCACGTTGTTCCGGGGGCGCGCGATGCGGTGCAGCGTGCCGTCCTTGTCGTGCACGACGGGCGCGCCCGGCCGCATGGCCTCCTCGGGGTCGACGACGGCGGGCAGCACCGCGTACCTCACGTTGATGCGGCGGCAGCCCTCCTCGGCCGCGCCTTCGCTGTCGGCGACGACGGCCGCGACCCGCTGGCCGATGTACCGGACCGTGTCGTCCAGGACGCGGGTGTCGTCCGGATCTTCCTCGGGGTGCTCGTGGCGGGCGGTGGAGAAGTGCCGCTCCGGCGCGTCGTGGTGAGTGAACACGGCACGCACCCCGGGCACACGCAGGGCGGCGGAGGTGTCGATCGCGACGATACGGGCGTGCGCGTGCGGGGAGCGCAGCAGCTTCATGTGCAGCAGGCCGGGCACGTCCACGTCGAAGGTGTAGCGGGCGGTGCCCGTGACGACCTGCGGCCCCGCCGGCGCGGGCAGACTGCGGCCCACGGACTCGCCGGGCGCCGGTTCCTCGGTGTTCTTCACTCCGCGTACGGCGTCCTCGATGGCCCGGTAGCCCGTGCACCTGCACAGGTTGCCCTTGAACGCCCTGGGCGGATCGGCCAGTTCGTCCGGACCGAGTGCCGCCGTCGTCATCAGGAAGCCCGCCGTGCAGAAGCCGCACTGGAAGCCCTGCGCGTCGAGGAACCTCTGCTGGACGGGGTGGAGATCCCCCTCGGGCGAGGCCAGGCCCTCCACCGTGGTGACCGCGCAGCCGTCGGCGCGGAAGGCCGGGTACAGGCAGCTGTGGACCGGCCTGCCGTCGACGTGGACCGTGCAGGCGCCGCAGTCGCCCTGGTCACAGCCCTTCTTCACGCCGAACCAGCCACGCTCGCGCAGATACGTGCGCAGACACTGGCCGGCGCGGGGCTCCTCGTGGTGGGCCCGTCCGTTGACCTCGACCCTCATCGTGCCGCCTCTCCCAGTTCGCGGCGGATCTGCTCCGCGTGATGGAACGTCATGTGCCGCCGCCATTCGGGCAGCCCGTGGATGTCGTCGAACCACTCGTCGTCGGCGACGGCCGCCTCGATCGCCGACCGCAGCGCCCCGGCGGTCGGCGGCAGCGGGAACCACAGCCGGAACGGGCGGACCGTCGCAGCGGTGATGGTGATCGCGAGAGAGCCGTCCAGCGGGTCCAGCGCACCGATGATCAGCACACCGGAACGGCCGAGGCCGTACAGCGACGCCTGACGATATGCCGTCCGGCAGTTCAGGGCACGGGCCGGCAGGGTCACGGACCGTATCAACTCACCCTCGGTGAGGGCCTTGCGGCCCGCTCCGGTGATGAAGTCGACGACCCGCACCCGGCGCCTGACGCCGTCCTGGGCGATCAGCAGGCACTCCCCGTCGAGACCGGCCGTCAGCGAGATCATCGGGCCGGCCGGCAGGCCGTTGCCCAGATTCCCGCCGACGGTGGCCATGTTCCAGATCTTGAACGAGGCGAGAAACGCCCGGCAGCACTGCTCGAAGAGCGGCGCCGCCCCGGCCGCGAGCCCCCGCGCGAACGCCGACAGTTCGGCGATGGTGCAGGTGGCCGCGATCTCCAGCGAGCCGTCCGCGTGCCGCCGCACGGGGGGCCAGCCCATCCGGCTCAGGTCCACCAGGCGACGCAGGTGCGGCTGCGGCTCCGAGAACAGATATGTCCCGCCGCCGAGCCAGGCGTCGCCCGGCCGCCAGGGCGCGGGGTGCCGGGCGTCCCGGATCTCCACCACCGTGTTCAGGTCCATGACCGTCAGTGAAGCAACGAGAACCGGCCAGAACGACTGGTGCGCAGCACGGAAACGACGGCTCTCCGACTCCGGGACTTGGTGAATCAACCAAGAGGCATACCGCTCGCCTCCTCTTGCACTTACGATGCGTTGACTCGCATCCACCTGGTGAATGTGAGATGCCGGGTGTCAGGCACCGCCCCCGGCAGCCGTACGAGGAGCCGGAGTACATGCACGTCGAACATCTCCTTCAGGACGAGTCCCTCGGCCTGCGACTGCTCTGGGCCGAGGACGCACTGCTGAGGCGCGAGATCAGCGGAGTCACCGTCACGGACCTGGAGGACCCCGCCCGTTTCGTCCGGCCCGCCGAGGTCGTGCTCAGCGGCCTCGTCTGGTGGAGCGCGGACGGGGGCAGGGACAAGGCCGAACGCTTCGTCTCGGGCCTGAAGAACGCGGGCGCCGTCGCCCTGCTCGCCGGCGAGGAGACCCACGGCTCGGTGCCGGGCGACCTGATCGAGGCGTGCGTACGGCACGCGGTCCCGGTCGCGGGCGTCCCCGCCCATGTGATGTTCCGGGCGATCACGGACGCCGTGTACCTGCGGCAGTGGGGCGGACTGAGCCGCCACCACGCCCTGCCCGAGCATGTGCGCGTCCGGCTGAGCCGGCTGGTCGCCCGGGAGGCCGACCCGGCCCTCGTCCTCGCCACCGTCTTCACGCACCTCGGCACGGGACCGGCTTACGTCCTGACGCCGGGGGGACGGACCGTCGCGGCCACCCCGGGCGCCGTCCCGCTTCCGGCCCGGGAGGCGGCGGCCCTGACCGGGCGGGACAGCGGTGCGGCGGTGCCGGTGGAGGCCGACTCGGTCACGCCTTACGAGCGCTGGTGGCTGTACCTCCCCGACGGCGCTGCCGTACCGCCTCGCCTGCTGCACGAGATCACCGCCGTCCTGGGCCGCTGCCAGGAGGCGCTGGCCGGCCGCCGGGCCGCCGCACAGCGGACGGCGGACGGGCTCGGCAGCTTGCTGACCGCTCCCGAAGCCGGTGACCTGAGCGGCGCACTGCGGGTCTGCGGCCTGCCGGAGGAGGGGCCGTACCGGGTCGTCGTGACCGGTACCGACGCACGGCTCGACGGACTGCCCCAGGGCGCACTGGCGGAAGCGGTCGCGCACACGACCCCGGTGTTCTCGGCCGTGGGGCGGCTGCCGGACGGCGGCGCCTTCGCGGTGCTGCCCGAGGACGCCGTCGCGGATCTGGTGGGGGCCTGGCCGCTGGTGGCCGCCTGCGAGCCGGACGTTCTCCTGCACGGCGGGCTCGCCGCACCGACCATCGAGGCGACCGGGTTGCCAGGGGCCCTGACCGAGGCCCGTTATGCCCTGGCGTCCGCACGGGCGACCGCTCCGGGGGCCTCCGCCCTGACCGACGCCACGACTCTGACCAGCCTGGACGCGCTGCTCACGGGCGTTCCGGCCGAGGTCCGCACCGCCTACGGCCGCAGCGTCCTCGGGCCGCTGTTCGAGACGGCGAACGCCTCCACCGCCGCGCTGGTGAACACCCTGGAGGTGTTCCTCGCCCACGACGGCTCCTGGGCCCGCACCGCGGCGGCCCTGCACCTGCACGTCAACACGGTTCACTACCGGATCCAGCGCATCGAGCACTTCACCGGACGCGACCTGTCCCGCCTCGGTGACCGCCTGGACCTGTGGGCGGCCCTGTCGTGCCGCACGGACGCAAGCGGCGTACCGGCCGCTACGACCGGTCGACGTGCACGCTCGTCGACTTCACCCGAGCGACGACCGTGACGCCGACGTCCAGACCGAGTTCGTCCACGGCTTCCCGGGTCACCAGGGACACGACCCGGTGCGGACCGGACTGGACCTCCACTCGGGCCACGATGTCGTCCATGGTCAGGGCGGTGACGATGCCCGTGAGCGCGTTGCGTACGGAGGTGGGCGGCCCGGCCGCCCCGTCCCGCTCGCTCTCGGCCGCCCGCTCCCGCACGAACCGTGCCAGTCCCGTGCCGTCGATCACCCGGTTGCCCGCGCCGTCGCGCCCCACGGGCAGCCGGCCCGCGTCCGCCCACCGGCGGACGGTCTCCGGACTCACCCTCAGCAGGCGCGCGGCCTGGCCAATGCTGTACGTCGGCACCGTAGAACCCTAGCCGCCCCCTCTCCTCGCGGAGGCCGTCGCGGACCGAGGGGGCTCCTCGCGCTCCCCAGGGCGCCTTCGACGGGCGGTCAGCTGTCCGTGCCCGCCTGCCGCGGAGAGACGGGGAAGAGCATGCAGCTGCTGGTCGCATGGGCCAGCAGACGGTCCTGCGAATCGAACAGCTCGGCCTGGGCCAGGGCGGTGCGGCGGCCGTGGTTGAGGACGGTGCCGACGGCGCGGACCTTGCCGGTGTCGACGGTGACCGGACGCAGGAACTTCACGTTCAGGTCCAGCGAGGTGTATCCCATGCCTGCCGCGAGCACGGACTGCACGGCGCAGCCCGCGGCCGAGTCGAGGAGGGTGGCGTAGACGCCGCCGTGGACGCTGCCGATGGGGTTGTAGTGCTCTTCTCCCGGTTCCAGGACGAAGACGGCGCGGCCGGACTCGACCTCGTCCAGCGTGAATCCGAGGGTCGCGGCGATGGGCGGCGCGGGCAGTCGTCCGCTCAGTACGCTCCGCAGGAAGTCGAGACCGCTGTCCCGGCCCACGGCGGAGGCGGAGATGCCCGGATCCTGCCACTCGAACGTGCGTGACCTCGTCATGGGCCTTTTCCTCCTCAGCTGACTTCGTGATGCGAAGCTAGCCAGCCGCACCTCTGGCTGTCAATGTCGAAGCCAGCCTACGATGGCCCCATGACCTGGCTGGAGACCAGCACCGAGAACTGCACGGTGCAGCGCGCCCTCGACCTGATCGGTGAGAAGTGGTCGCTGCTGGTGTTGCGCGACGCCATGAACGGCGTACACCGCTTCGACGACTTCCGCCGGCACGTGGGACTGTCGGAGGCGGTGCTCTCCGACCGGCTGCGCAAACTCGTCGCCGCCGGGATCCTGGAGACCGTCCCGTACCGCGAACCGGGCCACCGCACCCGCCACGAGTACCGGCTCACCCGCAAGGGCTGGGATCTGTGGCCCGTGATGATCGCCCTCAAGCAATGGGGCGACCGCTACACCGCGGACCCGGAGGGCCCGCCGCTGGAGGTACGACACCGGGACTGCGGCCAAGAGGTGGCAGCCGTCGTCGTCTGCACGGCCGATCACGGGGCGCTCGCGCCACGGCAGGCCTACACCCGACCCGGTGCCTCGGCGCACACCGCGACCTGACGGCGCGCCGTCGGCTCGTCGGGTCCGCGGGGCGGGCTCGACGAGCCGACGCGGATCATGTCCGCTCGCGAGGACCGGCCCCTCGTCCGGACCGGCACCGGTGCCCGTTCAGCCCCCTCGGTATTCCGTGCAGGCGTCCAGGAGCCAGGCCGCCACATAGGACGCGAACGACGAGCGGACCAGCAGCCAGACGCTGGAGGCCGCTTCGCCCCGGACCACGAGAGTGATCGGCGCCTGCGCGAGCAGCGTGGTCAGGCAGGAACCGACGGGCGTCACCCGCCGATCCAGATCGATGGCACAGCCCTGGGCCAGTACCGCGCGGACGAGCGGCCCGGACAGAGCCAGCGTGGTGCGCTGCGCCGAGACGTCGGTGACGGTGGCGAAGCCGTCGCCGACGGCCGCCCGCAGCCGCGGGACAAGCTCCTCCCGCCGGCCGTCGGGAGCGACCAGCAGCCATTCGTCCGGGCCCGTCCACAGCACCTTGACGTCGCCCGACATCTCGGCGCGCGACGGGCCCGGCAGCGTCACGTCCAGGCACCCCTCGACGGCCTTCGCCGCGGCGCCGCCGGGCTCCGCCCGCAGGGTGAGCTGGGACAGGAAGGGCAGTTCCCGCACCCGCACTCCGGCCGGCAACCGCGCCAGCCGGTCCTGCCACGCGGACAGAGGGCTGAAGCGAGCGGGCGTCTCAACCGTCACGGCGAGTCCCCTCCTGGTCGAAGAGCACGGGATCGGTCACGGTCACCGGGACGGTCCGGCCGTCCAGCGGGACGTAGAGGGTGTCGCCGATGCGCTCGGTTCCCGAACGCACCAGGGCCAGCGCGAACGTCCGCCCCAGGGCGGCACTGCGGTAGCTGGAGGTGACGTGGCCCAGCATGGGCACCGGTGGCTCCGGAATGCCGCTGGTGGCGATGATCTGGGCGCCCTCGGGCAGCAGAACCCGTTCGTCGGCCGGCAGCAGGCCCACCAACCGCTTGCGGTCGTCCCGCCGGTTCTCCGCCCGGGTGAAGGACCGCTTGCCGACGAAGTCCGGCTTCTTCCCGGACACGACCCACGACATGCCCAGGTCCTGCGGGGTGACGGTGCCGTCGGTGTCCTGCCCGATGACCGGGTACGCCTTCTCGGCGCGCAGCACGTGCATCGTCTCGGTGCCGTACGGCGTGATGCCGAAGGCGTCGCCGGCCGCGAGGAGGGCCTCCCACACGCCGATGCCGTACCAGGCGGGCACGTTGATCTCGTAGGCGAGTTCACCGGAGAAGCTGATGCGGCACACCCGCGCCGCGACGCCGGCGACCGTCGCGTCCCGCCAGGACATGAACGGGAAGGCGTCGTTGCCGACGTCCAGGCCCGGGGCCACCAGGGCGAGCACGTCGCGGGAGCGGGGGCCGACCAGGGGGATCGTCGCCCAGTGCTCGGTGACGGAGGTGAGGTGCACCCGCAGGCCGGGCCACTCCGTCTGCAGCCACTCCTCCATCCATTCCAGCACCTTGGCCGCGTTGCCGGTGGTCGTGGTCAGCAGGAACTCCTGCTCGGCCACCCGGATCACGGTGCCGTCGTCGACGACCATGCCGTCGACGCCGCACATCACGCCGTAGCGGATCCGGCCCACCTCGAGGGTGCTCATCACGTTCGTGTAGAGCCGGTCCAGCAGGACGCCGGCGTCCGGGCCCTGCACGTCGATCTTGCCCAGCGTCGAGCCGTCCATCAGTGCGACGCCGGTGCGGGCGGCGCGGGACTCGCGCAGTACGGCCTCCTCCATCGTCTCGCCCGCTCCGGGGTAGTACCAGGGACGCTTCCACTGGCCGACGTTCTCGAACAGGGCGCCGTGCTCGACGTGCCAGGGATGCAGCGCGGTCACCCGCACCGGATCGAACAGTTCCCCGCGATTGCGGCCCGCGAGCGCGGCGAACGCGACCGGCACGACGGGCGGACGGAAACGGGTGGTACCGAGGTCGGCGATGTCCACCCCGAGCGCCTCGGCGACGATGCCCGAGGTCATCACGCCCGAGGTACGGCCCTGGTCGTGGGCGGTGCCGATCGTGGTGTAGCGCTTGACGTGCTCCACCGACCGCAGGCCCGCCCCGGTCGCCCGCAGCACGTCGGAGACGAGGGCGTCGCGCTGAAGGTCGACGAACTGGTGAGTGCCGTCCTGACCGTCCCGCGGGCTCGGGACGCGCCAGAGCACCTGGGCGGGCGCGCCGTCCGAGAGCGGGACGGTGGCCGGGAGCGGGACGGTGGCCGGCAGGGAGACCGCCCGGCCGGTCCCGCCGATGGCCGCCAGCGCCCGGCGGGCGGCGTCCGCACCGTCGGCGAGGCAGCCGGACAGGGTGAAGGTGCCGCCGGCCGATCCGGCCGTACGGACGGTGTCCAGGGGCTGCGCGGGGACGAAGGCCCCGGCTTCGGCGTCGTAGCGCAGCGCGCCGCGGGCCTGGCTGAACAGGGCCACCGCGGGGTTCCAGCCGCCGGACACCAGCAGCAGGTCGCAGTCGACGCCCCGCCGGTCGCCGAGGCGCCCCTGGGCGAAGGCGGCGACATGGGCACGGGAGACGCGTCCGGTGCCGCTCGTGCCGGTGACGACGTGACCGGCACGCAGGTCGATGCCGCGTTCCTCGCATGCGGTGCGCCAGTGCTCCGGCACCTCCTCGCGGGCGTCGACGACAGCGGCGATCCGTACGCCCGCTTCGGCCAGTTCGAGTGCGGCCGGGTAGGCGCTGTCGTTCGTGGTGAAGACGACGCCCCGCCGCCCGGGAAGTACGCCGAAGCGGTTGAGGTAGGTGCGCGCGGAGCCGGCCAGCATGATGCCGGGGCGGTCGTTGTCGTCGAAGGCGACCGGGCGTTCGTGGGCGCCGGTGGCGTGGACGACCTGCCGGGCGCGAATACGCCAGATCCGCTGCCGGGAGACGTGGGCGGGCGCCGCGGCACCGAGGTGGTCCGTGCGCTTCTCCAGGGCCAGGACGAGTCCGTCGTCGTAGTGCCCGAAGGCGGTGGTGCGCCGCAGCACCTGTACGTCGGCGCAGGTGCCGAGTTCCGCGATGACATCGCCGGCCCATGTGGTGGCCGGTGCGCCGTCGAGCAGTTCCTGGCTGCCGAGCAGGGATCCGCCGGGCTGCGGAAGCTCGTCGACGAGGATGACGCGGGCTCCGGACCGGGCGGCCGTCAGCGTGGCGGCCAGTCCCGCGGGGCCCGCGCCGACGACCAGGAGGTCGCAGTGGGCGTGCAGGGTGTCGTAGCGGGCCGGGTCGGGCCGGTCGCTCAGCCGGCCCTGGCCGGACAGACCCCGTGCGACGAGGCCCTCGTACAGCTCGACGGTGGTGGCGGTGAGCATGGGCTCGGGGAAGGGGGCTTCGATCTGCACCAGCGCGTTGGGCTCTTCGGCGCCGGCGGCCAGGACACCGCGCGGCCGTCCGTACTTGATGCTGTCGGCCACATGGTGCACACCGTTGGCCAGCAGGGCCGAGGCCAGGGTGTCACCGGGGTGGCCGGTGTAGGTGCGGCCGTCGAAGGTGAAGGAGAGCGTGGTGTCCGGGTCGACGTGACCGTGGCCGCGGACACGGAACGGGTTGTTCATCGGCCGGCCTCCTGGCCCTTCCGTCGCTGCGACGCGAGTGCGGTGCTCGCGGTGGCCGGCTGGTCGGTACGGCTGTCGTGGACCGCGAGGAACTCGTGGGTGACGGTGTCACGCAGGGCGTTGAACCAGCGCCGGCAGCCGGCCGCGTGCACCCACCGCTCGGTGAACGGCCCCCTGGGGTTGTCCCGGAAGAAGACGTACTGGGCCCACTGCTCGTCGTCGAGCGCGTAGGGGTCCTCGGGGTAGGCGACATGTGCCTGACCGCCGTAGTGGAATTCCGTTTCCTCGCGCTTGCCGCACCAGGGGCAGGCTATGAGCTGCATGTCGGTCTCCTCAGTGCGCGACGGCGGCCGCGCCGTGCTCGTCGACCAGGGCGCCGGTGGTGAAGCGGGAGAGGGCGAAGGGTGCGTTGTAGGGGTGGGGTTCGCCGGTGGCGATGGTGTGGGCGTAGCACCACCCGACGCCCGGTGTGGCCTTGAAACCGCCCGTGCCCCAGCCGCAGTTGAGGTAGAGGTCCTCGACGGGGGTGAGTCCCACGATGGGGGAGGCGTCCGGGGTGACGTCCACGATGCCGGCCCACGTGCGCAGCATGTGGGCGCGCGCGAAGACGGGGAAGAGCTCCAGCGCGGCGGCCATCTGGCGCTCCAGGATGTGGAACGCGCCCCGCTGCCCGTAGCCGTTGTAGCTGTCGATCCCGGCGCCCATGACCAGCTCACCCTTGTGGGCCTGGGAGACGTACACATGGACGGCGTTCGACATCACCACCGTCGGGTGCACCGGTTCCAGGAGTTCCGAGACCAGGGCCTGCAGCGGATGGCTCTGCAGCGGCAGCCTCAGGCCGGCCATGGAGGCCAGTATGGAGGAGTGCCCCGCGCCCGCGAGCGCGACCTTTCCGGCGGCGATGGGGCCGCGCGTGGTCCGCACGCCGCGCACGCGTCCGTCCTGGATGTCGAGGCCGGTGACCTCGCAGTCCTGGATCAGGTCGATGCCGTAGTCGTCGGCCCGGCGGGCGAAGCCCCAGGCCACATAGTCGTGCTTGGCGATGCCGGCGCGCGGCTGGTAGGTGGCGCCGAGCACCGGATGGCGCACGTCGGGCGAGATGTTGACGATGGGACAGACCTTGGCGACCTCGTCCGGCTCCAGCCACTCGGCGTCGATGCCGTTGAGCTGGTTGGCGTAGACCCGGCGTTTGCTGTCACGGATGTCCTGCGGGCTGTGGGCGAGGTTCAGCACGCCGCGCTGGCTGAACAGGATGGGGTGGTCGAGGTCTTCCTCCAGCGTCTCCCACAGCTTCAGCGCGTGCTCGTAGATGCCGGAGCTCTCGTCCCAGAGGTAGTTGGAGCGGATGATGGTGGTGTTACGGGCCATGTTGCCGCCCGCGAGCCAGCCCTTCTCCAGGACCGCCACATCGGTGATGCCGTGGTTCTTGGCGAGGTAGTAGGCGGTGGCCAGGCCGTGTCCGCCACCACCGACGATGACGACGTCGTACGACGGCTTGGGGTCGGGATTGCGCCACAGGAAGTCGGGGTGGTCGGGCAGGACGTCTCCGGGCGCGGCCGGGGAGCTGTCACTCGCGTGCATCACTGAGCGGCCTCCTGGGTCACGGGCGACGGATCGGCGGGGCACGCGCTGGTCGGGGTATGCACAGTCATGAGAACTCCCTGGGGAGCGACTGAAAGACAACTGATATATCAATGTGCTGCTGCGCTACGCTAAGAGCACGAATCGGGGCGCGTCAAGGGAGGGCCACGGGGTGAGCGGGTCGACCGTCACTGGTCAGGGCGATGGGACGCTGGCCGATCAGGCCTATCGCCTCATCTCCGACCGCCTGGTGACCCTCCGGATCCGCCCCGGAGAGCCCGTCAACGACGAGCGGATCGCCGCCGAGCTCGGCTTCGGGCGCACACCGGTCCGGGAGGCTCTCAAACGGCTGGAACACGAGCGCCTCATCGTCGCCTATCCCCGGCGCGGAACCTTCGCCACCGAAGTGCAGATCGCCGACCTCGGGCACATCTCCGAAGTCCGCAAGCAGCTGGAGCCCCTGGCCGCGGGCATGGCGGCCCGGCGCGCCGGCCAGGACGACCGCGCCGGCCTCGACCGGCTGCTGGGAGAGCTGGCGCAGACGTCCGACGGCGGCACGGACCTGATCCGGCTCGACATGACGGTGCACCGTGCCATCTACGCCGCGACCCGGAACCCCTACCTTCAGGACACCTTGATCAGGTACGACAACCTGGCCACCCGGATCTGGTGCCTGTTCCTCGATCGCCTGCCCGGCCTGGCGGGCCACGTCCACGAGCACGGCCCCCTGCTCCGCGCCATCATCGACGGCGACGCGGAGAAGGCATCGGCCCTTGCCGCGGGACACGTCGAAGGCTTCGAAACGGCGATCCGCCGCGTCATCTGACCGGTGCGTCCGCCGGGCGCCGACGGTCGCCACGGCCGGTCGGATCCACGGGGCCGGTCGATCCGCGGGGCTGGTCACAGGGGGAGCCGGCCGAAGCGGTCACCGCCCCCTCGGCCGGCTACGTCACCGCGGTCAGCGTCGCGTAGACCACGACGTTGCTCAGATAGCCGGTGCGCCGGGTGTAGCCGCCCCCGCAGGTGATCAACCGGAGCTCGGGCCGGCCCGAACCGCCGTAGACCTTCTTGCTGGGGAATGCGTTCCTGTCGTACAGCTCGACGGCGCGGACGGCGAACACCGCTGTCCGCCGGTCCGCCCGGCTGATCTCGATGGTGGCGCCCTCGGTCAGGGCACCCAGGTCGTAGAAGACACCGGGACTGCCGGTGGGGGTGTCCACATGCCCGGTGGCGATCGCGGTCCCTGCCGAGCCGGGAGCCGTGCCGTCGCCGTACCAGCCGGCGTAGCCGGGTTTGTCACGTGGTGGGGTTCGCAGTGCTCCCGCCGCATCGAGCCCCACTCGTATCAGCGGGGCGTTCACGCCGATGGCGGCGATCCGGAGCCGGACCGGAGCCGCGGGGGGCAGCGGACGGACCGTGGGACGGGTGGGATCCGCGGGTGCCGAGAGGGCCTGCGCCGGCGACGGCCGCGGTGGCTTGTCGTCGCGCACCCCGCAGATCAGCAGTGCCAACCCTGCCGTCATGGCGCAGGCCAGGAGGAGCGGTGCCGGGGCGAACCGATCTCGCAGAGCGCTGGTGGGGGGTCTGGTTGCCATCGCGGTCGAGCCTTTGTTTCACACGGTGAGTGGCGGGGGCCTCGCGGTGGCGGCCGCCTCGGGCCCCCGTCGGACCGACTCCGTTTCGGGGCCGGTACGGGACGGAGCGGAGGCGTCGGCCGGGCCGAGGCGGACGGTCAGGTCTGGGTGCCGTTCGGGCGGCGGTACATCCAGACGGCGCCCCCGGCGGCGGCCGTGACGAGCAGACCGCCGCCCAGGGCGAGCCCGATGCCCGTGCCGTCGGCCGGCCCGAAGCCCGCGTCGACCGAGCCGCTCGGAGGGGGTCCGGTGACCTGGTACGTTTCCGTGACCTTGGTCAGGGGCGGACACTTCAGGGTGACCGTGTCGCTGCCCGGCCTGGTTCCTTCCGGGATCTGGAACTGGCCGGTGAGTTCCCCCTCCTCGTCGCCTTCGAAGAGGTGGAACTCTCCTGCCACCTCCGAATAGCCCTTGCCGTAGTCCGCGGACGGGTCGCAGGCGCTCGTGCTGACCGTGACCGTGGAACCCGGGTAGGCGTTCCACGGGTCGATCCGGACATCCGAATCGTCACTGGCGGCAGCGGCCGGCATCTGCAGTCCGAGAACACCGAGAGCCAGGCCGATGCCGGCACCGATGTGTGTGAAACGCATACGAATCCTCCCACGGAACAGTGACCGGCCTGTCTGCGCGGCGCCTCTCCTTGTTCCGCTCACGAGACAACCGACAGTCCGTCAGGTCCGCAACCTGACGAGGTGCCACATGTGTCGCCCAGTCAGGTGCCGTGGCATCCCTGCCGGATCCTCTGCGCAGGTCACCGACGCGAAGATCACCGGTACAGATCACCCATCGTCCTGTCCCCATATCGGTGAAAGCGGAGTCGACCTGTCGTGTGGGACTCCGGCCACGGCCTGGGGAGGCGGCGATGAAGAGCGGCGGGGCTTGTTCGCCTCAGTACCCTTGGCACACGTTTCTGTACGGGGTGCGGGGAAGGCCGGCCTTCCATTCGGCGCGCGAGAGGGTCCGCCCGACGCGCCGGCAAATCCGCTCCGCTCCCCAGCGGGGGTCTGTCGCGTACGTGTACAGCGACGTGAGGCTCCCCGCTGTGCTGAGTTTTCCGCCGTCCGGGGTGAAGGCCATGGACAAGGTCGCCTCACCCGTGCCGGGCAGAGAGAACCCGTACTGCTGAGGCGAGGCCATGTCCCACAATTGGATGGTGTGGTGGGCACCCGCAGCCGCGAGTCTTCGGCCGTCGGGGGAGAAGGCCAGTGCCAAGACCGCGAAGGGGCTTCCTCCGGTACCGCCCATGGTGGGCGCGGAGAATGTCCGACGCCTTGCCCGGCTGTCCCAGACGGTGACGCGACCGGACACGTCACCGACCGCGAGATGTCTGCCGTCGACGCTGAAAGACAGGGATCGGATCGTGTCCTGACTCAGCTCACGACGTGTGATCCGCCCGGAGGGGAGGTCGACCACTTGCCCGGATGAGGTGACGAGGAGCCTGCCGTCCGGGCGTAGCGACAGCACGTCTCCTCCCACGCCGGGGAGGACCCGGAGCCTTTTCCGGCGGTGCAGGTCCCAGATCTCGGTCCACTGGTCGTCGGCGATCAGCTGAGTGTCGGTGACCATGCGGTCGTCTCGGGAGCGCGGGATGTAGAGAAGGTTTCCGTCCGGGCTCACCTCGATGTCCCGGACGGGCTGCGTCTCCGATCCGGAGGCCGCGATGTCCAGCACCCCGTCCTTCCGTGCGCCTCCTACGGCGATGGTCGTCCGCTGCCGGGTACCGGTCGTGCGGGTGACGCCGTACACGCGGGTCCGTCCGTCCGGGGTCAGCGCGACAAGGCCGTGACAGCGTCCACCGTCGCCCGGATTCGCCCCGACGGCAGGACAGCGCATGTCAGCGCGTTGAACGCGGCCGCTGCGGAGGTCACGGAACCGGAAATGGACGGCGTCACCGAGGGGGGACGAGCGAGCTGTGGCCAGGACACGGCCGTCTTCGCTGAATTCCGCTGTCAGGAGCGGTCGGCGGAACCAACCGGAATCCACGACAGGACCGAGACGGAGAGTCCTGACCGTGGACGCGTGCCGGCCCGCGAGATAGCGGAGCATGCGGCCGCCGGGAGCCCAGCGCAGTGAACTGGCCGTCTCATTGACGAGGGAGTGACGTAGCACCGGGACGGCAGGGCTCGTCAGCCGCCAGACGAGGATTTCGTCCGTGTCGATGGCCGCCAGGAACCTCCCGTCCGGGCTGAGGGCTGCTTCGACGGTTCCCGGGTGCCTGACGGTACGCAGGAGCTTCCCGGAGGACACCTGCCACACCTGTATCTTCGTCGTGCTCAGGGTCAGCAGTGCTTTGCTGTCGCGGCTGAAGGAGAACTGCAGGCCGCGACATCCGGATCGGGCCCGGGACAGCTGCGCGGCGGTCAGTTGTCGCCGGCTGTTCGTGTCGTACACCTCCAGGCGAGAGGAATCGCCGCGGCACAGGGCCAGCAAACGGTCATCAGGGCTCGCCTTGCCACGGACGGGGCCGTCGGCGGCGCCGGCACGCCACTCCAGGAGCAGGCGGCCGCTCGGGATCTCCCTGAGCTGCACGCTGCGGTCCGCACCGTAGACGATGAAGGTCCGCCCGCTGGGGCTCATCTGGCCCACTGCCGAGCGGACCGGGGGCCGGCCCATCGGTCTGCCGTCCACCAGGTCCCACAACCGCACGCCGCTGTCGCTGTTCAGCACCGCGGTGTGCGACTCGGCGCTCACCTCGGGATAGTCGTCGGTGTACGGCCCAAGGCCCGCGAAGGCGGCCAGTTGTCGATGCGTCGACACATCCCACTGCCGCACCTGTCCCCCTCCGGCGCTGACTATGGTCCGCCCGTCCAGGTCGAGCGACTGACCTGCGGTCGGATCGCCGCCGGACACCGTGAAAGCGTCCTCCTCCTTCTGCCACGCCGCGGCGAGCAGTGCCGATCGCGTCTCGGGAAGATCCGCCAGTCGCCATGCGGCCACGCTGAGCAGCATGGCTCTCCTCGGGTCCTCGAAACGTATGCCGTCGGCCACCACGGCGATACGGCGCGCCTCGGCCCGCAGCTGCTCTCGCTTCCAGAACTGGCTCTGGTGAAAGGCGGTGAAGCCGGCGATGAGGGACAGGACGAGCAGGACGGACAGCGCGGCGGCGGACCGGCGCAGCTTTCGGGCGGTACGGGCCGCGTGCTGTTGCTCCTGCTCGCGTGCGGTGAGACAGGCGGCGAGGAATTCGTGTTCCGGAACGGTCAGGTCCTGTGCGGACCCGCCTACGAAGTGTTCCTGCGCGGTGACGAGGAGGGCGCCCCGGTACAGGGCCCCCGGGTCACGACCGAGCTCTTCCCATGTGCGGGCCGCTTCGGTCAATTTGCGGTGTGCGCGGAGGCGTTCACGGTCGGTCTCGATCCAGCCGCGAAGCCGGGGCCAGGCGGTCAGCAGGGCCTCGTGGGCCAGGTCGACGGTGTCGTTGTCCAGGACGAGCAGGCGCGCGGTGGAGAGAGCCTGAAGAACCCGAGTGGTCTCCTGGCCGCTGAGGGCCTGCAGCTCGGCCCGTTCCGCGGGCCGGCGGGTGTCGGGGGTGCCGTCACCGGGGATGACCAAGCGCAGCATCAGACGGCGGGCCGTGCGTGCCTGGCTCCTGGTGAAGCGGCCGTAGACGTCTTCGGCGGTCTTGGCGATCGCACCGTGCAGGGTGCCGGCGGCTTCGTAGGCGGTCTCGCTCAAGGTGCGGCCGGTGCGGTGGCGCCAGGTCTCCAGCAGTGCGTGCGACATCATCGGCAGCGCGCCCGGCTCCCCCTCGACTTCGTTCAGCAGACGGGTGGTCAGGGAGCGCTCCACGGTGAGCCCGGCTGCGGCGGCCGGCCTGACGATCGCCTCCCGCAGCTCTTCGCGGCTCATCTGTCCGATCGGAACGGTGGCATCCCGCAGCACCGCGGTGAGGTCCGGGTGTTCGAGGCAGCGGCCGTAGAAGTCCGCTCGGACCGCGGCGACCACGCGCA
Source organism: Streptomyces naphthomycinicus (assembly GCF_020400595.1). Classification (GTDB taxonomy): domain Bacteria; phylum Actinomycetota; class Actinomycetes; order Streptomycetales; family Streptomycetaceae; genus Streptomyces; species Streptomyces naphthomycinicus. The sequence continues at coordinate 13,432 of NZ_JAINRE010000022.1, read as the reverse complement.
GCCGGCTGCCGGAGGCGCGGGCGGCCAGCAGCCGGTCGAGGAAGTCGGTGCGTTCGCTCGCGTCCCGGCAGAGAGTGAACAGCTCCTCGAACTGGTCGACGATCAGCCAGGTGTCCGCGTCCGTGTCCGGCACCGGGACCAGGCGGGGCGCGTGAGTGTCCACCGGGTGTTCGCCGGGAGTCAGGACCCGGATCGCCGCCGGGCGCAGGGCAGGGTCATCACCTTTGCGGAGCCGGGGAATCAGTCCGGCGCGCAGCAGGGAGGATTTGCCGCTGCCGGACGGGCCGAACACGGCGGTGAAGCGGCGGTCGCGGACCAGGTCCAGCAGCCGGGTGGTCAGCCGCTCACGGCCGAAGAACAGCTCGGCATGCGCCGGCTCGTAGCGGGCCAGACCCCGATACGGGGGCGGGGCGGCGGATCCCTCGACGGGTACGGCCGCCGCCTGCGCTGCCGCCCTGCGCCAGCGTTCCCGCCACTCGTCCTCATCCCCACCACACGCGCGCACGTAGGCCAGCAGCACCCCCAGAGAGGGCAGTCTCTCGCCCGCCGCCGCCTGGGACAGGGTCGTGACCGAATACTCCACGCGCTGAGCCATGACCCGGTAGGTGAGGCCCCCGGCCTCCTGCCTCAGCTTGCGCAGCTCCTGCGCGAAACGCTGCACCGGCCCCGCGGCCGGATCCACCGGCACCTCGCGCCGACCCGCCACCGTCTCACCTCCTTCGACACCAGGACGCGGACCAGCGGCCAACCTACGCAGCGTCACTCCGGCCCGGCAGACCCCATCGAGTCAATGTTCGGCGGTCGACGAGGGCTGACGAACAATGCCACAGGCCCTGAAATCGGTGGTGCAGGCCCTGCGGGCCCGAAGAGGCGCACCAGTCCTCGGAGCATCGTCCGGAGAACGGTCGCCGGGGCATCGAGCGACGCTTGCGTGAACCGGGATGCAGGCGTGCTGAGTCACAGGCCACAACCGTGTCACGGCCGACAACTGAACCCTCACTGCACACGAATGGGAGACATCATCGTGCGTGTACGTCTTCTTCTTACCGGCGTCATGGTGGGTGCCGCACTTCTGGCCGGCGGTACCGCCGGTGCCGCGCAGGCGGCACCCGCGGCCCCCGGGACCGGCGCTACTTCCGGCACAGGAATCCTGAGCTGGCGGCCGGTACCCGGCTCGTTCCCCACCCTCGCGGACTGCCAGGAGGCCGGGAACGACGCGGCCCAGAGGTGGAAGTGCGAGAACGTGGGCGGTAGGTACTACCTCTACGTGTGGGTCTGATCGGCAGCTGTTTCCGGTGAGGGCGCGAACCCCGGACATCTCGGCGCCCTCTCGTGACCCATGAACGATCACGGCGCTGGTTCTGCCGGGGGTGGCGGGGCCAGCGCCTTTCCGCATCGGTACCCGCCCACGCACTGGAGGCGGGCGCCGGGTGAGAGTGCGGTGTCGGCCGGTTGGCATTCAGGCGTGCGATGGTGGCCTGGGCGGACAGGTACCACCGGTCGGCCGCCTCTTCGCGGCCGGTGAATTCGACGGCCGTCGGCGGGAGCGCGTCCTCTGCGTGCGGCATCGGCCCGTAGCGGTGGTGATGCTCCACCTTCTTGCCGATTGCTCCACTCCGGGATATCCCGTTCCTGAAGTCGATCCGATCCCCGTCGTATGTGTCCCCGCTCATACGGCTGTTCCGCTCCGATAAGTGAGTCCTCGACAGGTGCCGCGAGCCATTCGACCAGCGACGCTGTGCGTCTCAGCGGGGGATCCTCCGCCCTGCTTCGGTGAGGGTCAGTGTGAGGCACCCCAGCCACGAGCCGGATCGCGGGTACTCCCAGTTCTCGGCGTCCGCCAGGACAGCGGGAAGGTCCTGCTTCGGGATCGGGGGACCAGGCTGCTCTCCGAGAGTGCCGTCCGCCGCTGTCCAGGGAACGAGCCGGCACACTTCGATCCATCCTCTGTGGACGAGGGGAAGGAGGATCGGGACGAGAGCCGAGGCAGGCCCCGAGACCAGCGGCTCGTCGAGGTCACCCCACACCCCGGGGAGGATGTCGATCTCGGTGGCGTTGATCATGAAGGCGCGTTCGGCGGAGGACAGCTGGTCTGTCGCGGGATGGCTCACGCGCAGAGTGTCGCAGCTCAGGAGAACGGCCGACGAGCGCCCCCGTGGCTCTTAGCGGCACCACCTTGCCGGTCACCGCGTACTGGCGAACGAATGTGACCATGCGCCGGCTCGCCCCGCTGGTCGGGATCTCGAAGTCGACACCGGACCGCCGAGGCGACTCGTGGAACATTTACGGGACAGCCCTCACACGAGTTCCTTCCGCATCAACGTGCACATCGTTTCGTAGCGGCGCAACGATCCATCAGGGGCTTGCTCGTCCCAGGAGTCCGGCCGACGGTCGTACGCGACATACCCCAGTCGTTCGTACAGTGCGCGTGCCCGGGGGTTGTTCTCCTCCACGGCCAGCTCGGCCTGCCGCAGACCGCGGTTCATGATCCGCAGTTCAGCGGCTTCGACAAGGAAGGTGCCGATCCCGCACGACCGCAATGCGGGGTGGACCGCCAGCTGCCACAGAGTGCCGGCACCTTCACTGACCTGGTAGTCGACGCCGCCTTTCGCCACAGGGATGTCGGTCGCGGGGCAGACCGCCAGGTAGTCGACCTCACCGCTCCGGGCACGCTCCAACTGTTCGGCGACGCGGGCCAGGTGGTGGGCGGACCCCGCCCACCCGCACGACGCCAAGTCCGCATGCACCAAGTCACGGGCTGACAGCTTCAACACGACGCCGCTCATTCTCAGGACCTCCGACGAGCCAGCATGCACGCCGGCCGTACGGGACGCAAAGCCGTTTCCCCGAGAGAGGGGCAGCTCTTGCTCACGAGGCCGACGGGGCCGGCGGGCGCTGAACGTCCAGGACGACGGCCGTTCCGGCGACGGTCCGGTCCTCGTGCATGGTGATCACTTGACCGGGCTGGAGGTGCTGCCAGTTCGACGGGGAGAGCGGGGCCAGACGCACCGTGGCCCGCCCGCCGGGCTCCACGAGGGGCGCGAATTCCGCCCACAGCCGGGCGATGCGGAGGTCCGGTTCACCCGTCGGGGTTCGACGCCCGGTGTTCCACATGGGGCGCAGGACGCCGGCTCCCGAGAAGGGTGTCCGCCGACGGCCCTCGTGGGCAGGCCTGAGGGTGAGATCGGCGCGGATGATCCCGTGTCGGGCTTCATGACCGCGCCAGTGGCACCATGCCGTGCTTCTCTCCAGCCGCATGTGCTCGGCGGCGGTGGCGAGGGCCTGCCAGAAGCCGAGCGGAAGGGGACGGACGTCACCGAGTTCCTCCAGCAGTGAAAGGGCTATCTCCCATTCATCGTGAACGAGGTACTCCCAGACGTCGTTCACCGTGATGTCGGACTTGGCGGCGATCCCTTCCGGAACCAGCAGTGACGCTGCTTCCAGCAGCTCGCAAACGTCCATGCGTCGATTCTGGACGATGATCTGTTCCTGGTCCCGGACCACGCTTCAGCTCCGCCGGCCCATGCACGGTGATCGCTGCGCGTGGCGGTGCCGTTGGAACGCCCTCGACGGGCCCCGAATCCAAGTCCGGCACGGCCTCGGTGGCAGCCATTCGCTGCGCACCAGGAATCACAGGGGCAGCTGGAGCCAGGTGTGCCGGTTGTCCTGAAGACCGTCAGGGACGGACGGTGCGGATGTAGCGTGCACGGGGTGGCACTGGTCCGCAGCGGGTCAGTAGCGTGCGTACGGATCCGGCCGGCGAGGGAACGGGGGAGGGGTATGGGCGGGCGGGAGCGGGTCGGCTCGGGCGGCCCGGAAGTGCCGGACGGCCGGACGCTCATCGTCGGGCGCTACCGGCCCCTCAGGCTGCTCGGACGCGGGGGCATGGGCGTTGTCTACGAGGCGGACGACACGCGGCTCGACCGCCGGGTCGCGGTGAAGGTGCTGACGGCGGTCGAGGGTCTCGGTGAGGACAACGAGGAATGGGACCGCTTCGTACGCGAGGCACGTGCGCTGGCCAGGATCGACCATCCCGGCGTCGTCACGCTGTACGACAGCCTGGTGGAGACCGGCACCGGGACGCCGTGCCTTGTGATGCAGCTGCTGGACGGGATGAGCCTGGCGGACCTGATGCCGGCGGCGAGACGGCTGCCCGCGGCCGCGGTGTGTGCGGTCGCCCTCGGCATCGTCGACGCCCTGACGGCGGCCCACGAGGCCGGTGTGCTCCACCGCGACCTCAAGCCTTCCAACGTCGGCATCACACGAGACGGACGGGTCGTCCTACAGGACTTCGGGTTGGCGCGGCTGGCCGGGGAGGCAGCGATCACCAGGACCGGAGTCGTGGTGGGCACACCGCAGTTCATGGCGCCCGAGGCCATCAGCGGGGCCCGCCCGGGGCCGGCGGCGGACTGGTACGGCCTCGGCGCCTGCATGTATCTGATGATCACTGGGGAGATGCCGTTCGGCGGGGCCACAGACGTCGGCGCCATCGTGGAACGGGCACTGAGCGACGGCGTCCCCCGGCTCGGCGGGCGCCCCGAGGCCGGGCCGGCCTGGCTGACGAGCCTCATCGACGATCTGTGCGAGAAGGACCCTGCCCGGCGTCCCCACGACCCCAAGGCGATCCGCGACCTGCTGGAGACCGGAGCCGAAGGCGGCACCCAAGCACTTGTCGACCTGCTCAACCGCAATGTCCGCGAAGGCGCTGTGCGGGCAGCCCTCGATGCTTCCGTCCCCGCCGAGGAACTGCCCGAGTACACCTGGGAACAGGCCGACACCACCCCGTGGGCCCAGGAAGCCGGACCGGATCCCTTCCACCCCGCGACCCTCAGCGACGCCACCCGCCGTATCGTCCTGGCCACGATGACCGCGCGCAACGCGCTGTCACGCCAGCGCGAGGCCGCCAACCTGGTGCTGCGCGGCCAGGTGCGGGAGGCGGCGGAAATGCTGTCGGTGGTCGTCCCGGTGTGCCTGTCGTCGCTCGGGCCCGATCATCCGACCACTCTCACCAGCCAGTACTGGCAGGCCCTGTGCCTGGCCAGACTCGGCGCCGGGGCGGAGGCGCTGGAACTCCTCTCCCGGGTGAACAAACGAGTCGTCGGGCGAACCGACAACGACGAGGGAAACGGACAGAGGCGATGACTGACCTGATCGCGGGGATCGAGGCGGCCGAGGGAGCCGAGGACGACCTGCGTTCCCTGCTGCGCTGGCTCCACGAGGACGAGGCTCTCGACGTGCGCGCCCGTGTCGGTGGCGATCCGCCCCCTTCCGGTGCCATGGGCATGGGCTTCGACCTGCTCCAGCTCGCTGTCGGCAGCGGACTGTCCACCGCCTCGCTCGTCGTCTCCGTCCTGCAGTGGCAGACCTCCCGGCGGCGTGCGCCGGCGGTCACCCTGCGCCGCGGTGAGGTGGAGGTCGTACTCACTCCTCAGGCGGCGTGTGACGAGGAGACCCTCCGTGTCCTCGTCGACCTGCTCGACGGACATCCCGCCGGACTGCCGGCACCGCGGACGGAGGAGAACGGAAGCGATGGCGGCACTCCCTGACCCGGCGTGCTCGCGGGCGGTTCTCATCGGTACCGCTTCCTATCGACATCTGCCCCAGCTGCCCGCGGTCGAGGCCAACGTGGTGGACCTCGCTGCGGAGCTGTGCGACGCCACGGTGTGGGGGCTGCCCGTACAACACTGCACCGTCGTCACCGACCCCCTGAGCCCTCAGGCGATCTTGGACCCGGTGTACCAGGCGGGCGACGCGGCCACCGACACCCTGATCGTGTACTTCGCCGGCCACGGCATGCGGGACACCGAATCCGCCGACCTCTACCTCGCTCTCGGGGACACCCGCGAACACCTGGGGTACACCGCCGTCGCCTACCAGCATCTGCGCGCCGCCCTGCGCGCCTCCCGCGCCCGGCGCAAGATCGTCGTCCTCGACTGCTGCTTCAGCGGACGCGCGGCCCGCGCCCTGGCCGGCGACGGAGACGTGCTGGCCGCACAGGCCGCCGTGGACGGCGCCTACGTACTCACCGCCTCTCCCCGCGACCGCCTCGCGCTCGCGCCCGACGGCGAGCGCTACACCGCCTTCACCGGGGAACTGCTGGACGTCCTGCGGCAAGGCGTCCAGGACGGTCCCGAGCTGATCGACCTGGACACGCTCTACCGCGTCCTCGACGAGCGCCTGCGCGCGAAGAATCGCCCGCTGCCCCAACGCTCCCAGGAAAACGGCGTGGGACGGCTCCCGCTGGCCCGCAACAAGGCCCACGCCGGCCGTCACACACCCGCCGGCCCCGTGCTGGCCGCCGACGTGCAAGCAGCCGCGGTCGCCACCGGCCTCGCGCTCGCCCGCCTCCTGCGCGCCGACGGCAACGCCCGCGACGCGCTGGCCGTTCTCCGGCTCGCACTGCAGGAGCAGATCGGCGGGGCGCGCGGTGACCTGCTCGCCGTTCAGCTGGAACTGTCCGAGCTGCTTGCCGAGACCGGTCAGGTGAAGGAGGCGATCGAAGTCCTGGAACTCGCCTTCCAGCAGGTGCACAAGGTGTACGGTCCCGAAGCCGTCCTGGTGTGCAGACGGCTGGCCGACCTGCTCCAGGAGTCCGGAAACCATCTACAGGCGTGCGAAGTGCTCAAACACGCCCTGGACATCGCGGAACGGGGCGGCCCGGCCTGACCGCAAGCCGCCGCTTCGGTACCTGTCTGCTCTGCCGCCCCGCGGTACGGGCGGGGCGTCGAGGGTGAGCCGCTGTGGGCGGAGACGTTCACCGGGGCCGACGGGCGGCCGACCGCGTCCGCACCGGCAACGGCCGCGACCGTTCATCGACGAGGCGTCCTGGGGCCGCACGCCGCCCAGGGAGGAAACATCGGCGTGTGGCCGTGGCTTCGAACCCGTGGAGCGGGGCAGTTGCTCCACACTGTCAGATGCACGCGCCGAGGGCCCCACAACCGCGCCGATGCAACGCGCGTGCGGGATGGCCGTCAGAGGCGAACAGGAGAAGAGGGACCGTGACCCGCACGCGAGCCGATGCCCGCACCCGGCACCCACGCCACGAACGCAGGGGAGAAGCCCGCCTGCCCGCGGTGATCGCGACGCTCGCGGCCATCGCCCTCTACCTCGCTCTGCCCCAACGGCTCTTGCTCGCCCCGCGCTACGTGCTCCCGGCGCTGGAGTTCCTCCTCCTCGTCCCGCTCGTCGCGATCAACCCGAGGCGGCTGACCCGCCAGACGAAGACGTTCCGCGCACTGTCCCTGACCCTGGTCGCCGTCATCGCGGCGAGCAACCTCGTCGCGCTGGGCCTGCTGATCCACGAGCTCGTCTACGCGGGCGTGAAGGACGGCCGGGGGCTGCTCGTCGCCGCGTTGCAGGTCTGGCTCACCAACATCATCGTCTTCGGCCTGGCCTACTGGGAGCTGGACCGGGGCGGTCCCGTCAGTCGCACTCAAGCACCCCGCGCCGCACTGCCCCTGGCCGACTTCCGCTTCTCGCAGGACGAGAACGACGACGCCGTCGAAGAGGTTGCCGACGGCGCCAGCCGTACATCGGACTGGGTGCCCACACTGGCGGACTACCTGTACGTGTCCGTCACCAATTCCACGGCCTTCAGCCCGACCGACACCATGCCGCTCTCCACCCGCGCCAAGTTCCTGATGAGTGTCCAGAGCGTCTCCGCCCTGCTCACCTCACTGCTGGTCATCGCCCGGGCCGTCAGCGTCCTCCATTGAATTCAGCCCTCCCGGACGTGACACCGCCAAGACCGGAGGGAGGATGGGCCCAAACCGATCGACACCGCCTCCGCCGCCATTGTGGTCTTGGCCAGGACTCAGCCGTGTAGCGGGTGGTGGCGCTGTATGGCTTCCGCCGATGGGCGTCCAGGCACGGCGGAGCGACGGTGAGGCGCCCACTCCGACCTTCGCCCTGACCGTCTCGGCCTTCAACCTCGGCACCGCCGCCGGCTCCGGGATCGCCGGCCAGACCCTCGACTCCGGCATGGGTTCCACCGGCCCCGCCGTGGCAGGCACCGCCATCGCCGCACTGACCCCGATCCCCACCACCGTCCTCGCCCTGAACCGCCGCCCCCGCACCGCGGCGTCCGGTTCGGCAGACCTCCCTGATGCGCCCACTGACCGTGCCGATCGAGCCTGAAACCGGTCAGGGCGTGCGCTTGCCCATGAATCACCGATCAGCCCCTGTGAACAGGGAGGTGTACGTCAACTCCGCCCGCGCCAGGACCTGTTCCTGCCTCCCCCCCCATGCATGACCGGGCCGTGACGGGTAACCAGAAGGGAACCGAAAGAGAGAAAGAAGCCAATCGCGATAGTTTGGGAGATACCGATGTCGTCCTTCAGTACAGGCGCGCATAAGACCAGCCGGACGAGCGGACTGGCGATCGCGGGACTGGTCTGCGGCATCGTCGGCCTCTTCATCCTGCCGATCATCCTGGGACCGCTGGCCATCATCTTCGGCGCCGTGGCACTGCGTCAGACCGGCTCCGTGATGGCGAAGTGGGACATCGGGCTCGGAGTGGTCGACATCGTTCTCATGATCGTGATGTTTGTCGTCGCCGCCAACAACGGCGGCAGCTTCACCTGGCACATCGGCTGACCCGCGCCCGCCCCCGGCCTCGGCCGGCGTCCATGCGCCACCGCGGACGGGCCAACGAGCCAACGCCGCCCATCGGTTCCACTGCCGGGGGCGGCGTCGGCATGAGCGTGCAGATCTGAGCGATGCGACCGACCGAGTCCGGGCCGACAAGGATGAGACTTCTGCAAGAATCGCTCCTCCCAGTGCAAACGCGGCTCTGGGCGGCGGCGAGCGCCGCCGGGCAGCGGCTCTCGGGCATGGAGCAATCACATGGGGTACGGGGGTTCTCTCATCGTCGTCCGCCACCGGCACCCGCTGAACGGGGCGGTGGCTTTCACCGACGCGGTGCACATGGAACTGCTTCAGGAGCGCGCCGATGACTGGCGGCTCTGGTCGTTGGAAGGGCAGACCTCACTCGACGAGAAGACTCTCATCGAGCTTGTGGAAGTCACTGGCCGCCCGGTCCTTGCCGGATTCGTAATGGACAGTGACTGCCTTGTGCTGGAAGGCCGAACCAGGGACCAGGCAACCTGGCGCACATGTCTCGACCGGACAGCCATGTCCGCCTACATGGCGGAGGGCGGCCAATCCGTCGACGATTGGTTCCTGGGGTCGGAGGAGGCTGCGGAGCGCGCTGTGGCCTGGGCACGGGCGGCCGGCCTGACCCCCCTGCCCAAGACGATCGCCGATGTCCTGTCGAAGCGGTCCGACCCGTTCGTGGAGGATCTGTTCCAGGAGTTCCTGGACGGCCTGGGCATCGAGCGCTGAACCGCCACAGGACCCAGGACGGTCTTGCGTCGGCATCTTCAGCTCAGCAGCGATCGCTCTTGGCCCCCTCGACCCGCCGCTGTACCGCTCCGCCGTCACCCTGGTCTGCTTCCAGCCGACCAAGACGTACCGTCAGACGAGGATGCCGTTGGTCCCGCGCTGCGCGGCAGCCCCTCGGAGGAGGCGGCTCAGAACTACGAACTCTGGCGAAGCGTGCTGATCAAAGCCACTCGTTGGTCGACCTTGCCGGGGATGGTGCAGCGGATCCCCCGGCGGCGCAGGCGGGCGCGGTTCCAGCGGGAGGCGTACGCCTTGTCAGCGCGCACTCGATCGGAACGGACACGCGGCCGGCCCGTCCCGATGCGGGGCACGCGGACCTTCTCCAGCACCGGTTCCAACTGCGGCGAGTCCCCACGCTGCCCAGGCACGGCACACAGTGGAATCGACACTCGGATCCCACGTGATCGCACCCTCAGCGTCGGCCAGGGACTGGAGTTTCCGAGGCCCGGACATGTGTGGGCGTGGAGTCGTGAGGAGGGTGGGGGACAGTGGCACGTCCTGCGCGGGTGTGCGAAGTGGGGGAGCTCGACGAGGGTGAGGCGGCTCGCGTCGGTGCGGAGGTGACCGGGACGGGGGATGCGATCGCAGTGTTCCATGAGGACGGTTTGTTCTATGCCCTCGGGGACACATGTACGCATGCTCAGGCTTCGTTGTCGGAGGGATGGGCGGAGGACGGAGAGGTGGAGTGCCCGATGCATGCGGGCCGGTTCTGTCTGAAGACGGGTCAGGCACTGGGCACGCCGGTGACGGTGGACGCGGTGACGTATCCGGTCGAGGTCCGTGACGGGGCGGTGTGGCTGGTGCTGGATGCCGGCGAGGGCCGTTGAGCGTGTGGGCCGTTGCCCGCTCGCACGTCGGCCGGATTCGACAGCCCGCGGGTCGGCCCGGGGGCTGAGCCGGGCGCAGGTGCATCTGAGGGGCGTGCCACTCGGCCCGCCGGACGGATCGGTCTGCCCATCAGCCGGCCTGAGTGGGGGTCCTTGCGGTGTCCGGTGGGGAGTCGTGTGGTCTGGTAGGAGGAGGGCGGGTGAGCGGGGCCGGCTCGGGCTATTCTTGTGCGGATCTGGGTTTGGCGGGTGGCCCGGCTGCTGAGGACGCCTATTTTCGTATGTGTGCGGGGCAGTACCGGCAGGCGTTGCACGAGGTGGGGATTCTGCCCGGGTGGCGGGTGCTGGATGCGGGCTGCGGCGGTGGTCTGTTCTCGCCGTGGATCGCTCGGCTGGTGGGCCGCCTGGGGCTCCCCGGTGGGCATGGATGTCGATGAGCGGCAGGTCGCCGTGGCTGCCGCGCGGATCGGGCAGTCCTATCCCTCGTGCGGGGTTCAGGTGCGGCAGGGCGATGTCCTGTGTCTGCCGTTCGAGGACGACAGCTTCGATGCGGTGTGGTGCTCCGACACGGTCCGGTACCTGGACGATGGTCAGTTGAGCGTGGCACTGGGGGAGTTCCGGCGAGTGTTGCGGCCGGGTGGGGTCCTTGCGGTGCGGGAGCGGGATCCTAGCCTGGTGATGGTGCGGCCTGGGGATCCGTACCTCTTTCTGGACTACTACCGTGCGGTTGCCGCGCATGTGGCCTGCACGCGGCACTTGCTGAGGTCCCGTGAGTTGCACCGACGGCTGGAGGGGGCGGGATTCACCATGGTGCGGCAGCACACAATACTGATCGAACACTATGCGCCGCTGTCGTCGGATGTGGTGCGCTACCGCGGACCTGCTTGGTCGCAGGCCGCACGGACGGCGCTGCGGTTGGGACTGGAGCCGCAGTGGAAGCCCTTCTTGGATCCTGACGGTGAGCAGAACCCCTTGCGTGCCGCGGACGGCTACATCAGTGAGGGCTGTGCTGGCCGTGGGCAGCGCCGGCACGCCCTGACCCCCCTGCCCCGGCTTCTCCCTCGGATCACTCTGACGGGCGTGCGATAGGTTGCCTGCTGTGACTGAACTCGGACCCGCCGTGTGGCCGCCCGCCCCGATCACGACCCAGCGGCTCGTGCTCCGTGAGTCCGAGGCCCAGGACCGTGCGCCGTTCATCGAGTTGTTCGCGTCGCCCGAGGTGGGCACCTACATCGGCGGCCCGCGACCGCGTGATGAGCTCGAACGCGCGATGCCTGAAGTGCCCGGGCGGCGCCCTGGCCTCTTCGTGATCGATCTCGACGGAGCGATGATCGGCATGATCACGCTCGATCGGCGCGGTGCGGAGCGCCCGGGACACGTCCGTCCGGATGCCGGGGAAACCGAGCTCGGTTACATGTTTCTGCCCGAAGCGTGGGGATGCGGATACGCCGCCGAGGCATGTGCAGCGGCACTCGACTGGTTCACGGACGTGCTTCCCGGTGAGCCGGTGGTCCTCTGCACGCAGACCGCCAACGACCGGGCGATGCGCCTCGCGACGAAGCTGGGGTTCACCGAGGTGGAGCGGTTCGAGGAGTACGGCGCCGAGCAGTGGTTCGGCGTGTGGTCCTCCGTCACGCCGTCCGGCTGAGCAGCTGTCTCACTCGGATCAGCTGGAGGCGCTCAGGGCCTTCGAGCTCGGTTGATGAGCAGCAGGGCGGAGCAGATGACGGCGCAGGCCAGCCCTGCGTACAGCAGGGGTGTGGCCCAGAACCACACCTCTTCGGTGTTCCGGCCGCTGGACCAGTGGCAGGCGATGGACGGCGGGAAGCTGTCCATGCTCACCGACGTCAGGCTGTAGTCCCGCCCCGCATCCATGTACACGCCGTCGCGGGTCCTGTCCCCGCAGACGTCGAGCGGGCTCGTGAAGGCGAGCCCGTAGACGGTTCCGGCCCCGTAGGCGGCGATCGCTGCCGCGCTGCCGATCACGGCCCAGCGAGCCGGCTGCGAGGGCTTCCTCCGGCTCACCCACACCGCGTACGGGAACGCTCCCACGGCGAAGAGGAGGAGCGTGATCGCGGGCGGGCCGAACAATGCGAACAGAGACACCATGTGCCTCAACACTACTGTGAGTTCAGGGCTGAGGCGGGTGCGGTGCGTTGTTCGGGAGGTCGCTGGTCGGCGCTGCTATGTCTGCCCCGGTTTCGTGGCCGGTACCGCGGTGGAGGAACTTGCGGGTGTCTGGGTGCACGAGGTCTCTCATCTGCTTCGCGACCATCACGGACGGGGCGAGCGGTACGCCCGTGACGCCGGGGGCCACGGGCCCGGGGAGCGGCTGCGGCGGAGCATCGCCGCCGATTTCGGGGTCGACGACGACGTCTACGGCGACGGTCTGCCCCGCCCCGCCGGGGCGGTGCGCCCCTCGCTGCTGCGGTTGCCCGACGGGCTGCTGATGGAGGAGTACCTGCGCACCGTGTCGATGACCGGGCCGGCCGCGGACCTGGCCTGGCTGGACTGCGGCAGCGGTGCCGACGGACAGGTCCGGCCCTGGGAGCTGGGGGCAGCCGGCCCCTGGGAGCTGGGGGCAGCCGGCGCACACGGGCTGGGCAGACAACAGCGCGACGCGGTCCGCTTCCGTGTCGCCGAGGCCGTCGAGGGCCGGCCGGGTGACGCACCTGAGGGCTGGCGGCGCTGGGCGGACGAGGCGTTCCATCCGCCACAGCCGTGGCGGCAGTTGCTGGGAGCGGCCTTGCGTTCCGCGGCGGCGGCGCCCGGCGCGGGCGAGGACCACAGCTACCGTCGCCCCTCCAGGCGTTCGGCCGCCCTGCCCGGCGTGCTGCTGCCGAGCCTGCGCCGCACCCCGCCCCGGGTCCGCGTCGTGATCGATACCTCCGGCTCGGTGAGCGACGCCGAACTGGGCAGCGTGTTGCTGGAGGTGGCGGCGATCTCACGGGCGGTGGGACGGGCGGTGGGCGGGCGGCGGGAGGTGGTCTCCGTCATCTCCTGCGACGTGGCGGTCGGGGTTGCCGTCCCGCTCTGCTGTGCCGAGAACATCGAATTGATCGGTGGCGGGGGAACGGATCTGCGCTCGGGGTTCGCCCGGGTGCTGCGTTCCCGGCCCCTGTCCGGGCGTGATCGTTGTCCTCACGGACGGCCAGATGCCCTGGCTGTCCGTGTCACCGCCCTGCTGTACTGTCGTCGGTCTC
>NZ_JAINRE010000021.1 GCF_020400595.1 Streptomyces naphthomycinicus | reverse complement strand
ATAGGGGGCCGCGTACCGCGACGGGAAACCCACGGATCCCTTGCCGGGAGGGGCCACCACGCCCGTGACGGGGGACGGGGACGACGTGGCCGACGGCGCCTGCGCGGTCGCGGGTCCGGCCGGGTTGTCGGCGTGGGTGAGGGTCTCCCACGCGACGAACAGGTCGTTGGTGCCCGCGGGACGGTTGCGCTCGGTGAGTCTGGCCGTCTCGGGCAGGTCCTGGCCCAGCCTGGTGTGCAGGGCGTTGTATCCGACCTCGGTGACGGGGCCCAGATCCTGCTTCAGGCTGCCACCGCAGACGGAGGACGGCACGGCGGCGCCGAGCGAGTACTTCGACTGGAACTCCAGTGCCTGCCGCAGGCGTTCGCCCACCTGGGAGTACAGGTCCTGTCCCTGGATCCAGGCGGTCTCGGCGACATGGGAGATCGCGGAGATGCCGTACCCCGTGTGCGTGAGGTCCCGGCACGTCTCCTGGGTCAGGCCGGAGGTGAAGGTCGACTGTCCCTGCCAGAAGCCGACCGTCGCGGACCTGTCGCCCGCGGCTCCCGACGCCGTCTTGGGCAGGGAGCCGTCGGAGTCCAGGTAGACGTAGGCGGCGACGCGCTGCAGATAGCGGTCCACCGCCTGGTCGTAGCTCGCCCGGTCGTCGAGGAAGACGGAGATGCCGACCGCGGCCTCCATCATGCTCAGTTCCCAGTTGCCGTTGCTGTCCGAGCCCTTGACGACCTCGGGCAGGTAGACGTCGCGCAGCATCGTCGCGAAGCGGTCCTCCTGGGGCCAGCCGGTGTGGGTGGAGCGGATGATCTCCGCGGCGCGCGGCCACATGGACCCGGCCCAGCCGGTCTGGAGCGGTGCGTTGCTGTTGGTGTGGGAGGTGATCGTGGACGACCAGGCGTCCATGATCTGGATGGCCTTCTGGGCGTACTTCTCGTCCTGGGTGAGGTACCAGGCGAGCGCGTCGGTGTACGCGGCTATCGCGTCCTGCCGCTCGGCGGTGCACCCGTTGTCGGGCTGGGAGTACGAGCCGCACTCCACCGTCTGCCGGGGGCTCGGGGTCCGGGACAGGGAGGCGTAGGGGCTCGCCATCATCTGGTCGAACGCGCCCTTCCAGGGCTGGCTCCCCGCCTGCACCTTCTCCCGCACGAAGTCCAGTTGCGGTCTGCTCTCCATCACCCCCGGGTGGGCGAAGGCCGTGGGCGGGGAGGGATCGCCGTCCTGTCCCGCGAGCGCGGGGACCGCCACGACCGCCGTCATCAGCGTGGCGATCAGGGCGCCGAGGGCGACTCGTTTCTGCTTCTCCGTGTACCGCCCGGGTGAGCGGCGGAGAAGTGCGTTGAACATGGGGCACGCCTTCCAGGAGCCGGTGGCCAGTTCCGTCGGGGTTCGGCAGCCTGCGTGGCGCGCCCTCGGCCGGTGACGCGGGGCGTCCCGGCATGTCGCACGGAGGGGGCGGTCCGCCCGGCTGGGAACGGGGGAAAGCCGCTCCCCGGGGTGCCGGGGTCGCCCCGGCCGTCGTCGGAGGGAGCCGCCTCCGCGCGTCATCCTTCTGGCGGCCGGCCGCGGCCCGCCAGCGCGACGGCGTCACCGTGCCCCTTAGGTCAGGGGAACTGTCCGAACAACCCGCCGGACCGCCTCGATCAACCCGCCCGGGCCGCCTCGATCAACCCGCCCGGGCCGCCTCGATAACCTGCCGGGCCGCCTCGATCGCCGGACCGCCGCAGACCGGCAGGGCACCGCGTACCGGCAGGGCACCGCGTACCGGCAAGGCACCGCGTACCGGCGGGCCGCCGCGTCAGGCGCCGCCGGTGCCGCGCCAGGCGCGCCGGGCCCGGGTCAGTTCGCGTACCGCCGCCCGGTCGAGTTCGGGGTCCTGCGGGGTCCGGCCGGGGGCGACCTCGCGCATCATGACGACGCCGGGCTCCGCCGCGAGGACGCGGAACCGGGCGCCGGGCAGGAACAGCACCCGGTCGGGGCACAGGGGATCGAGGAGGTCCGTGCGGCGGCCGGCCACGGACCAGATGAGGAAGTCGGTGTTGCCCGGTTCACCGCCGGGCCCCAGGGCCGATGCCTCGCAGGCCTGCGGGTCGACCACCAGCGGCTGCCCCGCGTACCACCGGCGCATCGCCTCGTCGAGCGTCGCCCGCAGACCCGTCGCCCCGTGGTGCACGGGGAGCATGCGCAGCCCCGTGCGCAGCAGTTCGCCGTCGGCGGTCGCCGTCAGTCCGTCCGCCGCCTGTGCTCCGGTGCCCTCCGGGTCCGCGGTGTCCGCCAGCCGGCGGAGTACCGCCGCGAGACCGGCGACGGCGTCCGGCTCCGGCCGGTCCGCGAGGAGTTCGGGATGCCTGTGCAGGACCTCGGCCGCGACGGAGAGGGAGCCCGCGTGCTCGGGGCCGGGGGCGGTCGCCGGCCGTGCCCCACCGGTGCGTCCGCCGGTCCGTGCCCCACCGGTGCGTCCGCCGCCGGGCCCGGAGCGGGAGCCGACGGGGTCCGGGGAGCCGCCGGTGCGCGAGGCCGGCCCCGCCGGGGCCGTCCGGCCGCCGTCGGCGGTGGGGCGGCAGACCCCGAGGCGCACCTCACCGCGCAGTTCGGGCGGGAAGGCTTGCACCAGGTCCGCCGCGAGCTGCCTGAGCCGGGGCAGCGCCGCCGCGGAGTCGGCGTCGCACAGGATCCGCTCCCGGCCGGGGTCCGGGTCGGCGGCTCGTACCTCGGCCGCGTACGGCGGATCCTGCGGCAGCCGGACCCACAGGCCGCTGCGCACCACCTCGACGACCGCGTCCTCGGCGAGGAGGTGGGTGCCGGGGCTGATCTCGGCAAGGCCGTCGAGCGGCCAGCCGTGCGCCGCCGCGAAGGGAGACGGCGGGGGCGCGGCGGAGTCGGTGGGCGGCAGGTGGACGAACTCCCGTCCCCGCAGCGGGCGGCCCGGCGAGCCGTCCTGCCGCACGACCAGCACCTCGCCGGGCTCGTCGGCGCCGCCGGGCACGCCGTTGTACAGGCGCACGGGTTCGCCGACCACCTGGGCGAGGACGTCCCCGAAATGCCGGCCGCCGCTGAGGCGGGCCGGCCCGTAACAGACGAACCGCACCGCCGGTCGCAGGTGCGGGGGCAGGCCCTGCCACAGACGGGCGACGTCGGCCAGGGGCACCGGCTCCGCTCCCGGGACGCCGACCACCACGGTGAGCAGGTCGGCACGGACGCGCAGGCCGGAGAGGCGCGTCCGGTGGTCGTACCGGGTGTCGCCCGCGTCCGCCGGACGCAGCCAGACCCCGGCGGGGAGGGGTTCGGCCACGGCCGAGCCCAGCGACCAGGGCCGGTCGGGGAGGACGGAGCCCCACGGAGGCGTCGGGAGGCGCCCGGAGTCCGGCGCCTTCGGGCCGCCGGGCACGCCGCGCACCCGTCCGGCGTCCCGGTCCGGGGCGACCCGTCCGGTGCTCCGGTCCGCGGCGACCCGCCCGGTGCTCCGGTCCGCGGCGACCCGCCCGGTGCTCCGGTCCGCGGCGACCCGCCCGGTGTTCCGGTCCTGGGCGACCCGTCCGGTGCTCCGCTCCGGGGCGACCCATCCGGTGCTCCGCTCCGGGGCGACCCATCCGGTGTTCCGGTCCGGGGCGACCCGTCCGGTGTTCCGGTCCGCGGCGCCGGACAGCCCGCCGCCGGGGGCCGGCAGCGGGGACCCGCCCGCCGCTGTCCTCGTCCCGCCCGGTCCGCCGGCGAGCCGCCCGGCGGTGGCGGCGCCCACGGCCGTGCCCGCACGGGGGGCCGCCGTCGGCCGCGGGCCGGCCTCCGCTCCTGTCTGGTTGCCGCTCATGCGCTGGTTTCTCCCTGAGAGAGCGGTCTCCCTGCCGTGAGCGGGTGCGACCGGCCGGTGCACCCGGGGACCGTTGATCAACTGTAGAACGGGCCGGCCGCCGGTCCACCACGGTCGTCCCGTCTCCCGTGCGCGACCTGGCACTTCACGCCGGGCGGGCACGGACCGTGCCCCTTCGGGCAGGTTGTGCGCGATCGGTGGAGTCCGTCCGGCGCGCTTCCTAGGCTGCGCGGCCTGCCGACAGCCCCGGCCGCCGCGCCCGATCGCGCGCACCGCCCTCCCCGCACTGGAGAACCCTATGAACCGCCCCCCGGCCACCGTCGTGTCGTACGACCGGTTTCTCGCCCGGCTCGATGCCGGCCCGGCCGCCACCGCCGACCGCGCCGAGGACGGTTCGGCCACCGACCCCGGTCCGCCGGACTGGCTGTGGCAGGTGATCGCCGTGCTGTACGACGGCCAGGACGCCGCGGCCGCGCAGGACTGGGCGCTTCGGGTGCACGGCGAACTGGCGCGGTCGGCCGGCCGGGTGCCGTTCTCCGTGGTGCACGACTGGCACGCGCACGCCGTCGCGCCGGTGCTGGCGGAGGCGAGCGCCCGGCGCGGCCGGCCGCGGGAGCCGCAGGAAGCGGTACGGGACCTGCACCTGCGGGCGCTGGCGGGCGGGCGCGTCACGGAGACCGAGTGGGAGGCGGTGCTGGAACCGGCGTCGCGGGACGCCTACCGTCTCGCCTACGCCTGGGCCGACGCCTTCGCGGACGCGTACGCCGGGGCCCACGCCTACGCCCTCGCGAACGACTACGGCGCCGAGCGGGCCGCCGAGTTCGCGGGCGGCTACGCCGAGTCGAACACCGGCGCCAACGTCGCCTCCTTCGCCGACGGCAACGCTCTGGCGCACGCCGGTGCGACGGCGGCGGCCTGGGCCGCGGCGGACGCGCGCGCCTACGCGGAGACCTGGCCCTTCGCCCAGGTACAGGTGTGCGCCCTCGCCTGGGCCGCCGACGGGGAGCGGCCGACGGCCCCGGAGGAGGACGGGGAGCGGGCGGAGCGGCTGCGGTCCGTCTACCGGCGGCTGGCCGACGGACTCGCCGACGCCCTGGTCCGGGCGGTGTCCTGACGCGCCCGTCCCGGTGGGCGGGGGTCACCGGCCCCGCCCACCGCGGCACCTCACCTCTCGGGCCGCCCACCGTGGCGTCTCACCTCTCCGGCCGCCCACCGTGGCGTCTCACGCCTCCGGCCGCCCACCGCGGGATCTCACGCCTCCGGCCGCCCACCGCGGGATCTCACGCCTCCGGCCGCCCACCGCGGGATCTCACGCCTCCGGCCGCTGTCCCTTGATGGCGACCCGCCGGCCGTGGCGGGCGTGGGGGTAGTAGTCCCAGACGGCGTGGTGCTGGACGCTGCGGTTGTCCCAGAACACCAGGGTGCCGGGGGTCCAGCGGACCCGGCAGCTCAGCATCGGCGTGCGGGCGACCAGGTCGAACAGCATGGTGAGCAGCGCCTTGCTCTCCGCGCCGGACAGCTGCGTGATGTGCGAGGTGTACGCGGGGTTGACGAACAGCAGCTTGCGGCCGGTCTCGGGATGCCGCACCACCACCGGGTGTTCGTTCCTGGGCAGGACGTAGCCCTCCGGAGGGGTGTGGCCCTGCCAGGCGACGGCGTCGTCGTGGACCGCCGTCAGGCCGTCCAGGAAGGCCCGCATCGCCGGGGACAGCATCTCGTAGGCGAGGTGCATGTTGGCGAACAGGGTGTCGCCGCCGCTGCCGATGTCCGGGGTGCGGGTGATGTGGAGCATCGAGCCGAGGGCCAGTTCCGGGTTGGAGGTCCCGTCGGCGTGCCAGCCGTGGCCGTCGACGTCGGTGGAGTCCTTGTCGGCGCTGATGTCCAGGATCACCGGGTCGCGGCCCTCGGGGACGGCCACCGGCAGCGGGCGGAGTTCGCCGAAGTGGGCGGCGAACCGCTTGTGGTCCTCGGCCGACAGCACCTGGTCGCGGAAGACGAGCACGTGGTGTTCGAGGAAGGCGTGCCGGATCTCCGCCAGCTGCCGCTCCGGCAGTTCGCGGGACAGGTCGACGCCGGTCACCTCGGCGCCTATCACCGGGGTCAGCGGGTCGGTGGCGATCGTCTCGTAGGCCGTCCTGGGCCTGGTGGTGAGGTGCTCGACGGCGTCCAGTACGAACTTCTCCATGATGTCCTCTGCGTCTTCCTCGTACGGGGGTGGGTCCGGGTCACAGGCCGCGCGCCAGCAGGTCGGCCAGGATCATCCGGCCGAAGGCCAGATTCCCGTGGATGGTGTCGTCGGGCTCGCACAGCTCGGGGCGCTGCCGGCCGGTGGAGTCGGTGGCCCGCTCGCGCAGGTCGACGATCTCCACGCCGAGCGGGAGCAGGGCTCGGCGGAGGGTGTCCTGCGCTGCCCGGAAGACCGCGGCGTCGGCGTGGCCCGGGACCCGTTGGGGCGGCATCACCGCGAGCGTGCGCAGTCCGAGGCGCCGTGCCCGGCGATAGAAGGCCAGCGCTCCGCGGGACATCGACAGGACGATGCCGTCGAAGTGCCGGCTCGCCAGGAAGCCGGGTGGAAACGCGCCGCGCACCCGGTAGACCTTCCAGTTCTCGGCGGTGGCGACGAAGTGGGCGCTGAATCCGAGGGTCGACACCAGCGGCACCGTCAGCGCGCCCAGGGCCGGGGTGTCCAGCTCGGCGAGGAAGCGGCGGTAGTACCGGTCGGCCTCGGGCTTGCGGAACACGATGTCGTCCCCGCGGACGTCGAAGAAGTCGGCGGTGAACTCCCGTCCGGCGCCGATCGGGCCGCCGTGGAAGGGGATGCCCGCCGCCTTCGCCGCGCGGCCGATCGGGCCGGCGTGCGAGTCGCCCAGCAGCAGGAACCTGGCGGGGGCCGTGGTCCTAGAAGGGGCTGTAGTAGTCGAGTACGGCGTCATCGCACCAGACGTCCTCTCCGCGCTCGGGCCGGGGGGCGGCCGGGGGCTGGGCGAGTGCGCCGAGGAACCGGTCCATGACGAAGGCGACGCCTTCCGGCGTGACCGTGCGCAGGTTCGGCTCGAAGAACGCCGCCTTGAAGGGCGCGCCGGTGATGATCTCGTACGCGGGGAAGTAGTCGACGTGGTCGTGCTCCTGGGCCAGTTGCCCGGCGACGGCCCGCAGCACGGACTTGGAGTACGTGGTGGCGCTGAGCACGTGATCGCCGGTGGCGGTGGCGGTCAGCGGTACGGGCGAGACGGTGAGCACGACGCGCAGCTCCGGGTTGGCGGCGCGGGCGAGCGCGAGGGCGGCCGACAGATCGCGGTGCACCTCGGCGAAGGTGAAGTTGCGGAAGGCGTGCCGTGCGGCGTCGAAGGTGCCGCGCACGGTGCCGGGGCAGACCGGGTGGACGGCGCCGGTGGCACGGTTCTCCCAGGCCTCGGTCAGGCCCAGGGTGAAGATCAGGCAGCCGGCCGTGGCGAGGGCACCCGCGATGGCGTCCAGGGTCGTCCGGCGGGCGGCCAGCATCGCCTCCGCCGAGTCGTACCCGTCGGGTTCGACCGAGGGGCGGTACGGGTCGAAGCAGCGGCCGTCCTCGTACCAGACCTCCTCGGGCGGGGTGGTCTCGCCGCTCGCCCAGGACAGCCACTGCCGGAACACCGCGGCGGTGTAGACGTTGCCGGTGCGGAACGAGAACGCGCCGTACTGGCGGCTCTGCCGCTCGGCCGGGGTGAGTCCCGGCGGGGCGGGCTCGGTGTCACGCCAGTTCATGCCGCGGTCGAGCAGGGCGGGCCCGATGTGGCGGGCGAAGCAGGAGCCCACGGTGAGGACGGGGGTGTCCTGCCCGAGGGAGAACGCGGGGGTCCACAGGTCCCCGATGGCGGAGGGGTCCGGCTCGGCCACGGCGGTACGCCAGAACGAGCGGGGCGGCAGCGACTGGTACGGATTCTGGTGCGGGTGCACGGCGGGGTCTCGGGTTCCTTCCGGGGGCGCGTCAGCGGGGTTCGTCGACGGCCGTCGCCGCCGCGTTGATCTCCTCGGCGACCGTCCGGACCTGGGGCGGCCGGACGATGCCGTAGTGGTCGGTGTCCAGGACGCGGCCGTGCGCCGGCCGGGGCAGGTGTGCCCGCCACAGGTCCAGCTGCTCCTCGGGGGAGCCGAGCGCGGGCAGTCCGGTCACCGGGCGGGCGGCCAGCCAGAGCCGGACGGGCGTGCCGGACAGGCGCGGCGGCTCGTACCCCGCCATGCTCGCGAGGTTGGTCCGGCAGCAGCGTGCCAGCCGCTCGGCGTAGTCCTTCGTCGCCTGCCCCGGCTCCGTGTCCGTGCCCCTCGTGCCCAGCTCGTGGGCGAACACCGCGTCGATCCGGGCCTCGTCGTAGTCCGCGAAGCGCGGCCCGGCACCGGGCGGGGGCGGGTCGAGGAGGAAGAGCCCGGCCGCCGCCCGGCCGGCCGCCTCCGCCTGTGCGGCCATCTCCAGCGCCACCCAGGCGCCGAAGGACCAGCCGGCCAGGTGCAGGCGCCACTCGTCGTGCGGGAAGCGCCGGCGCAGGGCCGCCTGGTAGCGCCGGGCCCGTTCCGCCAGGGACCACGCGGGCGCGGGCCGGTGCAGGGCGGGGTCGGCGATCAGGACGACGGTGAGGCGCGGGTCGAGCGAGGACACCAGGGCGCGGTACGCCTGGATGTCGCCGCCGACGGGGTGGACCAGGCACAGCAGGTCGCGTCCGGTGCCCTGCTGCCACACCTCCAGGGGGATCCCGTCGTCGGTGACCGCTTCGGCGGACGCCGGCTCGCCGAGCAGCGTCAGCACCTCCCGGAGGCTGACCCGGTGGCTCATCCGGGAGAGTTCGAGGTCGACGCCGAAGTGCCGTTTCACCTCGCTGATCAGGTCGAGCAGGGTGAGCGAGTCCGCGCCCAGGTCGTACAGGGACACGTCCGGGTCCAGTTCCTCCACACCCAGCCAGCGGCACAGATGCTCCGCGAGCAGTTCGGCGGGCCGGCCGGTTTCCCCGGGGCGGGTCGCGGCCGCCTCCGGTGCGGAGAGCGGTGCCTCGGCGGGGTCCGGTGCTCCGGCGGAGGACGGTGCTCCGGCGGAGGACGGTGCTCCGGCGGAGGACGGTGCTCCGGCGGCCGGCTGTGCTGCGGCGGAGGACGGTGCTCCGGCGGCCGGCTGTGCTGCGGCGGGGGCCTCGTAGAAGCCGCGGGCCTGCTCCAGCGGGGTCGTGGACACCAGCAGGTGCGGCAGTTGCAGCCGCAGGGCCCGTTCGAACACCCGGCGGCCCTCCGCGACGCCGAGGCCGACCGCCAGGTGCGCCTGATGGCGGGCGTCCGACCGCAGGGCCTGCCGGGCCATCCCGGCCTCGTGCCAGATGTCCCAGTCGACGCAGAGCCGCAGTGTCGTCTCCGCCGGGGTGGCCCGGTGGCGGGCGAAGCCGTCCAGCAGACCGCTCGCCGCGGCGTAGTCGAGCTGCCCGACGCCGCCGAACAGAGCGGCCATGGAGGAGCAGTAGGCGGCGAACTCCGGCCGGTGGCGCTCGATCACCGCCTCGACCAGCAAGGCACCGTTCAGCTTCGCGGCGGTGGCCCGTCGCATGGCGGCGCCGTCCCGCCGGACGATGAGGTTCCCGGCCGCCACGCCGGCGGCGTGGACCACGCCGTCGATCCGGTCGGTGTGCCGTTCGATCAGGGCCAGCACCGCCGCGGGCGGCTGCTCGGCCAGGTCGGCCCCGACCATCCGGACACGGTCCGCCCAGGGTGCCAGCCCGGCCGGCAGGGTCGGCCGCCGGGCCACCAGGATCACCCGGCAGTCGGTCCGCTCCAGCAGCCAGGCCGCGATGGTGCCGCCGATGCCGCCCGTGCCGCCCAGGATCAGATGGACGCCGTCCCCCGCGACCGGGACCTCGGCGGATTCCGGGGGCGCGGCGACCGGCAGGAGGGTCTGCTGCCACCAGTAGCCCTGCCGCAGCGCCAGCCGGCGCTGCTCCGGGTCGGAGGTGTCCGCCTCCGCCAGGACCGGTGTCAGCAGCGGTGCCCAGTCGGCCAGGTCGGCTCCCGGCAGGTCCAGCCAGCGCCCGGCGACGCCGCGTTCCTGGCGTGCGGCCTCGCAGACGCCTGCCAGCAGGCCGAGTTCCGGCCGGTCCGTTCCGCCTTCGACGGGCTGGGCGCGGTGGGAGAGCCAGAAAGCTCGCAGCGGTCCCGCCTCCGTGCGGCCGGCCAGCGCCCGGATCAGTGCGGCCGGGGTGTCGACGCAGGCCCAGTGGGCCCGGGCGAGCGACTCCTCCCCCACCGCCCCGTCGACCGCCAGCGGCAGCGCGTGCAGCCAGTCGACGCCCGTGCGGGCGTCGTCGGCCAGTGCGTCCAGGAGCAGGTCCAGCGAGTCGGGGTCGGCCGGGTCGACCTGATAGCGGTCGTCGGCGAGCCGGGCGAAGGCGTCCGCCGCGGCGACCCGCACCACCCTGGTGTAGGCCGCCCGCAAGGGACGCACCGCGGCCTCGGACAGCGGCTCGGCCGCCATCACCACCAGCAGGCCGCGGGCGGGCGTCGCGGGGCCGGCGGGCAGGGCGCGGCGGAGCCGTACCCAGTGCGGCTGGTGCAGCCACTCGGCTTCGGGCAAGCGCCGCGCACCCTCGGGGGCCGCGGACGCGGACGCGGACACGGAGGTGGCTGCGGAGGCGGAGGAAGAGGTGGTGGTGGAAGAGGTGGTGGAAGAGGTGGTGGAAGAGGAAGAGGTGGTGGAAGTGGGCGTGGAGGTGGCGCGCGGGAAGTCGTGGTCGGTCAGCCGGAAGGCGGGCGGCGGGAAGTCCCAGGGGGCCTGCGCCGGCCCGGCCGGCCAGTGGATCGTCCGCCCCGCCAGCCAGGCGTCGGCCAGCTCCCGCGGCGTACGGCCCGCGGCGGGCAGGATCTCCTCGACCGGCGCCACCTCGCTGCCGGTCGCCGTGCGCAGCCAGGTCACCGCGTCGGCGGCGTCCGGGCAGTGCGCCGCCATCCGCCAGCGGTGCGCGGGACGTCCGGCCTGGAGATGCCGCAGCACCCGGGCGTAGGTGCCGGGACGGGCCTGGAGGTGGTCGGCAATCCGGGCGGCGTCGGCGCGCAGGCCCTCCGGGCTGCTGCTGGACAGCATCAGACAGGGCACGGCGGTGGAGGGCTCGACCGGTGCCGGCGCCGCTTCCAGCAGCAGGTGGGCGTTGGTGCCGCCGATGCCGAAGCTGCTCACGGCCGCCACCCGCGGGCGGTCCACCGGCCACGGCCGGGCCTCGGTGGGCACGTGGAACGGCGCGATGTCGCCGATCCGGGGGTTGACACGGTGGAAGCCGATGTTGGGCGGGATCACTCCGTGGTGGACCGCCAGGGCGGCCCGTACGAGCCCCACCACCCCGGCCGCGGCGCCCAGATGGCCGATCTGGCTCTTCACCGACGACAGCGCGCAGCTGTCCGACGGGCCGAGGTCCAGGGCCTGGCGCAGCGCGCCCACCTCGACCGGGTCGCCGAGCTGGGTGCCGGTGCCGTGCGCCTCGACGTAGCCGATGTCGGCGCCGGTGCGGCCGCCTCGGCGCAGGGCGGCCCGGATCACCTCGCGCTGGCCGGCCAGCGACGGGGCGCTGTAGCCGAGCTTGCCGGCACCGTCGTTGTTGAGGGCCGAGCCGGTGATGACGGCGTAGACGGTGTCGCCGTCGCGCAGCGCGAGCCGCAGGGGTTTGAGCACCACCACACCGGCACCGCTGGCGCCTATGGTGCCGTCGGCGTCGTCGCTGAAGGGACGGCAGTGTCCGTCCGCGGAGAAGATGTGCTGGGGCTGGTAGGTGTAGCCGTCGGTGAGCAGGGTGTCGACGAGCACTCCCCCGGCCAGCATCACCTCGGCGTCGCCCTGGCGCAGCAGGCCGGCCGCGAGGTGGACGGCCACCAGCGAGCTGGCGCAGGCGGCCTGCACGGTGAACGCCGGTCCGGTCAGGCCCAGGTGATAGGCCGCCTTGGTGGCGAGGAAGTCCTTCTCGTGGTGCAGGGCCAGCTGGAAGCCGTCGGGCAGGTGCGCCGGATCCGCCTCGCGCAGGAGGGACTGGAAGTAGGTGTTCTCTCCGCAGGCCGCGATCAGGCCGACGGACCGGGCGGCCGGGTCGGCGACACCGGCGTGAGCGAGCGCCTGGACACAGGTCATCAGCAGATGGCGCTGCTGCGGGTCCATGAGGCGCGCGTCCCGCCGGCTGATGCCGAAGTGCTCCGGGTCGAAGGCCAGCAGTCCGGACATCTGGCTGCGGGCGCCGACCAGGCCGTCCGCCGCGTCGAAGTATTCGATGCCGGTGCCGCCGTCGCGCACCATCCGCCAGAAGGAGGACAGGTCGTCGGCGCCGGGCAGCCGTACCGCCATGCCGATGACGGCGACCGGCTCGTCGGCCGGCGGCGGGGCGTCGGCCGCGGCACCGGCCGCCGGCCGGTCAGTCGTGGTGGCAGCTTCCGGCCGGTCCGCCGTGGTGGCAGCCTGGGGCTGGTCAGCCGTGGTGGCAGCCTGGGGCTGGTCAGCCGTGGTACCGGTGGGGGGCTCGTCCGCCGTGATGCGGGCCGCGCGCCGGGAGGCCGTGGTGCCGGCCGGGGGCCGGGAGGCCGTGGTGCCGGCCGGGGGCCGGGGGGCCGTGGGCGGCTCTCCTTCCAGGAAGCGTGCCAGGCGGCGGACGGTGACGTGCTCGAACAGGTCGGCGACGGTCAGCGCCAGCCCCAGCTCCGTGGTGCAGCGCAGATGGAAGCGCATCAGGTCGAGGCTGGAGGCTCCCGCGTCGAAGAAGCGCTGGTCGGGTTGGACCGGTGCGCCGGTCACCGCCTCGAACAGGGCGGTGAGGCGCCCCTCCAGCGAGGACGGGCGGGGCGCGGCGGCGGCGCGCGGGGTCAGCTCCTCGCCGGGCGCGGTGAGCGCCCGGCGGCGGTCCAGTTTTCCGCTGGGGGTGCGCGGCAGCGCCGCCAGCCGGCGGAAGCGCTGCACGCGTACGTGGGGCGGCAGCAACGGCGCCAGGTGGGAAGCCAGTTCCTCCGGTGCGGGAGACTCGTCGCGGCACTGGACGCAGGCCGTCAGCTGTTCGCCGTCCAGCACCACCACGGCGTTGACGATGGCGGGGTGGCGCAGCAACGCGGCCTCGACCTGGCCGAGTTCCAGCCGGTGGCCGCTCAGTTTGATCTGCTGGTCGTCGCGCCCCAGGTAGTGCAGGAGCCCGTCGTGGTCGAACCGGGCCAGGTCGCCGGTGCGGTAGAACTGGCCGAGGCCGGGCAGTTCCACGAAGCGGGTGCGGTTGAGCCCGTCGTCGCCAAGGTAGCAGGGCGCGACCAGCGGACCGCCGATCAGCAGCCGGCCGGGGCGGCCCGGGGGTACGGCCTGGTCGGCCTCGTCGACGACGCGCAGCCAGGTGTTGGCCACGGGCCGGCCGATCGCCGGGCGTTCGGGCCAGTGCTCCGGGTCGCCGTCCAGGCGGAGGGCGCTGACGACGTGGGTCTCGGTCGGGCCGTAGTGGTTGAACAGGCGTGCGCCGGGCATCCCGGCGAACCAGCGGCGGATGGCGTCCGTGCACAGCAGCTGCTCGCCCGCGGTGATCACCTCGCGCAGCCGCGAGGGGTAGCGGCCGAGGTGGACGGCGTGCTCCGCGAGGAGTTGCAGCGCGACGTAGGGCATGAAGACGCGTTCCGCACCGGCCGACTCCAGCTGGGCCAGCAGCGCGGGCGGGTCCTGCCGCCAGCCGGGCCGGACCAGGTGCAGACGGCCGCCGCCGCACAGGGTGCCGAAGATCTCCTGGAAGGACACGTCGAAGGACAGCATGGAGAACTGCTGGGTGACGGCGGGCGCGGAGAGGCCACCGGATTCGCGCTGCCACTGGAGGAGGTTGCACAGGGTCCGGTCGGACACCTGCACGCCCTTGGGGGTGCCGGTGGAGCCGGAGGTGAACAGGGTGTACAGCGGCCGTCGGCCCGAGTGCGGCGGCAGCGCGGGCGCGGCGGCGGTCGACAGACGGACGGGGTGGCGGGGCAGGTGCGGCGGGGCGATCGCGTCGAGCGCGGCCTCGTGGCCGGGCGGGACCAGGACGCACAGCGGCCGTGCCTGGTCGAGGATCTGGCGCAGCAGCGCCGGCGGATAGCCGGGGTCGAGCGGTACGGCGGTGATGTTCAGGCGGGCCAGGGCGAGCAGCGCCACCACGTGTTCGACGGAGGGTTCGAGGTGGAGCGCGATGCTGAGCGGCCGGTCGTCGTCCTCGGCCGGTGCCGGGAACCGCTCCAGGAGTTCGGCGGCCAGCGCCGCGGCGTGGGTGTCGAGCAGCGCGTAGTCGAGGGTGCGCTCCCCGTCGGTCAGGGCGGGGGTGGTGGGTGTCCGGCGGACCTGGTCGGCGAACGCCTCGGCGATCGTGGTGTGGGCCGGCTGCGCGCAGGCGCCGCGGCCGGGGTCGGGCAGGCTGCGCCGGTACGGCGTCACCAGGTCGGCGACGGTGCCGTCCCGCTCCGCCGCCAGCCGGTCCAGCCCGTCCCGGAAGAGGTCGGCCATCGCCCGCACCTCCGCGGTGTCGAAGGAGCCGTCGGCGTACTCCCAGAGGCAGTCGAGGCCGTCCGCGTGCTCGACGACCGACAGGGTCAGGGGGCACTTGGCATGGGCCGGTACCGGCCATTCGGGGCGGGCGTCGCAGCCCGGCAGGGCCAGCGCGGAGAAGTCCGTGTTCTCCAGGACGAACAGGAAGTCGAACGGCGCGCCGTCGTCGTGCGCGTCCCGGTCGGCCAGTACGTCGGCCAGGGTGACGTCCTGCCGGTCCAGTACGGTCCGTGCGGCGGCGGCGTGCCGCAGCAGTCCGGCGCGCAGCGTCTCGCGGGGCGCGACCCGCAGGGGCAGCAGCACCGTGTTGGCGAACATGCCCACGCTGTCCTCGAACTCCCGTACCGGACGGTTGGCGACCGGGCTCGCCATCCGCAGCCAGGAGCGGCCCGTGACGCCGTACAGGCTCCAGGCGAACACGCCCAGCAGCAGCTGGAACCGGGTCAGTCCCCGTTCGGAGCAGAGCCGGTCCAGGGCGGCCCGGCGCTCCGGGTCGAGGGACGTACGCAGCAGGCGGCCCTCGGGGCGGGCCGTGCGGCCGACGGGTTCCCCGGAGGCCGCGGCCGCCGCCCGCTCCTCTTCCTGCTCCTCCGCCCGGGCGTAGTGGGCCCGCAGTTCGGCTCGCTGGGTCCGGTAGTCCGGCCGGGTGTACCAGTCGGTCTGCCAGGCGGCGAAGTCGAGCGGTGTCGGCGCCGCGGCGGGGGCGCCCTCGTAGCCGTCCGGCCCGGCCGCGTACTCCTCGGAGAGTTCCGCGTACTCCTGGGAGGGTTCCGCGTACTCCTGGGAGAGTTCCCGGAAGAGTACGTTGAGCGACCAGCCGTCGACCGCGATGTGGTGCAGGTGCAGCAGCAGGACACCGCCCCGGCCGTCGGGGAGCCAGCTCGCCCGGAGCAGGCGTGGCCGGGCCAGGTCGAAGGGGGTGGCGAAGAAGCGGCGGGCGTCGTCGTCGCGGCTCCGCTCGTCGCCGGCCGGGTCCGCGGGCGGTTCCGTCCACGGGTCGTACGGCTCGCCCACCACCTGGCGCAGTCCCTCGGTGGTGGCTTCGAACGCGGTGCGCAGCGCCGGATGGCGCGCCACCAGCCGGCGCAGCGCGCGGCGCAGGGCCGTGGGGTCGACGGTGCCGCGGATACGGAAGGACAGCCCGACGTCGTAGGCGCGGGACCGGGGGTCGCGCTGGTGCAGCAGCCAGAGCCGCTGCTGCTCGGAGGTGGCCGGTGCGGAGCGGGCACCCGCCGCCACGGGGGGCGCCGGGTACGGCGAGCCGTCCGTGCCGCGTCCGGCCTCGACGGCGGCGGCCAGTTCCGCGAGGTCGGCCCGCAGGACCAGGCTCTGGGGCAGTTCGCAGCCCCAGCGTTCACGTACCCCGGAGCGCAGGCGCAGGGCCTTCAGCGAGTCGCCTCCGCTGGGGATCCAGCGGTCGCCCGGGCGCAGCCCCGGTACGCCCAGGATCCGGCTCGCCAGGTCGAGCACCGCACGCTGCACCGTCGTGGCGCCGGCCGTGGCGGCCGGGCCCTCGGCGCGGCGCCAGGGGTGGCCGTCGTCGCGGCGCAGCAGGGCGGCCTGGTCGGTCTTGCCGTTGGCGTTCAGCGGGAGTTCGTCCACCAGGTGGATCCGGTGCGGGCGCATGTACGACGGCAGGCCGGCCGCCAGGTGACGGTCGAATTCGTCGAAGTCGAGGCCGTCGCCGGGGACCAGGTAGGCCAGCAGTTCGTTGACGCCCTGCCGGTCGTCCCGGCGGGTGCAGACGTACGCCTGCCGGACCGCCGGGTGGGCCAGGATGTGGCGTTCCAGCTCCCCGGGTTCGATCCGGAAACCGCGGACCTTCACCTGGCGGTCGGTGCGCCCCACGTATTCGGTCAGACCGTCGGCGCCGCGCCGCACCAGGTCGCCCGTGCGGTAGTACCGGGTGCGCCCGCCGTCGTGCCAGTCGAGCCGGACGAAGCGGCGTGCGGTCTCGTCCGGCAGGTTGCGGTAGCCGGCCGCCAGCGCGTCCCCGGCGAGGAGGAGTTCGCCCACCTCGCCGGTCGCGGCCGGCCGGGCGCCGTCGACCGCCACGAGCGCCTCGGTGCCCGGCAGTGTCCGGCCGATGGGTACCACGTCCCCCTCGAAGTCACGGGGGATGGGGTGGCACAGGGCGAAGGTGGTGGCCTCGGTGGGGCCGTACACGTTGTGCAGGAGGGTGCGGCTCGCGCTGTTGTCCCGGTACCAGCGGCGGATCAGCGGGGCGTTGAGCTGCTCGCCGCCGACCAGTACCTGGCCGACTCCGGCGAAGCAGTGGGGCGCCCTGTCGACCACCGCGTTGAACAGCGCCACCGTCATGAAGAGCGTGTCGATGCGCCGGCGCAGCAGTTCGGCCGCGAGGAGGTCGGGGGTCTGCGTCACCTCGTCGCCGAGGACGACACAGCAACCGCCGGTCAGCAGCGGTACCCACACCTCGAAACTGAGGGCGTCGAAGGCGGGGTTGGACAGGCAGGCGTAGCGCGCGCCCTCGGGCAGGCGGAGGTAGCCGGGCCGGGCCAGGCGCAGGATCCCGGCGTCCCGCACCTCGACGCCCTTGGGCCGGCCGGTCGTGCCGGACGTGTAGAAGACGAAGGAGACCGGCGCGGCGCCGGCGGTCGACGCGGGGACGGCGCCGACAGCGTCAGCCGCCTCGACAGCGGCAGCGGCAGCGGCAGCGGCAGCAACCGGTATGCGGGCGGCTTCCGCTTCGGCTTCGGCTTCCGTTGCGGCTTCGGCTTCGGCTTCGGCTTCCAGTGGCGGGGCGTCGGCGGTGGCCGGGGGGCTGGTGAACAGGGGGGCGACCGCCAGGGGCACCACACCGTCCGGCAGGCCGTCGGGCGTCTCCCCGCCGTGGATCAGCGCCACGGAGGCCGAGTCGGTGAGGATGTGGCCGCGCCGCTCGGGCGGGCTCTGGGCGTCGAGCGGCACCACGACGCCGCCCAGGCGCAGGATGCCGAGCATGACGCAGACCAGCTGCCAGGAGCGCGGCAGGCAGACCGCCACGGCCTGGCCGGGCCGGATGCCGGCGCGGCGCAGGGCGTCGGAGACGGCGGCGCTGGCGGAGTCGAGCGCGGCGTAGTCCAGGCGCCGTGCGCCGTCGACGACGGCGGGGGCGTCCGGGGTGCGGCGGGCCTGGGCCAGCACGCGCGCGGCCAGACCGGCCGCTCGGGCCGCTCGGACCACGACCGAGACGGCCCCCGCGGTTGACGGGCTCTGCTCAGTCGCGGGCTTCTCCGCGGTCGCCGTACTCCGCGCGGACGCCAGGCTCTCAGCGGTCGCCGGGATCTGGGGCGCAGGGTTCTCCGCGGTCACCGGACTCTGCGCGGACGCAGGGTTCTCCGCGGTCACCGGGATCTGTGGGGTGACCGGGCTGTGTGCGGTGGCGGCGGTGGGTGTGGGTGTGGGTTCCATCATGCTCTCCGCGCCTGGCCGGGCCGGGCCTCGTTCGGTACGGGACGGGACGCCGGCCGGCCGGCCAGCTCGGATGCGAGCAGCGCGGCCACGCGCGGGATCCCGGCGGGTTCCAGGATTTCCCAGTGGTCGCAGTCCAGTTGCTCCACTCGCAGGCGGCCGGTGCCGACGCGACGGCGCCAGTGGTCCGCGGCCGTGCGCACCGCCGGGTCGTCGAGTCCTCGCGTGGCCTGCAACAGGACCAGCCGGGCCGGGGTGGACGGTGCCCGGTAGGCGCTCGCGGCCGCCCGGTTGTGGTTGTAGACCCCGAAGTACCGCTCGATCTGCTCGTCCTCGATACCGGGGTACATGCCGTTGAACCGGACCAGCTTCTCGCGGAACTCGGCCATCTCCACCGGCTGGATCGCGTCGTGTGCGGCGTCGTCGCCGAGGTGGGTGTCGAGGAGCACCACGCTCAGCTCGGTGTGCCCGGCCTCGGCCAGCCGGCGTCCCATCTCGTGGGCGACCAGGCCGCCGAAGGAGAGGCCGGTGAGCACCAGCGGCCCGTCGAGCAGTGGTTCGATGAGCCGGAGATAGTCGTCCGCCATGGCCTCGACCGTGGGCAGGAGGCTCTCACCGGGGTTCAGTCCCGGGGACTGGATGCCGTAGACGCCGTAGTCCTCCGGGAGGGCCCTGGCCAGTGGCAGGTAGCAGAAGGCCGTGCCGCCGCCGGGGTGGACGCAGACGACGCGGCGGCGCCCGTCGCCCTCGCGGAAGGCGATGAGGCTGCCGGGGGGCTGGGCCGGGGCTCCCTGCCGCAGCCGTCCGCCGAGCGCCTCGATGGTCGGGTGCAGCATGATGTCGCGGACGGGCAGCGGCTCGCCGAACGTCTCGCGGACGGCGTGGGCGAGTTTGATGGCGGAGATCGAGGTCCCGCCGAGGTCGAAGAAGTCGTCCCGGATGCCGATGTCGGGGTGGAGCAGCAGCCGCTTCCAGATCCCGTAGAGCGCCAGCTCGATGTGGTCGCGCGGGGTCGCGGTGTTCACCTGGGCGGGCCCGGCCGTCCGCGCCCGCTCCAGCAGCGCCTCGCGGTCGAGTTTGCCGTTGGGGGTCTGCGGCAGCCGCGGCACCTCCACGAAGCGTTCGGGGAGCATGTGGGCGGGGAGGCGGCGGGCGAGCGCGGCCCGCCACTCGCCCGCCGGCCGGGGCGTGGCCTCGCCCCGGCCGATCCCGGCGACCAGGCGGGTGCCGCCGGTCCCGTCGGACTCGGCCAGTACCGCGGCCTCCAGGACGCCCGGCTGCTCCAGCAGCACGGCCTCCACCTCGCCGGGTTCGACGCGGAAGCCGCGCACCTTGACCTGGTGGTCGACGCGCCCGACGAACTCCAGCCGGCCGTCGGCCCGCCACCGGGCCAGATCGCCGGTGCGGTACATACGCGTGCCGGGCGGGCCGTGGGGGTCGGTGACGAAGCGTTCCGCCGTCAGTTCGGGCCGGCCGAGGTAGCCGCGGGCCAGGCTCGCGCCGGCGACGTACAGCTCTCCGCGGAAACCCGGCGGGACGGGCCGCAGGTGCGCGTCGAGGACGTACACCCGGGTGCCGGCCACGGGCGTGCCGAGGGGCGGGGTCCCGGTTCCGGACAGGGGGGCGCTCATCGTGGCGCAGACCGTGGTCTCGGTCGGGCCGTACGCGTTGATCATGCGACGGCCGGCCGACCACTGTCCGGCCAGGGCCGGCGGACACGCCTCGCCCGCCACGACGAGGGTCATGCCGTCCGGCAGGGCGTCGTCCGGCAGCACCGCCAGCGCGGTGGGGGGCAGGGTGGCGTGGGTGACGGCGTGCCGGCGCAGCACCCCGGCCAGGCCCTCGCCCGGCAGCAGTTCCTCCGCCGGGGCCATCACCAGCCGCCCGCCGGACAGGAGCGCCATGCACACCTCCCAGACGGCGGCGTCGAAGCTCGGTGAGGCGAACTGGAGCACCCGGCTGTCCGGGGTGACGGCCAGGCGCTCGATCTGGCTCGCCGAGAGAGCGGAGATGCCCGCGTGGGTGACGACCACGCCCTTGGGCCGGCCGGTCGAACCGGAGGTGTAGATGACGTACGCCGGGGACTGCGGTCCCAGCGGGGCGGCGCGCTCGGCATCGGTCAGGTCGCCCGCGTCCACGCCCGCGTCCACGTCCACGTCCGCCGGGCGGCCGGAGGCGAAGACGTCGGCCGAGGGAGCCTCAACCGCGGCCTCCGCCGCAGGCGCAGGAGCCGCGGCCTCCTCCGACGGCGCAGGAGCCGTGGCCTCCACCGAGAGCGCAGGAGCCGCGGCCTCCGCCGGGCTGCCCGGGACCGTGGCCTCCACCGAGGGCGCAGGAGCCGCGGCCTCCGCCGGGCGGCCCGGAGCCGTGGCAGGCACGGGGGCGGTGTCGTCCAGGAGAAGCAGCGGGGCCGTCGTGCCGGGCAGGGTCGGCGCGGTGGCCGTGTCGGTGAGGACGCAGGCCGGGGCGGCGTCGGCGAGCATGTACGCGATCCGGTCGGCCGGGTAGGCGGGGTCGACGGGCAGATAGGCGCCACCGGCCTTCAGCACCGACAGGATCGCCACCAGCCACCGCACCGACCGGGGCAGGGCCACCGCCACCACGCTCTCGGGGCCCACTCCGAGCCCCACCAGGTGCCGGGCCAGCCGGTTGGCCCGTGCGTTCAGTTCTCCGTACGACAGCGCGTCCGGACCGAACTCCACCGCCACCGCCGTCGGAGATCTGCGCACCCGCTCCTCGAACAGCACGGGGAACGGCAGCGCGGGGACCTCGGGCCCCGAGTCGTTGAAGTCGTCGAGCAGTTGTGCGCGCTCCCGCCGGGACAGCAAGTCCAGTGCGGACACCGGGCTCTCCGGCTCGGCGGCCATCAGGGTCAGCACCCGTCGCAGCTGCCGGCAGTGCCGCTCCACCGTCTCCCGGTCGAACAGCGCGCACGCGTAGTCCAGGGTGCCGACGACGCGGTCGCCCTCCTCGGCCAGTGACAGGGCCAGGTCGAACTTGGCCCCGACATGAGGTACGTCAAGCGTCGTCACGTCGAGGCCCGGCAGGACCGGCTCGCCGCCCTCGGTGTTCTGCCAGGCGAACATCACCTGGAACAACGGCGTGTGGGCGGGGCTGCGGGGCGGCTTGACCAGCTCCACCACCCGCTCGAACGGCAGGTCCTGGTGGGTCAGCGCCCACAGGGTCACCTCGCGCACGCGCTTCAGCAGCCCGGCCACCGTCGGATCACCGGAGACGTCGACGCGCAGCGCCAGGCTGTTGACGAAGAAGCCGATCAGCCCTTCGAGTTCGGCCCGGCCGCGGTTGGCCGTGGGTGTGCCGATCACCACGTCGGTCTGCCCGGACCACCGGGAGAGCACCAGGGCCCAGCCGGTCAGCAGGGTCATGAACAGGGTGCTGCCGTTGCGCCGGCTCAGCACCTTCAGGGCGGCGGTGAGTTCCGCGTCGAACTCGACGCGGAGCTGCGCGCCCCGGTGGTCCTGCTCGGCCGGGCGGGGGCGGTCGGCCGGCAGGTCGAGCAGGGCGGGCGCGTCCGCCAGGGTCTCGCGCCAGTACGCGGCCTGCCGGGCCGCCGTGTCCGTCGCGGTCTCCCGCCGCTGCCGGGCCGCGTGGTCGGCGTAGCTCAGCGGCAGCGGCGGCAGCGGATCGTTCCCGCCGTCGCGGAACGCCGCGTACAGCTCTCCGAGTTCGCGCGTGAACACACCGGTCGACCAGCCGTCCGACACGATGTGGTGGGCGGTGACCAGCAGGACGTGCCGGTCCGCGGCCAAGGTCACCAGCCGGCCGCGGAACAGCGGGCCCCGGGCGAGGTCGAACGGTGCGGTGGCCTCCTCCCGGCGCAGGACGGCGAGCCGGTCCTCCGCGTCCGGCCGGCCGGCCAGGTCGTGCGTCCGCAGCGGGAACCCCGTGCCGGGCGGGTCGATCCGCTGGAAGACCTCACCGGCCACGGCGACCAGGCGGGTCCGCAGCGCCTCGTGACGGTCGGCCAGCCGGTCGAGCGC
Organism: Streptomyces naphthomycinicus; assembly: GCF_020400595.1. GTDB lineage: Bacteria > Actinomycetota > Actinomycetes > Streptomycetales > Streptomycetaceae > Streptomyces > Streptomyces naphthomycinicus. Next base: position 110,237 of record NZ_JAINRE010000021.1, on the reverse strand, counting down.
CCGGATCAGCGCGTCGCGGTCCAGCGGTCCGCGCATCTCGTACGCCAGCGGCATGTGGTACGCCTCGCCCGCACCCGGCAGCTGCGCCAGGAACCAGAGCCGCCGCTGCGCGAACGAACACGGGAATTCGGTGGTGATGTGCTGCGGCAAGGCCGGCTTTCCCCTTCGGGCTTGTCCGCTTCGTGCAGTGGGGCACGCCATGGACGATGGAAACAATTCGGGCAGCGATTTTCAGCCCCGATCGACACACCGATCATTGGTCCGCCCGGAGTGCCGGTCAATGACTTTTCGGGCACACCGGTCGCGCATTCGGGCAGGGTCGGCCGGAAGTCTCGAAATAGTCCCGGCGGCAGTGAAGATCAGGCAGATCGAGTTCAATTCCCCCGACGGTGACAGGACCATTTCCATGCCCGATGAGCTGCTCGACGAGGATGGTGCCGGGCACCACCCGTCGTTCTCCGTTCTCTTCCACGGCGATCTCGACACCGCGGCACTCGGCCGCGCCCGGGGAGCCGTGCTGCGCAGGCACCCGGTCCTCGCCCGTGACCGGCTGTGCCGCTCGGTGCTGGAACCGGTCGGTCCGCGCGCGCACCGGCTGCTGGTCGTCGCGCCCCCAGGGGTCTTCGACCAGCGGTCGGTGGACGTCTTCGTGAGCGATCTCGCCGCGTTCTACCGCGCGGAGGTGCTGGGCGTCGATCCCGGCCTGCCGGAACTCGCCCCCGCCGGAAACCAGGAGCAGCGGATCGTCGCCGCGCTGCCGCTCGCGCGGCGGTACTGGGCGGACCATCCGGTCGACGACGGCCTGCGGCTCCCCGGACCGTCCGGCGCCGCCCGGGACGCCCGGGACGCCCGGCACGACGGGGCGGTTGAGCTGCGGACGGCGGGGAGACTGCGGGACGCGCTCCACGACGTGGCCGAGCGCATCGGTGTCACCCCCTACGCACTGCTGGTGGCGTCCGTCCACGCCGTACTCTTCCGTTACGGCAACCCTGCGCCGGTCACCGCCCTCGACTTCGACACGCGCACTCCGTGCGAGCACGCACGCATCGGTGCCCTCACCCACGAGCTGCCCTTCTCCTCCGCCCCGCGGGACGGCACCGCGTTCGCGGAGTTCGCCCGCCAGGTCGGCTCCGGACTGCGCGCGCTGCACCGGGTGCGCGACGTCCCGCCGGCCCGCGTCGGCGCGGATCCGGCGTCCGCCCCCGTCCGTCTGACCCACCGCCGGTGGACCCCGGCGCCGCGCTTCCCCGGTGTCGTCGCCACGGTGGACCGGGAACCGGGCGCCGTCACCGTCCGCCACCCCCTCGACATCGCCGTGCTGGACGGACCGGACGGCATCGAGGCGACCCTCCGCCACCTGCCGGCCTCGCTGACGGGCGACGACGTCCGGGGCATCGGCCGGCACTTGCTGTCGGTGCTGGACCACGTCGTGACCGCCCCCGACACCGTGCTGGCCGGGCTTCCCCTGCCGGATTCGGAGGAGGAGCGTGCGGAGGCGGACCGGCTGTTCGCCGAGCAGGACGGCACGGTCGCCGGCCGTCCCGTCCCGGCGACCGTCCCGGAGCTGTTCGCGGAGCAGGCCGCCCGCAGGCCCGACGCGGTCGCCGTCGTCCACGAGGACCGCCGGCTCACCTACGCACAGCTGGACGCCGCCGCGACCGGGATCGCCGCCCGGCTGCGGGGCAAGGGCATCGGTCCCGGAGATCTCGTCGCGGTACGGGCCGGCCGGACGGAGCTGCTGCCGGCCGGGCTCCTCGGTGTCCTGAAGGCCGGGGCGGCCTATCTTCCCCTCGACCCCGCCTATCCGGCGGAACGGCTGGAGTTCATCGTCGCGGACTCCCACGCCGCCTGCGAACTGGGCGACACCGAACTGGCGGCCGCCGCCGAGGGCCCCCTCCCGCCCGGCCCGGCGGCCGCCCTGCCTCCGGGCGCCTCCTCGCCCCCGTCCCCGAGCCCCTCCCCGCCCTCGGGCCCCTCCCCGTCCCCGGGCCCCTCCTCGTCCCCCGGCCCGTCCTCGGCCCCGTCCCCGGACGACCTGGCGTACGTCATCTACACCTCCGGCTCGACCGGCCGCCCCAAGGGTGTGCGGATCGAGCACCGGTCCCTGGTCAACCTGCTGCTGTCGATGCGGGACCTGCTGGACTCCCGGCCGGGCGACCGCTGGCTGGCGGCGGCCTCGGCCGCGTTCGACATGTCCGTTCCGGAGTTCTTCCTGCCGTTGGTCACCGGCGGCACGGTGGTCATGGCGGACGGGACCCGCACGCGTGACGGCTCGGCACTGCGCGATCTGATCGACCGTGAGCGGGTCACCCACATGCAGGCGACCCCCACCGGCTGGGCCATGCTCCTGGACGCCGGCTTCACCGCGCCCGGGATCACCGCGGTCACCGGCGGTGAGGCACTCCCCCTGGCGCTGGCCCGGCGGCTGCGCCCGAGGGTCGGCAGACTCGTCAACCTGTACGGGCCGACCGAGGCGACCGTCTGGTCCACGGCGGACGAGATCGGTGCCGAGCCGGAGCGGGTGACGATCGGCCGTCCGCTGGCGAACACCCGGGCCTATGTGCTCGACGGACGCCTGTCCCCCGTCCCCAAGGGCAGCCCCGGTGACCTCTACCTCGCCGGCGCCGGACTCGCCCGCGGCTACCTGGGCCGGCCGGAGCTGGACCGGGAGCGGTTCCTGCCCGACCCCTTCGGGCCGCCGGGCAGTCGTATGTACCGGACCGGGGACCAGGCGCGGCGACTCGACGACGGGCGGCTGGAGTTCCTCGGCCGGACCGACGACCAGGTCAAGCTCAGGGGCTACCGGATCGAGCTGGGCGAGATCGAGTCCCGGCTGCTCGCGGTGCCCGGGGTGAACCAGGCCGCCGCCGCGGTGCGGGAGGGCAGGCTGGTGGGCTACGTCGTCGGCGGGGCGGACGGAGGCGAGCTGCGGCGCGCGCTGGCGGCGTCGCTGCCGGCGTACATGGTGCCCGAGGCCTTCGTCTCCCTCGCCGGTCTGCCGGCCACTCCTCACGGCAAGCTCGACCGCTCGGCCCTTCCGTCCCCGCAGGAGGCGGTCCCGGAGGTCCAGGCGGCGGCCGGGACGGATGTGACGGCCGGGACGGATGGAGGGGACGTGCTGGAGACGGTGCGGCGGATCTGGTGCGAGGTGCTGCGGGTGCCGGACGTGGGCGACACCGAGGATCTCTTCGACCTCGGCGGCCACTCGCTCACGGTGGCCCAGATCTCGACGCGGATCCACGACCGGCTGGGCGTGGAGATCCCGCTGCACGCCTTCTTCGACGCGCCGACCGTCCAGGGTCTGGCCGCGACGGTCACCGGCCTGCGCGCCCGGAGCTGACCCGACCGGCCGGGGCGCGGTGGCGGCCGCGGGCAACGGGGCTGCGGGCGGGCGGGACGTCTCCTCCGGGGGCCCGGGGAGCTCCGTGGGCGGGTCCGGCTCAGTCCTCGCTGATCTCCCAGAACCGGAACACCGTGGAGGGGTCCAGGCAGTAGTCGACGCCGTGGACGCCGTCGCGGACGACCGCGTACTGCTTGGCCTGCCACACCGGCAGGACGGGGATCTGCCGGGCCACGATGTCCTGGATCTCGCCGAACGCCTCGTCGGCGTCCGTGCGGTGGCTCTCGGCGGCGGTGCTCGGGATCAGCTCGTCGGTGATGGTGCTGTTCTCGTAGTGGTTGCCCAGCACGTTGCCCTTGCCGAAGAAGGGGGCCGTGAAGTTGTCGGCGTCGGGGTAGTCCGGCACCCAGCCCTTGACGTAGACCCCGTACTTGCCCGCGGCGATGTCCTTCTCGTACCGGTCGAACGGCACGGACTTCACGTCGGCGTCGAACAGCCCGCTGGCGTTCAGCTGGTCGGCGATCGCCTCCATCTCCTGGTCCGTGGCCGGGCCGTAGCGGACCGGGGTGGACCAGAGGGTCAGCTTCACCTTGTCGGTGATGCCGTCGGCGCGCAGCAGGGCCGCCGCCTCCTCCTTGGAGGGACGGCCGCCGTACCGGTCGAAGAAGGCCGTCGTGTGGCCGCCGATACCGGCCGGGACGATCGAGTACAGCGGGAGCGCCGTGTCCCGGTAGACCTCCTTGACGAGGGTGTCGCGGTCGAGCACATGGGCGATGGCCTTGCGTACGGAGAGTTTCCCGGCGACGGGGTCGCGCATGTTGAAGACCAGGTGCTGGACCTCGGCGCCGGTGCCCTCGACGACGTCGACGTCCTTGTGGCCGATCTGGAGGTCGATGTCGGAGATGTCCAGGGCGGTCAGGCCACGGTAGGCGACGTCGACCTGGCCGTCGACGACAGCCTCCTGAAGGGCGTCCTGGTCGCCGTGGAAGAACCTCAGCCGGACGCCGGCGTTCTTCACCTCGGCGTCGCCCTTGTACTGCTCGTTGACCGAGAAGACCGCCTCGCCCTTGCTGAAGCGGTCCAGTTTGTACGGTCCGGAACCGACCGCCTCGCCGTCCGTGCGCAGCTTCCCCGGGTCGTACTGCCGGTGGTCCACGATGGAGCCCGCGCCGGACGCTATCTTGCTGGGAAACGTGGCGTCGGGGACTTTCAGTCTGAATACGACGGTCTTGTCGTCCGGGGTCTCAATCCGTTCCAGCGCACTGAAGATGACCGCCGGGCCGGCCGCGTCGTCGATCTTCAGAGTGCGGTCGAAGGAGAATTTGACGTCCTCCGCCGTCAGGCGGTCTCCGTTGCTGAATCGCAGACCGTCCTTGAGAACGCATTTGAAGACCTTGGCGTGGCCGTCCGTGAAATAGCACGAGTCGGCGGCGTCCGGCTCGGGCTCGGTGCCTCCGACGGGAAAGGTGAGCAGCGACTGGAAGACGTTGTTGAACAACAGCCATGAGCCGGGGTCGTAGCCGGAGGCCGGGTCCGTGGCCAGTACGCCGTCGGACATCCCGACCACCACGCGGGGGCTCTCGCCGATGCTGGTACACCCGGTCAGCAGAGCGAGGGCCAGTCCGGCGGGGGCGAGCCGGGCAGGCCACTGGTTGTGCATGTTCACCGCATGTGCCTCGTCTTGGGTTCTTACCGATCCGTCGGACCGGCTCCTGCGCTTCGGGGCAGGGGTCGGTCCGGCGCCGCGTGAATGGCCCCTGGACCGGAGGGATTCCGGGCCGTCAGGGGCTGCGGCGGATCACAGGGACAGAGCGGCCTGATCGCCACGGGAGCGCGTCGGAAGCGCCCGGGACAGCCGATCGGGTGGGCCGGTCGAGAGCACTCTACGTCCGCCGGATCACCGGACCCGGCGTCCTCGGGCGCACTGTCCGAAGAGACAGCGGTTCTGCACTGACACCCGCTTCCGGTTGCCGGATCACACCCACCGCACCGGCAGCCGCCGGGGACCGTGGACGAGCATGCCGGGACGCCATGCGACGGCCGACGGGCTGGTGTCCAGGGCGAGTTCGGGGAAGCGCCGCAGCAGGGCCCGGACGGCGATGCGCGCCTCCAGCCGCGCGAGCGGGGCGCCGAGGCAGTGATGGATGCCGTGCCCGAAGGCGAGGTGGGTCCGCGCGGGACGGTGGATGTCGAAGCTGTCGGGGTCGGGGAAGCGCGCCGGGTCGCGGTTGGCGTCGGCGACGACGACCAGGACCGGCTCCCCGCCGCCGGGGATCACCGTGCCGCCGATGTCGACGGGTTCGGTGGTGAAGCGGAACGTCGCCGCCTCCACCGGTCCGTCGTAGCGCAGCATCTCCTCCACCGCCGCGTCGACGAGGGTCATGTCCGCACGCAGGGCGGCCAGTTGCGCGGGGTGGGTGAGCAGGGCCAGCACGCCGTTGGAGATCAGGTTGGCCGTGGTCTCGTGGCCGGCCACCAGCAACAGCCAGGCCGTGCCGACGAGTTCCTGGCGGCTGAGCCGGTCGCCGTCGTCGTCGCTGGTGCGGATCAGGGCGCTCATCAGGTCGTCGCCGCCCTCGCGGCGCTTGTCGTCCAGCAGCCGGGCGAGGTAGGCGCCCATCTCCTGGCTCGCGGTCCGGCGCACCTGCGGATCGGGGTGCGAGAACACGTCGGTGCTCCAGGTGCGGAACGCGGCGCGGTCCAGCGCCGGTACGCCCAGCAGCTCGCAGATCACCGACATGGACAGCGGGAACGACAGGGCCTCGACGAGGTCGGCACGCCCGTCCGGCCGCGCCCGCATCGCGTCGAGGAGCCCCTCGGTGATCTCCTCGACGCGCGGGGCGAGCCGCTCGACGCGGCGCGGGGTGAACTCGCGGGCGACCAGCTTGCGCAGCCGGCCGTGGTCCGGCGGGTCGGAGTTCAGCATGTTGGGTCCGGAGGCCGGCCGCACCACGGAGAGCGTGGGCGCGGCCCGCTCCCAGGACTTGGCGAGACGGGGGTCGGCGAGCGCGGCCCGCGCGGCCTCGTAGCCGACGACGAGCCACGCCTCGTAGCCCTCGGGCACCCGTACCCGGTGCACCGGGCCGATCTCGCCCAGCGCCGCGTACACCGGGTAGGGGTCGTTGACGAACTCCTCGCCCAGCGCGCCGAGATCGAGGATGCCGGCCGTCGTCATGTGGCTCCTTGGGAGTTGCGGGGAGAGGAGGGACCCAGGGGGTACGCGAGTGCCCGGCGGGGGGATGGTCGCCGGGCACTCGCGCACGTGCGGTGGGCGGTGCGTCAGCCGAGGTTCACGAGGTAGTGACTGGCGGTCGTGCCCTTCGCGGCGCCCGTCCAGCCCTTCGACGCGGTGAAGTGGGCCGTACCCACGTAGAAGCTCTTGCCGGGGTTGGTGTTGTAGACGCCCCACACCTTCCCGTACGTGCTGCCGGAGGAGAGGGGGAGCTGTCCGCACTTGCCGGGCGGGATGAGCACGGTCGAGATGTCGCCCTGCTGGGGGAGGGTCGCGTAGGCGGTGTAGTTGCCGGACGCGCACACCTTGAAGGTGTGGGCGGTGGCGGCCGACGCCGGCCCCGCCGTGCCCGCCAGCACCGCACCGGTCAGGCAGGACACCGCACCGACGGCCAGGGAGGCCCTGCGGGCCGCCTTGATGGTGAACTTCATGACGTTCTCTGTTCCGTTCAGTAGTGCGCACACGTGGCTGAGACAGGCGGAAGACCGGGGTGGGGGGCACCGAACGAGCGCCCCCCACCCCTAGGGAGCGGCCTCCGCGCGGAGGAGGCGCGCCCGGAGATGCCCGTACCTTTCGGCCGGACAAGGGGCGGCTGTCACCAGCCCGGGAAACTCACCGTGGCCGTGTTGTGCGTCGTTCCGGGGTTGTCGGCCGCGGCGACCGCGGCGACGGTACCGAACGCCAGCGCTGCGGCCACCAGGCCGCCCAGGAGAGCGCCCAGGCCCATCCGTCGATTGCGTCGCATCGTCAAATTCCTTCCGTCATGTGGGAGACGCCCTGTTCGGGCACTCGAAAGTGTGCTGACAACCGGGTCCCCGCGGGTGGTCCGAGACCCGGACGTGCCCCCTCGGGCGGCGATGACGCCCGAGGGGGCAGTCTCGACGGCGCCGAACGAGGCTCGGCCGGTCACGACCCCGTGAGGGCTGGCACAACTCAATTGCAAACAAGGAGAGTTGATGAGCCGGACATCGGCGAGCACGGACCGACGGGGCCTCGCGCACGGGGACGGACGAGTGCCCGGCACCGTTGTGCGGCGCCGGGCACCCGGGTACGTCCGCCGGCCCTTCCGTGGGTCAGTTCACGAGGGAGGATTCGTGCCCCGGCCCATCCGCTTTCGGTCGGGACGAACGGACGCGAGAGGAAGCTATCCGACCGCGCCCGGCCGGCGCCGTTCCGTTGCTCCCCCTCTGCCCTTTCGGACAGCGAGGCGTCACTACTGCCCCGCCGAGTCGGCCCCGGCCTGCACGGAAACGTTCCTGCGCGCCACGAACCAGCCGCCGACCAGGGCCCCCACCACGAGCGGGAGACACTCGACGGTGGTGCGGGAGACACCGCCGTCCTGCCACATCAGCACCACGATGGAGGCGAGGAAGACCAGGGTGATCACCTGGGTGTACGGCGCCCAGGGCAGCCGGTACTCGGGACGGGTGACGGTGCCGTCCTGCGCGCGCTTCCAGAACAGCAGCGAACAGATCATGATCATGCCCCAGGTGCCGATGATGCCGAACGAGGCGAAGTTGATGACGATCTCGAACGCCTTGCCGGGCATCGCGTAGTTGAGGACGACGCCGAGCACGCCGAAGCCGGCCGTCAGCAGGATGCCGCCGTACGGCACCCCGCCCCGGTTCATCACGCCCGTGAACCGGGGCGCGGAGCCGGACAGGGACATGGAGCGCAGGATGCGTCCGGTCGAGTACAGGCCGGAGTTGAGGCTGGAGAGGGCGGCGGTCAGGACGATGAGGTTCATGACGTCGGCGGCGCCCGGGATGCCGAGCTTGGTGAAGACGGTGACGAAGGGGCTCTCCCCGGAGGCGTAGACCGAGGACGGCAGCAGCAGCGAGAGCAGGACGACGGACCCCACGTAGAAGAATCCGACGCGCCACATGATGGAGTTGACGGCCTTCGGGATGATCTTCTCGGGGTGCTCGGTCTCGCCGGCCGCGATACCGCACAGTTCGACGCCCGCGTAGGCGAAGACGACTCCCTGGATCAGCAGCAGCATCGGCGTCCAGCCGTGCGGGAACAGACCGCCGTGGTCGGTGACGGTCGCGAGCCCCGGGGTGTGGCCGCCGACGTCGTGCTGGGTGATCACGAGGTAGAGACCGACGAGCAGGAACAGGACGAGCGCCGAGACCTTGATGACGGCGAACCAGAACTCCATCTCGCCGAAGTACTTCACCGAGATCAGGTTGGCCGTCAGCACGACGGCCAGGGCGATCAGGGCGAGCACCCACTGCGGGATGTCGGAGAACATGGACCAGAAGTGGGCGTAGGTGGCGACCGCCGTGATGTCGGCGACGGCCGTGGTCGCCCAGTTGATGAAGTAGAGCCAGCCGGCCGTGTAGGCGCCCCTCTCTCCCATGAACTCGCGCGAGTAGGACACGAACGCGCCGGAGGAGGGCCGGTGGAGCACCAGTTCACCCAGCGCCCGTACGACGAGGAAGGCGAAGACGCCGCACACGGCGTAGGCGATGAAGAGGGACGGACCGGCGCTCTGCAACCGGCCGCCGGCGCCGAGGAAGAGGCCCGTGCCGATCGCGCCGCCCACCGCGATCATGTTGACGTGCCGTGACTTCAGGTCCTTGTGATAGCCGGCGTCACCCGCGTCGACATGGGCGGTGGCGGCTGCCGCCGGCGCCGCGGCGGCCACCGGCGGAGCACCGGTTGCGGTCGTGAGGGGATCGTTCATGATGGTCGCTCACCTTCGGAGTGTCTGCACTGAGCGGGAACCGGGGTCCGCGCAGGACGGATCCGGCGGGCGCCACGCGACCGCCGGATCATCCGGTTCATGACATGCGATGCCGGCGCCACGGCGTGACGCCACTGGCGCGCCGGGGGCTGCGCGAAGGGCCCCGGTCGCACCGCTCGGAGCAGTCTGGGGGCGGCCGGCTTCCCACGGCCCGGTCCCGCGCCCCGCGATGCCCGATGGGACAGGGGGCGTACCCGAAGGGGACGGATGGTGACCAACAGGTGTCGGACCGTCGACGTCCTGCCTCGCCCTCGCCCTCGCCCTCGCCCGGAAGACCGCCGGGTCGGGCGCCGGGACGCACGCCGCCCGCGCCTTGTCCGGCCGATTCACGCGAGTCGTTCAGTGCCGCGTACGGGCCGACCTGCTCAACGCCACTTCCAGAAGTCTGTGTTCCTCGGCGGTGAGCGACTGTCTTATTCTCGAATTCTTAAACCAGCCGTTCAGAAGAGCATGGGAACCGCCCAGTCCGAGAGAATAGGACCACATGCTCTCACCCGTTGTGTCACCGTTCCAACCGGCAGCCCATCGAAGCAGGTGGGTGACTTTCTCCTGATGGCTGTATCGTGCAGACATTACTTCGACGCTCTCCGGATTCGACGTTCCGCCGCGAGCCGGAGCACGCGCGCGGGTAAATTGCGCCGAAGCCTAGGCAGCGGAAATGTCGACAGCCGCCCCCGCGAACGCCGCCGACCCGAAAGGGCAACGACTCCTCCTGTTCGGGCAGAGAAGTCTCCGTGGCGCGCGTGACGTCCGGCTGCCGACGACCGCCGACCGTTGCCCGTTGGACCGGCGACCGGGCAGTGGGCCGAAAAGTGGGCACTTAATTGTGGCCGCAGAAATATGGCCACTGAATTGCGGCGGCTTAAATGTGGCGACTGAAATGTTCTCGCTGAAATATGGTAGCTGAATTGTTTCGCAAACTGACGGGTATTGCGTATCAAACCAGGCGGACGGGAACAGGAATCCCGCCCCCGTTGGCACAGGCGCAGAAGTCGGCCCTATGCCCTTTCCGCTCGGCCGTCCGCGGGACGGACAAGCGGAAATTCAGGCCGCCGGCTGCTCCCCCGCCACCGCCCGCCGGAGCGCGTCCGTCTCCAGCAGCAGACTGGCCGCGCCGCTGGGGTTGAGCAGCAGGCGCTGTTCCGGCTCCAGGACGTCGAGCAACAGGGTGACCGGCACGGCCTCGTAGGCCAGCCGTCCCAGGGCGTCGACCTGCGCGGCGGAGGTGTGGACGGGGATGACGGGAATGCCGTCCGGGGTGGCGGCCAGCAGCGGCCTCCCCTCGGCATCGACCGGTACGGCCACCTCGGCCTCCGCCAGGCGCCGCGTCACCTCCTCGGCCGGGCCGTAGCCGGTGACCGCGAGCTGGACGGCCTCGTCGACCTCGTCGGTGGGCGGCGGCCAGCCGCGGGCCTCGGGAGAGGGCCGGTACTCCTCGTTCTCCCGCCACTCGACGATCTCGCCCGCCGCGTCCGTACGCCACTCCCCCCGTACCGCCCAGGACGGCGGCGGCCCGTCGCCGGACCACGCCGGGTCCACCATCCCGAGCCAGTGATCGGGCGCACGCTCCGCGGCCGCTCGCAGGTCGGGCGGTATCTCGGGGGCGTCGCGCAGGTCTCCGGCCGCCGGGGGCACGTCCTGCGTCGCCGTGCCGGACGCCGTCCCCGGCGCGTCAGCGGTCATCATCGGTCTCCTAGGTGTCGGTCGTCGCGGTCGTGGTGACGGCTTCTGGAACGGTGCCTGGTGCCACTGCGGGGGCGCCGCTGCGGGGGCTCCTCCTGCCGTCGGCGAGGCTCCGGGGCGGGGGCGGCGGTCTCCGGTCGCCTCGGCCGGAAGACCAGCCACTCCGTCGCGTCCCCCGGGGCAGACGGGTAGAGGTCGAGCCGGATCTCCACACGTGTGGTGGGGGCGTACACGACCCGGCCCGTCTCGTCCGCCACGAGCTGCGCCACGTTCCGGCCGGGCTCCGGCGTCTGCTGACCGGTGAAACAGGCGACCAGGACGACCGGGACCTGCGACGGGAGACTGCGCAGACTGGGCCTGCGCCGGAGGAACCTGCCGAAGTCCGTGCCGCCCACCTGCCGCACCCCGGCCTCGGTGTACAGGTCGACGTGCTCCGTGTCGCCGTGGGCCAGGAAGAAGTACGGGGTCACACCCGGCAGGTCACGCCGCCACGGCAGCGTTCGCCCGGATTCCGGCCGGAGGGCGTACGCCCCGTCGGCGGGGTCCCACACGCCGAAGGAGTCCTTCGCGTCCAACCAGCGCGCCAGCTTCCAGTGCCGTGGCTCGGCCCACAGCTCAGACGCCATCGAGGCGCGTCCGAGCGGCCGGTGCTGCTCGTCCTGGATCGTCTGGTGGACGACGTCGGCACTGTTGAGCGGCCTCCCATCCAGCGCCGTCAGCCGTGCGGGCCGCGGCGGCAGCACCCGGGCGCGCTCACGCGCCGAGACGGCACCGAGGTCGTCGGGCAGGCTGCGCAGCCAGCGGCCGGACGCCTCTCCCTCGCCCTCGCCGGCCACGGTGATCCGCGTGGCGGTGCCGTCGGGCGCGGGCAGCAGCGCCAGCTCCCCGGTGTGCGACCACACGGTGCGGCCCGTGCGGGCCGCCACCAGGCGGGGCAGTTCCAGGCCGTCCGCGCCGCCGCGGGAGACGACCAGTACGACCGGTGCTTCGGCGGGCAGCGCCCGGACCCGCGGGAGCGCCGCCAGATGGTCCGCGAACTCCGCCGGGAGCATCGCGTCACCGCCCTCGGCCGTACGCACCAGGACGGCTCCGTAGGCGGTGTCGGCCACCACGAAGTACGGCACCGGCGCGGACACCGAGAGCGAGAACCACGGCGGCCGTTCCGGCTGGAGGGTCCTGGCCCCGTCCGGACCGGCCGGCCCCGGGACGTACGTCGTCCAGACCTCGGGCGGTGCGGTCTCGTCCAGACGGCGGACACCGTCGGGCCGGAAGTCCAGGCCGATGTCCCCGCGGGTGTTGCGGCGCGAGGTGATCGGCAGCGCCTCCGGCACCGGAACGCTCCGCTCGGAAGCCTCCGGTTCCGGACCGGCCTGCTGTGCCCCAGACCCGCTCCGGCCGGTGTGTGCCCCGGAGTCCAGGAGGGCGATCTCCTCCTGCCGCGTCGTCGCGTAGTCCACCGCGGGCTGCGCGTCCGGGCCCGCCTGACCGGCCGCCGGGCCGGTGTCGCGGTGCACGTACGGTGCCAGGGTCTCCGTGATCTGCCTGAGGTGCTCCCCCGACAGTGCTTCGCTCCCGCTCCAGTCGTCGTCGAACACCCCCAGACCGCGCAGGATCACGCTCACGGACTCGCGGGTCGAAGGGTCCGCCTCGGGGCGCACCGTGAGCGAGGCGTGCGCCGCCTCCGGTGTGTCGGTGAACTCGACGTCCACGCGGAGGAGAGGGCCCTGCGCCGCCGCCCGGGCAGGGACGGGCCGCAGCTCGGGCAGCCGGTGGGCCGGAGCGTTGACCAGTGCTTCCAGCTCGTCCGAGATCAGCGAGCCGAGAGCCTCCAGGTACTCCGGCGACGCCCCGTCCGACCGCAGGTGAATCCGGCGCGTCAACCGCAGCACGTCCCCGTCCGCGTGTCCCGTGCGGTACCAAACCCATTCGTATCCGATCTCGGACTCGACCGGCGGCGCCCACCTGCTGGTACGCACCTCGCCCGAGGCGACGAGCGCCGCGAAGCTCTCCCCCGGGGTCCACACCACCTGCTGGGTCCGGGCGTTCCAGCTTCCGGTGCGCCGCTCCTGACTGTCGTGGACCAGGACGATCGCGCCCGCACTGATCCTGCCGGTGAACGCGACCTCCTGCTCCCGGGGGAAGTCGTGGGGCCGTCCCATGTTCCGCAGGGACGGGGCGACGTCCACGCCGGTCGGGTCGGGGTTGAGCAACGAGATGATCTCGTAGCGGTAGCGGCGTCCCCTGAACATGAGTGCGCGGTCACGGGTCGTGGACACGTACTGGGCGTTCAGCGGGTTCCAGTTCACATAGCGTTCCAGCCGCACGAGGCCGTTCGGATCCTCGGCACGGAATCCGGTGGTGAACACCGATTCGGGTCGCGTGTCCGAGAAACGCCACACGATCTCGTGCGGGCGGCTCTCCACGATGTACTCGTGATCGCCGGTATGGACCTGGGAGTAGTTGACCGCGGCCGCCGTGTCCGAGTGCCGTTCCTCCGCCGGGCCGGTGGACGGACCGGGACGCACCGGAGCGTTCTCCTCGCCGGCCGCACGGCCGCCCGGCTCCCTGTTCGCCGTGCCGGGCCCTTCCCCGCGGTGCGCGTACGGCGCGAACACCTCCGCGATCTGCCGCAGGTGATCCGGCGTGAGGACCGTTCCGGACGCTACGGCGGCGCTGATCGTCCCCATCAGGCTCACCCGGCCCTCGGGCACGTCCTGCTCCGCGCGCCCGCCGGGGGTCAGCAGCACCCTCGGGTCGGCGGCGTCGTCGAGGGGGCCGACGCTGTGGACGATCTCATGGACATGGGCCACGGGATGCACCCCGGTGAACCACACTCCTTGCACCATCTCCCGGTTCCCGGGTACCCCGCGCCGCACGGTGACGTCAGCGTGCGCGGCCTCGGACGTGGCCGTGAACAGCACCTCGATCCGCAGCCGGGGTCCCGGGCGCACGGGCCCGGTCACCTGGTCCGGCTGGAGTGCGGGCAGGCGGTGCGCCGGGGCGTTGACCAGCTGTTCCAGGGTGTCCGTCACGTCTCGCCGCAGCCGGGCCAGTTCCCGGTCGCTCACCCCGTCGGGAACCAGGTGCAGTCGCCGTGTCATCACCAGCACCTCGTCCCCCGCGGTGTCACCGCCGTACCAGACCCAGTCGTACCCGACATCCGTCCGCTCGCCCGACTTCTCGGACCCGGCGGGCCTGCTGACGACGGGCCGTTCTCCCGGCCGCGGGATCGTGAAGCGGAAGGCCCCCGCTTCCTCCTGTCCGTCCTGGCCCGTCCGGGACCGGAAGGGCAGCCACCTCTCGCTGCGGACCTCGCCCCGGCCCAGTACCGGTCCGAAAGGTGCCCGGTCGGGGCCGGTGGTACGGCTCGGAGCCGGCTCCGCCTTCCGGACCGCGTCCGCGGGCATGAGGTAGTCCACCGCCGGAGCGCCGTCCGCGTCCGCCGGCCCGGCCTCGTCGTCCGAGGAGTCGGACGCGTACGCGTTGACGACCGCGAGCCTGACGGGCGGCGCCGCCTCGCTCACCATGCCCGGGGTCCAGACGACCTGCTGCCTGTCGGCGTCCCACGTCCCGGTGCGGTCCTCGTCACCGTCGTAGACGCGCTTGATCGCCTCCGGGCTGATGCCATGGGTGAAGGCGACCTCTTGCTCCTCCGGGTGGTCGGGCTCCATTCCCTGCTGCTCCAGGCTGGCATTCACATCGATCCCGATGGAATCGTGGTTGTCCGCCGCGGAGATCTCGTACCGGTAACGCCTGTCCCGGAACCACAAGTTGTGGTCCCGCGTCGTCGACACGAACGGGGAGGGAGAGTTCAGTACGGTCCAGTCCTCCAGCGAGACGACGACGCCGGGGTCCCCGGGGGCGAAACCGTGGGTGAACACGATCTCCGGCTCCGTGTTCGAGAAGTGCCACAGAATCTCGTCCGGCTCGCTCTCGACCACGTGATCGAAGTCATTGGGGGCGACGACGGCGTAGTCCACCGCCGGAGCCGTGTCCGGGTCCTCCGTGACCGGGTGCGCGGTGGCTGTCGGCTCCTCGCCGAAGCCCAGCAGGCCGGGCAGGTCGGCGCCGAGCGCGAGCTGCGGGAAACGGACCGCTTCGGGGCCGAGGTCCAGCAGCTGCGGCGGCGGGTCGAGCAGGGCTCCGCGCGCGTCCAGATCGATCGTCGCCACCATGCCGGTCAGCCGGGGCGCCTCCGGGAGCGGACGGGCGTCGGCGGCCTCGTCGGACCAGGCGATCCGGCCGCGGTCGTTGACCGCGTACAGCGGGCCGCCGGAGCCCGTCAGGTGGCGCTCCGGCACCACGAGGGACCGGGCGCCGGGGCCGGCGGCCAGCAGGAGGTCCTCCACCGCCGTCACCGCCGTGTCGCCGGGACGGAGGCGGAAGGCCAGGCCGATGCGTTCGCGGTCCTCTTCGGTGAGCGCCCGCGCGGCCTCGGGCACGGGCCCGGTCTCCGGGGCATGCGCGGTACGGCCGTCCGGCAGGGCCGGGGCGTCGGCGGACAGGTGCGGTGCGAGCAGGGATTCGGTGCGGGTCAGGATCTCGGTCAGCCGGCCGGCCGTGCCGTCCTCGAGGTCGTGCGCGTCGCGGACCATGCCGCGCAGCGCGTCCAGGGCGCGCCGGGCGTCGCCGGCCGCGCCGGCCGTGGGTTGCGCGGCGAGCCGTTCCGCCGTCTCCCAGGCCCGGTACAGCAGGTCGGGCAGGCCGGGGTGGAGAGGCTCCAGGCGGCGTTCGGCCTCGGCGCGGACCGCGGGGTCGAGGGTGAGGCCGGGCTGCCAGGACCGCCGGTGGAGCGCGCCCAGTGCGGCCGCGTCGAGCCTCAGCTGCTCCACCGCGCGGCGGGACAGCGGGGTGAGCAGTCCGGCGGCCTCGGCTCGCTCGGCGGTCAGCGGGCCGTCCGCCTCCTGGGTGCGGGGGTCGAAGGGGTGGACGCGGCCGAAGGGTTCGGCCCAGCGGCTGACGGTCCGGCCGTCCGGTCCGCTGACGTCGATGCGGACCGGCAGATCGAGCTCGTGGGCGACGTCCCGGGCCAGGTGGTCCATGGACAGCGCGGTGAGCGGCAGCAGCAACGGCAGTCGGGCCGGGCCCGGGAGGAAGCCCTCGCGGGCGGTGAGGATTTCGCGGACCCGGTTGACCTCCCTGATCACGCCGTCGACGGAGTCGTCGACGGCGGGGGCGTCAACGGCGTCAACGGCGTCGAGGGTGTGGTCGGTGACGTCGGCGCCGGCGGGGTGGCCGGTGGCGGCGGCGTGGTCGGTGACGTCGGCGTCGGCGTCGTGGCCGGTGACGTCAGCGTCGGCGTCGTGGCCGGTGACGTCAGCGTCGGCGTCGTGGCCGGTGATGGCGGCGCCGGGGGCGTGGCCGGTGACGTCGGTGATGGCGGCGTCGGTGGTGCGCGGCTGTTCCGTCTGGTCCACGTCGAGCAGGCGCTCGTACCGGGTCAGGCTCTCCGGTGTCTCGATGCCGGGGTTCGCCGAGCGGGCGGCGGCCAGGTCGGCGCGGAGGGTGTCCACCGCCCAGCTCAGGGCGGTGCGCCGGGCGCGGGCGTCCAGGGCCGTGCGGTCCAGGCGGAGCGCCACCGCGTCGAGCGGGCCGGCGGCCGCGTCCCGGACGCGGCGGGCCACCGTCTGGTGCAGCCGGGCGGCGGTCATGCCGGGCTCCTCCGCGGCCTGCTCCATCAGCGCACCGAGGTCGACGGCGTGGGCCCGGTCGAGGGCCGCCCAGCGGGCGGCGCCGAAGGCCGACGGGACGGGGGTCCGCTTCAGGCGGTCCAGCAGTTCGTCGACCTCGCCCCGGAACAGCTCCGCGTACACGTCACCGGTGAACGGGTCGCTGTACAGGGTGCCGCCCTCGGTGGTCGCCGGCCCCACCAGGTTCCGGGTGTACTGCTCGGCCACCAGCCGGTAGCGGCCGCGCAGCCGCACCAGGTGGACCGGGCCCTGCTGCTTGATGTGCTGCTCGCGCCGGTAGTTCTCGGTGCCCGCGCCGGCCAGGCCGCTGCCGGTGTTCCAGGACGTCGACGCGCCGCCGGACCCGGTGTACGGCGGGTAGGCGTGGCCGTCCGGGGTCTGTGCGGGGTCGTGCGGGGCCAGGACGCCCGACGCCGAGGTCCCCACGTTGCCGGAGGGGCGCCAGCGGTCGTTGCTCGCGCTGACCGTCGTACCGCTCTGGTGCTTGGTGTAGCGGCCGGTGCCGGTGCCGTGGACCGGGCCGAGGACCTCCAGGTCGAAGAGGTCGCCCTCCATGTAGAGCCTGGCCCGCCGTGAGGAGTGGCCCGGCACGAAGAGGGTGTCGGTGAGCAGGTGGCGGCCGCCGGCCGACGCCGGGAGCAGGTGGTTGGTCAGGTGGCCGCGGCTCATCAGCTGCCGGACGCTGAGGCTGGTGCGCACCCGCGCGCCGTCCGCGTCCGGGCCGAAGACCCTGGTCATCAGCTTCAGGGCGGCCGGGAGCGCGTCGTCCAGCAGGACGCCGGTGAGGTACGCGTCGCCGGGCAGCGCGGCCAGCGGCCGCAGGTCGCGGTCGGCCTGCGGTCCGTACAGCGGGTGGAACTCGGCGAGACCGCGCGGCACCTGGAGGTCCAGCACGCCGGAGGCGGTGGTGGTGCTGGTGGTGGGGCGGGCGGTGGACAGGGCGCGGGAGAGCCGGGTCAGCAGGTTGTTCAGCGGGCGGCCGGCCATGTCGAGGAGGGTGACGGTGGCGGTGAGGTCGAAGGGGAAGCGGGCGACATAGGTGCCGTTCCACGCGTACGCGGTCTGCTCCGTGGTGCCCGTCTCGGCGCGGGTGACGCCCCGGTGCGCTCCCTGGCCGACGCCGATCCCGCCGCTGTGGGACGTGTGCGCCTCACCGGCGCCGAGCCGTCCGGCGGTGAGCGCCTGGGACACGTCCCGTGAGGCGCCGGCCGCGGTGCCGGTGTAGCCGTGCCCGTAGTTCTCCAGGCCGGTCCCGGGCCGGAAGTCGCGCACCTCCGGGCCGGACTTCAGGGTGGCGGTCAGATTGATCGCGACGATGCCGGTCCTCAGCCAGCCTTCGGGTGCGACGAGGTAGAACGTGTGGCCGTTGGGCGAGAGCAGGTCCTCCAGCATCGCGGAGTCGCGGCCCTCGGCCAGCAGGGACTGGAGCATGTTCACGGCGCCCTGGAGCCGGCCGATCCTGCGCCCGTCGCCGGTCCACAGCTCCGGCCGGGAGGCCAGCAGTCCGGGCGCGACGCGGTCCACCTGCTCGCGCACGATGTCGTAGGTCGACCGGCCGTCGTCGTAGCCGAACGCGTGCACCCCGCTGTGGCCGAGGAGCCGGCCGCCGCGGTCCTCGCGGGTCAGGTACTCGGGGAAACCGACGTCGGGGAAGCGGGTCGCGGGTTCCCTGAGGTCGTACCGGAAACGACGGTTGAAAGCGGTCCGGATCCGCTCGTCCAGCACCGGCAGGGCACCGTTCTCGTGCAGCCCGGCGAGCAGGGCGGCGAGATCCCGGCGGCTCGCCTTGAGGGCGTCGAGCGCCTCGGGGGCGTCGGGGCCGTCGGGCGCGTCCAGCACCCAGCGCGACAGCACGCCCGCCACCGTGGTGCCGCTGAGCCTGACCTCTCCGTCGTGCCAGCGGTTCATGACGTCGACGAGCTGCTGGTCGGAGACCGGCAGGACGTCCTCGGCGTACTGCTCCAGCGCGTCCGGCTCGGACAGCAGGAACAGGGCGGTGCGGCCGTTGACCTCCTGCCGGTCCGACCGGTACGAGCCCGGCAGCAGCTTCGCGGTCTTCTCCAGGCGGCTGCGGACCTCGAAGTCCACCTCGGTGCGGTACGCGTAGGCCCGGTTGAAGTCGAGCTGGATCAGCTCCTTGGCGCCGGTGCGCCCCAGGCTGGTGGAGGTGTTCCACTGCCAGTTCCGGGAGGCGCCGGTCTCGCCCTGGAGGGACGCGTCGCCCACCGCGCCGCCGACGGTGACGCCGGCCTGCGTCCAGGACACGCCGGCGGACGAGGTGTCGGTGCCGTTGGTCTGGGTCATCCACAGTTTGATCACGCCCAGGACGAACTTGTCCGGGGTGGCGCCGGCGAACCGGGAGCGTCCCATGCGGCCCCGCACGTCGAGCGCGCCGAAGCTGTCGCGGAGGCCGGTGTCGAAGAACTGGTCGCTGGTCAAGCGCCCGTAAAGGCTCTCCTTCAGGTAGGCCCGCAGATGGTTGGTGCCGAGGAAGGAGGTCAGTTCCTGGTCGGCGTGGCCCTGCGGGCCGGTCAGCTCGCCCAGCACCGTCGTGGCCGCCTCGTACAGGCCGGTGACGTCGACGTGGTAGACCACCGCCCGGTCGAGCACCGAGGCGGGCGTGCGGCGCACGGAGGTCGTGCCGGGGTGCTCCAGACCGCCGAGCGGCGGCAGGTAGGCGATGGTCCGCTGCCCGGGGAGGGTGATGGGCTGGGGGTCGCGCGCACCCGGCAGGATCCGGCCCCGCACTCCGCTGTGCTGGAGCTCCAGGGTGGCGGTGAGGTCGACGTACAGCGCGTGCTTGTGGACGGTGCCGGGGTATTCCAGCAGTTCGGGGCGGTTGTTGAGGTAGGAGACGCCCTCGGTGGCGCCCACCTTGCGTGACACGTCGAATCCGGTGACCGCGCCCCTGAGCGGAGCGGTCAGGGCCTTGACCCGGAAGCTGAGCCCGGCCGACCTGCCACCGCCGCTGGAATGGCCGGCGGTGTCCATGCCCATCGCGAGGTTGACCACGGCCACCTCGTCGGTCGCGCCGAGGTACTCCGGTGTCCTGTCCGGCGACGCGGACGCACGCAGGGTGATTTTCACGGCGTCCACGTCGAAGTCGGTGCCGAGGACGCCCCGCCGCCGGTACATGGTGATGACCAGGCCGGACTGGTGCAACTGGTCGTAGTGCGACTCCAGTCCGCGCGAGGAGACCCACTTGTTCAGCTTCTCCCGGTTCGCCAGCAGGCTGTCCAGCTCGCCGGCGTGCGTCCACCAGCGCTCGGCGGCCAGCGGTGAGGTCTCGTCGGCGGGCAGGAAGCCGAGCCGGACGAGTTCCCGGGACAGCCCGCCCCGCAGCTCACGCACCGTGCTCTCGTCGAACTCGACGATGCCCATACCGATGCCCCGGCCCTCGGCGACGTGCGGCGGTACGTCGACGTACTCGTCCGGGCGGCTGACGGTGCCCCGGATCCGGTCGGGCTCGTACGGCACGGTCCGCATCGGCGCGGGGGTGGCCTCCGCGGCCTCACCCGGCTCCGCGACTGCCGCGGCCTCACCCGGCTCCGCGACCCCGGTGGTCTCGGTCTCGGGCCCGGCGGGCGGGGCGGCCGGCACCGCGTCGTCGTCCGTCGTCAGCGCCTCCCGGTCCACCGGCATGCCGTGCTGGAACGCCTGGAGTTCCCGGATCCGCACGAGGCCCTGGCCGAGCACGGGCGGCGTCGCGACCGGCTCCGCTTCGCCGAGCACCGCCACCCGGGCGGTGTGCAGGAACTCCAGCCGGTACGCGTTCGTGTGCTTGACGAAGCGCGGGACCACGACCCACAGGCCTGTCCGGCCGGCGCTGTTGCCGTCGGAGTTGGACCACGTCATCGCCAGCGCGGCACCGACGCCCAGGCCGAAGCCGGGGTCCGTGAACGGCAGCGGGGCCAGGTTGAGTTCGGCCGACGGCAGGCTGAGCGTGGTGGAGTTGCCGATCGTGTGGCTGCCGCTGACGCCGTCGATCGCGGTCCGCACGTTCTCGATCGGGGCGTTCTCGCTGGTGGCGCCGACCCGGGTGCCACGGGAGTAGCGCACCGTGCGCACCTGGACGCTGGCGACCGGCCTGCCGTGCCGGTCGTGCAGGGCGAAGGCGTAGCCGGCGGCGTCGCCGACGGCGCCGACGGCCTCGTCCAGGTGGGAGTCGAGGTTCCACAGCTTCTGGAGCAGTTCGTCGCGGGGCACGCTGCCGACCGGCAGCTCCAGCCCCTGCTGGTGCGCGGCGGCGACGATCCGGTCGAACAGGGCGGGCAGGCCGGTGAGGCCGGACGCGTAGTACACGGCGGGCAGCCGGTGCTCCAGCACTTCGCTGCCCGTCGCGACGACCTGCTCCGGGGCCTGCTGGAGGTAGTGCTCGGGCACGTAGAGCAGCAGCCTGCGGTCGCCTTCGGTGGCGACCTGGACCGGAGGCACGTCCTTCCAGCGGCGCTGGGCCTCCGTGCGGACGCGGACCGTCCAGTGCGGCCGGTAGGCGACCATCGTGGAGTCGGCGTTGGCCAGCTCCACGTGGCCGCCCTCCGCGTCCCCCACCCGGCTGGTGGACCTGCTGGAGGCGTTGGCCGTACCGGAGACGCCCGCGCCGACCCGTGCGACCTGGAGCACGCCGGGGCCGAGACCGATGCCGTACGACATCGAGATCCCGGCGCGCGTGGCACCGGTCGGGCCGGAGTGGGTTTCGACGTGGGCGCCGGTCAGGTAGGAGGCGTTGATCGCCTGGTTGGCGTGGAACGGTTCGGGCGCGGTGTCGCGGGGCGGCACCAGGCTCAGCGGCCCGGCCTGCGTGCCGGACGCGGACTCGCCGGACGCCGACTCGCCGGACGCGGCGGGCTCCGGCTGCTGGGGGACGGTCTCCGGCTCCTCGGGGATGGTCTCCAGTCCCGAGGGACCGTCGTAGGACCCGGCCGGCCGGGTCACCGCCCTCGGGTCCCGCGGGTCGAGCGTGATCAGCGCCTCCACGCCGCCCAGCGGGACGAGCAGGCCCGCGTCGGCGAAGTCGCCCTCGCCCGGCACCAGGTAGCGGTAGTTGCTGAGCAGGCGCTGCGGCAGCTGGGCCCAGACCGTCTCCGGGACGCTCCGTCCCGTCCGCCCGACCAGGGTCCGCAGGGTCCGGACGACCTCGGGGACGTACGGCAGCTCGGCGCGCGGGATACCGATCGTCCGGGCCGCGGGGTGCACGTCGAGCGGCTCGCCGAGCGACGGGCCCCGGGGGACGCCGGTGGGCGCGGGCGGCGGGAAGAGGTGCGGCAGGGCCTGCTCCAGACCGCCGGCCAGGTGGCCGTCACGGTCCAGCGGGAGCATCGCGTACAGGCCGCCGGGCACCTCGATGCGCAGCGCCCGGCGGGCGCCGTCCGCGAGCTGGACTGTCACGATCACGAAGAACTTGTAGCCGCGGTAGCTGCGGACGGCCTCCCGGTTGATCTCATGGGTGCCGCCCGCCTCGAAGCCCTCCTTCTGGCCGGTGTGCACGCCGACCACGTCGAGGGTGAGCCGGTCGAAGACGCGGTGCCCGTCCGCCATGCCGCCCGCCTCGGGGCCGACGGAGAGCACCCCGCCGCGGGAGCTGCTCTGCTCGCTCTTGGGACTGACGTGGTCCTGCTGGTACCGGCGCGCCTTGAACTGGACGCCCTCGACCGGGCCGATCACCTCGGCCCCGGCCAGCTCGAAGCCGACTATGACGGTGCGGTCGCCGACCGGCACCTGGTAGCGCTGTTTCAGCAGCTCGCTGATGTTGGCCCGGAGCATCGTGGTCGAGGTGTGGTGGTCGTAGTTGAAGCCGGCCGCGGTGAGCGGCTCCAGCCCGGGCACGTCCCGCACGCCCTCGCGGGTCAGGTCGGGTGCCCGCACCGGTGTGTGCGCCGCCACCTTGGCCCACTGCTGCGTGGCGTACGCGGCCGGCACGTCCCACGCGTGGATGTAGTCGGTCAGGGCCTCGGGCAGGGCCGGGGACCGGTCCGTGACGGGTGACGTCCACGAGGGCGTTCCCTCCGGCCGCACCGGTGCGACGACCGGCGGCACCGGCTGTTCGACGGGCAGCGTCAGATGCGTCGGGACGAGCAGCCGTACGTCACCGGTGACCGGCGGCCGGTCGCCGGAGCCGTCGTCCCGCCAGGTCCACACCCGCACCGGGTCGGTCCGGCGGGCGGCGTCCCGCCCGCGCGCCAGGGCCCCGACGCGCAGGACCGCGTCCCGCACGGCCTGCGCCGGCACGGAGAACGCGGCGGGCGGTTCGGTGGTCGCACCCATCTGGATGTCGAAGGTCAGGTTGTGTTCGAACTCCTCCGAGCTTTCCCGGGTGTTGGCCCGCGCGATGTCGACGACCTGGCGGCCGGTCTCCTGCGACCGCCCCCGGCTCATCCCGTAGGACGCCTCGATCTCGGTGCCGCCGTGGGCGTCGTGGTCGCCGATGCGGGTGCGGGCGCTCACGCCGGCACCGGCGTGGAAGGAACGCTCGCTGCCGCTCTTCTCCTCGGTGACCCCTTCGGAGCGCAGGGTGAGCTTGACCTTCGGGCGCGACCGGTGGGCGTGCGGCGCCTTCAGGTCGGCGGTCACCTTGACCCACACGTACCGGGTGCTGCCGAAGGGGCCGCTGACCGGCAGCCAGCGGGCGACACCGGTACCGGTCAGCGCCGTGTACTGGTTGCGGAGCGCGTCGGTGGAGAACGTGGAGCGCAGCGCCGACAGCAGGTGCTCGCGCGCCGAGCCCGCGCCGCCGAGCGCGCCGCGGGCGTCCAGCCGCGCCACGATCGTCTTCAGCACCCCGTCGGCGCGGAGCAGTTCCACGTGTGCGGCACCGGGCAAGGGGCGGCCGAGCAGGTGGGTACGGGCCAGCACGCCGGACGTGGACGGCCCGGACTCCACCGGTGCGGAATCCACTCGTACCGGGGCGGCATCCACTCGTCCGGACTCCGCCGGTGCGGACTGCGACGACCCGGTCCGCGCCGCTTCGGTCTGCGCCGGTCCGGTCCGGGCAGCGCCGCTCTCAGCGCTCTCAGCGCTCTCCGTCCGCGGGAGCCGAGAAGGCCCGGCCTGCGGCACCTCGTCCGGCACCGTCCGCGTACCCTCCTCGGCCGTCCCGGCGGGGGCGGTGCCGGCGACGGGCGCCGGTGCCGCGGTGCGCGGCGGCAGCAGGTCCGGGACGCGGCGCTCGGGCACCAGCATCTCCAGCCCGTGCTCGACGCGCAGAAAGCGGACGGACTCCTCCCGCTTGCTGCCCTTGTAGCGCGTCACGGCCACCATGAAGACCGGGGACGCCTCGATGACGTGCGTCTCCTCCCGGTACGTGGCACGGCTGATCTCCACCGAGCCCCGCAGCCGTTCCCGGCTGCGTCCCCATGCCCAGTGCGCCCCGGCCTGGGCCAGCGCGACGGCGCGCAGACCGGTACCGCTGCGGCGGTGGCCTTCCTGGGCGGGGGCTTCCTCTCCGCCTTCCTGCCGGGCCAGGACCGACGCGCCCTCGTGGTGCGAGCTTCCGCCCGCCAGGGCGCCGACGCCGATCTGCGGCCCGACGTTCGCGTTCAGGCCCGCGTGCCATTCCGTCTTCTCCGTGCGGGCGTACCGGTCGGTCGACTGCGCGTAGTGCTCGATCTCCGAGTCGCCCGCGGTCCGGCCCAGGTCCCTGGCCGAGAACGCGCGCACCTTCAGCCGCACCTCGTAACGCCAGCCGTTGCGCTTGGGCAGCATGACGCGGAACCCGTCCGGGCTGGTCAGAGCACCGAGACGGGCGGCAAGCGCCGCGGAATCGGTCAGCTGCGACAGTTCCTGGGGCCAGTTGGCGGAGTCGGCCAGCCACCGGTCGGCGGGCAGTCCGGCGAGCTCGGCGTAGCCGGTGGCCGCCAGATGGGTCAGCTGCGGCATGGCGAGGAAGGCGGGGAACAGGGCGTCGGTGCCGCCGCGCGCGAAGTCGACCTCCTGCCGCGTGGTGTCGGGCCAGGCACGCAGATACGTGGTCCGGCCCACCTCGGCGGCCCGGACCGGGTCGCGCGGCTCGGCGGGCACGTTCTGCCGGGGCACCGCGATCGTGGTGGTGAGGTACGGCCGCTCGATCCACCAGCGCTCGGCCCGGTGCCGCCGGTCCGCGTGCTCCGGGCTCAGCGACAGTTCGTAGACCGTGCGGTAGACGCGTTCGTCCACCGTGCCCTCGGCCTCGGTGCGGTAGTAGGCCGTGTTGGCCCCGGTGAACTGCTCCTCCTGGGACCGCTCGAACCCGCCGCGGACCGTCATGCCGCCGATCCGCAGGCGTGTCGAACCGCCGAGCGGCACCAGCACGCCGCCGCCCGCGCCGACCACGGTGCTCCATTGGGTGCCCCGCCGCCCCATCACGGTCTCGGTGCGGGCGGCGCGTGCGTTGACGGTCATCTCGTAGCTGCGCCCGGGCTTGCCGTCGAACAGGATGGCCTTGACCGACGCCTGGTAGCGTTCCGGGCCCACGGTCACCATGTGCACGGTCTCTTCGAACGGCAGCTTGCCTTCCAGCGCGGGCCTGCTGAAGTACAGGCCGAGCTGGGCCTCCACCGCCGTCCAGTCGGCGGAGCGCCGCACCGAGGGCGGGACCATCTGCTTCAGTGCCCAGCTCAGCTGGTCCAGGACGACCTCCGAGCCCGCCATGACGAGGGGCACGGCGAAGCCGAGGCCGCGCCGCGCGGCGAGGGCCGGCGGCTCGGCGGGCCCCGGCGCGGGCTCGCTCGCGGAGTCCGTTCCGCGACGGACTGCCGCGTCCTGGCCCCGCCAGTAGGCGGGGTCCAGGGCGCGCGGGGGCTCCATCGACCGCACCGGCGCGGTGCCGGACAACCGCAGCAGTTCCCGTACGGAAGCGGAGGTTTCCACCGGTTCGGGCCGGTCCGCGGCTCCGTCGGCCTGGAGGCCGGGAGTGTGTACGGCGCCGAGCACCCGCCGCTCGAAGCCGACCGCGCCCTGACCGTCGTGCCATGGCAGCCCGATCTCCGCCTCGGTCACTTCGGACACCGTACCGATCCGCGGGTGGGTCGGGGAGTGGACGGTGACCGTGACCCGCAGCCGGGTCCGGTACCTGGCCTGCGTCTCGCGGAAGTTGAGGACGGTGTGGCTCAGGGTCTGCGAGGTGACCGACAGACCGCTGCTCGCGCCGCTGTCGAAACCGACGCCGAACATCGGCAGCAGGCCCTTGGCCGCCGGGCCGGCGGCACCGTCGGAGAGGGGCAGCGCGAAGCCGGCCGCGTTGTAGCCGAAGGAGATGCCGGCGGAGCCGCTGCCCGACCGGCCGTGGCCCTGTGCCGTGCCGCCGCCGAGGTCCTCGCGGATCTGGACGTTGTCGGTGGTACCGGCGAACTCCAGGGCGTCGATCTGGGCCAGCACCCGCAGCCGGCCGCGGAACGAACGCCGTCCGGCCGAGCCCGGCACGTGGAACTCGCCGGAGATGTCGCCGTTGGTCGTCCACCACCGGCCGCGCGTGCGGGCGGCCCGCTCGCTGAGCATGTCCCGCGCGTGGGTCATGAACCGCTCGGCCGTGGTGGCGTCCATTCCGGCCGCGTGCAGCCGGCGGTGCAGCGCCGCCACCACCGGCCCCATGTCGACGGCGTTGAGCACGACCCGGTCCGGGCCCAGCCGGGCCTCGCCGGGCGGCAGGGCCTTGGCGGGCTCGTCCATGGGGGGACGCGGGGCGTCGGCGCCGGTGTACTCGGCCGGGAACTCCACCCGCAGACCCCGGTCGTGGACGGCGGTGGGCCGGTGTGCGACACCGTCCACGAAGATCTCCACCCGCAGCCCGGCCAGGAACGGCTTGTTCCCGCCGATGAACATCGTCCGTCCCGAGATGGCGTTGCGCCGCCGGGTCTCGGAGCGCCGGACGGCCGACTCGGCCCGCACCTGCGGCAGGCCGAGGATCATCGAGGAGGCCACCGCGGAGGCGGTGCTGAAACCGAGCAGCAGGGCCGAGTCCGCGCCGAGCGTGCGCTCGCGGTGGCGCTCCCCGCTGCCGCCGGTCGTCGCGAACCGGACGCTGTACTCGCGTACGGCCGACTCCCTCTCGTCTGCGGGACGCAGGTCCGCGAGGAGCGGACGCAGCCACACCAGCCGGCCGTGGGAGGCCAGGGTCACGCCGTGGGTCAGGTGGTCCTCCCAGGCGTGCCGGTCGGTGGTGGCCAGCAGGGTGTGCAGCGCGTTCTCCACGTCACCGGCCAGGCGCCGGTCCGGCAGCCCGGCGACGGCCTGCCGGGCCCAGGCACGGGCGCCCGCGTCGTCGAAGGTGCCGGTACCGCTGACGGAGGCGTGCCCGAGCGGGCCGTAGTCCAGGTACCAGGGGTACTCGGGACGGGGCGGAAGGGCTTCGGCGTTTCCGCTGCCCCCGGCGTTGCCGCTCGCCTCGGCGTTCCCTGTGGCCTCGGTGGCCGGGGCGGGGGACGTCTCGGCGGCGAGCGGGGCGGGCTGGGCCGGACGCTCGGCGAGCGGACGGAAGTCGCGCGGCAGGCCGCCTGAGAAGTCCTCGTCGGAGCTGTCGGTGTCGGCGGCACCACCGGGCGCCCCGAAGGACATCTCGCCCAGGTCCTCGTCTTCGAAGACGTCGTCGGACTGCGGCATCCGGGGGACGTGCACGGTGACCGTGGCGCGGCGCAGCAGGGCCGCCCGGTCCTGCCCGGTGGCCAGGTCGTCCTCGGACAGGTCCTGACCGCGGGAGACGGCGAGGACCACGACGGGCTCCCTCGTGCCCGTGCTCTCGTACCCGAGCGCGGCGGCACGCCGGGCGAAGGACGTACGCAGCACCGCGGCGACCGCCTCGGCGCGGCGGCGGCCCGCGTCCAGTCCCTGTACGTCTGCAGCGGTTCCCGCCGCGTAGCCGGTCACGGTGACCACCGGCCGCAGCAGCGGGTCGGCGAACCCCGGTACGGCGTCCGGCGCGACCCGGGCGGCCACTCCCTCGATCACCGGCAGCTGGTCAGCCGGCACATCACCGGAGTCTTCCGCGAACTCCACGGTGGCGGCCACGGCGGACCGGGGCCGGAACGTGCGGTAGTCGCCCGGGGCCGAGTTGTCGCCGACCTTCACGTAGGGCCGGGGCGAACCGTGCTCGGCGATTCCGCTGAGGTCCACCTCTCCGCTGGGCGCATACACCGTCGTGCCGAGGTGATCGGCCACCTGCTGGGCGAAGCCGTCGTCGTGGACGCCCACCTCGCAGGCGACCAGCACCACACCCGCGTCGGGGTGCTGCGCCCGCAGCTCGCGCAGGCTGGGCCGCCGCCGCAGCATGAAGGCGACCTCGGGACCGAAGACGGGCCGCTGCCGGCCCGCCGCGTCCTCGACGGCGAGGTAGGCGGCGTCGGCGTGTGCCGACAGGAAGTAGTGGCCGGCCCCGGACCACGGCGCGGGCTGCTGCACGAACGGGTCGTACGGCTGCCGCTGCCGCATGAAGACACCGGTCGTGGCCGGGTCGTACTGCGCCCAGGTACGCGCGCGGTCCGCCCATTCGGCCGCCCCGAAGTAGGCGCGGCCGACGACGGTCCCCGCGTCGGAGACGATCCGGTGGGACAGCGCCTCGTCACCGGCCTCGGGAACGGCGTTGAGCAGCCGCGGGTCGGGGCGGCGGTATCCGTACCCGTACTCCAGGTCCTGGTCGTATCCGAACTCGTCCTCGTCCTCGTCCTGTGCCTGCCGGGGCTGCGGGGCAGGGGGGCGGGGCACGTGGACGGTGACCGTGGCGCGGTGCAGCAGGGCGGCCGGGTCCTCGGCACCGGCCAGGTCGCTCTCCGGCACGTCCCGGCCCCGCGAGAGCGCGAGCACCACGACGCCCGCCGCGCGCTCGGTCCCGTTCTCCCCGAAGGCGGTGAAGTGGCCGGGGAGAGCGTCGCGGATGGCCTCGGCGACCCTGTCGGCCCGGGCCTGGCCGGTGCCGAGGCCCTGGAGGTCCGTGCCGCCGGCGGGCGCGTAGCCGGTGACCGTGACGACGGGCTTGAGCAGGGGCGTGCCGACGCCGGACATGACGGTCCGGACGGTATCGACGGCCAGGTCGTCGACGATCGCGAGCTGATCGGGGGTCAGCTCGGTGGACCCGTCGTCGAACGACACGGTGGTCGCGGCGTCGGGCCGGGGGCGGAAGGTGCGGTACTCGGCGTCGGCGTCCTCGTTGTACACCCACGGACGGGCACCGCTCTCTCCGGGAACCCGCATGACCGCGTCCTTCGCGGTCGGCGCGTATACGGTGACGCCCAGGTGGTCCGCCAGCTGCTGGGCGAGGCCGTCGTCGAAGGCTCCCGCCTCGCAGACGGCCATCATCACGCCCGCCTGCGGGTTCTGCGACCTCAGCTCCTTCAGGCTGGGCCGTCGGCGCAGCACTCCGGCCACCTGTGCTCCGTGGAGAAGGTGTCGGCCGCCCTCGGTGTCCTCGACCGCGAAGAAGCCGCCGTTGCCGTGGGTCGTCAGGAAGTACTGTCGCTCTCCCGCCCAGGGAGCCTGCCTTGAGGAGCTGCCGTACGGGCCGGCCTGGACGTACGTGGGGTCGGACGCCGGGTCGTAGGCGGCCCAGCCTTCCGACCGGGCGGCCCAGTCCTGCTCGTTGTGGAACGCGCGGCCGACGACGGTGCCGGCGTCGGAGACGATCGGCCGGCTCGTGAAGTCGTCCTGCGGGACGGGAACGGGGTCCGGCAGGGCGGCGACGGGGTCCGGCGGGGCGGGGTCGCTGCTGTGCAGATCCGGCCCGGGGGCGGAGAAGGCCCTCCGGTGGGAGGACGCGATGGTTTCTCGCGTCGCCTCCGGCCCGGTCGCGCGGGGCCGGGGCACGTGGACGGTGATCGTGGCACGGCTGAGCAGGGCGGACCGGTCCTGGCCGGTGGCCGTGTCCCCGGCCGGGAGATCCTGGACCCGGGTGAGCGCGAGCACGACGACCGCTTCGGTGCCGACCGGCTCGGTCCGGCCGGGCTGGTACGCGGCGAGGTGGCGGGCCAGGTTCTCCCGGAACAGCCCGGCGACCGTCTCGGCACGCTGCCGGCCGGTGTGGACGCCCGTGCTGTCCGGGAAGCGTCCCTTCCCGTACCCGGTGACCGTGACCACCGGCTTCAGCCGCGGGTCGTCCCCGGCCGCCAGCGCGGCCCGCGCGGTGTCGGCGGCGAGGCGGTCGATCACCGGCAGACCGGCGGGGGCCACCTTGGTGCCGCTCGCGAACTCGACGGAGACCGCGGCCTGCGGGCGCGGCCGGAACGCACGGTAACGGCCGTCCGTACCACTGGCGTACGGACGGGCGGACAGCACGCGGGCGGGACGGCCCGGCCCCTCGGCCGGCACGGTGGGGCGGTACATCCCGGCCACGGTGGTCGGCGCGTAGACGGTGGCTCCGAGGTGGTCCGCGGTCTGCTGGGCGAGACCGTCGTCGAGGGTTCCGGCCTCGCAGGCGATCATGACGACACCCGCCTGCGGGTTCTGCGCCCGCAGGTCCCGCAGGCTCGGACGCCGCCGCAGCACCGCCGCCAGCTCCGCGCCGTACAGGCGCCGCCGGTTGCCCTCCGCGTCCTCCGTGGCGAACAGGGTCTCGTTGGAGTGCGAGGTGAGGTAGTACTGGCCGGGCTCGCGCCACGGCACCGGCTCCGCGACCTGGTCGAGCCGGTTCGGCTGCCGCTGCCGCATGTAGACGCCGGTGGTGGCCGGGTCGTACTGCGCCCATTCGCGGGCACGGCTCGCCCAGTCGGCCGGGCCGAAGTAGGCGCGGCCCACGACGGTGCCGGCCTCGGAGAGGATCCGGTAACTGGCCGCGTCGTCCTGCGGCTCCCGGTAGCGGTCCAGCGGGCTGCCGCCGCGCATGCGGGACTGCGTCCGGTGCTCTTCCTCGGTGGGCGGCACCTGAGTGGACTCCGGCGGCAGGGCCTCGGTGACCGCCTCCGCTTCCGCCAGCCGCCGGCGGGCGACCGTCAGCCGCCCGACGGCCGCCGCGTAGGGGCCCGTGCTGGCGGAGGTCCGCAGCTGGTCCACGTGCGCCTCGGCGCGGGCCAGTTCGCGTGCCGCGTCGGCGCGCTCCTGCCAGGCCAGGGACTCCTCGTCGGGGGTGAGGGAGACGGTGGCGGCAGGCTCCTCCGCGTCCTGTTCCGCCGGGTCCTGCCGGTTCTTGCCCTTGTCCGGGGCGGGCCGCGCGTCGTCCGTGTCCGCGTGGGCCGTGGACGTGGACGCCGTGGCCGCGTGAGCCGTGGCCGTGGAGGTCGTGGCCGCGTGAGCCGTGGCAGTGGAGGTCGTGGCCGCGTGGGCCGTGCCCGCGTCCAGGGCGAGGAGTGTCTCCAGCTTCTCGGCGGGCACGTAGAAGACGGCCGCCTCGTCGCTGACGGTCACGTCGACGGCGCGCGGCTTGCCGGTCACCGGGCGGTGGACGATGTGCCAGGTGATGGAGGTCGCCTCCACGCGGGCGAACGGGCGGCCGTCCGGTCGGAGCGCGGTCCCGCCGGTGGCCGGGGGCCCGGTGAGCGCGCTCGCGATCCGGGCGCCGGAACCGACGGCGCCGGACGCGCCCCGCACCGAAGCCTGGGCGTCCCGGACGGTGATGCCGGGCAGCGTGGCGTCGCCGTCCTGGCGCGGTGCCGACTCCCGCAGTCCCCGGATGTCGGCGCTGATCTCCAGGTGTCCGCGCAGGTCGGTGCCGGTGCCCGGCACCGTCACCGGCTCGCGCAGGGTGCCCTGCGCGGCGAGGTCGAGGAACCAGCGGCTCAGGTAGGGCGGGCTGAAGATCGCCGCGATCTTGGACCGCAGCACGAAGAGACCGCCCTGCCAGGAGTTGGCGGCCGGTGAGGCACCCGTGCGGGGGCCACGCGTCGTGAAGAGGCCCTCCGTGGCCGCTCGCAGCGCCGCCAGGTCCCCGACGGTGCCCGGGAACGCCTCCCGGAGCAGTTCGGGGGTGGGGCGCACGCCCTTCCGCGCGTACTCGACCGGTGCCTTCGGCACCACCAGGGCCGGCGGGCGCGGCGCCGGCAACGGGTGGGGCTGGGTGAGTTCGGCCCGGTAGCCGAGGCGCAGCGAGCCGGGCAGCAGCTGGGTGCCGAGCCGGTGGTGCTGGTGCCGCCCGATCAGCGGCAGGCCGATGCCGACGCCAGGCGAGGACGCGCTCAGCGCCCAGTGCACGTCCAGGCCGGCGGTGACCTCCACGTCGAACTCGGTCGTCCACGGGCGGGCGGCGTGCTGGAAGGCACCGGCCGCACGGTGACCGGTGCGCGTCTGTCCGGCCGGGGTGGAGGTGTGACCGACCGTGGGGCCGAAGCCCGACGTGGCGCGCTGCGGGGCGTCGGAGTCGATCAGGGCCAGCTGCTCGGCGAGGGCGGGGTGCCCGGCGCCGTCGCGGGGCGTGGTGCCCACGCGTTCGGCGGCGCGCTGGTTTCTGCCTTCCAGGACGTGGCCGCCGGGCTCCTGGCCCAGCGCCCGCGGGTTGGTGAGCCTGGCGGTGAGGGTGACCCGGGCCGTCGTCGTCCAGATTCCGCTGCGGTGGGGCACCAGGATCGGCAGACCCGCCAGCATGGTCTCCAGCAGGCCCTTGGTCCCCTGGTGGGCGGCCGTCTTCCACAGCTCGGCCTCCACCGCGTCGGCGTGCTCCGAGGAGAGCGCCTCGCGGAGCCCGGGCAGCAGGCCCCGCACGAACGGCCGCAGGTCGGGCACCGAGAGCAGCGCGGTGTGGTCGAAGCCGTCGCCGCGCAGCACGTTGGCGGGGGCCAGCGCCTGGGCGGGGGCCGGTACCGAATCCGCTGCGGGCGCCTGTTCCAAGGCCGGGGCCGCCCCTTCCGCCGGCGGGGTGGTGACGAGCCCGCGCTCCAGGGCCGTTTCCCGCTGCATCAGCGCCAGTCCGGGCGCCGTCACCGGCTCGCCGGTGATCTCGGGTTCGGGGACGCGCGGGGATCCGAGACGGCCGAGGAAGCCGACGTGCCGCTCCGACCAGCGGCGCACCGTGACGCGGAACGTGACGGGTGCGTCGGCCCACACGTGGGTGCCGGTCGTGACGTCGACCCGGTCGCTCTGCCCGCTCGCCGCGCGGTCGGACACCTGGCCGCGGCGCGCGTTGCCGAACTCGGGCCCGGAGCGGTTGAGGTCCGTCAGCTGCCCCTCGACGGCGTCCTCCGGCGCCGCGCCGGGGGCGAAGGAGAGGGACGTGCCGACCGTCGCGTACAGGGACAGGCTGTCGTCGGTCTCCGCGTGCCGGACCAGGGCGGTGCCCAGGCTGTGGTCGTAGTGGTAGGCGTGCTCGCTCTCGCCGAGCGCGGTCAGCGGGCCTGCCGTGGCCTGCACCGACACCTCCGCCCACTGCGGCAGACCGAGGGAACCGCGGCCGACCGGCCGGGTCCACAGCGGGTACGGGGCTCCGGCGAAGTCCCGTACCCGGGGCGCCAGTCCGGTCACGGCGGTGCGCAGCGCCGCCTCGTCGAGCGGGTCCAGGGCGGGCACCCCGGCCCGCCGCAGCAGGTCGGTGATGTGCGGCAGCAGGTGGTCGGTGCGCACCATGTGCAGGGTGTCCTGCGGCAGGCGCCCGTCCTGCGGCGTCCAGGCCGGCGCCGGACCCTCCGTGGTGGGACGCGGTGCCCGGACGGCGGTACCGGTGTCGTCGAACCTGCTCTCCAGGTCCAGGGTGCGCACGGCGCGGCCGTCGGCGTCGTCCTCCAGGACCAGGTCCTCGGAGACGAGCAGCCCGGCCCGGACCGGCAGCGGTCCGGAGGCGACCGGTTCGGCCGCTGTCCGACCCGGGCCGGTGACGGGCTCCACGGTGACGTCGAGCCGTACGGGTCCGCTGAACTCGGACACCCACAGCGATCCGCCGCCGGAGGCACCGCCCGCGTAGAACCCGCCGGCCTCGGTGACGGAGCCGCTCCAGCTGAGGCCGGGGGCGATGCGGCCGCCGGCGGCCTCCGCGGCGAGGTCCGAGTCGGCGAGCAGACCGGTCAGCGGCACTTCGACGCCCGCGGTGAGCTTCCACTGGCGCGTCGCCGAGCTGGTCAGGTCGTAGTACGAGCCGTAGTAGACGTCCATCTGTCCGCGCCGCGAGCGGACGTAGGCGAAGTCGTCCGGGTCGAGGGCGGCGCGGACGGTGACCCTGATCCGTTCCGGTCCGGCCGGGCCGGGGCGGGTCAGCACCAGGGCATGGCCCTGGCCGGCAAGCTGGTGCATGCGGCGGGTCAGGCCGGTTTCGCTCAGGGCCTCGTCCAGGGTCAGCTGGTTGCGGACCTGGTGGTCCGCCGGGGCCTCACCGGGGCGGACCAGGGGCCCGGCGTCCTCGGGGGCGGGGACGTCCCGCCACGGGTCACGGGTGGTCAGGTAGCCCGGGAAGTGGTCGTGGACCAGTTCCAGCGTCCGCAGGCGCACCTGTTCGGCGGCCGCCGCGTCCAGGTGGCCGACACGGCTGGTGGGCGGCAGCCAGTCGCGGAACAGCGAGGGCAGGCGCAGGGTACGGCCCGGGGCGGTCCGTGCCGCGGCATCGGGATCGGTGACGGTGGCAGCCGGGACGTCGGGGCCCGTGACGGTGGCAGACGGGGCATCGGGGCCCGTGACGGTGACGGCCGGGACATCGGGGCCCGTGACGGTGACGGCCGGGACATCGGGGCCCGTGACAGTGACGGCCGGGGCATCGGGGCCCTCGGCGGTGCGGGCCGTGCCCGGTGCCGCCGGGTCCTGCTGGCCGGGCCCGAGGCGGTCCGCGTCGGCCGCGAGCATGCGCACCCGGGCGGTGAGCCAGGTCTCCGGGCCGCCGCGCCCGCCGAGCCCCCGGGTGTCCACCCGGACGTCGAACTCGACCACGGCGGTGGGCTCGTCGGTGTAGCGGAGCCGGTTGAGTTCCACGCTGCCGGCCTGCCGGCCGGGCCGGGAGAACCGCACGGAGCGCACATAGGACAGCGAGGGCAGCGGGATCGGGAGTCCGACGGCGGTCGCCGCCAGGGAGACGGCGTCGGAGACCCCGGTGGTGGAGGCGTCCCACTGGGTGGCGGACGCGCCCACGTCGCCGACGCGGACGTCCTCGACGTCGGCCCGTGCCGGCTCGTCGTGGCCGGGTACCACCCGCGGGTTGTGGAAGGAGGCGCGCACGCGGACCGCGTCGGGCCGGCCGGTGGCGGAGGTCACCGGTGCCGACCGGTATCCGCCGGCGGCGGCCTGGTGCAGACCGGCCATCAGGGTCCGCACCCCGGCGAAGGCGTCGAGCGTCTCGAAGGCCGTGGCGAACGGGTCGGCCAGGGCGGGGTCCACCGCGGCGAACACGGCGGCCCGGTAGTCGGCCGCGCCGGTGACCGACTCCAGCCACGAGACCGGCGGCAGGACGACCGGCATACCGACGACGGCGGGGCGCGGCACCCGG
Organism: Streptomyces naphthomycinicus; assembly: GCF_020400595.1. Taxonomy (GTDB): domain Bacteria; phylum Actinomycetota; class Actinomycetes; order Streptomycetales; family Streptomycetaceae; genus Streptomyces; species Streptomyces naphthomycinicus. Next base: position 75,257 of record NZ_JAINRE010000021.1, on the reverse strand, counting down.
CCGGCCGGGATCCCCTGCTGGTGCGCGCCGGCCGTCAGGGCGCTGTCCCGGACCGCGTCCAGGGCGCCGCGCAGCCCGGCGGTACCGGCCTCCGGAGCGCCGGACCACTCCTGCCACAGCGCGGAGGTGGCGTGCCGCGCACCGTCGGGGCGCGGCAGCTCGCGTACGGCCTCGCGGGGGTGACGGCCGACGAGGGAGCCCTCGACGACGGTCTGCGACCGCTGCGGGGCCTGTCCGCGGCCCTGGACGACGAGGTCGACGCCCACGTCGTACCGGAAGTCCACGGCCCGGTCCGAGGGCGGCCGGAGGATGCGGGTGGTGCCGAGGGTGGAAGAGGCGGTGAAGTCGGTGGTCTTGCCGGACCCGGTGAGCAGGGTCCGCAGCGCGGCGCCGGCCGTGGCCAGGGGCGGTACGAGCGCGAGCGCCTGCGAGAACGGCAGGGCGGCGGCCGCGTCGAGCCCGTGGGTGACCGCGCGGTTGGCCGAGGCCGTCTCCCGCCAGTCCAGCACCTGCGGGGTGCGCCGGTCACCGCTCCCCCACGGGGCGGTGCCGGAGCCCTCGGCGAGCGGTTCGCCGCGCGGGTCGGTGAGCTGGGTCCAGTCGCCCAGCCGCAGCCGTACGGTGACGGCCACCGGGCCGCCGGGCAGCCCGAGCAGCATCGTGACCCGGTCGCCGACGGCCTGGCGCAGGGCGTCGGCGAGGCCGGCGGTCTCGAAGTACTCCGCCAGGGCCTCTCCGGCGCGCTCGCGCGAGCGCTCCGGCAGCAGCGCCAGGACGCCGTCGCGGATCGCCGCCGGCAGCCGGTCGTCGGCGAAGGCGTACGTCTCGGCGCCGGTGCCGTGCCGGAAGTCGGGTGACACGGTGTGGGCGGGCGGTGCGAAGACCAGGCCGGCGTCGCGGCGGTCGCGGGCCTGCGCGGGAGTCTCGGCGGGCTGCGCGCCGGACTCGGCGGGCAGCGCGCCAGACTCGGCGGGCTGCGCGCCGGGGCCGGGGGCGGCCTGGTCCTGCTGCGGTGCCGGGGGCGCGGCCGTCGCCGCCGCGGTGCCGTCGGCGGTGAGGAGCGTGTCCAGGCTGGGCACGGCCTCGGGGCGCGGCTCCAGCAGGGCGCGGTCGAGGCGTTCCGCCTCCGGGGTGCCGGGCTCGGCGGCCAGCCGCACCACGTCCTCCCCGGTGCGGTCGCCGGCCGAGGAGGCCGCGTCGGCGTCGGCGGGGACGTCGACGACCTCCTCGCCCCGGAACGTGGTGTCCGTCATGCCGGGCAGCGCGGTGAGCCAGCCCGCCCGGCCGTTGAACGGCTCGACGTACAGCCTGCCGGAGGAGCGGATGCCGAGGACGCCGGTCGGGCCGGTCACCGGCATCTCCAGGCTGTCCGCCAGGCCCTGGATGTACGGCGTCTCGGTCAGGGCGCCGGGACGTCCGGTGTAGCAGACGACGGTCACCACGGCGCTGTCGACGCGGTGCACCGCGCCGCGCCGGAACGCCTCGAATCCCGCCTGCCGGCGCAGCAGGGTCCCGGTCTCCTCGCCGGTGAACTCCACCGAGCGGCCGTCCCGGGTGTGCAGGCGGACGGTGGCCCTGCCGGCCGGGCCGTGGGCGACGAGGTAGTGCCTCGGGGCGCTGCCGCCCCACGGGGTGGTCCCGGTGACGCCCGTGTCCTCGTCCGTGGCCCGTCCGGCGTGGAAGGAGGTGGTGTCCGGCAGGGCGCGGAAGGAGGACTCGGCCCGGGCCAGCTCGCGGGGGCTCAGCGACATGTGGCCGATGACACGGCCGGTGCGCAGGTCGGCGAACGGCGTCATCAGCAGCGTACGGAAGTGGAACCGCTCGCCGGTCACGGACCGGACCCAGTCCCCCGGGCCGCCGTTCCGCTCCCGCGGCTCGGCGGACGACGCGTCCCGGTCGGGTTCGACGCGCATCCAGTGGCCCTCGGGCAGGTCGCCGTCCGCGTCCCGGACGGTGCGCATCTCCAGGGCCCCGAAGGCGTTGCCGACCAGGTCGACCCGGCCGCTGTGCGTCCACACGGTGACGCCCGCCCGGTCGGCCACCGTCCTGGCCAGCTCCAGACCGTACGCGGCGCCGTCGTTCGTCACCAGCCACAGCGGGCGGTCCGCGACGCGGTTGCCGGCGGCCAGCTCGGCGAACGCGTCCAGCGACAGCCGCACCCGCTCGCCGCCCCGGCGGCCCACCACGGCGGGGGCGGCGGGCGCCACGCCCGGGTCGAACGTGAACCTCAGCACGAAGCCGTCCGGCGGCGTCGCCAGACGTGACGCGTCCCCGCGGCTCTCGTGGGCGTCGCCCAGGTCGAGTCCCACGACGGTGCCGGATCCGTCGAACAGCGGCCGGACGTCGAGGGCCGGCAGAGGGTGGCCGCCGGACACCGAGGAGGCGGAGGCGGCCGCCGCGAGACCGTGCTCACCGCCGCCCGGTGCCGCGGACACCTCCTGCCCGGCCGTCCGGACGGGTGCGTCCAGCGTGATCACGGCCTCGCCCTCGCCGTACCCCCGGGTGTCCAGCCCCAGGTCGCGCAGCGCGCCCCGGGTCTCCTCCAGCCGGGTACGAGTTCTGGGCAGCGCGCGGGTGTTGTGGGCCCGCTGTGCCGCGTTCTCCTCGGCGAGGGCGCTGTGGTAGTTCGCCAACGCCTCGGTCAGCCGGGACAGTTCGGGGTCCACCACGAGCACGGGTGTCTCGGCGGGCCGTGCGGCGGGGGCCGCCTCGGTGTCCTTGCGCTTCCCCTTGCCCTTGCCGGTCGCGGTCCGGGCCGCCGCCGCTTCCGCCTCGGCTCGTCGAGCGGCTTCCTGCACCAGCGTCACGGAGGTCACCAGCGCCGGGTGGTTGCGCACCGCGTCGAGGTCCAGCGGGCCGTCGCTGTACCGGCTGCTGTGGCCCTCCCACTTGTACCGGTTGCCCTGGCGCGCCGTGCTGACGGCGTACACGAGCACGTCGACGCGGCCGTCGGACGCCAGCACGTAGGCGAACGAGGCACCGCCGCTGCCGCCGTCCAGGTGCACGTGCAGGGCGCGGTTGAGCCTCGCCTCGCCCTCGCGGGGCCGCAGGCTGCCGTCGGCGACCCGCCGCAGCACCTGGAGCTGTTCCTCCGTCAGCCGCTCCGGCCGTACGTGGCTGGCGTACACGAGCCGCTCGCCGTGGACCCAGCTGTCGGGCCGCAGCGGGGCGAACGCCGCCAGGCGCTCCGCGTCCCGGGCGGCCACCGCCGCCTCGCGGGCCTCCCGCTCCGCGCGCGAGCGCGTCCACACACCGCGCGCCACCTGGGCCACCCGGCCGTGGTAGTCGCCCTCCGGCACGACACCGGTCCGGTCCAGCCAGGTCCGGAAGTCGCTCTCGAAGTGCTCCAGTCCTGCCTCGCCGGTGCCCAGGAACGTGCCGAACGCGTAGTCCGGCCAGAGCGACGGGTTCTGCCGCAGGTCGTCGGCCACGGTCGGCGAGGCGATCAGCAGGGGCAGCAGCTCCGGGTTCTCGCCCAGCGCCCCGGCCACCGCGCCGCCCGCGGGTCCGAGCAGCAGCTCCGCGGCCTCGGGCACGGAGCCGAGTGCCTGCGCCCAGACCGATTCCCGGGCGGGCCGCGGCACCGTCTGCCGGCCGGTGGGGCCGGGACGTGCCGACCGGTCGCGACCGGCGTTCCGGGGCGCGCGCTCCTGGGGAGCCGCGCTCGTCCGCACCGGTCCGGCGGCGGCGGACACCGCGCCCGGCAGCGCCTGCGGTGAGGCGTCCGCCACGAGCTGCCGGAACCGGCCGGCGTCCTGGGCGAGGCCGCGCAGCGCGGTGGTGAAGTCGGTGTTCCGCAGTGCCGGTCCGTACCACTCGGCCGTGCCCAGGAAACGCTCGGCGAACGCCGGGTGGTCGTCGAGGAAGTGGGTGAGGTCCGCGTTCGACAGCAGTCGCCGCAGGTCCGCCGCGGGCATCTCCCGCGCTACGGGCGCCCGGTCGGCCAGCACCGTCAGCAGTGTCTCCCGGGACGCGAGCCGGCGCGCCAGCTGAGGGGTCAGTGCCTCGGCGAAGACCCGGCCGGCCCGCGCCGCCCGCCACAGCGGACCGTCCGTCCGCGCCTGCTCCAGCAGGCCGTGGCCGCGCAGCAGCGCGTCCGTCAGCCACGGTGCCTGCCGCAGCTCCACCGCGATCCGCGGCTGGTCCGTCATCGCCTCCGCGAGTCCGCGCACCGCGGTCAGGGCCAGGCGCAGTCCATGCCCCGTTCCGGCCAGGTCGGCCGCCACCTCGGGCTGCCGGCGCAGGAGCCGGTGCACCGCCGGGCGGCGCGCGAGCAGCCCGGGGACGCCCTCGTCCGCCGCCAGGGCCGCCACCAGGGCGGGAGCGGCGAGCGCCGTCCTGGCCAGCTCGGCGTCCTCCAGTACCGTCCGGACCTGCCCCGGATGGGCCGACAGCGCGCGCCGCAGCGGCCTGTCGCCCAGCAGCGTCGCGTAGTCGTCCTCGCGGGCGAACAGGTCCGGGTGGTCCGCCAGCGCCTCCGCCATCCCGGGCACGACTCTGATCATCAGCAGCAGTTCCGACTGCCGTGCCAGCGCCTTGACCAGCGGGAGGCTGCTCACCGCCGCCCGCACCGTCTGTGCGCCCCGGGTCTGCTGCAACTCCTCCGCGAGCTCGTACCGCAGCGCCGGGTCGGTCACCAGTACCTCGCCGATCGGGCCCTGGTCGGCGACGACGCGTGCCACGTCCTCGCTGTTGACGAGGAGGTCGGGCTCGGCTCCGCGGGCGAAATGGGCGAGTGCCTCGGGCCGGTACAGCAGCACCCGGCTCAGTTCCGGATTCTTGATGTACGAGGGGATGGTGGATGGAGAGTTGAGCAACCCCTGGCGAGTGGCGGGCCGGTTCAGGAACAGCCGGTAGAAGTAGTCGGAGGTGCGCAGCGCGCGGGTCAGCTCGGGGTTGGCGTGGACCAGCGGCAGGACGTTGTGGGACGGGTCGAGGAGCAGGTCGACCAGTGCGGGCCGGGCCTTCAGCGTCTCGAACAGTTCGGCGTTCCGCAGGAAGCCGACGGCGAACGCCTCCCGGGTGGTGGCGAGCCTGAGGAGCGGCTGGGCGTCCGGCCGGCGGATCGCCGTGTTGACGGTCAGCAGCCGGTCGGTCGTCTCGGGGGTCAGCCGCAGCCGCTCGGACCAGGCGCGGAGTTCGTTCGCCGCCTCCTCCGCCGGCCGGGAGAACAGCCCCGCCAGCCACAGGTCGTCGGCCTGGAAGGCGATGCCCTCCCGGGACAGCACGGGCGTGCCGGTGCCCCGGACGACGGCCAGCAGGTCGTTGACCCAGGCGCGGCTCGTCCTGCTCGCCGCCGCCCTGGCCGCCGTCACCCGGGTGAGCGCCTCGTCGAGGCTGCCGCTGTCCAGCGCCTCGGCGAAGCCGGGGCGGGCGATGGCCTCGGTGAACGCTTCCGGCACGCTGAGCAGCAGGTCCAGCACGGGGTTCGGGAGGGGCCGCTCGCGCTCCAGCGCGGCGAGCAGCTCCGGCGTGCGGAACAGACGCGCCCAGTGGTTGGCGGGGACGGGAAGCCGGTGGCGCTGGGCGAGTTCGGCCACCGCACGCGGATGCGCCCGGAGGTTGTCCAGCTGCTCACGGTCCACCAGGGCGGGTACCGCGTTGGGGTTCGTGTTCAGGAGCGTCAGCAGCGCGTTGCCGTTCTCCAGGAGGGCGTCCGCCACCTCGGGGCCGGAGCCTAGTCGTTGCAGGAGGAGGGCAGAGCCGGCTGTGGGCAGGAAGCCGATGACCCGGTCGTCGGTGGCAAGGCGCGGCGCCAGGCCCGCCAGGGGCAGGACGAGTTCCCGGAAATCGTTGGCCGCGGCCGTGTACTCCGCCATGCCGGCATTGGAGTGGAGCACGTCCAGCACCCAGGGCTCGGTGATGACCGCGTCGCCGATCTGTTCCAGGATCGGCCCCCCGTCCGGGCCGCTGAGTTCCTGGGCGAGCACGGGGTGGCGCAGCAGGGAGCGGAGGACGCCGGGCACCAGCAGTTCGTCGGCCTCACCGCCGGCCAGCAGTTCCCGCAGGGACGCGGCGTCGGGCAGCAGCAGCCGGCGGTACTCGTGCGGGTACGCCAGCAGACCGGGATGCCGTCCGAGCACCGCCGCCAGGCCCTTGTGCTGCCGCAGCACCCTGGCGAGTCCCGGGTCGGACAGGGCCGCGTCGAGAGCGGGGTTGCCGGACCTGGACCGCACCGGGGGGCGCGCCGAGCGCAACGCGCCGGCCAGCGCCTCGTCGGGGACACGGTCGAAGGCGCGCGGATCGTACGACAGCGCCTCGGCCACCGCGGGGTTCCGCACCGCCGCCTCGATCAGCTCCCTGGACCTGGAGATCCGGGAGCCCAGGCCGGGGGCGTCCGGCAGGACGTCGACGAGCAGCGGGCTGCCGGCCAGGACGTCGAGCACCGAGGTGTCGGCCATGGCCAGGTCCAGCAGACCGGGCACCTGGAGGACCGCGTAGACCTGGTCGGCATGGGTCCGCAGGGCCGCGCGCACTTCGTGGTGCTTGAAGAGCCGTCGGTAGTCGAGGTGCGCGGGGGTGCCCGTCCGGGTGGCGGACCACAGGCCGGCGATCAGGGCCTTCTCGCGCATGAGGGCCTCGGCCCGGGGCACGGGGCGGTCGGCTCGGCGCAGTGCGTCGGCGATGCCCGGCTCCTTGGCGGCGAGCAGGGCGAGATGCGTCCCGTGTCCGGCCAGCAGGGCCTGCACGAGGTCCGTCTGCGAGCGCAGCGCGTTCGCCAGGCCGGGGACTCGGAACAACGACCGGGTCCACTGCGCTCCGCTCTCCACCGCCTCGACCAGTTCGCGCCGGCCCGACGAGGACTTCGCCAGCAGCGCACCGAGGTGGTCGGGCGTGTCGACGAACTGGGCCGCGCTGTGCGGATCCCGGTCCGGCAGCGTCTTCAGCATGTCGAGGAAGGCCGGCGAGACCGCCAGCACCTCGGGCATGTCCGGGTGGGCGAACAGGAAGGGCGTCAGCGCGGGGTGCTCCGCGGCCTGCTCGACCAGGTGGACCGCGTCGGGTTGCAGCATCCGGGTCACGGCCGTGTGATGGGCGGCGTCGGCCCACCTGAGGTCCTCGCTGAGCAGCCGGGCCATCGCCCGCACCGGCCATCCCTCGTGCCATCCGGAGCGCTGGGCCGCGGCGATGAGCCGCTCACCGACGATCCGCTTGGCGAACTCGGGTACGGAGGTCGCCCGCGCTGCGGCCTCCAGGATCCGGCGTCCCTCCCTGGTGAGCGGCACCGGTTCCGCCGCCGGCGGCGCGGAGGCGGGGGCCGTGTCCCGCTCCGCGGTCCGGGCGGCGCCGGCGCCGGCCGCCTTGCGCCGCTTGGCCTTGGCGCCGCCCGAGGTCCCGCCGGCGGAGCCCTGGGCGGGTTCGTCCCCGGCCAGCTCGATCACCAGCTCGTCGTGGTCCGCGCGGGGCGGGCCCGGCTGCGGGTCCTGGGCATGCGTCGGCCCGGACTCCGCGTCGTGTGCCGGTCCGGACTCCTCGGAACGCACCGCTTCCGGCACCGGCACGGCGTCCGGGACCGGCGCCGGGCGCTCGGCACGCACCGGCCCGGGCCCCGCGACCGACGCCCCCTCGGAGTCCGGCCGCGTCTCGGCCGCGGTGTCCGGCGGCACCGGCTGCCCGGTGTCTCCGGCCGGGCGGGGCACCGGCAGGCCGGGCGGGAGGTCCAGGGTGCGCAGCACCATGGTGCCGACCACCCAGCGGGTGCCGGACGGTCCCTGGACCCGCAGTACGGCCCGCGAGCGGATCAGGTAGCCGGGCGTCGGACCGTCCTCGCCGGCCGGGGCGGAGACGCCGTACTTGAGGTAGTCGCGCCGGTAGGCGTTGGTCGCCGCGGACTGGCCCTGGTTCGCGCGGTTCTGGGCGTTCGGCAGCGTGAGCCGGACGCGGTGGGTCTGGTCCGCGGTCAGCGGTGTGGTGAAGCGGGTGCTGACCACCGGGGTGACGGTGGTGGAGGCGCTCACGGCGGACGTGTCGGAGGCGACCCGGACGTCGTCCAGGGCGGTGGGTCCCTCGGTCAGGACCTCCTGCGGGAACAGCCGGAGCCGTACGGACGTGGCGTCGCTGGTGCCGGTGCGTCCCATGAAACGGCCCACGGCGCTCCGGTCGAGCAGTACGCCCGCGTCGTCGCCGACCGGCCGCACCAGCCGGGCGAGCCGGATCAGCAGGGCCTCGTACGACAGCGAGGTGTGCATCCGGTCGACCCCGGCGAGCGCCGGGTCGACCTCCCGCAGGGCCTGTGCGAGCTGCGGTGCGGCGTCGAAGACCTCGAAGGAGAACGGCCTCGCGGGCACCCAGTCTCCGCCCGCCAGGGCGGGACGTTCGGCGAGCGGCAGGCCCTCCGTCTCCACCGCGACCGCGTCCACGGGCGCCACCTGCCACGCGGTGGGGTCCTCGGTGCGGACGGCCGGGACGGGACGCGTCAGCCTCCTGACGTCACCCGGCTCGGCGGGCAGGTCGGTGCGGTCGAACCGGAGGGTGACGCGCGCGTCGACGGACGCGTGCAGGCCGGCCATGGCGACGCCGCCGGCCACCGCGTCGGCGAGCCGGGCGACGGGTGCCTCCGCGATCGGGGTACTGCGCACGGACGCCCGGATCTCGTACGGAACGTCGTCGAACACCACCACCTGACCCGACCGGCGCCAGACGCGGGTGTCCCGGGAGGAGGACGCCGAGGTGCCCACCGCGCGTTCGGCGGACAGCGCGAAGGTGGTCTGCACACGCTGCCCCTGGTACTGGAGCACGGGCATGGCGTCCAGTTCGTGGCCCCGGGAGTGGGAGACGCTCTGTCCGACGGCGCCCGGCACCGGCAGGTCGCCGTCGCGACCGCTGGTGTGGGCCGCGGAGCGGGTCAGCTCCGAGGTGTCGGGGGCCGGACGTCCGCGCAGCGCGTCCAGGTCGGCGTCCGGCCTCGGGCGTGCCGTCAGCGCCACCTCGATGCGGACGGGTGCCACCCAGCCGCGGTACACGAAGTGGACGGCCACGCGTCCTTCGGGGCCCGCTGCGATCAGGGCGCGCAGCGCCACCGGGGAGGTGCGGTCGGCGATCCAGGAGGCGACACCGGACAGGTAGGCGGCGCGCCCCGGAACGGTCGTCCCCGGTGCCGCCTGTTCCACGGCGCGCAGGATCTGGTCCCGGAAGCCGCCGCGCGGGCCTTCGAGGACGGTCTCCGTGACGGCGCCCTGCCCGATCTGGCCCGTCGCCCGGTACCACGACGGCAGGGCCAGGTCGGCCGCCGGCACGGCCGGGGCGAGGCCGAGCACGCGCGTCAGCGGGAAGTGCCGCGCCAGCTCGCTGTTCGGCAGCAGGAACTCCACGGCGTCGGGCACCTGGATGCCGAAGGTCCGTTCCGTGTGGGGGCCGCCGGCCAGCGTTCCGGACACCACGTTCCGGCGGCCCATGCGGACCGTCACCTCGAAGGTGGCGGTGGCCGTGAACCGGTGCAGCCGGGTGTTGTTGTCGGCGGTGACCCGCGCGTTCGACGCGTTGTCCGCGACGGTCACCCCGGCCGAGGCGCCCGAGGAGTACGCGTAACGCCCGCTGGGGAAGAACCCGACCGTCGGCCCGTAGGCACCGCTGACGGCGATGCCCTGGGCCCGTCCGCTGCCCACCGACCGGGTCACCGAGGAGGTGTCCGCCGAGTACAGCCAGGTCTCCAGGCTCATGGCCGGGGGTTCGTCGCGCATCTGCACCCCGCTCAGGTAGCCCCTGACCGTCACCGAGGCGTCGGTGCCCGAGGCCAGTCCGTGGCTGCCGATGCCCTCCAGCACGAACCCGTCGCCGAACACGGCCTGGGCGTTGCCGGTGAGCTGCTGGGAGGAGAGCGCGGAGCGCAGCACCTGCTGGGCCATGCTGTCCGGGTCGGTGAGCGAACCGCCCACCGCAGAGCGCGCCGTCCATCGCCAGGCCCCGTCGGCGGCCCGGACGACACGCCCGAGCGGCCCCACCGCGCCGTCCGACGCCCAGGGTCCGGCGAGGCGTTCGGCCGCGTGCGGGTCCGTGGCGAGGGCCGCCGACAGGTCGAGCGGGGCCTCGGTCCGCGGCGCGGACGTGACCGCGCCCAGCACCCGGCTGACCGCGTCGGCCAGGGCGCTGCCGCCCGACACCCGGTCCACGAAGGCCGTCTCCGGAAGCCGTTGCAGCTCACCGGAGTCGGCGGCGGCCCGCAGCCGCTCCAGTTCCCCGTCGCTCACCTGGACGGGGTCCAGGCCGGGCCGGAGCGCGGGCGCGGGGGGCCCGGCCGGCTCCGGTGCCGCCTCGCTGCGGTCCGTGGGCAGCGCGAGGTCCGGCGTGCCGTCCGCGACGACCGGGCGGGGCACCACGGGCCCGGCCGGCTCCGGTGCCGCCTCGCTGCGGTCCGTGGGCAGCGCGAGGTCCGGCGTGCCGTCCGCGACGACCGGGCGGGGCACCACGGGCCCGGCCGGCTCCGGTGCCGCCTCGGTGCGGTAGGTGGGCAGGGCGAGGCCGAGCGTGCCGTCCGCGACGACCGGGCGGGGCGCCGCGCCGTGGCTCCAGGTCAGCTCCAGCCGCAGACGCACCGGGACGTCGAAGAGCTGGAGCCCGTCGTCCGCCGAGGACACCACGTACTTCTCCTGGCCCACCAGGGAACCGGTGCCGGTGGTCGTGGCGGTCTGCCGGCTGTACGAGGACTCGGTTCCGATGCCCTGCAACGGCAGGTCGGCATGGCGCTCCAGCGGGTTGCTGACCTGGCCGGAGCCGGTCACCGACCAGGCGATGGGGGCCACGGTGCGCTGTTCCTGGCCGGGGCGGGCGAATCCGGCCCAGTTGTTCACCTGGACGCCGGGCAGCGCCCGGACCGCCTCCACCGGTCCGTCGCCCCGGCGCTCGGCGGTCAGCCGGACCGCGACGCGCTGGGTGTCGGCCGTGGTCGGCATTTCGAACCAGACCGTGTAACCGCCGTCGACGAGTTCGTCCGCCGCGGCGCGCAGCGTTTCGCCGGAGCGGGCGTGGTCCAGGGCGCGGGCGTTGACCAGTTGGCGGGCGCGGGCGGCCTCGCCGGTCCAGGCGCCGATGCCGGCCGCCGAGGGCAGGAAGCCGTGCTCGCGCAGCCACCGTTCGGCCAGGGCGAACAGCGGCTCGGCGCCGTCGACGCGCAGGGCCGTGGTCGAGACACCCAGCGAACGCAGCCCCGCCACCTCGGGCGGGAGCCGGCGGGCGGCGGTGTCCTGGACGCCCTCCAGCGCGGCGCGGGACGGGACCTGGAACACCACCGGGTACGAACCGAGCCCCACGTGAGTGTCCAGCGGGCTGCCCGGCACCGGGAGCACCCGGTCCCGGCCGGGGCGGACCAGCTCGACCACGAGGCCCACTCGGCCCCGTACCCGGAACAGCGGTCCGCCCCACTCCAGCGCCTGCGACCTGGTGACCTCGCCGCCGGAGCCCAGGCCGTACGACACCTGGTGGCGTGCTCCGGCGTTCAGCGACAGCGAGCCGCCGACGGGATCGGGGACGCTCTCGGTCCGCGGGGCGGAGAAGCCGAGCGAGACACTGAGGTCGGCGCCCGCCGCGTTGGTGACGGTCGCCTGTCCGGTGACCCGGACCGAGCGCACCACCATGTGCAGGAGGTCGGCCTCCGGCGCCGCCGGGCCGACGGTCTCCTCCGGACCGGTGAGGGCGGCGTGCACCCGGAAGTGGCCCAGCACGGAGCCGTCACCGGTCAGCAGCACGGGTGAGCTGTGCCATCCGCTCAGCATCCTGGGCAGCGCGTCGCGCAGGTTGCGGGCGCCGAAGAAGCGCCACACGTCGTCCCGGGACGCCTGCGTCGCCTCGTCGAGGTGATCGGCGAAGGAGTCCTTCACCGCGTTCAGCACGCGGTCGGGGGCGAGCACCGACTCCACGGCGTACAGCGGCGTCTCGCGCACCGCCGCCCGCAGCGGGGCGGCCTCCCGCTCGGCCGCGCTCGGCCGGACCACGGCGTCCTGGCTCTCCTGCGGCGCCTCCTGGCCTGCGTTCCCGTCCGTGTCCGCCGGTCCGGTCCGCGCCAGGAAATCGGGGAACCAGACCGCGATCCGGCCGTTCTCGTCCTCGGCCGTCCAGTCACCGGCGGCCTGCGCGCGGTCCGTCCGCACCTGCCAGCGCATCCGGTACTCGAACGGCACCGTCCCGCCGAGCGTGGTGGTGATGGACAGCGACTGCGCGCCGCCCGTGGCGCTCACGGACGTCGACAGCTGGTTGCGGACCACGTTGACCTGCGGCTGCACCACGATCTGGCGCAGCGGGCCGGAGGCCGGCACGTCCCAGACGTGGCTGTAGTTGAACTGGAAGGTCCGCAGATCGGCCGTACCGGAGGAGTTGCCCGCCTCCGAGTAGCCCGCGCCCCAGCGCTGCACCCGGTTGGGCACGCCCTCGGCCAGCCCGTCCAGCAGCTCGGGCGCGGACCGGGGGTCCTCCAGCCGCAGCCGTACGTGGACGGTCCGGGGGACACCGCGGTGTTCCAGCGGCAGGCGCAGCCCGGTCTCGCTGCGTACGTCGGCCCACTCGTGGACCAGGTAGGCGGGGGTGAGTCTGGCCTCGATCCGGCGGCGGAGGTCCTGGTCGGGCCCGGTCGTCCCCTCCAGCTGGCGGGCCACCCGCTCGCGCAGCCATGCGACGGTCTCCTCCGGCACGGGGCCGAGGTGGGTGGTGCCCTGCGCTCCATCGAAGGTCGAACCGAAGGTCCGGACGTGCCGGCTCAGCTCCCGTGCTTCGCCGACCGTTTCCGCTTCGGCCCCGGGCCCCGGTTCTGACTCGTCCGCCCCGGCAGCGCCGACCGGTTCCTCCCGCACCGCGGACACCGGCTCCGCTTCGGCGGCGTGCATCGGTTCCGCTTCGGCGGCGTGCGTCGGTTCCGCTTCGGCCGCGGCCACCGGTTCCGCTTCGGCCGCGGCGACCGGTTCCGCTTCGGCCGCGGCCACCGGCCGCGGGTCCGCCGGCCGGTCGAGGCGGGCCGGGTCCAGCAGGGCGTGCAGGCTGCGCGGCTCGCCCGGCCGCGGGCCGAGGACCGCTTCGTCCAGCGCCGCCGCCGTTCTGTCGTCCACCGGCACGATGACGGGTTCGGCCGTGGCAGTGCTGGGTCCGGCCCGGCCGGCGTCCTGCCCGGCCGGGTCCGCCTCCTCGGCGAGCCGGGCGGCACCCGGCGGGAAGACACGCGTGTTCGGTCCGGTCAGTTGCCTGGCGAGCCGCCGGGCCGCCGTGTCGCCGTCCGTGTGCAGGACACGGGCGACCTCGGCCAGACGCCGGTAGTGCTCCTCCCGCGCCGCCTCGGAGTCCATGACCATCGGCGCGCGCACGTACGCGCTGGCGCTCCTCAGCAGCGCCGTGGCGTCCGGGACGGAGACGTCCAGTCGCGCCGCCAGCTCCGCCGCGGTGTCCGCCGGAGCCGGCTCGACGGTCCGGGTGAGCTCCGTCGCGCCGTCCCCGTACGTGCGCGTCCCGGGGTCCAGCCCCAGCTGCCGCAGCGTCTCCAGGGCGGATTGCAGCGCCCCGAGAGCCTTCGTCTGCGCACGGGACTGGGCCCGCTTGTCCCGCAGCTGTCCAGCGCCGTCCTGCCCGGCCACGGCCGCGTGGTACCCCGCCAGGGCGTCCGCGAGCCGCGCCAGCCCGGGATCCGCCGGCTGCGTGGACCCCTCACCGGCGGACCGGGAGCCCCCGGCGTCCGCCGCGTCCCTGGCCTTCCCCTTGCGGTCGGTACGCGCCTGCCCGGTCTGCTCCGCCGCCTGGGCCGCCAGGGTCGTCGAGGCGACGAGGGCGGGTTCGTTGCGTACCGCGTCGATCTCCAGCGGGCCGTCCACGTAGCGGGCGCCGTGCCCGTCCCACTGGTACTTGTTGCCCTGCCGCCCGGTGCTGACGGCGTACACGAACGCGCCCACCCGGCCGTCCTCGCCGAGGACGTACGCGAACGAGGCGCCGCCGCTGCCGCCGTCCAGGTGGACGTGCAGCGCCTGGTTCGCCCCCACCGCGTTCTCCCGCGGCCAGCGGTGTCCCTCGGCGACCTCGCGCAGTACGCGCAGCTGCTCCCGCGTCAGCCGTTCCGGGCGGACGTGCCGGGCGTAGACGAGCCGGCCGCTGTGCTCCCAGGTTCCGGGCTGGTGGGGCTGGAAGGCGGCCAGCCGTTCCGCGACGCGGGTCGCCTCCTCGGTGCGCAGGGCTTCCTGGTGCGCGCGCGCCCGGTCCCAGACGCGGTGTGCCAGGTCTCTGACCCGGCCGTGGAAGTCCCCTTCCAGGACGGCGCCCAGCTGGTCGAGCCAGTTGTGGAAGTCGGTGTCGAAGTCCCCGGATCCGCCCGCGTTCGAGGCCAGGAACGTGCCGAAGACGTAGTCGCGCCAGGCGGCGGGTTCCCGGGTCAGGTCCTCCAGGACCGCGGGGGCACCCAGGAGCAGCGGCAGCAGCTCCGGATGCCGGCCCAGTTCACCGGCCGCTTCCGCGCCCGCCGTGCTCAGCAGCAGGTCGGCGGCCTCGGGCACGGAAGCCAGCGCCTCGGCCCACACGGAGCCCGGCCTCGGCTCCGTCGTTCCCCGCCGGACGTCCGCCGTCCTGCGCGCGCCCTCGTGGGAAGGCGCCGGCGTGACGGTGTCCCGCTCCGCGCCGACCCGCGTGTCCGTCTGGTCGCGCTCGGATACGGCGGTGGGCTCCAGGGCCGCCGGCAGGCGTTCCCCGGTGGTGTCCGCGACGAGCTGACGGAAGCCGTCGGTGTCGCGTGCCAGATCCCGCAGGCGCTCGGCGAAGTCCGGGATCTCCAGGGCACGCGCATGCCACGCGGGCGTGGTGAAGAACCGCTCGGCGAACGAGCGGTCGTCGTCCAGGAAGCGGGTCAGACCGGTGTCGGCCAGCAGCCGCCGGAGGTCCGGCGCGGCGATGCCGGCCAGGTCACCGGGCCGCTCCGCCAGCTGTCCGAGCAGCGTGTCGCGGCCGGCCAGCCGGCGGACCACCCGCGGCGTCAGGGCGTCCGCGAACTCTCTCGCCGCCCGTGCCGCCCGCCACAGGGAGGTGTCGCGCACCGCGTGGTCGGCCAGCCCGTGGCTGCGCAGCAACGCCTCGTCCAGCCAGGGGGCGGCGCGCAGGTCCCGCCCGATCCGGGGATCGGCGGTCATCGCCTCGGCAAGTCCGTGGATGGCGCCGAGTGCCGTACGCAAGGGGTGGCCGTCCCGGTCCGAAGCCGTCGCCAGACTCGTCGCCACGTCCGGCTGTTCGCGCAGCAGCCGGTGCAGCGTCTCGCCGAGCGGACGCCTTTCCAGCAACGGTGCCAGGCCGGGGTCGGCTGCCAGCGCCGTCACCACGGCCGGGGTCCGCAGCACCGTCTCCAGCAGCGCGGAGGAGCGCAGCACCACGTCCGCCTGCGCCGGATGCCGTCCGAATGCCCTCAGCAGGTCCGCGTCGCCCATGAACCGGGTGAAGTGCGGCGCGTCGGCGAACGCCTCCGGATGGTCGGCCACTGCCCGGGCCAGCGCGGGGAACCGACGCAGCATCTCCGTCACCGGCGGGAACTGCGCGGCGGTCTCGGCGACCGGGAGACCGCTCACCACGGCCCGGATGACCTCGGTGTCCTCGGCCTCGCCGGTGAGGTGCTCGACCAGTTGGGCGGTCAGGGCGGGAGTCACCAGCAGCAGGTCCGCGACCGGCCCGCCGTCCGCGAGGACGCGGGTCACGGCCGGTGCCTCCGCCACCAGCTCACCGAGATTGGCGTCCCTCCGTACCTGCCTGTAGCGCCCCTGCTCCATGGTGATGAAGCGGGCCAGGTCGGGGTTGTCGGCCAGCTGACGGGACCATTCCGGGTAGGAGCCCAGGATGCTGACGGCGGTCGGGTCGTGCATGACGTACCGGTAGAGGTAGTCGTTGGTCCGCAGGGCCTCGGTGAGGTCCGCGTTCTCCTGGATCGGAACCAGGATCGAGGACGTGCCGTCCTCGATGCGCTCCAGCAGACCGGGCCTCGCCTCCAGGGTTTCGGCCAGTTCGTTGTTGAGGAACAGGCGGGCACCGATGGCGAGGCTGCGCCGGGCGGCGGCCAGCAGGGGGCCGTTCCGGCGGATCCTGTCGTCGACGTCCAGGTACTTTTCCCGGAGTTTCCGGTGAGCGGGGTCCGGGATGGTGTCGGCGATCGCGTTCCTGGCTTCGTCCTGCCGGAGCTTCCACAGGCCACCCCAGTAGACGTCGGCCGCCGTCATGGAAACGCCCTCGGGGGACAGCACGGCGTCCCCGCCGTACGTCGTCACGATCCTTTCGAGCTTCTCCGCCCAGGCCTTGCCCTTCCTCTTCTTGGCGTTCTGTGCCTTCCGTTCCGCGGCGACGGCCGACACCTCGGCCTGGAACCCGGGGTCGTCCAGTGCCGCGACGAGGCCGGGACGGGCGATCGCCTCACGAAACGCCTCCGGCGCCGACGCCAGCAGGCTCAGCAGGCTCGGGTCACGGCTCAGGCCCGCGAGCAGGTCCGGCGAGTGGAAGAACCTGTTCCAGTGAGCGGTGGTGAGCTGGAAGGGCGGCCGGGAGGCCAGCTCCGTCACCACGGCCGGGTGGGGGCGGACGGCCGCCACCGCCTCGGCGTCGATGACGTCCAGGACGCGCCGGTCGTGACCGGCCAGCCGGATCAGGGCGCTGTCGTTGCGGAACAGTACGTCCAGCAGCTGCCCTCGGTCCTCGGAGCGCGTCAGCATGTCCTCGACCCCGGGCAGCCCGAGGTGGGTGAAGGGCCGTTCGTCGGTGGGCCGCACCGCCCATACGTCGAGGAGGACTCCGGTGGGAGCGAGCGCGGCCCTGCTGGTGAGGAATTCGGCCGCTCCCGGGCTGGAAAAGGCCATCTCCCCCACCCGCGGATCGGCCACGGCGGCCACGGCCAGTGCCCGGCGCGGATTGTCCGGGGTGGCTCGCAGAAGCCGCGAGTCATGGGTGAACCAGTCCCGCAGTGACGGGTGGCGCAGCGCTGCCCGCAGCAGGTTCGGGGCGATCAGCGGGGAGCCGTGCCGCACCAGGGGACGCAGTTCCCCGCCCGCGGGGCCGAGCAGCCGCCGGTACTCGTGGGGGTCCGACAGCAGGCCGGGGTGGTCCAGCAGCGTCCTCATGAGGTCGCGGTCCGCCCGGAGGGCCGCCGACAGGCCCGGCTCGGCGGCCAGTACGACGTCCAGTCCGGGATGGGCGGCCCGGACGCGCGACAGGAGCCCGTCTCCGGCGGCCCGTGCGGGCCGCGCCGCCCTGGCGGCCGACACCGGCGCGGACACGTCACGCAGCTCGTCCCGCAGGCGGGCGTCCGGCAGGGCGTCGAACCGCGCGGGGTCACGGGACAGCCAGTCGGCGACCGCCGGATTGTCCACGGCCGCCGTGAGCGCCGCCGTGTCGGCCGCCAGGCGTTCCGCGAAGCGGGGGATGTCCGTGAGGATGTCGACGAGCCGTGGGCTGCGTGCCAGGAGGTCCAGCAGCTCGGGGTTCCGTGTGACGGCCGACAGCAGCTTCGGAGCGCGGATCAGCAGGGGTGTCTGGTCGGCGTGGGTCTGGAGCCGGGCACGCAGTCTGCGGTTGCCGAGCAGCGCCGGATAGTCGACGGTGGCCGGCGCGTCGGACAGGGATTCGTTGAAGAGGGAGCGGACCAGGGTCCACTCCTGGGCCAGCGCCCGTGCGCTCTCCGCGGAGCCGGCCGCCACCGCCGCGGCAAGGCCGGGAAGGTGGGTGACGACCTCCCCCACCGGCCCGGCGCCCCCGCTCGCAAGAGCGAGGATGTGGGGGACCTGGCCCTTGAGACTCGTGGCCAGTCCGGGGATGTTCACCAGTTTGTTGGCGCGCGGTGAAAGGCTTTCCACCGCCTCCACCAGCTCCCGTCGGCCGTCGGCGGAGGGCGCCAGCAGGTCGTCCAGGTACTCGGGATTCCGCTCGTACTTCCGCAGGGTGGCCGGTCGCAGCGCGCTGATCCTGCTCAGCAGCGTGCCGGCCTCGGACAGCACCTCCAGGTGCTGCGGACGTGCCCGGAGCACCCCGCCCAGCGCGGGCTGCCGGACGACTGCCTGGAGCACGTGCAGATGAGCCGGGTGTGTCAGCGCGTCGAGCAGCGGGGCGTGCCGGAGTTCCTTCCACTGCGGGTCGGCCGCGATCATCCGGGCGAGGTCGGCGGCCGGCCAGTGCTCGCGCCAGCTGCGGGACGCGGCCTTGGTCAGGACGGCGGTCAGGGCCTCGCGGCCGATCGCCGCGTCGGCCATGCCCTCCAGTGCCCGGCCGGCCGCCTCGGCGAGCAGCTGCCGCGTGCGTGCCGGCAACTGGGCGGCACGAGACGTGGCGCCGGCCGTGGCCGGCGGGGCGGCGCCCGGTGCCGTCCGCCCGTGGGAGCCGATGCCGTGGATCTGCCCGGCCAGCCGGCCGGCCAGGGTCAGGGCCCACGTGTCGTTCCCCGTCCGGCCGTACGCCTCCAGGACCAGGAGGGTCGCCCGGCGCTGTGCGGTCCTCAGCTCCTCGGTCACGGGATCGCTGCCCGCCAGCAGGACCGGGGTGAACATCCCGGACGCCACGGTCAGCAGCCGGGTGAACTCGTTGTCGCCGAACTCCCCGCGGAGCCGCAGCTCCATGGCGTCCACCGGCTCGGAGCCGCCGGCGTCGAGCTCCGTCTGCTCCGGGGCCGGCCGGTCCGTCCGCCCGCCGGCGCCCGTCTCGTCGGCACCCTGCTGGAGCGAGGCGAGCCAGTCGTCGAGGTCGGTGAGTGCGTTCGCCTCCTCCGGGCGCAGCGCGTACGTGTCGAGCGTCGCGAGGTAGTCCGTGAGGGGATCACCGGCCGCCGGCCACCCCTGCGTGAAGAAGTCGACGTCCATCTGGTCGGACAGCGGGAACGTGCCGTCGAAGCCGGCGTCCGGACCCTGGAAGCCGTCGAACCCGGCGTCCGGACCCTGGAAGCCGTCGAACCAGCCGCCCGCGCCGTCCTGCCCGAGAAGTCCCTGCCCGCCGAAGTACGGCTCGTCGTCCAGCTCGGGCAGGCCCGGACCGGCATCCGCGTGCCGTACCTCGCCCGGCTCGGCCGCCGGCGGGACGAGATCGGACCGGACCGCGTCCTGCGCCTCGCCGACGTTGAAGTCCGCTGCCGTTCCGGGCACATCCGGATCGGCATCCGCGTGCCGTACCTCGCCCGCTTCGGCCGCCGGCGGGACGAGATCGGACCGGACCGCGTCCTCCGCCTCGCCGACGCCGGAGTCCGGTGCCGTTCGTATGCCGGTGACCTGGGGAGTGCTGTCGTGCGCCGTCACGGGAGCGGGTGCGTGCGGAGCGGTCTCCGCCGCCGCCCGCCCTGCCGGACCGGACGCGCCCGCCGCCATGGCGGCCCCCGGCGCTCCGCCGGGCTGCCGGCTCTGATGCAGCAGTCCGGACTGGTGACCGAGGATCCAGTCACTCCACTCGCTGCCGAACGCGCGCCGGATGACGCTTCGCTCGTCGTCGGCGAGCCTGATCCTGTGCGGCAGGGTCCTGATCCACGCGGCGAGGTCGAAGGCGGCCGGGTGCCCGATGTCCACCGCCGAGATGTCGGCGTCCGCCGGCGGAATGGTGATGTCGCCGTTCCGGCTCGCGATGTACGCCGTCGCCGCCTTGACGGCGTCCTCGGTGGACCAGCGCATGCCCAGGGCGTCCCACGCGGCCACCTCCTCCTTCGTCAGCTCCTTCCGGCGAAGACGGAGCTCGTACAGCGCGCGCCCGAGGTCGTGCGACCTGCCCGAGGCAGTGGTGATCCAGGTTTCCCTGCCGGCCTCGAGGTGCCTCTTCGCGGCGGAGTACCGCACGGCGGCCGTGTAGCGCCAGTCTCCTCTCAGGCTGGGCGGTGCCTGGTCCGCCACCGGTACCCCGGACGGTTCCGCGCGGCTGTCCATGACGTCCGGCACGGCCGTCGCGGGCGCACCGGCCGAGGACGGACCGGCCGCCGTCGGCCCGCTGCCGCCTGTACCGGTCTGGGCGGTCTGGGCGGTCTGGGCGGTCTGGGCGGTCTGGGCGGTCTGGGCGGTCGCTTTCCCGCGATGTGTCCGCTGCGGAAACCGGAGCAGGTAGTCCCATTCGAGACGCTCCAGGGCCGCCAGCGTCGGGGGCCGGCCGAGTTCCCGGCCGACGTAATCGGCGACGTAACCGAAGGTGAGCGGCCGCAGCGGGCCGTGGTCCCGTTCCCGCTTGCGCAGGGTTGCGAACAGTCGCTTCCGGTCTTCGTCGGACAGCGGCAGGGCCTCCTCGGTGGCGGGGCGCTGCTGCGCGGAGGCCGCCGCCCAAGGCCTCGCCCGCCACTGGTTGTTCGCCTCCGCGAGCCTGGCGAGTCGCATCTCCTGTCGCGCCGCCTCGAGCGCCGCGAGTTGCAGGTCCTGCGCCGCCGGCCCCGGTCGGCTGCTCGCGGACGTCCCGGCGGACGTCCCGTCGGACGTCCCAGAGGGCTGCTGCGCTCCGGCCTGCCGGGCCGGCTTGGCCCTTCGCCGCGCGGCACGCGGAGCCGGGGCCGGGGCCGGGGCCGGGGCCGGAGGCGCGACGGTGACCTGTTGGTACTCCCAGTGCAGCCGTTCCATCTGCTCGTGGTTCAGCCGCAGCCCCAGGGTGTCGCGCACCCGGTCGGCGACCGTTCCGAAGGTGAGGTCCGCCCACCCCGTGCCGGTCCGCAGCTCCCCGAGGTACTCGAACAGCTGGTTCTGCTGGTCCCGCGTCGGCCACTGCCTCCAGAAGGGCCGTACGAAGGACTGGTTCCGCGCCACGGAGGCCCACGGCCTGGCCCGCCACGCCTGCTGCTCCGCGGCTTGCTCCAGGGTCTCACCCGGTCCGGTGAAGGCGTCCGCGTCGATCGGAGCGGCGAGGCTGCCCGGCGCCGGAGTCTGCTGCTCCGGTTCCGGGGTGCGGCCGAACAGCTCGTCCATCAGGTCTTCGCCGGACATCGGCTGACGCCCGTCGAAGCGCGGCATGAACGCCGGGAGCGACGCCGCTCCGGAAGCCTCCGTCCGCCCGGCCGACTGGAGCCCCGAAGGGCCCGCCCCCGGCGTGGCGTCGGGCAGCTGCCCCCGCGCACGGCGTGACGGCGCGCCGCCCGGCCTCGTGGTGCCGCCCCGCCGCCCCCGGACGTCGGACTCGAACAGATCGGAATGGGCCTCGGCCGGGTCGAGGAGCCGGGCCGGCAGCACATGGCTGCCCAGACCGTCGCGGGGCGCGCCGGGCATGGTGTGCACCAGGTTCCGGGACCACGGCGGGAGGACGACCGTGTCGACCGGCTGGAGCGGGCTGCCGCCCAGGGTGCTGAAGGTGACGGACCGTACGCGGTCGCGGAGGTCCGGGTGGGCGGCGATGAAGCCGACGACCGCGTCCCAGATCTCGCCGGGACGGGGACGGCTCCGGATCACGGGCGCGACCTGGGCCAGGTTGAGGTTGCCGGGCTGCCGGTGGAGGCCCTGGACGAGGGTGACCAGCACGGAGCGGGCGACCTGGAGTTCCGCCGCCGGGTCGTACGCCGCCGCGTTGACCGCGGTCGCCGCCGCGCCCCCGTGCTGCGGCGGCAGCCAGGACTGGGCGGACGCGAGCGTGAACACCTCGGGCGAGAGGGTGACCAGTTCCTCCAGCCCGTCCGACAGGCCGGCACGGCGGGCCAGCGGACGCCAGACCGTGGAGCTGGGACCGCTGCGCATCAGCACCTCGTCCCGCATCGTCTTCCGCGTGTGGGGCAGCACGGCGTGGTCGAGCGGGCGCCGCGCGGACCGGTCGTCCGCGGGCATGTCTCCCTGTTGCATCCGCTGGAACCGCACGACGTTCTCGGCCGGGGTCCTCGTGTAGTTCCCCCGGATGACGTCCAGGTAGGGGTCGAGGAGGGGGTGCCCGGCGGGCGCGACCAGGACCGCGTTCCACGGCCGGCCACCGTGGCGTGCCGTGCCGAAGCCGGACGGGGAGTCGACGACCCGCCGGAGTTCGCCGGTCAGATCGCCGGCGACGGCGTTGTCCAGGTCGTTGGCCGCACCGCCGAACCGCCTGAGGATCTCCAGGCGCAGGATGTCGCTGGCGGCCGCGTACGCCACGCCCAGCGCCCGCGCGAGCTCCGCCCGGTAGATGCCCTCCAGCACCATGGGGGACGTCGCGGAGAAGATCTCGTCGACGTTGACCAGCTTCACCCCCGTCACACGCGCCCACTGGAGCATCTCCAGCACGTCGGCCAGCCGGCGGTTCGCCGTCCTCGCGTCGGCCGACGTCTTCGCGGCGGCCTCGGCGGCGGTGAACTCCGCGCGGGAGACATCGGTCCACAGGATGACGGTGAACTCCGGATGCGAGGCCGCCAGCCGCGCGACGTTCCACCGGAATCCCTGCGTGACCCCGTCGTCGCGCAGCGGTCCGCCGAGCCAGATCGCGTGCGTGAGCTTGGCGATCCTGGTGGGCTTCGGCAGGACCGGTACGGTGGCGCGGCTCATCGACCGGCTGCGCGACCCGACCACGGTGTGGGGCCGCCGCGGCAGCGCGGAGGGCCGCAGTTCGTCCGCGCGCGGGGCCGGCCGGGTCATGTCCACGGCCTCGAAGAACGCCGCGCGCTGGGCGGCCTTCAGCTGGGAGAAGTCGTAGCCGCGCAGGAACTCGGGTGCCGGGGGCGCCTGGCGCTGCCCGTAGACGTCCGGTCCGAGGATCCGCGCGATCGCGGCGGCGTCCGGGTCGCCGCCGAGGCCGGGGCCCCGGCGGACGTCGAAGCCGGAGGCGAGACCGCGTCGCAGTGCGCGGACCGCCGGGGAGACCTCCCATTCCGCCGGTGCCGCGCCGCCGAAGGCGCCCGCGCCCAGCGCCTGCGCCGGGGACCAGATGCCGGGCGTCTCCTCGGTCAGCCGGCCGGCCAGTGCCACGGCCTCTGCGACGCTGTTCGTCCGCCCGAGCGTCTCGGCGACGCGCAGCAGCCCCCGGTGCTGTGCCTCCATCAGCCGTTCGCTCGCCGGGTCCCCGGCCGCCAGCGTGGCGGGCTGGAGCAGGCCGGACGCCTGTCGGGCGAGGGTCTCGAAGGTGTCCTTCCCGAACTCCCGGCGCAGCCGCAGCTCCATGGCGTCGGCCGTCTCCGCGGTCCCCTCCCGGGCCGCGCGTGCCGGACCGGCGCCCGGTTCCGTGGCCCGGTGCCGGGCCGCCGCCTCGTCCCGGGCGGGCAGGTGCGCGGCCTCCAGGCCCGCGCCGAACGCGTCGGCGTACTCGGCCTCGTGCGCGGCCCAGGACGTGGACAGCGCCTCAGGCGCCCACAGCAGTTCGTACGCGGCCAGGAAGTCGGCGCGGAAGTCCTCGGCGTGGTCCTCCCACCGCTGCCGGGCGGTGTCGTCGTCCGGGCGGAGTGTGTGGAAGGAGCGCGCGGCGTCGTGCAGTGCGGCGTCGGTCGAGGACTCGAAGGCGAGGTGCGCGGGCAGCGTCCGGGTCTGCTCGGCGAGCAGGGTGTCCCACTGCCGTACCGCGCCGGCCAGTTCGTCGGAGCCGACCGGACGGCCGGTGAACAGCGCGTCGAAGGCGGCGAGCAGCCGCTCGTCCAGGCCGGAGCGGGCGCGGGCGATGTCGGCCTCGGTGAGCGACTGGGTTCCGTGGACGGCCTGCCACTGCTGGAGCTGTTCGTCGAAGAGGCGTCCGGAGGTGGCGGTCACGCTGTCGCGGGCGTGCCGCACGGTGAGCCAGGTGTGCAGCCGGTCCCGGCCGGTCAGCTCGCCGTACGCGGTGTTCCAGCGCTCCATCCGGGACCGGACGTCCGCCAGGCCGGTGGTCAGGCCGTCGTGGCCGAAGAGCTGCTCGAAGTGGTCGTCGACGGCGGTGGCGACGGAGACGTCCAGGGTGCGGCGGAGCAGGGGGCGCACCTGGTCGAAGGAGACCGGGAAGCGGTCGAGGAAGGTCCGGCCCGTCCGGGAGCCGGAGGCGTCGTCCTCCTGCGAGCCCGGGCTCGCCGCCTCGTCGGTGTCCTGGACGGCCGGCGAGCCGGGCAGCGCCAGGGGCGTGCGGGTGCCGGAGTCGCCCCAGGAGGCGACGGCGTCCGCGATGTCCTCCTGCGAGCGCAGGATCGCCGTCTCGCGCGCCGCCTGGAGGGCCAGCCGGCCGGGCAGCGCGTCGAGGACCGTGCGCACCTGGTCCTGCCAGGCACGCGGCAGCGCGCGGCCGTCGGCGGCCGCCCCGGCCACGGAGGCCGTGGTGGGGAAGACCTTGTCGAACGCCTCCCGGAGCGCTTGACGGGCGTCTTCGAGGATCCGGGTCCGGCCCGCCTCGGACACCTCGGTGTGCTCGGCGTCGAAGGCGGCGAGCAGATCACGGCCGCCCTGGTCGAGCCGGTCGCGGAAGGTGCCGTCCGCCAGCTGCTCGAACACCGCGTCCAGCCGGGAGAGCTGCCCGAAGAGCAGCGCGTACCGGTCGAACTCGCCGTCCAGGCCGGAGACGAGGCCGCGCAGCAGCCGGGCCGACTGCCGGACGGCGTCGCCGCCGCCGGTGCGGAGATCGGTACCGGAGACCAGGGTGTCCTGGAGCATCCCCTCCCACCGGTCGCGGAAGTCGGCGGCGGCCAGTTCGCGCACCGACTCGGCCATGTCCAGGACCAGCTCGAACGGCGCCGGCGTGCCGTCGGTCAGCCGGTTGCGCCAGGCGTCGGTCAGCCGCAGCCCCCAGCCGCGGAAGGCTTGCTGGAACGCCTCCTCGCCACGGACCACGGCCAGTTCGGTGGCCGCCCGCAGGGTGAAGGCGTCCCGCAGCCGGTCCGCGGCCGTGCGGTCGTCGGTGGTCTCGCCGAACCGGCCGGGGTTCTCCCGGACCCGCTCCCGGACCGCGGCCAGCCGCTCTTCGGAGACTCCCGGGGCCTGTTCCCGCGCCCACTGGCGGAACGCCTCGTCGAAGGCGTCCTCCCGCTCCGCCGTCGCGGCATCGGTGGATGCCCCGGCGTCGGCGGCGGTCGCGGAGTCCTCGGTACGGTCCTCGGCCAGCAGGTCGGCGTAGCGGCGGTGCAGCTCCCGCTGTGCTTCCTCCCACGCCGGGATCCGCCAGTCGTCCTCGGCGGCGGCCTGCGGGTGCGGTGCGAGGAACTCCGCCGGCAGGGCGGACTCGCGGGCGGCCAGGGCGGTTTCGAGATACGTGTCGCGCAGCGCGGCGATGTGGCGCCGGGTCCAGTCGACCGTGGCGGCGTGGGACAGCGTCACCGTGTCCTGGGCGCCGCCGTCGAGCTGCCGGGCGAAGTCCTGGTACGCCGTGTGCCGGGCGTCGGCGACCTCGCGCAGTGCGGCGGCCTGTGCGTCGAGGCGGGCCAGCGCCTGTGCGCGCGCCTGCGGGCCGTACAGGTGGAGCCGGTCGGTCAGCGGTTCGGCGAGTGTCCGGCGCCGCTCCTCGTACCAGGCCGTCAGCTCGCGGTCCCAGGCAGCGTCGGCCGTGAACCGGGCCGTGTGGTCGGCGAGGGCGCGGTTGTGGGCCACCACCGTCCGGGCCCGGCGCTGCTCGTACAGCGCGGCCTGGCGCAGGTCCTCGTCGAGCCGCGTCAGCCGTTCCCGGCGCTCGGCCTCGTCGGCTACGGCCAGGGCCTCGGCGCGGTCGGTGACGTACTGCTGTCGCAGCCGGGCCAGTTCTCCGGAGTACCAGCGGCGTGCCGGGCCGTTCCACTCCGCCCGGCCGTCGGTCAGGTCGGCGCGGCCGCCCGCGCCGCCGAGGGCGGCGTCGAAGGCGGCGCGGGCCTGCTGTCCGGCGGCCCAGTCGGCATGCGCCTCGGTGTACCGCTGTCCGTACTCCTGGACCAGGTCGGCCAGGCGGGCCGGCGGCTGTCCGGCGGCCTCCCGCTGAAACTCCTGCGCCAGCGCGACCGCGGGCTGCGTGTGCGCGAAGGCTTCGCCGTGCCGCGGGTCCGGCACGGTCGAGGCGATGTCGCGGTGGAAGACGTCCGCCGCGTCCGCCTCGGCGGCCAGCCGGTCGCGGACCGAGGTGAGCCGCGTGGTCAGGTCCTGGAGTGCCGCGCTGCGGGCGGGGGTGAGTTCCGCGGGGCCGGTGGCCGTACGGTCCCCGGCCCAGGCGTCGGCGAACGCCTCCCGGGCGGCGGCGAGCTGGTCCGTCGCCAGCGGAGTGCGCAGCTCGGGGAACGGCGTCAGCCGGCTCTCGAACTCCCCGTACGCCCGGTCACGGGTCTCGACGGCGTCACGCAGCCCGGCCAGGCTCTCGGGGGCGGGTGCCCGGGCCGCCGGGGGCGCGTCGGTGCGGGAAGGCGCCTCGGCCGCCGGGGGCACATCGGTCCGGGAAGCCGCCTCGGCCGCCGGAGGCACATCGGTGCGGGAAGCCGCCTCGGCCGCCGGAGGCACGTCGGTCCGGGAAGCCGCCTCGGCCGCCGGAGGCACATCGGTCCGGGAAGCCGTCGTTCGGGGCGGGGCGGCGGCGGGCAGCGGGGGCGGTGCCTGCTGCTCCTCGCGGGCGGTGAGGAGTTCCTGGGACTGGAGCTGTCCGTCCCCGTCACCGGTCCGGTCGCCGCCCCGGGCCGTACGGCCCGCGCCCTCACCGGCGGCCGTCGCCGCCGTCGCGGCCGTCTCCTCGAACGGCGCACGACTGTCCCGGGTGATCTCCATCCGGCCCAGGTCCAGCGACCACCGCGGCTCGCGCTGCCACGCCTGGACCGCCTCGTCCTCGGTCCGGGTCCGGTCGCTCAGCTCCTGCCAGCGCTGCCGTGCCTCGTCCGCGAGGGCGGCGCGGACGCTTGCCTCGCCGTCCGGGGAGGAGGTGCGGGCGGCGGCGTCCCACTCCTGGGAGAACCAGGACTTCAGCTCCGACAGACCCCGCTGGTAGTCGCCGGACACGCGGGCCGAGCGGATCTCGGCCTGCGGGATCTCGACCTGGCGGGCCAGGTCCTCCAGCACCGCGCCCTTGCCCAGCATGCCCTGGAAGTTGGACGCCACCCGCTGCCGCCACTGCCGGCTCTCCGCCTCGGCGCGCTCGCGCACGGCGGCGTCCCTCGGCTCCCGGAGTGCGGCGCCGTCCGCCTCCCACTCGTTCCGCACCGTGCTGCCGAACGCGTCGCCGCGCTCCTTCTCGCGCTCCAGCCAGCCGGGCAGATCGCGGTCGGACGGGCCGTAGATGTCGTGGTAGCCGCCGGCCCAGTCACCGCGGAAGTCGTCCGCCAGCCGGTCGAAGGTCTCGTCGGTGACCGTGTAGCCGCGCGCCGGACGCTCGGTCAGCTTGTCGAGTCCCGGCTCGGACAGCCGGTGGAAGGCCGTACCGCCGTCGCGCAGCGCACGCTCCATGCTCCACTCGAACCGCAGCCGGTCCGGCAGGGACCGCTCCGCGGACGGCAGGTAGTCGCGGAAGACGACGTCCTGGCCCGCGGCGACCCGGTCCATCCCCCACGCGCCGTCCCCGGTCCGGCCCGCGAGTTCGCGGAAGACCCGGGTGACGTCCTCCCGCAGTCCTTCGCGGGCGCGCTGGGCGCCGGGCCCCTCCGCCTCCAGACGGTCGAACATCCGGTCGGCCTCGGCCAGGGCGCGGTCCAGGCCGACCTGGTACTCCAGCCGCGTCGGCAGTTCGTCGGCCAGCCGCTCCTGTGTCTTGCGCAGCTGTGCGGCGTAGTCGTCCCACTGTTCCCGGGTCAGGGCGCGCGGGTGCCTGCCCGCCAGGAGCTTCTCGCCCTCGGCGGTCAGATCCGCGCGGTGGGAGGCGATCACCGCCTCGGTGTCCACCGCGGCGGCGTCCGCCGGGTCGTGCCGGCTGGACCGCTGCCATTCCACGCGCCGGGCCTCGACCTCGCGCCCGGTCGCGGCCTTCAGCCCCTCCTCGGTGACCTGGGCGCGCAGCCGCGCCTCCCACCGGTCGCGGAAGTTCTCCAGCTGGCCGCGCAGGGCGTGGCGCTGCTCCTGGAACCGCTCGTACTCCATCCAGCGGGTCGGCGTGCCGTCCCCGCCGGGCAGGGTACGGGTCGTCACCTCGAACTCGTCCCGGAACTCGGTACGGATCTCCCGCACCCACGGCGCCTCCGCGTCGGCGCCCACCCGCCGGCCGAGGAAGTCGAACGTGTCGGCGGCCTCGGCGGCCAGCTCCAGGCGGGTGCGCAGGCCCCGGGTGAGGTCTCGCATCCCGGTGTCGTGGGTGCGGTACACGTGGGACCAGTCGAAGGAGTCGACGCGCTCGCCGTTCAGCCACATGTCCTCGGCGGCGCGGTACACCTCGCCGACGGCGGCGTCGGCGAAGTCCTCGCGGACCTGGCGCAGTTCCTCCTGCGACATGGGCTGGCGGCGGGATCCGGTCTCGCCGTCGAACACCTCGTTCGCCGCGCGCCGGGCGAGGTGGGCCGCGGCGGACAGCTCGAACTCGTCGTGCAGCCCGGCGGACAGCCGGTCGAAGGTCTCGGCGAACTCGGAGCGGGTGATCTCGCCACGCCGGAACTCGGCGTAGGACTCCTGCCAGCGCTCGTCGAACCGGGACTTCACCTCCTCCATCCACTGGCGGCGGACCTGTTCGACGAGTTCCGGCGTGACCTCGGCGCGCCCGCGGGCGTCCGCTCCGGCACCGGGCTCGTTCTCCGCCGTGCCGCGGCCGCCGTCCTCCGCGAGCGCCGCGCGCTCCTCGATGACGCGCTGCTGTTCGGCCTCGGCGATCCGGAGGCGGATCGCGTCGATGTCGTCGGGCCCCCGGAAGACGGGGTCGGGGTCGGCGAGGCGTCCGGCGAACGCCTCCTCCACCCGGCGGTCGGCCTCCTGCTGCTGCCGGAACCGGTCCTGCTCCTCCTCGAACCGGCCCCGGTGCGTGTCGATCAGACGCTCCTGCTCCCGGCCCCACCGCTGGGCCCGCGCCTGGTCGTCGCCGTGGAACGTGTAGGGCTCGTAGCGCCCGTTGACGCCGCCCGGCACGATGCCCGCGTCGTGTTCACCGCCGCCCTGGAACGACGACGGGTTCCCGTCGCCACCGTCACCATCGCCGTCCCGGGCCGGGGACACCTGGTCCCCGGCCTGCTCCGGCTGCGGGTCCGCCTGTCGCTCCGGCTGCCGCTGCGGCGCCGCGTGGTCGGCGGACGCCGGGCCCGGACCGCCGGGTTCGCCCTCGCGGCCGGCCGCCGCGGACGACGGCGCCCGCTCCTCGGTCCGCTCGCCGCCCGGCCGCCCGTCCGCGCCGCCGGGGCTCTCGGTCCGCACGTTCGGCGCACCCCGCTCCGCCACCGCACCCGGCCGGCCGTCCGTACCACCACGGGTCACGGTGTCCGGCCGCACACCGGCACCCTGCCCCGCCACCCCCGACGGCTCACCAGCCGCACGCACACCGGAGGCGGGCCCCTCGCCCGCCGTTCCCGGTCGGGGCGTCGTACCGGCGCCCGGCGCCGCCTCGGTGCGGACGGTAGGGGGCGTGGCGCCGCCATTGCCGGTGGCGGCTTCCGGGCCGCCGGCCGCGCGGGGCGTGGTGGCGGGGCCTGGCTGGGCGGTGACGGACGGCCTGGGCGATGCGGTGTTCCCCACGGCCGTGGGCGTCTCGGCGCCGCGCGTCGTGCCCTCCTGCCTGCCGGCAGCCGTCGGCGCGGCGTCGGTGGCGACAGGGCGCGGGGCGGACGACGTTCCGCCGCCGGGCACGGTCGCCTCGCCGCCGGTGCCCCGGGTCTCCGCGACACCGCCGCCGACGGTACGTCCCGGGAGCCCGC
Organism: Streptomyces naphthomycinicus; assembly: GCF_020400595.1. Classification (GTDB taxonomy): domain Bacteria; phylum Actinomycetota; class Actinomycetes; order Streptomycetales; family Streptomycetaceae; genus Streptomyces; species Streptomyces naphthomycinicus. The sequence goes on along the minus strand of NZ_JAINRE010000021.1, from coordinate 45,724 downwards.
CGCTCTGACCGTTCGTGACGTTCTCCGCGCTCCGCTGCGGTGCCGCGCCGCCCCCGGCGCCCGCCGGTTCTCCGGACCGCGCGGAGCCCGCGGAGCCCGCGGAACCCGCAGGACCGGCAGGCTCCGTGGCCGGCGCAGCCTCCGCACCGCGGATCCCTGCGGGCTCACCGGTGGAGCCGGCGACCGTACGTCCGGGCTGCCCGGCCCCGCCGGTACCGGCGTCCCGGGTCGGCGCCATGCCGGCGGCGGACGGCGCGGGCTCCTCCGGCCGTACGACGCCCGCGTCCGGCGTCGGCCGCGCACCGTGGACCTCGGCCGTCTCCCTGCCCTCGGTACCGACGGTCTCCCTGCCCTCGGTACCGACGGTCCTGACGACGGGCGGGGCGGCCGTCCCGTTTCCCGTGGGCTCCGCCGCGTGCGGAGTACCGTCCGGCACCTCCCGCGTCTGCTCGGCCGTCGCCGGATCGGCCGTCCCGGCACGGTTCCCGGTGCCGCCGCCCGCGGCCGGGGCCGGTTCGCCGGCCTCAAAGCCGGGCAGGCCCGTGTTCGCCCGGGTGGCCGGAGGTACGGCCCCGGTCCCGGCGGGGTCGGGGGCGCCGCCGCCGCGCACCACCGGTTCCGTGCCCGTGGCGGCGGCGCGGGGCGCGCCCGGCGCCTCCGCGCCCGTGCCATGAGCCGTTCCCGCGCCCGCAGGGACGGCTGTCTCGGGCGCGGGAACGGCGGTCTCGGTGTAGAGCGGCAGGGTGTCGACCGACGACGAGCGGCCGGGGGTCCCCGGTCCGGCGGCGCCGCCGGACGCGGACGGATCGGCGCTGTTCACGCCGTCGGGCGAGTGGAACGGGTCCTTGGTGGTGAGCGACTTGACCGCGTCGGCCAGCCCCTCGGTCGGGGTGACGTCCTGCTTGCGGCCCCCGCCCGTGCCCGGGGCGCCGAGCATGGCACCGGCCGCGCCGGCCAGGAAGGCCAGGCCCAGGTCCTGGTCGGCACCGAGCGCGGCGTTGACGGCCACGCCGCCGACGACACCGGACACACCGCCGATCGCGGTGCGTCCGATGAGCGAGTTGGCGAACTTGGGCACGAAATGGGAGGCGACGCCGGAGAACGCGCCGAAGGCGGCACCGCCGATGGCTCCGCCGATCGCCATGTTCTTGACGGCGTTGGCGTCGAAGTGCTTGCGGGTGCCCTTGAGGATCTCGATGGCCTGGAGCAGTGACTCCAGCCCTGCCATGGAGGCCGCGCCGATGGCCGCCGACATGAAGAGGCGGCGCAGGATCGCCATGATCACCTGCCGCACGCCCATGATGAGCGCGGGCACGGCGGCCAGCCCGAACAACGTGTTCGCCAGGAGCGCCAGTTCGGTCAGCATCCAGGCGAGCATCGCCTCGGTCATGGCGACCGCGTGCTCCGTCTCAAGGGCGTACTCGTCGCTCTTCAGACGCAGGTTCTCGGCCGCCTTGGCCAGCTCGGGCAGCGTCGTGCCCAGCGTCTGCATGTAGCCGTCGAACGCCTCGGCCGGCTGGCCGTTGACGTTGGAGAGCACAGAGTTGCGGACCGAGCGGACCTCGTTCATCATGCCCGCGACCTGCTGGGCCAGCTCGCCCCAGGCCTCGCCCTGCTGGCGCAGCAGGGCGGGGTCGGCCTCCGGCAGCTGGGTGCCGGTGATGTACGCGGCCCACCGAAGGGGCTCGGGGACGGAACTCACGCGCGTCCGCCGCGCCCGCCGCCGCTGCCGCCCCGGCTCTGGGTGCCGCCGAGCTGTCCGTTGAGCCGGCCCGTGGCCCGCAGGGCGCTCTCATCGGCGTTGGCGAAGGTCTTGGCCATGGTGCGCAGGTTCACCGCGGAGGTGCCCAGGACCTCGTGGATACCGCTGAGGGCCTTGAAGATGTCCTCGGCGACGGGGACGTATCCGGCCGCGAACCGCTGGCCGGGCTTGTCGTTGCCCCACGCCTTGGACCCGTGCGCGGCGATGAGGGCCGCCGCCGCCTGGAAGGAGCCGCCCAAGCGCTCGGCCAACGCCACCAGCGGCACGCTCGCGGTCTGGAGACCGTCGGGGTTGACGATGAACGTGTTCTCGGGCATGGCGGGGCTCGATTCTGGACGGGCGGGTCGGGGAGTCGGCCGGTGGGCCGGGGCGGTGCCGCGGCGGCTCCGGGACGGACGGCCACGAGGGGCAGGACGGGTACGACGGGCCGGTTCCGGGCTGTCCGGGTACCGGCGCCGGCCCGTCACACGGCGCGGCCCCGGTCGACGTACTCCCGTACCGCGTCCGGCATGGCCGGTTCGGACGGAATCAGCTGCTTCACATCACCCGTGCCGCGCAGCAGGTGTTCCGCGTCGAGGCCCTCGGGCAGGTGCGGGGCCATGACCTCGGCGAGGGCGGTGGTGGCCTTCCCCCTGGCCTCCTGCACGGTGTTGACGATCAGGTCCGCCAGCTCCTTGGGGGCCATGTTGCGGTAGGCGCCGGTGGGGAACTCCACCGACAGCAGCTCGCCCTGCGGGCCGACCGTGACCTTCATGGCCTGCGCCTTGGCGGTGGCGGTGCCCGTCACCTCGCGCATACGGCTCTGCAGTTCGCCGATCCGCGCCAACTGGGCCTGGTAGCCCGCCCGCAGTTCCTCGAGCTGCTCGTCGTACGGCGTGGACACTGCGCGCTCCTCCTGGGTCGGATGCTCGGGCGGTCATCCGGCGGGAACCCGGTGACGTTCGAGGCGTTCACAGCCTCTGCCGCTCACGGAAACACGAGCCAGGGGTGGAAGGAAACCGCAGCTCATGAGGCGTGCCCGCGCGAACACCGGTCCTGTCCGAAGAGACGTGCTCAGGACGGGCGCGGGCGGTCTACGCGCTGTCCCCCGTCTCCGTCAGCGCGTCGAGGAGCGGCTGTGTCTCCAGGGCGAGGGCGACGGCTCCGGCGGGGTTGAGGTAGAGCTGGTGGCCGGCCGGGAGCAGGCCGACGACCTCCCGGCAGGACATCACCCGGTACGCCAGCCGCCCGGCCGCGTCCACCTGGAGCTGGGCGGTGAAGGCGGGTACCACCGCGGTGCCCTCCGGGGTCACCGCGGTGACGACCCCGCCGTCCGGGCGGACGTGCACGGCGAGTTCACTGTCGACGAGGGCGCGTACGACGTCCTCGGGGGTGCCGTAGCCGGTGGCGGCCCGTTGCACCGCGTGGTCCGCCGGGTCCGTGGGCGGGGCCCAGCCCAGCGCCTCGGGCGAGGGGCGGTAGGTGTCGTTCTCCTGCCATTCGACGATCTCTCCGGCCGCGTCCGAGCGCCAGCGGCCGATGACGGCCCAGCCCGGCGGTGGTCCCTCCGCCTCGTCCCAGGCCGGGTCGACCATCCCGAGCCAGTGCTCGGGGGCCCGGCGTGCGGCTTCCCGGATGTCCTCGGGCGGTTCCGGCATGACGGGTACGGCGGGCGTGGCGGTGGTGTCGTTCATGGGTCCGTTCTCCTGGCCGGCCGGAGCGGCCGGTGTGCTGAGGGGAGGGGGGCCGCCGGTGCGGCACCCGGTGCGCTGAGGGGAGGGGACCGCCGGTGCGGCACCCGGTGTGCTGAGGGGAGGGGGCCGCCGGTGCCGGACGGCGGCGGGCCGTCCGGCGCCGGCGAAGGGGTGTGCCGGGTGGGTGGTGCCTAGCCGATGGAGTCCGGTACGACGGGACGGGTGCCCCAGGTCGAGGCGTCCTGCGTCAGCAGGTCGACCATGCCCTTGTCGTCGGCGTCGTCGTCCTCCTGTTCGCCGTCCGCCCCGGTCCCGGTTCCCTCGGGCTCCGGCTCCTCCGGCAGCTCACCGGCCCCGTTCCCGCAGCGGATCTCGTCGGGATCGAGGGACACGGCCGCCGTGCTCCGGGCCGTCGTGGCGGCCCGCGCGGCGGGCCGCCAGGTGGTCAGCTCCGGCTCGGCGAACGCAGCGGTACCCGGGTCCGCCGTGCGCTCGGCGGCACGGGCGGTGCTCGTGCCTTCCGCCTCCCAGACGGCCGGCGCGGCGGTCGCGTAGCCGGACGCGCTCTCCGCGTGCGCGCCGTCGCCCGAGCCCTGGCCCGCGAACGCGACCATCAGCATGCCGAATCCGGCCGCCGCCACGTCCCACGTTGCGGTCTCGTCCGCCGCCTCGGACCGGTCCGGCAGGGGGACACGGTCGTCGGGCAGGTACGGCAGCGGCACGGCCACCACCGGTTCGCCGGGCGCGGCCGCCACCGGTTCACCGGACACGGCCCCCGCCGGTTCGCCGGACACGGCCGCCACCCCTTCGCCGGGCCTGGTCTCCGCCGCCGCACGCCGCGCGGTGGCCGCAGCCTCGTCCGCGTCCTGCCCCGTGCCGACCGGGAACGCCCCGTGTGCCGTACCGGCCGGGAACGCCCCCTGTGCCGTGCCGGCCTCGGCCGCCCCCTGCCCCGTACCCGCTTCGGCGGGTGCCTGACCCGTGGCTGCCTCGGCGGGCGCCTGCGCGGCCGAGGGGGCCGGAACACCGGCCGGTACGTCGGCGGGAGACGCGTGGGCCGGTCCGGCCGAGGCCCCCTGGGCCGCACCGGCACGGAACCCCGGGGCCGGTGCCGCGGAGACCCCCGGTGTCGCCGTCCCCGCCTCGTCGTCGCCGGGCGACCACACCGCGGACGAGCCGTCCAGCAGCGCGGACGACGTGCTGCCCTCGCCCGTCCGGCCGGCACCCGGGCGCGCGCCCTCGGCGCCTTGGCGTGCCGCCGGCGCGACCGGCAGGGGCAGCAGGGGCACGGGCATCGCCGACGCGGTGGCGGCCGTGCCCGACAGCACGGACCCGCCGGCCGACGCCCCGGCCACCGGGCCCGTCTCCGCGCCCGCTTCCCCCTCACCGGTCCAGGGCGCGGTCGCCTCCTCCAGCAGCCCCGAGGAGTCGGGCCGTTCGGCACCCGCACCCGACTGCGCCCCGGCACCCGGAGCACCCATCCCCGGAGCCATCGGCATGAACGGCATCCCGGCCGCCGCGGCCGCGGTCTCGCCCGCGCCCGGCGCGGCGGACGCCGTCTCCGGAGTCCGGGCGGCCTCCTGCCCCGTGTCCAGCCCGGACAGACCGGCACCGCCGGCCGCCGCGCCCGCCACCGGTTCCGCTTCCGGCAACGCGCCCGCCTCCGCGCCACCGGACCACGGCCTCACCTCGCCCCCCAGCAGACCGGAGGCGTCCGGCCGTTCGGCACCCGCACCCGACTGCGCCCCGGCACCCGGAGCACCCATCCCCGGAGCCATCGGCATCATCGGCATGCCCGCGGCACCGGCGCCCTCGCCCGTGCCCGGCGTCGCGGACGCCGCCAGTTGCGGCGTCTCGGCGAGACCGGTGACCGGGTCCACCGAACTTCCCGTGTCCAGCCCGGACAGTCCCGCACCGCCGGCCGCCGCGCCCGCCACCGGTTCCGCCTCCGGCAACGCGCCCAGCTCCGCGCCACCGGACCACGGCTTCACCTCACCGCCCAACAGGCCGGAGGAGTCGGGCCGTTCGGCACCCGCACCGTTCTGCGTCCCCGCACCCATACCCGGGGACATCGGCATCATCGGCATACCCGCGCCACCGGCGGAACCCAGCGCCGACGCATCGGGCAGGCCGGGGGCGGAGGCGAGATTCGAGGACGGCATCGCGGCGGGCGTGCCCACGCCGGGGGCGCTGCTCAGGAGGTCGCTCGGCAGCGCCGCCGCACCGGTGCCGCCGACGGATCCGATGTCCGGCGTACCGATCGTCCCGGTCTCCGGAAGGGCGGTTCCCGAGCCGCCGGTGCCCAGCTGCGGCGCATCGGCTCCGCCGGTCCAGGCCGAGACGGGTGTGTTCAGGCCCTGGCCCGAGGTCGAGGAGCCGGTGTTCCCCGTCGTCGGCGTGCCCACGGAGCCGAACCCGGGCAGCGGGACGGCGCTGCCCGGGACGGTGCCGGTGCCGGTGCCGGTGGACGGATCGAGGTTCAGGCCGGTGCCCGTCGAGCCGGGGAACGGATCGACCGTGCCGGTGCCCCCGGTCCCGGTGGGCAGGCCGGGTGCCGTGGTGCCGCCGGTGAACGGGTCCACGGCCCCGCCCGTGCCGCCCGCGTTGCCGGTGCCCGTGTCGGGGAAGGTCAGGTCGGGCGAGCCCGCCCCGCCGGAGCCGAGGCCGCCGGTCGAGGTGCCGCCGGGGAACGGCGAGATCGAGCCGGTGGTACCGGGGTCCCCGGTCGTGCCGAGGTCCCCCGTCCCTCCCCCGCCGGTCGTGGCCAGGTCGGGCAGGGAGGTGCCGCCGGGGAAGGGGGACGGCGAGCCGGTACCGCCCTCTCCGCCGCCACCGCCCAAGGTGCTCAGATCGGGCGCGCCGCCACTGCCGCCGCCACCGCCCAGGGTGCTCAGGTCGGGTTCGCCGCTGCCGCCGCCCCCGCCGGTGTTGAGCGTGCTGAGGTCGGGGCCGCCGCCGGTGCCGCCGCCACCGCCCGTGTTCAGGTCGGGGCCGCCCTTGCCGCCCCCCGTGCTGCCGGGGTCCTTGACCGGGGAGACGACGGGCTTGGGCTGCACACGGCCGAGCACCTGGCTCACCTGTGCGTAGTTCGTGGCGAGCTTCTTCAGCTCGGCACGCATGTCGTCCGTCATCATCTGCACCAGCTCGGGCTTCTGGCTGATCGGCATGAGCCCGTTGGCCATGGGCTTGACGCCGAGCCTGGCGGCCTGGTTGGCGTACCAGCTGTCGATGGCGTGGATGTTGGCCTGGGCGACGGTGAGCGCGTTGGCGCTCCAGACGAGGTTCTGGCCGACCGACGTGCCGGTGGCACCACCGCCGAGGGCTTCGGCATTGGAGGCGACCTGCTTGGAGAAGTTGGTCATCGTCTCCATGAACGCGTCCGCGGCGCCGCCCTGCCAGGGCGCGCCGTTGCCGCCGGCCAGGGCTTTGGCCTGGTCCGCCAGGCTCTTGGCGACCGTCGCCATGACCTGCTGCACGAACTGGAAGTCGTTCGCCGCCGCCACCAAGGTCTGCGGGGAAGCCACGGACGAGGCGCGGGCGTCCCCGCCCTCACCGGGCACCAAGGCGGAGCCACCCGTGATGGCCGCCATGATCTGCTTCCAGTCCCAGCTGTCGTAGTCGGACGGGGAGCCCTGGACCGTGGGGTCGGCGTAGATCCCGGTGCCGTCGTCGTGGAATCCACCCTGGTTGTAGTCCGGCATCAGCCTGCGCTCTCGTCTGGGGCCTCGGCCTCCGGCACGCGAGCACGACCACGGCGGAGGGACCGAGCGCTGTTTACGTCCATGCCTGAGCCGCTGTCGCTTCCCAGCCGCTGGAAGTCCGCCAGGGCGTCACTCAGCGCGTCCTGGAGGTCGCTGGTCTTCATCTTGGCGAGCTGGGACGCCGTCGTGTACTTCTTGCTGACCGACCGCATCCCGTCGCTGATGTCCTGGAGGCCTTCCGCCAGGTCGGCGAGGACGTTGTAGTACTTCTGCTGGAGACCGCCTCCGCCGTTGGCACCGGAGGTGGTGGACCGCAGCTGGTAGGCGTCGTAGAAGGCGCCCGGGTGGACGACCGCGGCCGAGCCGGATGCCATCCGGTTGCGCGCCTCGATGACGTGCGGCACGAGCTGGGCGATGTTCTTGGCGAACTGGTCCATGGAGGCCGTGTTGACGGCCTCCTTGCCGGAGCCGCCCTCACCGCCCTTGGGCACGGGCGGCGGGTCCGGAACCTTCCCGCCGTCCGGGTTGTTGACCGTCTGCGGCTTGTGGACGGTCGTGGGGTCCCACGCCTGGGGCGGTCCGGGATCCGGGGCGGGATCCTTCCCACCGGGTGTGTCGGGACGGACCGGTATGGCCGCCACGGTCAGCTGGCCCAGGTCTTGACGCCGAAGTTGTGCGCATCGAGGTACTCGTCCCGGCACAGGGCGGCGGCCTTCTGGGCGGCCGCGGCCTGCTGCTGCATCTGGGTGACGGTGTCCCCCCAGTTGATCTTGCGCTGGTCGAACAGCTCCTTGACGTCGCTGATCCAGCCGGAGAGCGCCTTGGTGTTGCCACCGGCGAACTGCTGGTTGAGCTCGTTGATCTCTGACTGTACAGTGCTCAACTGATCCAGCGCCTCGTTGAAGGCCTGCCAGTCGACCGCATAGCTCTCGGCCATGTGCGTTTCCTCCTCAGGTGACGCGCGGTGCCCTTGAAGGTGTGTTCACGGCACGGCGCGGAAGTTGGTCGGGGGCGCCGCTCAGAAGCCCTGGAGCCGGACGGGCTCGACGCTGCCGCTGCGCAGGGTGGCCGTCGTCTGCGTGGTCGCGCTGTGGGCCTTGGCGTGGGCGTTACCGGTCCCGATGATGCGCTGGTGCATCTCGTCGAGGACCGAGCCGACCCTCTCGTAGTTGGCCATCCACCCTTCGAGCGCCTGCTGGAACGCGACGCCGGCCTCGCCCTTCCATCCCTGCTCCGCCCTATTGGCCAGGTCCCTCATGCGCTTGAAGGACACCCTGTGCCTCTCCAGAGTCTGCAGGTGGACCTGTGCAGACTGATTCATTCCGAGTAGGTCTACGGCCTCGGTGGACGATGCCATACCGATCCCTCCAGTCAGCTCGAACGTGCCGCGCGGCTCGTTGCCCGCGTGATTCCATCCTGTTCGGCAAGCGGGCCCGGGCACAGCGTCCGATGCCTGTCCTGCCCGGTGGGACAGGCTCTCTGCCCGTGCGCTCCGGCCACGCGGCCCTCCCCGGGCGCCGCGACGCCGGGGTGATCCGAACGACAGGCCCTAGTCGTGCTTCGTTACGTCGAGTGATCTCGCCTGGTGGTGGGTGCCTTCGTGGTGTGAGGCTGGGGGAAGTGGAACGGCTCCGGGGTGAGTTGGCGGAGTTCGTGGCCGATGCCTTCGGGTCGGTGCCGCGGCGGGATCAGCGGCGGTGGGGCGAGTGTTATCTGCAGGGTCTGATGCTGGACGGCCGGCGCAAGTCGATCCAGCCGATGGCCGAGCGGCTGCCGGACGGGAACATGCAGGCCCTGCAGCAGTTCGTGAACCAGTCGCCGTGGGATCCGCTGCCCGTGCGGCGGCGGATCGCCGAGCGGCTGTGTGAGGCGGTCCACCCTGAGGTGTGGGTCGTCGACGATGTGTCGTTTCCCAAGTGCGGCACTGCTTCGGTCGGGGTGGCCCGCCAGTACTGCGGAGCGCTGGGCAAGCGGGCGAACTGCCAGGTCGCGGTCAGTGTGCACGCGGCCACCGACACCGCGTCGTGCCCGCTGGAGTGGGAGCTGTCCCTGCCCGAGGAATGGACCAGTGACCAGGACAGGCGACGGCGGGCCGGCATCCCCGAGGAGGTCGGGCATGTGTCCAAGACCCGTCTGGCTCTGGGATTGCTGGACCGCCTGGCCGGGCAGGGCCTGACCGTGCCGGTGCTCGTGGCCGATGCCGGCTATGGCCGCAGCGTCTCCTTCCGGCTCGCGCTGGAAGAACGCGGCTGGTCCTGCGTCATGGCCGTCGGCCCCGAGGAGATCGCAGGGCCTGCCGACGCGGAGCCGTACCAACCTGCTTATGGCGGGCTGGGACCACCGACTCTCCCCCGATACCGCGAGGCGCCCCGGCCGCTTCCGGGTCTTGCCGCCGAGGCGGCGGTGTTCGAGGAGGTCACCTGGCGGCAGGGCGGCAAAGGCACGATGACCTCGCGTTTCGCCGCGCTCCAGGTGCGGCCGTCGGGCAAGGAAGCCTGCCGCACCGCCCAGGAACAGGCCGGAGGACGCGGCCGGTGGGACGGCGTGCTGAAGCTGCGGACCCTGCTGGTCGAACAGCCCGAAGAAGCCGAAGAGCCGACCGGCTACTGGATGACCAACCTGCCCGCCACCACCCCCATCGCCGACCTGGCGCGATGGGCGAAGATGCGCCGGCGGATCGAGCACGACTACCGCGAACTCAAACACGGCCTGGGCCTGGACCACTTCGAAGGCCGCACCTGGCGCGGCTGGCACCACCACGTCACCCTCGTCACCGCAGCCCAGGCCTTCCTCACCCTCCGGCGGCTCGACCCAGAAGCCCCGATGCCGGCCTGACCCTCTACCAGGTCCTTGATGCCCTTCAGGACCTGCTGAGGTGCTGGACCGGCACCTGTACCACCTGCGGCCGACCCCTGCCGACCAGCAGAAGAAGAACCTGACGAAGCACTACTAGGCGCTCGCCTTCGCCTCCCAGGCGTCGTCCACGGCCTCCTCGTCCAGCAGTGTGAGCAGGTCGGACACGTCCCCGGCGCGCAGGACACGCGTGACGGCCAGATCGGCCAGCCGGTCGGCGAAGGCGTGCGCGTCGAAGGCCCCCCTCGCCGCGGGAACCCGCGTGAAGTACTCGGTCAGGGCCTCGAACGTCCCGTCACCGGCCTCCAGACCGGTCACCGTCAGCCGTCGCACGGTCAGCTGCGCCAGTTCCCCCGGGGTGTACGGCGCGAAGTCGGTCCATCCCGCGAAGACGGCGGCCAGTTCGGTGCCCGGCGCGCTGCCCAGGAAGCCGGCCAGCGGGCCGGGCTCGCCGGAGAGGACCAGCACCACGTCGTCCCGGAGGGCGGCCAGTTCCCGTACCGCGGTGAGCAGCTCCGTGCGCTCGGGGAGGGCGCGGGCGGCGAAGAACTCGTCGAGTTCCAGCACCAGTACGCCGCCCGTCGCCTCGTCGAACGCGGTCAGCACATTGATCTCCGCCTGACCGGGCCAGCGGGCCGGCCAGCCGGACATCGGCACCCGGTACACCGCGCCGGTGGGGAGCAGACCGAGTTCGGCGAGCGCCCGCGCGTACAGCACGGCCACCGCGTCCCGGCCGCTGCCCTCGGAGCCGGCGAACACCAGGTTGGCCCGCCCGGCCAGGGGTTCGCCCCGGCGGTGCGAGGGCACCAGCGCAGCCAGGCGGTCGTGGAGTGCCCGGCGCACGTCGTCGAGGCCGACGAGTCCGGCGAGGCGGGCGACGGCGTGGCCGGCCACGGCCTCGGGCGGGGCCTGGCCCGCCGACGCGGCCGCACCCGCACCGGCGTCAGCGGCAACGGGGGTGGGGGCGGGAGCGGCGGCGTCGTCCTCCGGGCCCCCGGGGGCCTCCGGCACCGTCTCGACGTCGGCCTCGGTCAGCCGGCTCAGCTCGGAGTCGCTGCCCGGCGGGGAGACGGCGAGCCGCGACGCCTGTCTGTTGATCATCGACTCGAAGACCTGGCGGGCGACCCGGCCGTTGCCGAACGTGGGCCCCTTGGGGATGTGCGCGAAGTAGCGGCCCACGGCCTCCAGGGCCCCGTCGGTGAGTTCGTAGAAGTGCTTGGCGCACAGGCCCCGCACGATGGTGACCAGTTCCTCGACCGTGTAGTTGGGGAACTCCACCGTGCGCGAGAAACGCGAGGCCATACCGGGGTTGGAGGCCAGGAACTGGTCCATGTGCTCGGAGTAGCCGGCGGCGATGACCACGATCTCGTCGCGGTGGTCCTCCATGAGCTTCATCAGGGTCTCGACGGCCTCCTGACCGAAGTCCGGGCCGGTTCCCTTGGACTGGTTGGTCAGGGTGTACGCCTCGTCGATGAACAGCACACCGCCCAGCGCCCGGTTGAAGACCTCCGTGGTCTTGATGGCCGTACCGCCGATGATCTGCGCGACCAGGTCGGCGCGGGACACCTCCACCATGTGTCCCTGGGTCAGGATGCCGAGTTCGGCGAGGACGGCGCCGTAGAGGCGGGCCACCGTGGTCTTGCCGGTGCCGGGCGGTCCGGCGAACACCAGGTGCCGGCTCATCGGCGGCATGGGCAGGCCCATCTCCTCGCGCCGCCGCGCCATCTTGTTCAGGTTGATGAGGCCGGTGACCTCCTGCTTGACGCTCTCCAGGCCGACCAGCGCGTCCATCTCTGCCAGCGGGCCGGTGCCGGCGTGGCGGGCAGTGGGGCGCGCGTCGGGGCCGGGAGCGTTCCCGGTGTCCGACCACCGGTGTCCGGCCGCCGGTTCCGCGGTGCCGGCGTCGTCCGCGCCGGTCACGTCGACGGCCTCGAAACGGGGGTTGAGGCGCAGCTGGTGCAGTGCCTGGCCGCCGTTGTCCCGTATCTCGCAGTCCTGGATCCGCACCGGCTCCTCGGTGTTGGTGCGGATGCCGTCGCCGGTGTTGTCGAAGACCACGCAGTGGGTGACGTCGGCGCGGCCGCCGGCCTGGATGTGCACCCCGTGGCCGTGGGCGCCGTGCACCCGGCAGCCGACGGCGGTGAGGTCGCCGCCGCCCGCCACCCGGACGCCGTCCGCGTCCGACGCGACGACCTCGGTGTCCTTCAGCTCCGCCCGCGCGTCGGCCCCGACGAGCACTCCGCAGTCCCGCAGGACGCTCGCCGCGGCGACGGCGGTGGCCCCGGCGACCGCCAGGCCGGGCGCGCCCACGGCGCCGAGGCGCACGCCGGTGAGCCGGGCCGTCGCGCCCTCGCGGACGTCGACGGCCGGTCCTGACGCCGCCGCCAGCTCCGTGTCGCGCAGCGTCAGTTCGGCGCCGCCGGCCGCGCGGGCGCCGGTGCCGCCGGAGACGGACAGCTGCTCGCCGTCCACGGTGGCGCCGTCGACGAGGAGTCCCTCGCCGCTCGCGTCGCTCACCCGGACCGACCGGAGCACGGGCGCGCTGCCGCCGTCGACCCTGATGCCGACGGGTGAGCCGGTCACCAGGCAGTTCTCCAGGTACGGTCTCGCGGACTCGGTGATCCGTACGCCGGTGCGGGCGGCACCCGTGATCGAGCAGCCGCGCAGGTGCGGGGCGGAGCCGGCGCTGACGAGGACGGACTCCGCGCCGGAGCCGGTGAACACGCAGTCGGTGAGGGCGACCTCGCCGCGGCTGGTGAGGTAGGCGTCGAGTCCCGTGCTGGCGGTCACGGTGACCGCGCGCAGTTCGGCGCCGCCGCTCTGCTCGACGACCAGGGCGGGCTGGGCGCTGGCGGTGATCTCGGTGGTCTCCACGACGGCACGGGCGCTGCCGTTGACGCAGACGCCGTTGCCGCCGGTCTCCTCCAGCCGGCAGTCGCGCACGGTCAGCCGTCCGTGTTCGGCGACCACGATCGCGGAGGACCGGGTCCGGGCCACCGTGGTCTGTTCGACGACGTTGGCGCCGGACGACGTGACCACGATGCCCGCGCCGCCGGCTCCCGTCACCCGGCACGAGCGGGCGATGAGGGTTCCGCGCTGCCAGGCCAGGATGCCGGCCCAGGCGTCTCCGGAGACGGTGCACTGCTGGAGGGACGCCTCGCCGTGGCGTACCTCGACGACCGGTATCTGTTCGCTGCCGCCCTCCAGGGCGAGCCCGTTGAGCTGGGCCGCCTCGGCGGCGATCACCACGGCGCTGGCGGTGCCGCCGTCGACGCGGACGTCGCCCGGCTCGGAGCCGGCGGCCAGGGTGACGACCCGGTCGATGACGAGGGCCTCGCGGTAGGTGCCCGCGGCGATGGTGATCAGGGCGCCGTCGGCGGCGTCGGCCAGGGCCTGCCCGATGGTGCGGTAGGGCGCCGAGCCGTCCTGGGAGACCAGCAGCGTCTGCCGGCTCATGGTGTTGTCCTCTTTCCGGGCGGGGCTGGTGGGGCGGGGGGTGGGGGCAGGAGGAGTCCGGGCGGGGCGGTGAACCGGACGGCCTGCTCGGGCGGGAGGCCCGGGGCCGTGCCGGGTCCGCCGGCCTGCCAGGTCCGGTCGGCCTGTTCGAGTCCGGACAGGGCCATGTCGTCCAGCGCGGTGCGGCCGGTGTCGACGCGGCCGTCGGCGGAGATCTCCGACGCGGACAGTTCGCGCAGCAGTACGGCCCGCCGGTCGCCGTCGCGGACCGCCAGCACCTTGAAGGTCGTGCCGGGCAGGAAGAGCACGCGGGCCGGCTGGTCGGGGGCGAGCAGGGCGGTGCGGCGCGCGGTCATCGACCAGATCAGGATGTCGGTGTCACCGGGCAGTTCCGGCGCGGCGGCGGTCAGCGCCCAGCAGAACGCCCACTCGGTGACGAGGGTGCGGTGCCGGTACCAGTCCCATTCGGCGCCGCCGAGCGCGGCGCGCAGGACGGTGGCGCCCCGGTAGGAGGGCAGTCTGCGCACTCCCGCGGCCACGCAGCGGGCGAGCGGGATGTGCGGGCCCACGGTGGCCGCGCGCACCTGACGGTCCAGCAGGGCGCTGTCGCCGCGCAGGTAGAGGCGGGCGGCCACCAGGTCCGTGAGGACGTCCTCGGTGGGGGTCTGGGCGGTGCCGCGCAGTCCCGGTACCTCGGACAGGAGGCGGGCGACCGCGCCGGCGCCGTCGTTGTACTGCTGCCGGAAGGCGCCCCGCAGCCACTCGCGTTCCCGCGCGATGCCGTTGCGGGGTGGCACCGCGCAGGCGGCCGGGCTCGGTACCGCCTGGACGCGGACACCGGGGGCCGCCGCGGGCACCGGCCGCCCGCCGTCCGCCACGGCCGGCGCCGCGTCCGGTGTCCGCTCGGGGGCCCCGCCGGTCCCGGCGCCCGGGGCCGGGGGCACGGCTCCGGCGCGGACGGCGCCGCCGGAGTCCGGCGCGGATGCCGCCACCGGCGGGACGGAGCCGACCGGAGGCTGCGCGTCGGCGTCCTCGTCCGGCCGTCCGGTGCCGGGGGCGGCGGGCGGCGCCTCGCCGTCCCCGGTGGTGTCGCGGACCGGACCGGGCGCGGGCAGGCCGGGTGCCGAGACCAGCCTGAGCGACGGAAGGGGCGGCCCCGGGGGCAGGGGGCGAGCGGGCCGCCCGGGGGACGGTACGCCGTCCGGCACCACGCCGGCGGACACCTCGCCCTCGGACGACACGCCACCGGAAGCCTCCCCGGTGGCCACCTCGCCCCCGGACGGCACCCCGCCCGAAACCGGCCCGGCGGACACCTCGCCCCCCGACGGCACCCCGCCCGAAACCGGCCCGGCGGACACCTCGCCCCCCGACGGCACCCCGCCCGGAACCGGGCCGGAGGAATCCTCCGGCAGGGTCGGCGGCAGGTACGACGCGAAGGCTTGCGGGAGACCGGCGGGCGAGTGCACACCGTGTTCGTCCGCGGAAGGATCCGGCACCGGCGCCGGGGCGGCACCCACCCGGTCGCCGGGCACGCCGGGGCCGGGACCGGCCACACCGACGGGCGACGGCGCGGGCCGCCGCTCCCCCGACAGAGCCAGCTCCCCCACGCCCGCCGCAGGCACCGGAGTTCCCGAACCAGAACCACCCGCGCCGACCGGCGACGACGCGGGCCGCCGCTCCCCCGACAGAGCCAGCTCCCCCACGCCCGCCGCAGGAACCGGAGTTCCCGAACCAGAACCACCCGCACCGAGCGGCGACGACGCCGACCGCCGCTCCCCCGACAGAGCCAAGTCGCCCACACCCGGCGTAGGCAGCGGATTTCCCGGATCACGACCGGCCGCTCCTGCGGGCGGCTCGGGCTGCCGTCGTCCCGCCGGAGGCCGGTCGGCGGCGTCCGGTGGGGGCGTGCCCGGTGCGGCCCCGGCCGTCGTCGCGGGCGTCCTCGCGGGCGTCCTCGCGGCCTCCGGTGGCGCCGCCGCGGTCGCGGCCCCCGCCACGGCCCGCTCGGCGGGCGCGTCGCCGAAGGCCGGTGCGGCGGTCGCCAACCGGACCCGTGGGCCGGCGCCTCCCCGCCCCGGAGCCGTTGCCGGGGCAGGGGCGGAGGCGCCCAGGGCCGCCGCGGGGGCGTCGGTGTCGGTTCCGTACGCGTCGGCGGCCGGCCCCGGGGCGGCGCCGGTGAGATCCTCCGCTTCGTACGTGTACGCGGCCGGCTCCGGGACCCTGCCGCTGCCAATACCGGTGCCGGCCACCGCCGCGGCGCCCGCGGCCGGTTCGCGTGTGCCGGCCTCCCGGACCAGTTGCACGGCCGGTACCAGTCTGGCCATGGCGCGCAACGCGGGATCGAGCCGTTGCAGCAGGCGTTCGGCGAGTTCGCGCATCCGGCCGCCGCCGTGCGCGGCGGTACCGAAGACGACGTTGACGTGCCGGGCGGACGGCGCGGCCGACCGGATGACGGCGGCCTCCTCCGATTCCTCGAAAGATCCCCTGGATCCCCTGGATCCCGAGGATCGCCTGGAATTCCTGGAATCCCTGGATGCCCCCGGTCCCCCGGATTCCCCGGATCCCCCGTGCTCGTCGGGTTCCTCGGACGGCCGGAGCCACAGGCCGCTGGGGACCACCTCCAGCACCGCGTCGTCGTAACGGTAACGGCCCGGTGCCGTCTCCAGGAGGTCGCCGAAGGCGGGCCGGTGGCCGACCACCACGGGCGCGGTCGGGTGCCCGCCGGTCAGCCGGGCCGGGGTGAACCTCAGTTGCCGCACGAAGGCCGCCCAGCCGGGAGAGCCGTCGGCGTCCAGGGCGTGTACCTCGGGTGCCTCCCCGGCGGCGTGGCTCACCGGCAGGCCGTTGTCGAAGGTGACGGGGACGTCGAGCCGGTCGGCCAGCGCCTGGCCGGGGCCGGGACCGTCCGGTACCGCCAGGGGCCCGTAGGGCACGAACCTGACCAGGTCCCGGACGCCGGGCAGCAGGGAGTGCCAGAACCGGGCGACGTCGTCCAGCGACAGCTCGTCCCCGCCCGGGCAGCCGAGGACCACGGTCAGCAGCTCGGGCCGGTACGCCAGCCGGGAGACCAGCACCTCCCGGTGCGGGGTGAGCGCGCCCTCGTGGCCGTCGCCGTGCAGCCACACCCCGCTGGGCAGCGGATCGACCACCGTCCGGCCGCTGGTCCGCCAGGCCTGGTCGGAGAGGGTGAACTCCCAGGCCGGTTTCGGGAACCGGCGCGAGACGGGGGTGGGCGACCGGCGCGGCAGCAGACGCACCCAGCCCGGTCCGCGGTCGGCGGGGATGTAGAGCACACCGCCGGCCGCCGGCACCACCGCGCCGTCGGGCACGACGACCGCGCGGTCCAGCCGGTCGGCGAGCCACTGCCCCACCGGTACGGTCCCGCCGAGCAGCGTACGGCCCATGACGAGGCGGTAGCCGCCGGCGGCGCCCCGTCCCAGCAGCCGGGCGACGACCGGCCAGGTGCCGTCGGCGGGGTCGCGGGGCAGGTCGAGGACGACGACCTGGTGGTCGGGGTCGTCGGGGAGTCCCTCGGCGAAGGCGAGGGCCTGCGGGCTCAGCTCCCCCCTGGGGTGGATCAGCAGCGCGTGGCCGGCCCGGCGGGAGCCCAGGTCGGGTGTCTCGGCGTCCCGGCGCAGCCTCGCTCCGAGCGCCATCAGCGGCCCTTGGAGGGGGAGGCGGACGGTGCGGGGGTGCCGGCGGGGTAGGCGCGTACGACCGCCAGGGCGCCGGCGCGGGACAGCGCCGGGCCGGTGGGCAGGAGGTCGAGGACGGCCCGGGGCACGGCGCGTGCCTGCCCGCCGCCGTAGCCCAGCGCGGACAGCGTGTCCGAGTCCGCGAGCGGGTACTTCACGCCCAGGTCGGTGATCAGGTAGACCTGCGGGGTGCCGCCGCGCGGCGGCAGCGGCAGGCCCTGGACCAGCAGTCCGCGGCCGACGGGGACGTCGACGGCCGGTGCCGTGGCGGCGGGACGCTTCTCCAGGGTCACCGCCGTACGCACCTTGGTGCCGCCGGTGACGTGCTGGCGCAGGCACACGGCCGAGGTGCCCGTGCGCAGGACGGGGCCCGCGAGGAAGTCGGGCAGCCGGTGCAGCAGGGTCCGGTCGGCCGAGGCGCCGACGGCGGCGATGTCCCGGGGGGTCACCTCGCGGGGTTCGGCCGCGCCCTTGCTGGTGGCGAGCAGCTCGAACTCGGTTCGGGTCAGCGGGGCCAGGCCGTCGGAGCGCAGTACGTAGTACTGGGCGGCGCTCCTGCCGTCCGCGGCGGAGGTGAACACGTCGCCGATCCGGGCCGGGCGGTCGCCGACCCGGGCGCCCTGCTTGCCGTGGCCGGGTACGTCCGCGGCGGCCACGGCGGGTCCGGCGGGCAGCGCCGCGAGCCAGCTGTCGGGGGCGGGGAGGGGGTCCTGTCCGTCGAGTTGCAGCGCGATGAGGGCGGAACGGTCGCCGAGGCGGTGCCGGACGCCGTTCCACAGCAGGTACTCGGTGCCGTCGGCGGCGCGCAGCAGGGCGCGCCGGCCGGTCACCGGGGCGGGGGCCGCGGCCGGGTCGTCGGGGGCGAGATCCAGTGTCTCGCCCTTGTTCCGGCCCGGTGTCAGACACCGGGTCCAGTCGCCGGTCAGCAGCGCCGTGGCCTGGGGTACGGAGTCCGGGGCGGAGGGGATGCCGATCTCCGCTCCCCGGCGCACGTCGGCCAGCGAGTTGCGGGAGACGGTGTGCACGCCGCTGCCGGCGCCCCCGCCGGCGGCGCCCAGCAGCGCGGAGGCGTAGTTGGCCACCGGGTGCAGGACGCCGTCGACGTAGAGGAAGCGGGTCCCGGTCTCCTTCTCCACGACGATGGCGTTCGGTTGCGCCCAGGCCGTGTTGCCACCCGGCTTGATCAGCCCGTAGACGGCGAACCCGGCGCAGGCGATGACACCGAGGAGCACTCCGAGCACGACGCCCAGGACGCTCCGGCGGGCCGGCGGCTCCCCGGTGGCGGGTTCTCCCGACACCAGCGCTGCCGCGAGCCTTCCGGTGGCGAACTGATAGGCGTGGACGTGGTCACGACGGCTTTGCACGGGGTCCTCTCAGCCGGCCAGGGTGCGGAAGTACCAGTAGACGTGCAGCACTTGGAGGAGCAGCGGGATCAGGGCGACGGCGGTGAGCGTCTCCAGGATGTCGGCGGTGTGCCCCCAGATCGGCAGGAGCCGCAGGGAGGGCAGTCGCCGGGCCGCGAGCAGCGCCGCGACGGCCGCGAGCAGGAGCACGGCCAGCACGGCGCGGGCCTGGGGGCCGCCGGGCACCAGCAGCCAGGCGAGGGTGAGGATCAGGCCGAGCGTGCCGGCGCAGGCCAGTGAGACGCGCTGCCAGATCTCGGTGACGCTGCGGGAGCGCAGGGTCACGGCGGCGGCGAGGGTCAGGGCGAGCAGCCAGTCGAACCAGCCGGAGCGGCGGGTCAGGAGCACGAGGTCCAGGGCGTAGACGACGGACGCGCCGACGCTGAAGAGGGTGAGGTGGGCGTCGGCTGCGGCGACCCGGCGGGCGACGGCGGGCTCCGTGGCGGGCTCGATGTCCTCCTGGAGTTCGTCGGCGTTGCGCGGCAGCTGGGGGACGCGCAGCCCGGCCAGGCGCAGGAAGAGCCGGGGGGCGACGGTGCTGAGCACGAACAGGGTGACGGCCACCACCGAACAGGCGGTGGTCACGGACCAGCCGAGGTCGAGGGTGAGCAGGGAGCCGGCCTCGGCGGCGACCGACGTCGTCAGCAGCGCGCCGAACACCTGGACGGGCACCTTGCCGGAGAGCAGCAGGGCGGTCGCGGCGACGGCCGCGCAGGCGGCGCCGACGAGGAGTTCGTGTCCGGTGGGCGCCAGGAGCCCGATCGGGCCGCGCCAGGCGGTGAGGCCGGCCGCCGCGGCGAACGCCCAGCCCGCCCCTCCGGTCACCAGCACGGTGCCCGTGTCGGCGCCGGCCCGTGCGGCCAGGACGCAGCCGGTGAGCAGGGCCACGGCGACGGCACCCGACTGCGCCGCCCCGGCTCCCGCGGATTCCGCGGCCAGGGTGAACAGGGCGAGCACCGCCAGCGCGAGACAGGCCAGCGCCAGGAAGAGACGCCGGGTCAGCTCGGGCCGCCAGCGGTCGGAGCGGGTGCCGACGACCGTGGCGACGCCGTCGGCGATGTCGTCGAAGACGAGCGGTGGCAGGATCTGCTCCACCGGGCGCAGGTAGAGGACGTCGCCGTCGCGCAGCCCCAGGGACTCCGGGGTGTCGTCGAGGTCCAGCGGCTCCTCGCCCAGGCGTTGCAGGACGTATCCGCCGGGGGGCGCGCCGTCGGGCGCGAGCCGTGCGGTGAGTACGGGCAGCAGCGTGCCCAGGGTGACGGTCGCGGGCACGCCCAGGTCGGCGCGGTTCTCGGGTCCGGCCACGGTGATCCGGCAGACGGCCGTGCCGTCTAGGTCCGGCATGATGCTGGAGAGGGACATGGGGGCTTTGTCTCCTGTGGGGCGGCCTGGGCGGTGGCGGGGCGGCGGGGTCCGGTGCGCCGGTGGAGGGTCAGGCGTCGTCGACGAGGCCGGTCTGGACGAGCCGGATGCCGCGCCGGGTGACCAGCTGGGCGCGGCCGGGGACGAGGGTGCGGGGTCTCGCCTCGCCGATGAACTTGCCCTCCTCCTTGGGGTAGGAGAGCACCAGGGCCGGGTTGCCGAGTTCCCAGATGCGGAGCAGCAGCGGTTCCATCATGGCGCGCATGGCACTGGAGGTGGACCGGGCTATGACCATGTGCATGCCGATGTGGGCTCCCTGGGAGAGCAGCGGGACGAGCGGGGTGGTGGGGCTGTCCAGGCTGCTGGTGACGAACAGGTCGTAGTCGTCGAGCAGGATGAACAGGCGCGGCCCCTGCCACCAGTCGCGCTGGGCCAGTTGCTCGGGCGAGACGTCGGGGCCGGGCAGCCGCTTGGACATGGACACCACGGCGCTGTTGGCCAGCTCCCGCAGCCCGTCGGCGTCGACGGTGTACCCGGCACGGTACTCCTCGGGCACGTCGGCGAGGAGTCCGCGTCCGGGGTCGCCGAGCAGGATCCGCGCCTCGTCGGGTGTGAAGCGGGTGGTGATCGCCCGGGCGATCAGCCTCAGGGCGTTGGTCTTGCCGGTCTCGCCGTCGCCGAAGACGAGCAGGTTCGGCGTGGCGGAGAAGTCGTGCCAGACCGGCTGGAGGCGCTGTTCGTCCCAGCCCAGGCTGACCCGCAGGTCGCCTTCGGGCGCGGGGAGCCGGCCGACGGGCAGGGTGCTGGGCAGCAGTCGTACGCCGGGGGCGGTGTGCCCGGTCCAGAAGGTGCCGATCTCGGCGGCGGCGATCTTGGTGGCCGCGGTGAGGTCGTCGGTGGCCGAGGAGCTGTCCAGCCGGGGGAGCGCGGACAGGAAGTGGTGGCCGGAGGAGGTCAGTCCGCGGCCGGGCTGCTGGGGGACGCCCGCGGCCTGGCGGGTGCCGACCTCGGACTCGATGGTGTCGCCGAGCCGCAGCTCGAACTTGGTGCCGATCAGGTCGCGCAGCTTGTTGCGGATCTCCGACCAGCGGACCGCGGACACCACGACGTGGATGCCGAAGGAGAGGCCGCGCGCGGCGATGGAGGTGATGCGGTCGTCGAGGTCGTCGTATTCCTGGCGCAGCGTTCCCCAGCCGTCCACGACGAGGAAGACGTCCCCGTGGGGGTCGTCGACGCCGCCGGTGCGCCGCAGTCCGCGGTAGGCCGCCATCGACTCGACGCCGCGCGCGGTGAAGATCTGCTCGCGGCGCTCCAGGAGCTGGTCGATCTCCTCGACGCTGCGCAGCACCTTGTCGCGCTCCAGTCGCGTGGCGACCGAGCCGACGTGCGGGAGGCCGGCGGTGGAGACCAGGCCGCCGCCGCTGAGATCGAGGCAGTAGAACTGGACCTCCTCGGGGGTGTGGGTGAGGGCCAGCGACAGCATCAGGGTGCGCAGCAGCGCGGACTTGCCGGTCTGCGGGGCACCGGCCACGCCCACGTGCCCGCCCGCGCCGGAGAGGTCGGCGACGAGGAGTTCGCGGACCTGCTCGTGCGGTCGGTCGACCATGCCGAGCGGTGCCCGCAGGCTGCCCAGGTCGGGGGACTCGGCGGTCATGCCGCGTACCGGGTCGGGGACGATGCCCGGCAGCAGCTGGTCGAGGCTGGGCGATTCGGCGAGCGGCGGCAGCCAGACCTGCCGGGCGGGCGGGCCGGCGTCCGAGAGCCGTTCGATGAGGACGTCCAGGAGGCTCTCGTCGCTGTCCCGCTGGGCGGCGGGCTCGGGCTCGGGGCGGGTCTCGGCCGGCTCCTGCGGGTCCGGCTCCGGCCGCTGCTGGTCGAGGCCGAAGTCGACGAGTTCGCCGGGCCGCGCCGCCGTGGGCGCCGCCGCCGGTCCCTCGGCGGGTGCCTCCGGGCAGGGTCCGGAGACGTAGGCGGCCTTGAAGCGCACCAGGTTGGTGGTGTCGACCCGCAGATAGCCGTTGCCGGGTGTGGAGGGCAGCTCGTACGCGCCGGCGACGCCGATGACGCTGCGGGACTCCATGGAGGAGAAGGTGCGCAGCGCGATGCGGTAGGACAGGTGTCCTTCGACGCGGTGGATGCGTCCCTCGTCCAGTCGCTGCGACGCCAGCAGCAGGTGCACGCCGAGGCTTCGGCCCACGCGGCCGATCGTGACGAACAGCTCGACGAACTCGGGCTTGCTGGCGAGCAGTTCGGAGAACTCGTCGACGATGACCAGCAGCGAGGGCAGCGGGGCGAGGGGGGCGCCGGCCAGCCGGGCCTTCTCGTACTCGTACAGCGAGGCGTAGCCGCTGGCCCTGAGCAGTTCCTGGCGGCGGATCAGCTCGCCGTTGATGGAGTCCTGCATGCGGTCCACCAGCGGCAGTTCGTCGGCGAGGTTGGTGATGACGGCCGAGGTGTGCGGCAGCCGTTCGGTGTTGAGGAAGGTGGCGCCGCCCTTGAAGTCGACGAGGACGAAGTTCAGGATCTCGGAGGAGTGGGTGGCGGCGAGTCCGATGACGAGGGTGCGCAGCAGTTCGCTCTTGCCGGAGCCGGTGGCACCGATGAGCATGCCGTGCGGTCCCATACCGGTCTGGGCGGACTCCTTCAGGTCGAGTTCGACGACCTCGCCGTCCTCGGTGACACCGATGGGCACGCGCAGCCGCGCCGTCTGGTCGTTGCGGCGCCGCCACTGGGCGGCGACGTCGAAGGCGCGCGGGTCGCGGATGCCGAGCAGGGCGGTGAGTTCGAAGTCGGCTTCGAACGGGTTGTCCGTCAGGTCGATGGTGCCGCCGGTGCGCAGGGGGGCCAGCAGCCGGGCGAGGTTCTCGGCTCCGTCCACGCCGAGCGCGTCGGCCTCGGCCCGGGCCTGGGTGTCGTCGCCGACGGGGAAGGAGACGGTGCCGTTCTCCGCGGTCAGCCGCAGCACGGACGGGCCGCCCGGCATGGCGCCCGTGAGGTCGAGCAGGACGGTGTTGCGCAGCCCGTTGCCGAGCAGGCGCGAGTCGGCGGGGATCGGCGCGCGGTGGGCGACGACCACCACGAAGGGCTCGGCGGCGCCGGGGGTCGCCTGCGGGTCGTGGTCGCCGCGGTCGAGGACGTCCGGGCCGAGCAGATCGAGCAGTTCGGCGTGGTCGGTGGCGACCAGGCGCAGCGGGCCGGCCTGGTCCCTCTCCTTGGGGTGGGCGTTGTGGGGCAGCCACTTCACCCACTCCCAGGCGTCCCGGTCGCGTGGGTCGGCGAGGACGGCGACGCGCAGTTCGTCGGGCGAGTGCAGGGCGACGAGCTGTCCCAGCATGGCCCGTACGAGGTCCAGGGCGTCGTCGATGTCCCCGGCGAACTCCACACTGGTGAAGCTGCGCAGGGCGACGGGGATCGGCATGCCCGGCACGGTCTGGAACGCCTCGGTGAAGCGGCGCAGCGAGATGGCGGTGAGCGGGTCGAGGTCCTCGACGGGCTTGGTCTGCGGCGGGACCAGTTCCAGCGCGGCACGCCGGGTGCCGAGTCCGATGCGGACCTTGGCGAAGTCCTCGTGGGCCGCCCGGCGTTCCCACACCCGGGAGCCCTGGACCAGCGACCACAGCTGCCGGGGCGAGGGGTTGTCGTACACGGCGGCGGTGACCTGGGCGGCGGCGGCCTCGCGGACCTGGCCCCGCAACTGCGCCAGGTAGCGCATGTAGTCACGGCGTTCGGCCCGCATGCGCCGTTTGCGTTCGAGGCCGGACCGGCCCATCTGGCCGAGCCCCATGGACATCATCCCGATGCCCATCATCCCCGACATCATGTACGTCGTCGCGGAGCCGCCGACGACGAACATCATCCCCATCGCTCCGGCTCCGATGCCCATGGGCAGCATGACGACGACGGAACCGAGGTCGGCCATGGCGGGTTCGCCGAGCACCGGAGGCTGGGCCAGCTCGATCTGGCCTTCCGGTGTCTGGGGTCCCGATGCGCGCGGCGGGCGCTTGACGATGGTGGTGTTCATCAGGTGGATCTCCAGCCGGCGAGACCTTGTGCGGGGCGGGGAATGGGGTGACGGGCACCGACCGGGGCCGACCGGGGGGAGGAACCCCGCCGTGCCGCCCGCCTCCGGGGAGAGGGACGGGCGACGCGGAGGGAGCCCGTCCCGGCCCTCGGGGGTGGCGGGTGGGACGGACGATCAGGAGGGGCGGCCCCTCGGGGGACGGGGCGTCACATGGCGGTGCCCGTCGACCACAGCACCGCGCCGCCCGAGCGGATGGTGACGTTTCCGTTGGCCCCGAGGACCAGCTGGGCCCCGTCGTGGCCGTCCGTCCTGGAGGACCAGGCGGTGGACCCGTCCTGGGCGTACACCGCGAAGTTGCCGTCGGCCTGGAAGACCGCCTTGGCGCCTCGTCCCACGGTTCCCGACCACCACAGCGGGGTGCCCTTCGTGTCGTAGAGCACCAGGTTGCCGTCGCCCTGGAAGGCCAGCATGATCCGGTTGGTGCTCCAGCTCTGCCCGGGTTCGAGCACGCTGGTGCCGTTCACCGTGGCCGTCGTCCAGTGCTGCTGCGGCGGCTGCGACTGCGACTGCTGCTGTCGGGGGGTGCTGCTGCTGTGCGGTGTCCTGCTGGGGGCGGGGGCGTGGCTCTGCGACATCGGTTCCACACTGCGCGTCTCCCGCGTGGGCGAGGCCGCCGCCACCTCCGCGATGCGGCGCGGTCCGCCGTCCTTCCCGCTGGTGTTGCCGGACGCGCTCGGCCGGGGGGACGCGCCGCCGTCGGAGCCGGAGTAGTGATTCTCGGAGGCGTAGTCCTCGCCGGCGTCCCCCGCTCCCGCCTTGAAGGTGTGCGCGGGCGTGTCGTCGCCGAACACGGTCGGCGCCAGCAGGAACACGGCGCTGAGCATGCCCGCACCGGCCAGGACCGGCTTGGCCAGCGCGAGGCGGAGCCTGCCGCGCCCGTCCCCCGTGCCCTCCGCTCCGGCGGAGCCCGTCCGGTCGCCCCGGTCCCGCCGGCGTCGCCCGCCGGGGGCCCCTTCGGCGGGGGACTCGGGGCCGGCGCCGTGTGCCTCGGTCGTCGGCGCGTGCGGTGCGGAGGCGGTGCCGGCCCCGAGCGCGGGGTCGGACGCGGCGGGAGAGACGGCCGTGCCGGTGGCCCGTGCGGCGATGCCGTGGCCCGGGAATTCCTCGGCGGGGACAGGTCCGTGCTGTCCCGTCTCACCCAAGGGGGCCAGCTGCCAGGGGAGTTCGTTCTCCCACACCGCCTCACCGCTCGACAGCCCGGTGGTCTGGTCGGGACCGCCGGCGTCCGGCTCACGGTAGTTCATCAGCATGCCTTTCCCGGTCGACGGGTGGGGTGATCGATCAACGGCGACCGATGGGTGTGGCCCCGCCCCTGTGCCGGCCCTGCCGGCCGGCATCGGAGGACGGGCCGCGGAGGACGGCTGCACACCTCACAGGAGGGCGGCCACGGCGGGACGCCTCGCTGACCAGACCCTAAGGAGGGCACCGGATCAGTTACACCAGCAGATGCGGATCATGCACGTTCGCACAACCGGCGTACCCTTTTCGCCATCCGTGGTCACAGGATGCCCATACGGATGGCATAGGCGACGGCGTGGGTCCGGTTGCGCAGCTCCAGCCGCTTGACGACGGTCTGTATGACGCTTTTGATCAGGCGCTCGGAGTAGCTGAGCTTGCTGGCGATCTCCACCGTGTCCAGCCCCTCGGCCAGGAGCCTGAGCACATCGATCTCGCGCTGCGCCAGCTCGACCGGCAGCAGCCCGGTGGCCGACTCGCTCTTCTGCATGGTCCGCATCCGGTCCAGCAGTATGTTCATCAGCACCGGGGGCACGACCGACCGCCCCTGGTACGCCTCGACGGCCGCCACGACGATCTGGCTGAAGCTGGTGTAGGGCCGCACCAGGAAGCTTGCCAGGCCGTGGTTGACCGCGAGCGCCAGTTGCTGCTCCGAGATGTGGTCCGCGACCAGCACGACCCGGATCCGCCCCCCGGTGGACTGGGTGGCGCAGCTCATCGCGGAGAGCGTCTTGCCGGTGACCACCGCGGTGAGCATCACCAGGATGTCGGCGTCGGCCAGTTCGTCGTCCGCCAGCAGTCTGATGCGCTGGTCCGCGGCCAGAAAGGCGACCGTGCCGTCGCGGGTGAGGGGGTCGTCAGCCTCTATGACGACTCGCGGCACCGGGCGTGCTTCATCTGTGTTGTCAGGCATGGGGGCTCCTTCTCGAGAGCACGGCACCGCACCCGGCAGGAGCAGAACCCGGGCATCGTCAGCGCCAGGAGCCGTGCCGATCTCGGCGGATCGATCCAAGTCCATGCCGGACCCGTGTACTGCGGGGTGCGTCCTCACTTGCTCGAAGACGATCCTGGCAGGAGTGGTACCGGCACCCGCGACCTCACAGTCGATCAGTGCCCTGTGAAACAAAAGCAGTGCCCTGGTGTGCAACTTCGCCGTCGATTCGGCGGCGCAACACCGGACCCCATCAGGGGCGTTGGCGTTCCCCCGGCGGCCCTCGCGGCCCGCCGGGGGCTCCCCCACCGGGTCAGCTGCCGCCGGCGCCGCGGCTTCCGGCGTGGATGACGCCGTCGATCCACGCGCGCAGGCGCGTGACGTCGCCGAACGCCGCGACGGCCGTCCTGTCGGACGCGGCCAGCACGCCGACGAGCACCTCATGGCCCGCCTTGTCGAACGCCGTCGCCGGGCCGCCCGAGTCGCCGCCCGCCGGCAGGCCGCTGCCGCGCTGTACGCAGAAGTCCCCGGTTCCCGCGAGCAGATCACACCGCTTGTCCGAGGACGCGACGATCTTCACCTGGGCCTGCTTGAGCACGTTCGACTGGCAGGAGGCCTCGCTCTTCGGCGGCGCGCAGGTGGCTCCCCAGCCGTAGGACCGCACGGTACGGCCCGTCTTGACGCTGCCGGCGCCGCCCAGCCTGATCGGCTCGGCCTTCAGGCGGGGGACCCGTACCAGGGCCACGTCGGCCGTCGGCGCGAACACCGTGGCGTTCTTGACGCGGTGCACGACGGTCCCGTGCCGCTGGTCGAGGCTGCCGACGCGGAAAGTGACGTCCCAGTTGTCGTACCGGACGCAGTGACCGGCCGTGATCACCCATTCGGGAGCGACGACGGTGCCCGTGCAGGACGGTTCGCCGTCCGTGTAGACCCGCACCGCCCACGGGCCGTGCTTGCTGACGGTGCCTCCCTGGATCGCGGCGGCCGGTTGCGCCATGGCCAGTAAGAAGGCGAAGAAGGTGAAGACCGCGCCGACGGCGCGGCGTCTGCTCGACATAGATGTTCCCTGGGTTCGGTGTGACGAGACGGGGAAGACGCCGTACGAGGCCCCCCACTCCATGATCGGGAGGGTGCCGGGACACGTGCCCCCTCATGGCACTCAAGGGCAAAAAGCGGTGCGCTCACCGACAACTGGGGGCACCACCGCCGCTTTAGCCTGCCTGCATACCGTGCCGCGCATGCCGCGAGCGTCCGGTCGTCGGTCACCGACGAGCCGCGCACGTCCGCACCACGCCCCGTCCCGTACAGCCGGAGCGTGGTCCCGCGCGTCACCCACTGCGAACGAAGGAACGAGATCTTGCCGTACATCACCGTTGGCCAGGAGAACTCCACCAGCATCGACCTCTACTACGAGGACCACGGCACCGGGCAGCCGGTCGTGCTCATCCACGGCTTCCCCCTCGACGGCCACTCCTGGGAGCGGCAGAGCGCCGTGCTGCTGGACGCCGGCTACCGGGTGATCACCTACGACCGCCGCGGCTTCGGCCAGTCGAGCCAGCCGACGACCGGGTACGACTACGACACCTTCGCGGCCGACCTGAACACCGTCATGGAGACGCTCGACCTGCGCGACGCCGTCCTGGTCGGCTTCTCCATGGGCACCGGCGAGGTCGCCCGGTACGTGGCCGCCCACGGCACCGAGCGTGTCGCCAAGGTCGCCTTCCTCGCCTCGCTGGAGCCCTGCCTGCTCAAGAGCGACGACAACCCGGACGGCGTCGCCCCGAAGGAGTTCTTCGACGGTGTCGTCGCGGCCGTCAAGGCGGACCGCTACGCGTACTACACCGACTTCTACAAGGACTTCTACAACCTGGACGAGAACCTCGGCACCCGGATCAGCGAGGAGGCCGTGCGCAACAGCTGGAACGTCGCGGCGGGCGGCGGCTTCTTCGCCGCGGCGGCCGCGCCGTCCACCTGGTACACCGACTTCCGGGCCGACATCCCGGCCATCGACGTCCCGGCCCTGATCCTGCACGGGACCGGCGACCGGATCCTGCCCGTCGAGGGCACCGCGCGCCCCTTCCACAAGGCGCTGCCGTCCGCCGACTACGTGGAGATCGAGGGTGCCCCGCACGGCCTGCTGTGGACCCACGCGGAGGAGGTCAACACCGCGCTCCTCGCCTTCCTGGCGAAGTGAGCGCGGATTTAGGGGGCGAGCGCCCGGGGATCGGGGGCGTCGGCGGCCAGCGCGGTGACGGGAGCGGGGGCCCCGGCCGCGCCGGCCGCCGCGGCCGTCACAGCCGGCCGCGCTCCCGGGCGCGCAGGGCCGCCTGGAAACGGCTGCTCGCGCCCAGCCGGCCCATCAGACCGGCGACGTGGGCACGGTACTTGCGCAGGGACATGTGCAGGGCGCGCGCGGCTGTCTCGTCCGTGCCGTGTTCCGCCGGCACGCGCAGGACCCGTGCCTCCGTCGCGGTGAGTTCGGGCCCTTCGAGGCCGGCGGCACGGGACCACAGTCCGTCGAACAGATCGGCCAGTACGGCCAGTACGGCCAGTACGGCCAGTACGGCCAGTACGGCCACGATGCCCGGCTGACGGATCATCAGCGTCGGGGTCCAGGAGGTCGACGGCCGCGGTGGGCGGCAGGGGGCGTGACAGCGCGTCGACCAGGTCCAGGCCCCGCAGCTCGTCGAGGACCGCGCGCACCCCAGGCCCAGCTCCGCCCCGGCCGCCTCCGGATCCATGTGCGGTGTGCGCGGCAGATAGCGGTAGACACTCTCCCGGTCAGGCGTCGGCCCCAGACTCCGCAGACTCATCGGCCCCCCGTTTCGTGCAGTTTCCCGCACCGATTCCTGCACCTTGTGCGGGTGCCGCGGTGCTGGGCGATCACCAGGCTGGGGGCACACCTGTGGCACAGTCCGCTGTCCCTGACCGTCGACCGCCACATCACCGTCGTATGGGCGAGCGCGTTCACCCTTTCCGGGGCCGGCGGGCTGCTGCCGCGCCACTACCGCCCGGACGCCGGGACGGCCCGTACGCTCCCGACGGTCGCCACGTTCGTCCTCCCGGTCCTGTTCACGGTCCGCTACCCCGACATCGCGCGCGCCCGGTTCACGGCCCCCGGGAGGAGACCGCCCGCCGAGCGGCGCCGCCCGTCACCCGGTCGGCGGATGGTCCGGCGACACCGGCGGGTGGTGTCCTCGGGACCGGGTTCCGCGGGACATCGACGGCCAAGGCATCACCCTCCGCGATCCGCAGAGGTCGTCGGCGTAACGGCCACCCACAGTTCGTTGCCTGGGGCTACCGCACTGCGAATTCGGGCAAACTACTGCATATTGAACGGGATTGATCTCTTTCAGGCCGGACGACCGGGAGGACGCCGTGCCCGGACACCGGTGTTCGGATGGCATCAGCCCGCCGACCCCGACCACCACGGCCGCTTCAACGACGCCTTCCGCCCCTGCGGGCCGCCGCAGCGACACGCCTCGACGCTGCACGGCCGGCACGGGAAGGACCGGCACCCTCGGAAGTGACGCGCCCAAGGCGCACACAAGGAGGCTGTATGTCGTCCCACGACCCGGCAGTCCTCGACTGCCCCTTCGACTTCGCGCACGCGCTGGAGTACGACCCCTCGCTGGACTCGCTGGCGCAGCGCGGTCCGGTCACCCGGATCCGGTTGCCCTACGGCGAAGCCGAGGCATGGCTCGTGACCAGCTTCGCCGGAGTGCGCCAGGTGACCTGCGACCCGAGGTTCAGCCGCGCCGCGATCGTCGGGCGCGACTATCCGAGGATGACGCCCGAGCCCATCGTGTCCCCGGAATCCATCAACGTGACCGACCCGCCGCACGCCACCCGGCTGCGGCACGTGGCGGCCCAGGCGTTCACCCGGGAGCGGGTGGCGGGCATGCGGCCGGCGGTGGACCGGGTGGTGGCGGGGCTGCTCTCGGCGATGGCCGAGGCCGGACCGCCCGCGGATCTGGTGACCCACCTGTCGGTCCCCCTGCCCCACCTGACGATCTGCGAACTCCTGGCCGTCCCCGAGGCCGACCGTGACGAGCTGCGGACACTGACCATGCGGCTCCTGGCCACCTCGCCGGACGCCCGGCAGGACGCGGCCGAGGCCAAGGCGAACCTGCGGGCGTACTTCGCCAAGATGATCCCCGGCCGGCGCAACGCGCCGGGCGAGGACCTGCTCAGCACGCTGGCCACCGCCCCGGTGCCGGAGGGCGAGGAACCCCTGAGCGACGACGAGCTGGCGGTCCTGGCCGTGACGCTCATCCTCAGCGGCAACGACACCGCGACCTGCCAGATCAGCAACATCGCCTACCTGCTGCTGACCCGGCCCGAGGAACGGGCCGCCCTCGCGCGCGACCCCGGCCGGTTCCCCGGCGCGCTGGAGGAGCTGCTGCGGTTCATCCCCTTCCGCAAGGGCGTGGGCATCCCCCGGATCGCACTGGAGGACGCGGAGATCGAGGGCACCGCGATCGCCGCCGGCGACTATGTGCACGTGTCCTACCTGGCGGCCAACCGCGACCCGGCCGTCTTCCCCGACCCGCACAAACTCGACCTCGCACGCCCGGTGCGCCCGCACATGACGTTCGGCTGGGGCGGCCACCACTGCCTCGCCGCTCCGCTCGCCCGCGCCGAGCTGGACAGCGCGGTCACCGGTCTGCTGACCCACTTCCCCCACCTGCGCCTCGACATCGCCCCCGAAGAGGTCCGCTGGGACACCGGGACCATCCGCCGCTTCCCGCTGAGCCTGCCGGTCACCTGGTGAGAGGCCGGGCGGGCCGCCGGAACGGCCCGCCCGGCGACCGGCCGGTACCGCCTGGCCCTCCCCCGGAGGGTCTGCCGCACGAGGCCGAGACCACCGGAGGCGAACCCCGCTGGATCTACGAGCTGTTCGGCCCGGCCGTCGGCGCGGCACCGCGCCACACCTCCACCGCCGACCGGGCCGGCCTCGTCGGATACCACCCCCGCAACGCCGGGCCTCGCCCGAAGCCCGGCGCCGATGACACGTGGGGCGTCGCCCCCGGCCGGCGGGCACCGGTGCTTCACGCCCCGTCCGCCGCCGGTGCGAGGGCGGCGCAGGGCGTGTTCAGGCGGTCCGCTCGCGGTCCGCGGCCTGGAGGACCCGCAGCGGCCGTCCCGGGCTCGCGTGCTCGGCGCGGGCGGTCTGAAGCAGCAGGCGCCAGGAGGTCACCGTCGGGCGGCGCCGCAGAAGACTCCGGCGGTCACGTTCGGTCATGCCTCCCCAGATGCCGTGCTCGATGTGGTTGTCGAGAGCGTGGGCGAGGCATTCGGTGCGGACCGGGCAGCCGTTGCACAGTACCTTCGCCCGATTCTGGGCCGCGCCCTCGACGAACAGCTCCTCGGGGTCCGCGGTGCGGCACTTCGCCCGTGTCTCCCACTCCTGATCGTCCGTTGCCATGGCCGGCTTCCCTCCCCGTGCGTCTCCCCCGTCCGCGGGGGTCTGGTGCAGACCGTATGCCCAGGACACGCAGGTAATGATCCTTTCTGCAGTTCCCACCCTTACGAGGGACGCCGCCATTGACGGCGACGGCTACTGGCCGACTGCGGAGTGTGTGCTCCCTGCCGGGGGCTTCCCATGTTCCGGGGGCTGGTCGTCACCCCGGTTGCGCGCTGGTCGTGCGGGCCGCACGCTGCCCCCATGGACTACAGCCCGGAAGCAGGGGGGCGGCCCGTTCTGGTGACTGGTGCTGCGGGCAGCGTCGGGGCCGTCGGCAGGACCGTGGTCCACGGTCTTCGGCGCCGGGGCCTCCAGGTCCGTGCTCTGGTGCGCCGGGATGACGACCGTGCCCAGGCGTTGCGCGCGACGGGCGCCGAAGTCGTGATCGGAGATCTGACGCGTGCCCGTGACGTCGCCGACGCCCTCGACGGCTGTGGACGGATGTATTTCGGCATGGCCGTGTCGGCAGAGTATCTGCTGGCCGCCGTGACCACGGCGGCGGTCGCGCGCGCCTACGGAGGGCTGGAGGTGTTCGTGAACATGTCGCAGCTGACCGTCTCCGAGATGGACGCCACCAGCACCTCGGAATCGCATCAGCATCGTCAGCAGTGGCTGGTCGAGCAGGTTCTCGACTGGTCGGGTCTGCCCGTAGTCCAGGTCAGGCCCACCGTCTTCATGGAGAACCCGCTCTTCCGGGTCGCGTTCTCCCCGATCGCCAGGGACGGTGCCATCAGGTGGCCCTTCGGCGAGGCGAAGACCTCCCCGGTCGCGGCCGCTGACGTTGCCGCGGTCGTCGAGGAGATTCTGGCCGATCCGGCCCGGCACATCGGCCGGGTCTATGAGCTGACCGGTCCCCGATCACAGGACATCGCCGCTTTGGCCGCGGAGATCTCCGATGCTTTGCACCGCTCGGTCGGCTACACCGATGTCCCGTTGCAGGAATGGCTCGACGACGATCTCGGGGCGCTGGGACTGCCGGACCATGTCTTCCAGCACATCTCCACCATGGCTCGACTGCACGTAGCCGGCCGCTACGACCGCCAGGCGGACGGCACGGCAGAGGTCACCGGCCGGTCCGCCGCGGGAGTAGCTGAATTCGTCCGCAAGAATCCCGAGCTGTTCACCCGCTGAAACCACCTCCCGGCATGATGCCCGCCCGGAGCGCAGACGGCGACGCTCGGCAAGTGGCCGCCACCCGCCCCTGGCTCAGCCGACGAGTTGCTGGCCTCCGTCGACGTCGTAGGTCGCACCTGTGAGTGCGGTGTTGGTCATGATGTGCACGGCGAGCGCCGCCACGTCTTCGGGTACGACCACGCGGCCGATCGGCAGCGTGGCGCGCAGTTCCTCACGACGGGCGTCGAGCGCGTCACCGAGCAGCCGGGCGGACAACGGCGTGTCCACGAATCCGGCGGCGATCAGGTTCACCCGGACCGGCGCGAGCTCCAGTGCGAGACTGGCCGTGAACGCGGGCATCGCCGCGGTGACCGCGGGGGCGGCACCGAGAGCGGCCCGGATCCGGCGGGCTCCCGTACCGCCCAGGAGGAGCAGCGTGCCGCCCGGCCGTACGGTGCCGGCACAGTGGCGCGCGACCTCGAGTGCGAGCACCATGTGGTCGCTGATCGCCCGGCGTGCCTGCTGGGCGTCCATGTCCAGAAGGCGGCCGTACGACGGGCCGCCCGCGGTGACCATCACATGATCGATCGGGCCCTGCAGCTGCTGGAAGAATCGTTCCAGCTGCAGGGGGTCATGCGCGTCGAAAGCCGCGGTGCCGCGCGCGTCGGCCTCCTTCGCCGCGGTGCGCAGCCGTTCCGTGTCCCGCCCCGTGAGGACCACCGAGGCGCCCTGGCCGCGGGCGAGGCGTGCGGTTGCCAGCCCGATGCCCGCGCTCCCGCCGATGACAACGAGGGTCTGGTCAAGCAGGACTTGGTCGCGGAAGCCGTACGCAGCCGACTCGAGAGTCATGAATCCTCCTGTGCTGCGGTAGGTCGATCCCTTGGTCTCCCTCACGCTTCCCTCCCGCTGCCGTCTGCCGGTCACAGCAAGCACCCGGCGAGGGATCCTGCGATGGGCGGCTCTGAGCCGAACTGCGTCCTCGGCACCCCAGGTCTCCTCCTCCGTCCCGGCCGCCTGTTCATGGACTCCGGCTGAACTGGCTCCCTCGGCTTCCACGGCGGTGCTCAGGCGGTGAGTGCCTCGATCGCCACGGGAAGGTGGCGGGGTCCGCGCAGTACGGCGTTGGCACGGTACGGCGGCGGGTCCTCGAGCAGCCGGGAGAACGTGACCCGGCGGAAGAGTTCGGGCACCGCCACATGGAGTTCTATGCGGGCGAGAGGGGCGCCGAAGCAGTAGTGGATGCCGGTGTAGAAGCCCAAGTGCTCGTTGTCCTTGCGGCCGGGATCGAACCGGTCAGGGTCCTTGAAGCGTTTGGGGTCGCGGTTGGCCGCCGCCAGCATGAGCCAGACCGGCGCGCCCTTGGGGATCGTGGTGTCGGCGACGTCGATGTCGGCCAGGGCGGTGGTCCACGGGACGAACTGAACCGGGGGCTCGTAGCGCAGCACTTCCTCGATGAGCGGGACGGCCAGCCCCGGGTCCTTGTGAAGCCGATCGAGGACGTCGGGGTGCCGCAGCAGGGTGAGGGTCGTGTTGGTGATGGCGTTGACGGTGGTCTCGTGGCCGGCGACCAGGAGCAGCACCGCGGTGGCCTCCAGGTCCGCCGGTGTCATGTCAGGGGCGAGCGCGCTGAGGATTCCGGGGCCGGGGTGGCGGCGTTTGGTCTCGATCAGATCGGCCAGGTAGGCACCCATGTCCTGGCGCGCCTGCTGCGCCTTCGCCTGGCCGTCGTCGCCGGCCTGGGGATCGAGAGACGATGCCAGGGCGTCGGCCCAGACGTGGAAGCGTGGTTCGTCCTCGCGCGGCACGCCGAGGACCTTGCAGATGGCAGTGACGGGAAGGGGGTAGGCGAAGTCCTCGACGATGTCGACCTGGTCCTTGCCCTCGAAGGCGTCGAGCAGGTCGGTGACAACCGTGGCCAGCTCTCCGCGCAGGCCGTCGAGGAACCTGGGGCTGTGCGGGGGCCCGAACGGCCGGTTGATCGTCTCGCGCAGCCGGTCGTGCACGGGTGGGTCGGTGAAGATGAAACTGGGCGGCAGGCCGCTCTCCGCCTCCGGTTGCCCGACGCGTGCGTAGCCGGGCGGACGGTTCGTGGTGTCGTTGCTCAGCCGCGGGTCGTTGGCCAGGCTCCGCACTTCGTAATAGGTGCTGACCAGGTAGGATCCGTCATCTTCCCGCCTGACCGGTATCTTGCGCAGTTCCGCGTAGAGCGGGTACGGATCGGCCCGGTTGGCGTAGTCGGTGATCTGCGTGATGAGAGTGCCGGACGTCATGGGGACTCCTGAAGGCTCCGGGCGGTACAGGGCCGGTGATCAGGCATGCGCCGGAACGAACGCGACACGCCGCTCGCTCGGCGAGTGACCCGTCAGCGTGACCGTGGCCCCATGGGTGGGCAGATGGGGGTCGGGGAAGGCCGGATCGACCGGATGCAGCATCTCGGTCCGGCGGTCGACCGCCCGGTACTCCGGCGGGAACGGCGCGCCGGCCGCGATCTGCTGCTCGTAGAACCCCAGCCACTTGGCTCCGTCGAAGGACACCGCGGCGATGACACGGCCCCGGTAGCCGTACACCGCGACGAACCGCGCCTCGGCGAGCGCGCCCTGGGCGACGACCAGTTGGTCGCCGAGCGAGGGAACACCCACCGACTTGATGTTGACCCCGAACTGGGTGGACCAGAACATCGGAAGCCACAGGTGCGGACGGCGGTCCGGACCCGCACAGATCATGTTGTGGGCGGCGATCTCGGCCTGTTCGACCGCGTTGCCCCAGTGCTCCAGCGCCAGGAACTGGTAGTCGAACAGCGGGTGAGGGCTGCGGGCGACGTCACCGGCGGCGTAGATGTCATCGGTGACGATGCCGTTGACGTCGAAGACCCGGCACCCGGCGTCGCACGCGATGCCCCGAGGTCCCGCGGCCACCCCCGAGCCGGCGAGCCATTCCGTGTTCCGCATGGCACCGAGCGAGACGACCGCCACCTCCGCGTCGATCACCGAACCGTCGGACAGATGGGCGCGCCTGAGCCGCCCCACATCGTCGCCCTCGAGGGCGGTCACGCTGACGCCGCAGCGCAGGTCGACTCCGTGCCCACGCTGCAACCGGTCCGCGACCGCGCCGATCACTCCACCGAGCGCGCCCACCAGCGGTGCCGGGCCGCGCTCGGCGACCGTGACGTCGAGGCCCAGTTCCCGGCAGGCGGAGGCGACCTCCGAGCCGGTGAAGCCGGCGCCGATCACCAGCACCCGGGACACGCCCCCGGTCAGCTTCCGGCACAGGCGTGCGGAGTCGTCGCGGGTACGCAGTCCGAACACCCCGTCCAGCGCGGCCTCTTCGGGATGGAACCAGGGCCGCGCTCTGGTCCCGGTGGTGATCAGCAAGCGGTCGTAGGGGACGGTGTCGCCGTTGGTCAGCCGTACCTGCTTGGCGGCCCGGTCCAGGCTCTCCGCAGCGACGCCCAGACGCCACTCGGCGTCGATGTCACGCCGTCGCGGCAGCGCCGTGTCCTCGGGCCGTGCCCGCCCGAGGAGTGCCTGCTTGGACAGCGGCGGCCGGTCGTAGGGTTCGTACGGCTCGTCGCCGATCATGGTCAGCGATCCGGTGAAGCCCTTGTCGCGCAAGGTCTCTGCCGCGCGTAGACCGGCCAGCGAGGCACCGACCACGACGATGCGGCCTCGGCGCCGCAGAATCTCGACGTCCGTGTCAGCCGACATGGGGCTCCGCACCCTTCGTCGGCTCGTCGAAGTAATCGACGAGGATAGCCTGGACCGGACAGGCGGCCGCGGCCTTCTCCACCCGATCACGCTGTGCCTCGTCGAAGCGCGGGGAGAACAGCAGCGCCTCGTCCCCGTGCAGGGAGAAGACGTCCGGCGCGAGAAAGACGCACTGCGCGAATCCCTGGCACCGGTTGAGATCGACGACAAGCCTCATCTGGAACCCGCTCCCTGCGTGGGCCTCGGTCCCCCGGCACGTCGGTGGTCTACGCCGCAAGCCCGGCAGACCGTGTGCTTGGTCCACACGATCGGATGGCATGCCTCTTTTTCAGAATCGACTTCTTCCGAGCGGCTCGCAAGCCGGGAGCGAGGGCTTGAGAAGCCGGCTCCCCATCGCTGGGGATCGGCTGATTCTTGCTGGTCAGCAATGGTTTTACTCATGAGTGAGGGACAGACGCGGCGTCTTGGTCCGCTCCGCGGTCGAGGGTGCACCGGGGTCTCCGTGATCCCCGTCGCAGCGAGGCTCTCGACGCCGAAGGTGCCGAGGACGTGGCGGCGCCCCTGGAGCGGCAGCGGACCTCGCCGACCGGCTGCGGCCCTGACGCGGAGGACGCGGTGCAAGACGCCGCGCCGCGGCGCATCGGCAGGGAGGCCGCGTCGGTGCGGCGGTGACGGACCAGGACCCCCGGATTGCGCCGCGGCCGTGGGTGCGTGGCTGCGGGCGATCGTGCGCAACAGCTCCCGCATGCGGCTGCGAGCCGGCCGGGAGACACCGGGCCTGGACGTTCTCGACCACCGGTACGCGGGCCGTCACGGGCCGTCCGAGTGCCCCTCCATGCCCTGCCCTCGACCGTACTCCGGCGATGAGCCGTCGTGGCGCGGGCCGCCGTATCGGAGCTGCTCGACGAGGGAGATCCACTGTGGAACGCAGAGCGATCGCCCTGCCGTTCTCCGGCCGAGCGGTCGGCATAAACCTGACGCCCCGCCACTCTGACGACGAGGGTGGCCCTGAGTGCACGTCACGGTGAACCCGACATCGCGTCTCTCGCGCGGATTCGAACCACCCAGGATCCTCTCTCAGCCTCTCACCGCTGGCATCCTTCGGTGACGACTCTCTGTGCGCGACGGCGGTGCTGGATGGACGGGCCCGTTCATCGTTGCGGCACCCGCCTTGCCGTCGGCTGTTTCCGTGAGAGGTTGCTTTCACCGGCGACATTTGCTCCGAGCACCGGACTTGCCGGTCTCGGCGAGCAGGAGATACCGATTGTCGGCAGGCGGTGTGTGACCGGCGGGCCGCGGCCCGGCCGGGTGAACGAATACCGTGACCGCGCTCAGGCTGCCAGGCGACGGATCGCGACCACGGCCGCGTCGTCGTCGAGGTGCCCGTGGACGTGGGCCAGCAGGTCGTCCCGGAGATGGCGCAGGAGGTCGTCGGGGTCGTCCCTCGTCCACTCCGGCGCCCGTTCGGCAAAGGGGTAGAAGACTCCGTCGGCGTTGCGTGCTTCGATCACGCCGTCGGTGTAGAGGAGCAGGAGGTCGCCGACCTCGAAGGAAAAGGTCTCGACGTCGTAGGCGGTGGAGTCGATGAGTCCGCCGAGTCCGCCGAGTCCGACAGGGAGGTGGCTGGCCTGGGCCACGAGTGGGGTGAGCTGGTTTCCGCGGAGGCGGAGCGGCGGTGGGTGGCCGCAGGTGATGAGGTGGACGACCGGATCGTGGTCGGGGATGTCGAGCAGCGTGGCAGTGGCGAAGTCCTCCTCGGTGTCCTGCTCCGCCGCTGGTCGCCACTGGCTGGTGTCCCAGCGGAAGGCCGCGTCCAGGTGGACGGCGAGGCGGGGGAGAGTGGCCTGCCTGTGGGCGGCCGCGCGGAAGGCACCGAGCAGCAGGGCGGCGTTGCTGATCGCAGACAGGCCACTGCCGCGCACGTCGCCGATGAGGAGCCGGGTGCTGTGGTCGGCGGTCCGTGCGGCTGCGTAGAGGTCTCCGCCAAGGTCGGCTTCCTCCTCGGCGGGAATGTACAGGCCGGCGATACGCAGCGTGCCGGTACGCGCGGGCAGCGGCTGCAGCAGCACACTCTGCGCCGCCTCGGCCACCGATCGCACCCGGCTCAGTTGCCGCTCACGCCGGTCCCGCATCACGCAGACGGTCACACAGACGCTGGAGACGATGATCAAGGCGGCGATCTGAGCCTGGATGTTGCCGGTGGTAAGGGCCCCTCGGAGCACGCCGATCAGCACCTGGGCCGCCACCGCGAGTACTCCCATCAGCACGGTCAGACGGACACCGGCGAACGCCACGGTGAGCGCGGGTGCCGCCACCAGCAGCGGACCGAGGTGGATGTCCGACGGAGCCAGTACATCCACCACACAGACCGTGACCGTCAACCCCAGTGGGATCACGACCAGCGCGGGTGCGCGACCCGGCCGCCAGGAGGCCCGGAACTCCAGCAGTGATCGATCGGCCATTCCTCAAGCCTTCCACCTACCTCCGCGTACGGGGATACACCGCTCCGGGGAACGTGCCGGTGCCAAAGGCGAGTCGCAGGCGCCATGGTCGACGCCGGCAGCCTTCGCTGCTCACGTCCCGAGGCGGCACCGCCTGCGGAAGTCCATGAGGCGCGTGCACTACCGGGCGGCGTTGCGGGGGCCCCGGGGCCGGCGCCCACTGGCATCGCGGAGCAATGGTGATCGTCGCGCAGCCGCGGAATCTACCCCTCGACGAACGTGACCGTCTCGTCAAGCGGCGCACGGCCCGTACGGGCGTAACCCACCGAATCATCCTCGAACCCGATCGACATGCCGCAGAAGAGGATGAGTTCGTCCGGTGGTGACAGGATCTCCGCGACGGTCTTGCGATACACCGACCACGCCATCTGGGGGCAACTGTGCAGCCCTTCGGCGCGCAGCAGCAGCATGACGGTCTGCAGGTACATGCCTACGTCGGACCACTGAGGCCGGCCCATGCCTCGGTCGATGTAGCAGAACAGGGCGGCGGGCGCACCGAAACAGTCCCAGTTCGCGGCAGCGGCCCTCTGACGCGCCTCCCAGTCCTCGCGCTCGATCCCAAGTGCGCTGTAGCGCTCTTGGCCGAAGGCGGACCGACGCTCGCGGTACGGAGACTTCAGCGTGGGCGGGTACATCTCGTACTCCCGCTCGTCCCAGGGGTCACCCGAGGCTACGCGCCGGCCGGCGCGCCTCTTGAGCTCGGCCAGCGGCCCACCGGTCACCACGTAGGCGCGCCACGGCTGGAGGTTCGATCCGGACGGCGCCCAGGCAGCGCCGGACAGCACCCGCTCCAGCACTGGCCTCGGGACGGGCCGGTCGATGAATCCGCGCACCGCCCGTCGGCTCGTGACCGCCTCATAGACATCCAAGATCATCTACCTCCCTCATGCTTCACGGGGCTTTGCATCGAGAATCCGGGACCGTGAGACGCGTATGGGATTCGAAGCCTCTGCTCCCGCCGGGACGCGCCCCGCACAGGCGACCACGCGGTGAGCGACGCGCTCGAAAAAGGCCCCCCACCGGCACCCGCGCATCCACCGCCCGCGCGGGCCTTGAACGTCACCGGGACGGGACGCGCGGCAGGCGGTGACGTCAGGAGAGCCAGTCGGCGTAGCGAGTGGTGGCGAGGTGGGCGTTCTTGTCGGTGAGGACATCCCCCTTGACGACGGCGAACATGCCGGCGGTGGGGTCGGTGACGACGGTGCGGTTGTCGCCCTTGTGGGACAGGGTCATCCGGCCGAGCTCGTCCAGAGTGAAGATCTCGGGGCCGGCGATGTTGCGGATGCCGTTCAGCGGGGCGCCCTCGGCGACCTCGGCCACCTCGGCGGCCACGTCTTTGGCGGCGATCGGCTGGATGGGCGTGGCGGGCAGCCGGACGGTGTCGCCGTCGGCGGTCCAGGACAGGACGGCGTCCATGAACTCCATGAACTGCGTCGCCCGGACGATCGAGTACGGGATCGACCCGGCGGCGAGGAGGTTCTCCTGGAGTGCCTTGGCCTTGTAGTAGTCCAGCTCCGGCACCTGGTCCGTGCCGACGATCGAGAGGATGACTGCGTGGCCGACGCCGTTCTTGCGGGCCGCGGCCAGGAGGTTGTCCATCGAGGTCTGGAAGAAGGCCGGGGAGGCTTCGTCGAAGGTGGGCGAGTTCGTCAGGTTGACGACGACGTCGGCTCCGGCCACCGCCTCGTCGAGCCCCTGGCCGCTGATGACGTCGACGCCGGTGGACTTCGAGTGCGGTACGGCCTCATGCCCGGCGGCGGTCAGGTTCCTGACGACCTGCGCCCCGATCAGTCCGGTACCACCGATGACCGCGATCTTCATGACACACCTCTCACAGGGAGGGATTATGCGCAGAATCTGACATACATACGTTTACACGGATGGAGCAAGAAACGATCCCTTGGCCGCCTGATGAGGGGCGAGGTCAGAGACCGTCGACAGACATGACCGTCTCATCGAGCGACGCCCGGCCACTGTGAGCACCTGCAGTGACATCCTCGAACCCGACCGACCACCGCCGGCCCGCAGGCCATCCGTGACCCGGCCGGCCTCCTCAGCCGATGGGCTGGAAGTCCATGCCGCTCAGGATGGTCGGGATGTCCCGCTCGCCGACCGGTCGTCACGGCCATCGCTTCACGGCGCTGGGACTGGCCGAGGCGCGGACCATCTCGATCGAGAGCGGGCTGCTCGTCCGGGGCGCCGGTCCCCCGGAAAGGTGCCTCGTCACCACGGGCGTCGCGGTGATCCGGCCCGCAGAACGGTTCGATGCGCGCCAGGAGAAGTGGTCAGCCGACGCCCAGCCAGGTCGCGACAGCCAGAACGAGTGGGACAGGACACGCCACCGCAGCCAGCAACAGCCGACGTCCGGCCGGCGTCATGCGTCGCACCGCGGGCACGAAGGCGAGCGCCACGAGCAGCGCGCCACCGCCGGTCACGCCGGCCGCGTACCCCGCGAGAAGGCCACCGACGGCCGTCCCCTCCGCCGCGCCCCACAGCGCGAGCACGCCTACGAGGAAAGTCAGCCATGCCATCGACAGGACTGTGGCAGCTCCGAGCAGAGCCGTCAGCAGCCTGACACCTGGACGGGCCGTAGCCGACGGGGTCGGCTCCCCGGGGCCGTAGAGCCTCGCATAGGTCTGAGGATTCATGGGTCGATGATCGTCGGCAGCCCTCGCGCACTTCATGAGGCGCTCTACTCAACCAAGCGCGTAGAGGTACTCACGACGGCAGAAGCGGCTCCAGACGTCGCCACTCCGCCTCTGCCAGCCCCCCGAGCAGTCATACAGAAGCCAATGGATCAGTGGGCAGCATGGGTGCGGTCAGCACCTGCGATGCCACCACGCCAGCTCAGGGTCCGCCATCGGCTCGTGCTGCGTTCGCCCGAGGAGCACGGCGTCCAGGCGTTCCACCCGCACCCGGAGTTCGCCGGCGGCTCTTGGCGGAAGCATGAACAGAGCGTCTTGCAGCTTGTCCCGGGCCCCCCCTCACCGCAGCACGGGCAGGTGAACTCGGCCTCCCGCTGCCTCCACCGGCGCTTGGTGCCGTGGACGCGCACGGACCACACGCTCGGCGCCACGGCCACGATGCCCGGAGACAATCGCTCCCGTTCAAGCACACGGACGGCGGCATTCGCCGCTCCCGACAGACCCGGGACATCGCGATACCGCGCCCAGGGACTCCCCCGGCCGCGTTCCCGCGACCGAAGTGAAGCCGGTGTTCTACGCGGCACGGCCCCTTCGGATGCAACTCATGGACGACATCCTCACATAGTCCAAGATCGGCCGGACAGAACCCAAGGGGCAGTTGCGCCGCAGCTCACAGTGCTCGCGAGCCTCCTCGACAGCACGGGCCATCGCCA
Source organism: Streptomyces naphthomycinicus (assembly GCF_020400595.1). Lineage (GTDB taxonomy): Bacteria > Actinomycetota > Actinomycetes > Streptomycetales > Streptomycetaceae > Streptomyces > Streptomyces naphthomycinicus. The sequence goes on along the minus strand of NZ_JAINRE010000021.1, from coordinate 3,428 downwards.
GCTCACGTCGCTTGGCCCGGTCGGCACCGCGCTGGGTGAGCGGCGCGCCCCCGAGTGTCCCCCCGACACGGCGACGTGCGGTCCGGAGCGGCACCCGTTCACGCGCACAGAAGTTGAACATGTTCAATAATGCTGCCAAGATGACGCGTACCTGTTCGAGGACCGGTCGAAGCCAGGTCGTCGGTGTGTCTCGCGGAAAGTGTTGGGGTGGCGTGAGTTGCGTACCTGCCGGGCAGTCCTGGTCCTCGTTCCCATCGCGTTCGCCCTCGTCGCATGTGGCAGGTTCGCTTTCCCGCCAGTCCCTGACGGTAAGCCGGCCAAGCTGCCCCGATCGCGGACAGCGACCGTATGGGGTGACGGCACGGGCGGCAGGCTGGAGCTGAAGCCGGACGGAACGTTCACAGCCAACGATGTCTGCGGCGATTACGACATCGATGCCTACGGGCCGGAGAACGAACCACGGTCGGGCGCGGGGACCTGGGACGAAGATGACTCGGAGGGACAGAGCAGCGTCACGGTGTCGTTCGGAGCCGATCGCGTGAGCTCCACCTACGAGGCCCTGCGAGACGGCAAGACGCTGAAGCTCTGGACGTATGTCGGGGATCCCGACGACGGCCATCCGCTCTGCATCCTGTCCCTGCGGCAGGACTGAAGCGGCCTCGGACCACCCGATCCGGTCAGGGCCGTGGCGAGTGGGTGGCCGGCGGTGGCGCTGAACTCGTGGGTGTAGCCGTCGCGCGGGCCTGCGTCGAGTGCCGGCGTGAAGACGTCCGTCGGCAAATGGCGGAGTCGTACGTCCCGCCAAGGCGGCGGATCTCCTCCAGCGGGCAGGGGGTCCGCCTGCTCTGGCGCCGGCACGCAGTAGTTGGTCGTAGCCACGGGGCAAGACGACGGCGGTCGCGGATGAAAAGGCCGTCGGGGCGCCGTTGATCACCTGATACGACACGTTCCTCAAGGTCGAAGGTCATCGGCTCCTCAGTTCTCGGTCTTTGTATCTGGCCTTTGCCGGACCGACCGAGCGGCTTGAGGCAGAAGCCGAGGACTGAACCCGTGCCGGCCTGAGGCACCGGGCGAGCGTCACAGCCGGGGACCTGGAAGGGAGCCGGCCCGGTTCAGCCGGTGGCGGCCCGCTCTGCCAGGGCCTTGGCAGGGGCGAGATGGCAGGACTCGGCGCCGGTCTGCGCTGAGCAGGTCCGGTCCGGCGGCGGTCTGCGCTGAGCAGGTCCGGTCCGGCGGCGGTCTGCCGGGCCGGCACCCCGGACGTCGGGAGTACGAACGCTCCGCACGTTGCTGACCTGCGATGATCACTCTATGGAAACTGGGTTCCCCTGGGGCGGTTCTGTCCCGACCGTCGACCTCCGGCTGTGGCGCTCCGACGCCGTCGTGCTGTTCGACTGGCTGATGAACACGGACTTGAACACCGTGCCGATCACGCATCCGGCCCAGAAGCAGGCGCTCACGGACTTGTTTGCCCGCTTGGAGGAGATGGACGTCGCCGAGTCCACAGAAGATGAGATCGCCACAGCGCAGAACGAGGTTGCCAAGGACATGGGCTGGTAGTTCACCGCCATCGACCAAACGCGGATGGCACGTGCTCGAATTTCGCTGTCACAGGACAGGGTGGTGAGCAGCTGCTCTCACGTGGACGCACGCCGGCGGCCACCAGTGTGCCCAGGGCCGGACCGGTGCCCGTACCGGTCGGCAGCCGGCTGGGCGGCGGGCCACGTCTCACCGCCTGCCGCACACAAGGTCGTTGGCCCGGTTCGCAGACCCTCGGTGATGCGGTGCTGGCCTCGGACGGGCGTGGCCCCTTAAGCGCACTGACAGGCTCATCGATGGGACCGCGGAACGCGGGGCAGGGGTACTCCGGCACCACAGGGGTACGCGTGTGCGGCACCGTCTTGCAGGCGCACCTGCGGGAAGTACCTGGGGAAGCAGTGGGAGATGACATGAGGCTCCGCCAGTCGGCTCTGGCGCCGTTCCGGTGTTCCGCACCAGTGCTGGGCGGGCGGTACCGCCTGGACGCGGTCATCGGCTCGGGCGGCGCCGGCGATGTCCATCGTGGCTTCGACCTGCGTCTGAAACGACCGGTGGCCGTCAAGGTCTTTCGTCCCGGTACCGGTGGCGACACGGAGGCCGGCTTCCACAACGAGGCCGTGATCCTTGCCCGGTTGCGGCACCCCGGGCTGGTCACCGTCTACGACGCCGGCCGGCATGACGGACGTGCTCATCTGGTGATGGAGCTGATCGAAGGCCCTACGTTGAAGGCGCGCATCGCCGCGGGCCCCTTGACATCCGGGGAGACCGCTGCCCTCGGGGCCGACCTCGCACGTGCTCTGGCCCACGCTCACGACACAGGGATCGTTCACCGTGACGTGAAGCCCTCGAACATCATGCTGGACGCGTCCGGCCGCCCCCACCTGACCGACTTCGGCATCTCCCGGCTGGTGGACGCCACCACCTGTACCACCACCGGCACACTCGTCGGCACGGCCGCCTACCTGTCTCCCGAGCAGGTGCTCGGCCAGTCCGTCGGCCCGCCCGCCGATGTCTACGCGCTCGGGCTGGTGCTCCTCGAATGCGTCACGAGCCGACTCGAATACGACGGTGCTCCCCTGGAGGCCGCGATCGCGCGGCTCCTCCGGCGGCCCGAACTGCCCGACTTCCTGCCGTCGGAGTTCGCCGCCCTGCTGGGGGACATGACCGCCATGGACGCGCAGAGCCGTCCATCAGCCGACGACTGCGCCCGAACGCTGGCCGCCCTGGCCGGCACGATCGGTCCCGGGCCCGTCCCACCCCCGGCTGCCGTCACGAGCCTGGTTCCCCGGCAGGCGGCGGTGCGGGCTGATGTCACGCAACCGCACGCGTCGTACGCCACCAGCACGGCCGCGCCAAAGGCCGCGCCCGCGCGCGGACGTCGCCTGGTCGCCGGTACGGCCGCCGTACTGGCGGCTGCCGTGGCCTCCACTCTTGCCGTGTCCGACGGAACTCCGCACCACGCGGCGGCACGGGCGGTGAGCACCCCCTCCGCGAAAGCCGACACACCGGGCGCATCCGCTCCCAGCGGCGAGGAGGCATCCGCCCCTGCCAAACCCTCCAGCCGCGAAGTCCCCGCCGGACAACCGCACGAACCCCGTCCCGATCGGGCTCCTGGTTCCGCCCCCGCGGTCCCGAACCGGGAGCCCGCCGCCGACACAGGCACCCACCGCCCCACGGCCCCACCCGCACACGACACCGGACAGAGCACACCAGCCGGTGGGACCGCGACGACACCCGGCACAGCATCGCGTGGCAAGAGGAAAGCGGACCCTTCCGGCAAGCGATCCGGCAAGTCCCGTGACGACGACGAGCTTCGTCGCAAGCACGCCCGGAAAAGGGGCGCGGCATAGTACTCCAGCAGCACTTCGCTGTTTTCCCTGGTCAGGGGC
>NZ_JAINRE010000216.1 GCF_020400595.1 Streptomyces naphthomycinicus | reverse complement strand
CTTCTCGGTGCCGTCGGAGGTGGCGGAGGCGCTGCGGGCGACGGCGAGCGGGCGGGGCGCGAGTCTGTTCATGGCGCTGCTGTCCCTGTTCCAGATCGTCCTGGCCCGCTACTGCCGTCAGGACGACATCGCGGTCGGCACTCCGATCGCGGGCCGCAATCGCGCGGAGACCGAGGAGCTGATCGGTTTCTTCGTCAACAC
>NZ_JAINRE010000215.1 GCF_020400595.1 Streptomyces naphthomycinicus | reverse complement strand
CCCTGCGCCCGTTCACCGCACGGGACCTGACGTTCCGGTTCGTGTCGAACGTGGACGGCGCCGACCTGCACGAGGCCACCCGCGACCTGGACCCGGCGGAGACCCTGTTCATCGTCGCGTCCAAGACGTTCACGACGATCGAGACCATCACCAACGCCACCTCGGCCCGCTCCTGGCTGCTGAAGGCGTTCGACGGCGACGAGAA
>NZ_JAINRE010000214.1 GCF_020400595.1 Streptomyces naphthomycinicus | reverse complement strand
GCTTCTTGCCCGTCCAGCCCGGCCAGCAGCCACTGACGCGCGGAGGTCGCGTTGGTGATGGTCTCGATGGTGGTGAAGGTCTTGGAGGCGATGACGAACAGGGTCTCCGCCGGGTCCAGGTCGCGGGTGGCCTCGTGCAGGTCGGCGCCGTCCACGTTGGAGACGAAGCGGACCGTGAGGTCGCGGTCGGTGAAGCTGCGCAGCA
>NZ_JAINRE010000213.1 GCF_020400595.1 Streptomyces naphthomycinicus | reverse complement strand
GTGACCACGTCACCGCCGCCGCTCGGGCGCGCCGGACGCTGATGGTCCGTGGGAAGCTCCAGCGGCGTGACACCGGTGAGGCGTTCGCGCCAGTACGCCAGTTGCTTCTCCAGGGAGTCGCCGCTGAGCCGCTCCCGCTGCCAGGCGGCGAAGTCCGCGTACTGGACGGGCAGTTCGGGCAGCGACGCCTCGCGTCCGGCGACTGCC
>NZ_JAINRE010000212.1 GCF_020400595.1 Streptomyces naphthomycinicus | reverse complement strand
GGTGTGGTGGTGCCGTGGGTGTCGTTGCCGGAGTCGTTCGCGGCGCGGGTGGCGGTTGATCCGGGTGCGGTGGCGGTGGTGTTCGAGGGTGTGGAGCTTTCCTATGGGGAGCTGAGTGCTCGGGCGAACCGGTTGGCGCGGTTGCTGGTGGAGCGTGGGGCGGGTCCGGAGCGGGTGGTGGCGTTGATGCTGCCGCGTTCGGAGTGG
>NZ_JAINRE010000211.1 GCF_020400595.1 Streptomyces naphthomycinicus | reverse complement strand
CGGAGGGGGAGTTCGACGTTCAGTACGGTGCGGATGCGGCTGATGACACGGGTGGCGAGCAGGGAGTGGCCGCCCAGGTCGAAGAAGCTGTCGTCGATGCCGACGCGCTCCACGCCCAGTACCTCGGCGAAGATCTCCGCGAGAGCCCGCTCCCGCTCACTGCGCGGGCCGCGCGAGGAGACGGTGGCGGTGTAGTCGGGGGCGGGA
>NZ_JAINRE010000210.1 GCF_020400595.1 Streptomyces naphthomycinicus | reverse complement strand
ACTGCCCCCGGGCACCTCGGCGTCCGACCGGGCCCGGATGCAGGTCCTGGCGATGGCCACGGCCGCCCTCTCCCAGGGCCCCGCCCTCTCCCAGGCGGGCACCGACCTGCTGCGCTCGAAGTCCCTGGACCGCAACTCCCATGACAGTGGAGACTGGTTCAACGCCATCCACTGGAACTGCGCCGACGGCAACGGCTTCGGCCGCGGC
>NZ_JAINRE010000020.1 GCF_020400595.1 Streptomyces naphthomycinicus | reverse complement strand
CGTCTACAGCGTCGGCCCGTCGGGCAGGCCCGAGCGGCACCGCGTCACGGCCGGGCAGCGGGAGTGCCGCATCACCTGACGGACCGCTCCGGCACGTCGCCCCGCCCGCCCGCTCCCGGGCGCCCGGCACCCGCCGAGGGCCGTCCCGCCCCCGCGGGCCCCGACCTGCCCGGTCTTCCGAAAACCCTTCCTGGGCACCTCGGGATCTGCTGGGATGGACTCCTGAGCACTATCGGGGGAGAACGGTTCACGTGGCCGGTCGGGAGTTCGGGTATCACCTGGGGCTGCCCAGGGCCCTGTCGGGTCTGCCGCTCAGCCCGCTCGTGCCCGGGTACGGCGCCCTCGCCGCCGCACAGCACGCGGCGGGCTTACGCCACCTCGGCGAGATGCTGGGGACGGGTGCCGGCGGGTTACGGGTGCTGGACGGGCTGTACGTGCCGGTGGGGCAGCGCGGCCGGCGCCGGGTGGACGCGCCGCTGCTGGAAGGGCTGGTCCGCTCCTCGGACACCGTCCTCGTCCCGCTCGCCGAGCGCCTGGCCGCGCTGCACCACGCCGACCCGCAGGCGCTGCGCAGAGTCGTCCTCTACCAGCTGATCAACCTGCTCCAGGAGCATCCCGAGCGCCAACGCGCGCCGGCGGCAGCCCGGTTGGGTGTGCATCAGGACGAGGCGGCGGGGCTGCTGGCGGCGGCCCGGCTGCGGCCCGCGCTCGACCGGCGGCAGCGCGACGCCGCCGAGTCGCTGGCCGACGCCCGCGCGCAGGGACGGGTGCACCGGCTGCGCGCCCTGCTCGACCGGTTACCGGAGGACGCCGCCGATCCGGCGCTGGCCGCCGTGCGGGCCGGGGCGGCCGAGCGGCTGCGCACCGCCGAGGACGCCCTGCGGGCCGGCCGGCGGGCCGAGGAGCGCGGCGACCGGGAGGCGGCCAGCGCCGGGTACCTCTGGGCGCTGCACGCCGCCGCCGACGACCGGCGCGCACTGGGCGGACTGGTCCGCGTGCACGGCCGCCGCGCCACGCTCGGCGCCGAACTCCGCCCGGACCACGTCGAGCTGAGCTGGAAGGACGGCCGGGAGCCGCCCGGCGAGTGGCGGCTGCTGCGGCTGTACCGGGACCGGCGGGGCAGACCGGCCGTACGCTGCGTCCTCGACTCCGTCACGGCCACCGCCACCGCGGGCACGGTACGGGACGGCGGGGCCGGGCCCGGCACCACGGTCCGGTACGCGGCCCTGCCCCTGCGCGACGGGCGGGTGGACGGGCCGCCGCTGGTGTCCCGGCGGCTCCTCGTCGCCCCCGAGGTGGAGCGCCCCGTGCTCCGGGACGGCCCGGAGCGGATCGACTGCTCCTGGCGGCGGCCGGCCGGCGCCGCCGACGTCACGGTCGAGCACATCGGCCCCGACGGCCGTACCGCGCTCCTCGCGGCACGGCCCGACGGGTTCACCGCCACCGGCCTGCCGGCCGGCAGCCACGCCTTCCGTATCGTGTGCCACTACCGTACGGCCGACGGCCGCACCGTCCCCTCCCCCGGCCTCCGCACGACCGCCACCGTGCACCCCTGGCCGGAACCCGTGCACACCCTGACCGCCCGGCCCGCCGGCGGGGCCGTGCGGTTCGACTGGACCGGCGCCGGTGACGCCGAGGTACGGCTGGTGCTGTGGCCCGACGGGGCGCCGGAGCCGGGCACCGAACTGCGCACCGACGAGCTGCCGCCCCCGCTCGACTGGCCCGGCCCCGCGGACGCCCTGTGCCCGCCGCCCGGCGCCTACGCCCGGGTCGGCGCGGTCGCCGTGCGCGGCCCGCGGGCGCTCGCGGGGCCGGCGGTCGGCGTGGAGGCCGTACGGCCGGTGCCCGGACTGGCCGCCCACCGGCTCCCGGACGGGCAGGCACGGATCGTCCTGGACTGGCCCGAGGACGTCCCCCACCTGGTGGTCGGCTGGGCTCCCGTGGGGGCCGCCGGCGGCGGGGAACGCACGGTCACCGCGCACGCCTACCGGCGCGGCGGGCTCCGGCTGCCCGTCGGCCCGGGCGCCGTACGGGTACGGGCCGCGTCGGCGCCCCGGGTGCCCGGCGCGGTGATCGTGGTGCCCGAGGCGGCCGAGGTGCTGGTACCGCCGGACGCGGCCGTGTCCTACCGGCTGGTGCGGACCCCGCGGAAGATCTTCGGCCGGGGCCGGACACTGCTGCGCGTGACACTGACCGCGCCCGGCGGCCTCGCCCGGGTCCCGGAGTTCGTGTGCGTCGCACGCGGCGGCACCCTCCGCCCGCGCAACGCCACCGACGGGACGACCGTCCTGCGGATCCCCGGCCCCGAACTGGCGCGGCACGGCTGCCTCGAACGGGAACTGCCCGCCGCCCCCTGCCCGGTCCCCTACACCCTGCGCGGCTTTCTGCTCGGGGAGCACGCGGCCTCGGTCCGACTCGAAGAACCCTCTCTCGCCAGCCTGGTGGTGCGCTGAGCCATGACGACCGTGATCTGCCCCTACTGCTTCGCCCGCGCGTCGGCGGCCAGACTGCCGTACCGCTGTCTGATGACCCCGAGCGGGGTGCGCGGCGGAGCGCCCTGCGGCCCCGCGTCCGACGACACATGGGCCGCGTTCGTGGGGCCCGCCGTGCCCCAGGCCGCCCGGATGCGCGGACCGGTGTTCGCCCCGGCACGCAGGCTCGGCGGGCTCGGGAGCGCCGGCAGCAGCGTGCCCTGCCCCGAGTGCGGGGTGCCGACGCCGGTACGGGTGTGCGGGTCCTGCCACAGCGATCTGCCCAGCGACTACTGCGACCAGGACAGCCGGATCATCGCCCTGGTCGGCGCCAAGGCCTCCGGCAAGAGCACCTATGTGGCCGTGCTGCGCAACGAGTTGGACCACCGGGTGGGGCAGGCCTATCACGCCTCGCTGGCGGCGATGGGCCAGCACACCCAGGTCCGGGACCGCGAGATGGCCGAGGACCTGTACGAGCGGCTGCGGCTGCCCGACGCCACCCGGCCGGCCGCGCTCGGCTTCAACGACCCGCTGCTGTACCGGCTCAGCCTGCCCCGACGGGGCCTGCTGGGCGGCACCGGCACCCGGCACACCACGCTCGTCTTCTTCGACGCGGCCGGCGAGGATCTCGCGGACGCCGAGGCCATGGACCGCTACACCCGCTACCTGAGCGCCGCCGACGGCATCATCCTGCTGGTGGACCCGCTGCAACTCGGCTCGGTGCGCGACCGGCTGCCGGTGCACGACGGCCCGCCGCTGCCCGTGGTGGAGACCTCGCCCCGGCAGATCGCCGCCGACCTCGCGGTCCAGCTGCGCGCCCACGGCAAGGGCAAGGCGGGCGGCCGGGTGACCACGCCGATCGCGGTGGCCGTCACCAAGACCGACATGCTCAGGCCGCTGCTCGACCCGCACTCCCCGCTGCTGCGCAACGCCCCGCACCCCGGCGGCGCCTACGACGCCGAGGACCGGCTCGCCGTGCACGAGGAACTCCGCACGCTGCTGACGGACTGGGACAGCGGCGCGCTGCTGCGCCAGCTGGAGCACGACTTCGCCGAGTTGTCGCTGTTCGGGCTGTCCGCGCTGGGCGCGCCGCCGCCCGCGAACGCGCCGGCGGACGTGCCGAAGTCGGGGCCGCAGCCGGTGCGGGTGGAGGACCCGCTGCTGTGGCTGCTGTCCCTGCGCGGTCTGCTGCCCGTGCGCACGGCCGGAAAGGAGCGGGTCCGGTGAGTCTCGACCAGCTGCACTACACCTCGGCGCCGCCCGGCCCGGACGGGTCCGGTTTCCGCTTCACCGCGGTCAGTCCCGGCGTACCGGCCACCCTGCTGCGGGAGGCCGAACAGCTCATCGGCTACGAGCCGCCGCGCGACCTGCCGGACCGGCCCGACACCGAACAGCTGAAGTCCTTCCCGAGGGCCTTCGCCTGCACGGAACTCTCGGACGGGGGACGGCTGTTGAGCCGTGCCGTCTACACCGGCGCGGACTACAGCGGGCGCTGGGGGAACTTCCACGCCCACGCGGTGCGGCTGCCGCCCGGGAGCCGGCTGCCGGACGGGGCGCTGCCGATCACCGCGTGGGAATCGCCGCGCTGGGCGGAGGCGACGCCCCCCGACGGGCGGCCGGCGCCGATCGACCGGTTCGAGCCCTCCGAGCTGTTGCGCCGGGACGGGCTGGTGGCGTTCGCCCGGTCCCGCGCCGACCGGCTCGGCGCGTTCTTCGCCGACCTGCGCACCCTGGCCGAGGGCAGCGACGTCCGGCAGATCGTGCTGGTGGAGCGGGACAGCGCGGACGTGGCCCAGTGGATCGCGCTGGCCTGCACGGTCCTGCCGCGCGAGCAGGCGCACCGGCTGACGTTCACGACGTACACCCGGCGACCGCAGCAGGCCCGCCAGCAGATCGTCGGGGCGCTGCCGTCGTCGGAGCCGGTGGGGCACGACCACCGGTTCCGGGTGCACGACTGCACCGGCCGGGGGGCCGGGGAGCCGGCGGCGGACGTCTGGGCCGACGTGTGCGCGCGGATCTGGACGGCCGGGCGGCCGGAGCTGTTCCGGACCACCTCCCGGGACGCCGGTGACACCGCCGGTGTCGTCGGTCCCCTCGCCGCGACCGCGCTCGCCGAGGGCATCGCCCTGCACCCGGCCGCCCGCGCGGCGGCGGCCCGCTGGGCCACGGACCACGCCGCCGGCCTGCCGGAGCCGACCCTGACGGCGCTGGTCGGTGCCCTGGCGGGGGCCGGACAGGACCCGGAGGACGACACCGGCGAGGACACCGGGGACGCCGAACCGGTCGCGCTGGCCGCCCTGCTGGCCCGGCTGGACGGACAGGTGCCCACGGCCGTGTCGGCGCCGCTCGCCGCCCGGGTGCTGACCACGGCGGTACGCGGACGGGGCCCGGTGCCCGCGCTGGGCGCGGGGTCGCTGACCCCCGGGGTACGGGACGCGCTGGCCCGGGACCTCGCACCGGCCCTGCGGCACGGCATCGCGGACGCGGCCGGACCCGCGACGGGCCGGCCCCTGGCGCTGCTGCACATCGCCGACCTGCTCGACGTCGACTGCGCGGACCTGCTGCCCGAGTTCGCGGGCCGCACCGCACGGGAACTGGTGGACGGCACCGGAGAGCGCGCCCCGGCGGCGGGTCCCGCCACGGTGGGCGGGCGCGCCACGGTGGGCGGGCGCGCCACGGACGGGGAGCGCGCCACGGTGGGCGGGCGCGCGGCGGTGGACGGGCGCGCGGTGGACGGGCGCGCGGCGGTGGGCGGTGCGTGGCCGGGGGCCGCGCTGCTCGACGCTCTGCACGCTCACCCCGCCCTGCGCGCCGCGCTGTTCGGGGCGCTGGACGCCCTCGCGGCGGCGGCTCCGGCCGCGGTGGCCGGACGGCTCGCGGGGTCGGGGCTGCCGGTGGCGCTGGACCCGGGCTTCCCGCATCTGCGGATGTGCGTCCTCGGCGACCCGACCGGCCGGCCCGGTGCCGAGCGGCGCGGCCGGCTGCGCGCGGTGCTGCACACCGCCGGGGTCTCGCCGCACACCGAGCCCGCCGTCCTGCACACGGCGATCCGTCTGGTGTGGCCCGACGAGCCGCCCACCGGGGAGGAGGCGAGCCTGCTCCTGAACGAGCTGGGCTCGGACGCGCACCGGCTGGCCGGCACCCGGGACCTGCTGGTGACGGCCGCGCTCGCCGCACCGGCCGAGGACGCCGCCGTACCCTCGCTCGCAGCCGATCTGCTGCGCTGCTTCACCACGGAGCTGGCCCCCGCGCACCGGGCACCCCTGCTCCTGCTGGAGTTCACGGCGCTGCTCGGCACGGCGGGCGAGGGCGAGAACTGGGTGGAGCGCGTGCGGACGCTGCGGGACGGCGCGGTGGAGCCCGTGCCGGAGCAGGTGGCCCGGCGGGCCCACGACGCCGTCGCCCGGCGGCTGCTGGCCGTGCCGGTACCGGAGAGCGAGCTGTACGCGCTGGCCCGCTCCGGTGACACGGCACTGCTGGCGGCCTACGAACGGGCGGCGCGGGGGACCGCGGTGGCCGAGCGGCTGCGTACCGCGCCCTCGTACGTGGCCGCCCGCTTCTGCGAGTGGACCGCCTACCAGGACACCCATCCCGGCTGGGAGGCGACGCGCACGGCGCTGCTCGCCAAGGTGCTGCGGCCGGTGGTGCGGGCGCTGCCCGCCGAGGACCAGGCCGCGGTCGAGGAGGTGCTCCGGCGCACGGGCCGGGGCAGGCTGGACGCGTACCGCGCGTGGAACCGGCCGGGCGCCCTGGGCCGGCTGGCGGGCCGGCTGACCGGACGCGGCCGGCGCGAGGACCCGCGGACGGCCCGGCCCGGGGACGTCGAGCCGCCCGCCGGCGGGGGTGTCCGGTGAACGCCGGGGGCGCGGACTCGACGCTGCACACAGCGTTCCAGGTGCTGGTGGCGCTGTTCGCCTGGGCGGCCCTGGTCGCCGTCGCGGTGTGCCTGTTCCGGACGCTGTGGGAGTTCCTCGGGCGGGGCGTGCGGGCGGTGTGGCACGGGCTCGGGCCGTGGGAGGCGGGCCGGCTGGACCCCCGGCTGCCGGGGGCCGTCGGTGCGGAGCCCGCGCAGCCCGCCTACTGGTGGCGCCAGTCGTGGGCGGACGCGGCGTCCGCCGGCCGGGACGGCATGCGGACGCTCTGGCGGGCGTTCCCCGATCCCTGGCTGGACCGGACCGTGCGCAACCTGTTCCGGGGCCGGCGGCCCCGGGGGCGCTGGGTGCGGGTACCGCTCGGCCGGTTTCTGCTGGTCACGCTGATCGCCCCCGGTACGGCCGCGGGCGCGCTGACCGGCGCGGTGCTCGCCACCCTGCTGCTCGGCTGGGCCCTGCTGGTCTTCGCGCTGCTGCTGGGCGTGGTGTGGGCCGGCTGGGCGGTGAGCGTGCCCCTGCTGCGCGGGGCGGAGCGGACCTGGGCCCTGCTGCGCGGCCTGCGCGTCACCTGCCCCCACCCGGGCTGCTACGCACCGGTCGCGCTGGCCCTGCACCCCTGCCCCGGCTGCCCCGCCCGCCACGCCGAGCTGCGGCCGGGACGGTACGGCGCCCTGTGGCACCTGTGCGGCTGCGGGCGCCGGCTGCCCGCCACCCGGCTCACCGGGCGGGACAGGCTGGCCGCGCTCTGCCCGCACTGCGAGCAGACCCTGCCGGAGGCGGTGGCCACCACCCGGGTGGTGCACACGCCGCTGGTCGGCGGCACCTCCTCCGGCAAGACGATGCTGATGGCGGCCATGGTGGAGGGGCTGCACGCGTGGGCCCGGGAGGGCGAACTGCGCGTCGCGTACGCCTCGGGCGCCGACCAGCGCGCCCACACCGGTGTCCACCAGCAGCTCAACCAGGCCGACTGGGCGCACGCCACGACCGGCGGGCCGCCGCGCGCCCTCATGCTCACCGTCTCCCGCGGCCGACGGCGCCGGCTGCTGTACCTCTACGACCCGATGGGCGAGTCGGTGAGCGAGGCCGCACGCGTCCGGGCGCAGCGTTACCTGGCACACGCGGACGGGGTCGTGCTGGTCGCGGACGTGCTCGCCGATCCCGCGGTGCGCGGCCGCCTCGGCCCGGTCGACGCCGAGCGGGCGGAGCGGGCGCGGCCCTCGGCACAGGGCCCGCGGACCACGTACGAGCGGCTCACCGGCGAGCTGGCCGCGCTGACCGGACGCCGGCGACGGCTGCCGGTGGCGGCCGTCGTCACCAAGCGGGACGTGCTGGACCAGCTGACCTCCCTGCCCAGGCCGGGGGCCCGGATCAGCGACTGGCTCGGTGACATCGGCCTCGGGGCGCTGGTGCGGGCCCTCGGCCACGACTTCCGCACGGCCCGCTACTGGGCGGTCAGCGCCCACGCGGCCACCGGCACCGGGCCGTTGCAGAGCGAGCAGCTGCGGGCCGCCGAACCGGTGCTGTGGCTGCTCGCCGCCTCCGGGCTGCGCACCGGTCCGCTGACCGGGCAGGCAGGGGGCGGAGCACGGCGCGTGCCCTGGCCGCGGCGGCGGCCGGACGACGGCGGGGAAGGCGGGTACAGCCCGGCATGAACCGTGTGACTCCCCCCGTCGGCCGGGCCCGGCGGGTGACGGCGGGCCTGTTCGTCTCCGCTCTGCTGCTGGCGCCGGCCGCCCTCGCGTGCGCGGTCTGGCTGCTGCTGTCCCGGTCGTGACGATTCTTCTGGATGCGAAAGGAACTACGGCGTGAGTGACATTCCCGGCGGGCCGATGGCCAACCGGCCGGTCCACTTCATCTGGCTGCTCGACTGCTCGTACTCGATGATGGGCGAGAAGATCGCGAAGCTCAACTACGCGATCCGCGAGGCCGTCCCGGCGATGCGGTCGGTGGCCCACGACAATCCCGCGGCCCAACTGCTGCTGCGCACGGTCACCTTCGCCACGACCGCCCAGTGGCACCACCAGACCCCGGTGCCGGTGGACGATTTCACCTGGCAGGACGTCCAGGTCGACGGCATGACCAACCTCGGTGAGGCGCTGCACCTGGTGGCGCGGGAGCTCCAGACCCCGCCGATGCCGCAGCGGGCGCTGAAGCCGGTGCTGGCTCTGGTCTCGGACGGGGTGCCCACCGACGACTGGAAGGCGGGCCTGAAGGCCGTGGACGCCACCCCCTGGGGGCGCAAGGCGGTCCGGGTGGCCATCGCGATCGGCGCGGACGCGGACCGCGGGGTGCTCCAGGAGTTCCTCGGCAACCCGGAGCTGCAACCGTTGGACGCCAACAGTCCCAAGCAGCTGGCGGCGGCGATCCGGTGGGCGTCGACGGCGGCCGTGAAGGCGGCCTCCCAGCCGGTCGCCGGCGAGGGTTCCGGAGCGAGCGCGGCGAAACAGCAGTACGCGCCGCCGGTGCTGGACGACGACGATGACGACGACGTGTGGTGACGCTCGGGGTGCGACGGTGGGAGACGCTGGCCGACAGCGTCCAGGGCGTCGGCAAACGCCGCAATCAGGACTGGTACGACTGCCGGGGCACCGGGTCCGGCACGGACCCCCTGATCCTGGCGGTGGCCGACGGGCACGGCTCGGCGGTGCACGCGCGCAGCGCAGTGGGCGCGCGGTTCGCCGTGGACCGGTTCCTGGAGCTGGCCGCCGCCTTCGGGCGGGCGGCACTGGACTGTCATGAGCCGGGGCGGCTGGTCCGGCTCATGACCTACGCCCGGGACGACTTCCCGCGGGCCCTGGTGCACGAGTGGCGGCGGGAGGCGCTCGGCCACTGGGACCGGCACCGGCCGGTGGTGGAGGAGGCCGCCCGGGAACCGCGGCCCGAGGAGAAGCTGGTGCTGTACGGCACCACGCTGATCGGTGCGGTGCTCACGCCGTGGCTGTTCGTGGCCTGGCAGCTCGGCGACGGGGATCTCGCGGTGGTCGAGCACGACGGGGCGCTGAGCCGGCCGCTGGCGCCCGCGGTGGAGGAGCTGGGCGACGAGACCGAGTCGCTGTGCGGGCGGGAGGCGTGGCGGGCGATGCGGATGCACTGGGCACCGCTGTTCGAGGAGGCGCGGGCGCCCCGGCTGGTGGTGCTGTCCACGGACGGCCTGTCGAAGAGCTTCGCGTCGGCCGACGGCTACCGCGAGTTCGTGATGGGGCTGGCCGGCCGGCTCGCGGAGGAGGGCGGCGCGGGCGTCCGCAAGGTCCTGCCGGAGTGGCTCGCCCAGGCGTCCCGCTACTCCGGCGACGACACGACGCTGGCGGCGGCGCTGCGGCCCGGGGAGGCACCGGCGACGGCGGACGCCCCGGCCCCGGTGAGCGACTCGGCACCGGTGGCGGACGCCTCGGCGGCGGCCGGGCCGGACGGCGCCCTGGAGCATCCCGGCGCGACGGACGCGCGGACGCCGCCGGATCCGGCAGACGGTGACGTGGACAAGGAACGGAAGACGGAGACGTAGATGAGCGGCATGCTCGACGGCGGGGTGCGCCTCGCGGCGGAGAACGGTGACGACGTCGAGATCCTCGACTTCCTCGGCGCGGGCGGCCAGGGGGAGGTGTACCGGGTCCGGACGCCGGCCGGGGTGCGGGCCCTGAAGTGGTACTACCCCACCTGCGCGACCCCGGATCAGGAGGCGATCGTACGGGAGCTGGTGGCCCGGGACTTCGCCGACGACCGGTTCCTGTGGCCGGAGACCTTCGTGCCGGAGCACCGCGGCTCGTTCGGCTATCTGATGGGGCTGCGCCCGGACCGCTACAAGGGGCTTCCGGCGCTGTTCCGGCGTCAGCTGCGCACCAGCCCGCGAGCGCTGCTGACGGCCTGCCTGTACACGGTGGAGGCCTACCAGGCGCTGCACTCGCGGGGCATCGCGTACCGGGACATCTCCTGGGGCAACATCTTCTTCGACCCGGCCAGCGGTGACGTCCTGGTCTGCGACAACGACAACGCGGTGGTGGAGGGCGACGCCAGCGGCATCTCGGGGACCATGGAGTTCATGGCGCCGGAGCTGGTGCGCGGGGACCCTGGCGCGCGTCCGGGCACCCAGTCCGACCTGCACTCGCTCGCCGTGCTGCTGTTCATGCTGCTGATGAACCATCACCCGCTCAAGGGCAGGCGTGAACTGGGCATCCACTGCCTGGACGAGGCGGCTGAGCGCAAGCTGTACGGCAGGAGCCCGCTGTTCGTGTTCGACCCGGCGGACGACGCCAACGCGCCCGACCCCCTGGAGCACGCGACGGTGCTGGCCACCTGGGACGCGGCGGCGGAGAGGCTGCGGGAGCTGTTCCGGCGGTCGTTCACGATCGGGCTGCGTGATCCCGCCGCGCGGGTGCGGGAGTCGGAGTGGCGTGACGCGCTGCGGGCGGTGCTGGACGCGGTGGTCGAGTGCGCGTCGTGCGGGCGGCAGAACATGACCGAGCCGGGCGAGAAGCCGCCGCCGCGGCACTGCTGGGGGTGCGGGGCGGTGCTGGTGCTGCCGCCGCGGCTGACGGTGACCACTCCCCCGCCGCGCGCGGAGCACCACATCCGGCTGCGCCGCGCCGCCCGGGTGCAGGCCCACCATCTGCTGCCGGAGCCGGCGCGGCACGACTGCTCGGACGCGGCACTCGTGGCGGAGCTGGTCGAACACCCGCAGAAGCCGGGGCGGTTCGGGCTCGCCAACCGCTCGCCGCGGACCTGGACGGGTACCCGCGCGGACGGCACCGTCCAGCGCGTCGAGCCCGGTCAGACGGTGCCGTTGCGCTCGGGTCTCGACCTGGACCTGGGCGACGGCGTACGGGCGGTGGTGCGGGCGCAGTAGCCCCTGGGGCCCGCGGTGGGCGGGCCCCGGACACCTCTTCGGCCGGCCGCGGCCGCTCACCGGCCCGGGGTGGCTACAGCCCGAGGGCGTTCAGGAGGTGCTGGGTGAAGGTGAGGCTGGCGCTGCCGGCCGACGCTCCGATGGCGATCGTCTCCAGCGCGGAGCGGATGCGGCCCCGGTTGGGCGGCAGACCGTCCTCGGCGGACAGCGCCAGCTCGCCCTGGATGACCTCGCCGCTGCGCACGAGTCCCGGGTACTCGGCGTGCAGCGCCTCGGTGAGCCGGTCGGCGACCTGCATCAGGGTCGCCAGGTCCGGGGTGGTGTGGTTGATCTGGATCCGGCCGTGGTCGCCGAAGTTGGCGGGGCCGTTGACGTTCTCGAAGTTGTAGGTGCTCATGTCCTGTCCTCGCTCGCGGGCCGGACGAGCCGTCCGAGTGGCTGGGGGGTCATGGGTTCGGTGCGGGCGGGCCGGACCCCGCGGGTCCGGGCGTGCCCTGGGCTCCCGGACCGCCGTGGGGTCCGGGTCCCTGCTGTCCGCCCAGGAGGATCGTTCCGTGGGCGCCGAAGTTGCTGGGACCGCTGACGTTACCGATGTTGTAGGTCTGTGTGTTGATGACCTGTACGGCCTTGTCGAAGGAGCTGGTGTCGATGTTGTGGTCGCGCAGGAACCGTTCCGTCGCGGTCAGCACACCCTGCTGGAGCCGGAACAGGAAGTCCTGCGCGTCCGTGCGGTCGGTGTAGCCGGCCTCGTCCCACGCGCCGAGGTCCTCGCGCAGGCTGCCGGTGGCACCGTAGTCGTGCAGGACGTGCTGCTTGGTGATGGCGCGGCGGGTCCTGACGAGCGTCCGTTCGTGGTCGTGCGCCCAGCGGCGGCGCCGGAGTATGCGGCCGAGAGCGCCGCGCAGTTCGGGGCCGGTGCGGCGGGTGGCGTACCGGACGAGGCTCCACCAGCGTTCGAGGGGGGCCACCGGCAGCCGGTCGACGCGGTAGAAGCGGCCGTCCAGCGGCGGTATCGCGTAGGCGGCCACCTCCCAGGTGAGGCTGGGCGGCTGGAGTATGGCCCGCAGGTACATGGAGACGATGAGCCGGCCGCCTTCACCGATGCGCTCCAGGCACAGATGGGTGCGCATGCCGGCGCCCGGTGTGTGCAGGCCCGCCTGCACCAGCCGGCTGGGTATGTGGGCCTGGGGCCGCCGGGTGCGGTCGGGGACCAGTTCGGGGACGAGGTGGGCGTTGCTGCCGAGGACGTAGAGCCGGTTCCTGGCCCGCAGGCCCTGGAGGCCGGAGATGCTCTCCATGTGGCGTGCCACGTAGGTGTGCAGGTCGATGACGTCGAACGGGCGCAGCGGAAGTTTTCCGCCACCGGGTGCGTCGGCGGGCCGGCTGATGTCGATGGGCTGCCAGACGACCTCCTTGATCCTCTCGCCGCTGCCGACGAAGGGCTTGGTGTAGGCGGCCTCGTCGGCGTAGGGCAGGACGTTGGCGCGTTTCAGCTCATGCAGCGCGGTCTCGGCCGCGGACTCCACGGGGGGCGCCGTCTGTTCGGGCTTCGCCCCCGCGAGGAACACGTCCCGTGCCCGGTCGCGGCTGCGGGCCTCGTCGTGGCGGACCAGGGCCCAGGCGAGCACGCAGGTGCCGAGAGGGCCGAAAATCGCCACCCATCCGAGTGACCGGTGTCCGTTGACCAGTCCCCAGAGTCCGACGAGGAGGGTGAGCGGCAGGGCCGCCTGGAGGCAGGCGAGCCGGCGGTCGAGGGCGGCGCGGCGGCGGGTGGCCACGCGCGCGTGGCGGGCGAGGGCGACGAAGTTGATGCCGAGGCTCAGTCCGAGCGCGTTCAGCCGGTCGCCGGTGAGCATCCGGTCGACGTACAGGGCGAAGTCGTCGTCGAGGTGCACGGAGGCGCTGAGCCGCCGGGTCACTCCGTCCTTGCGGTACTGCGGCAACGACGGTAATCCCCTGCCCGCCACGCTCATCGGTCCCCCTCATGTCCGCGCGGTTCACCCTAGGGACAAGCCGGTGGGTTTGTCGCGCGGTTCGGTCGAGCCTGGCCGGCCGGGGCGGGCGTGTGGTATCGGCGGCCGCGGTCCGGCGTTCCCCTGTGACGTCGGACCGCGGCGGCGTCTCGTTCTGCGTCCGCCGCGGCTCCGATGTCACAGGAGGGAGGACCAACTTCCGTTCGAGGGGCGGTTATCGGCCACTCTCGGGGTCGTACGCCGGGGGTACGTCGATCGTGGTGGCGCGCAGCCGGGCCGGCTCCGCGACGACGTCGATCCGGGTGATCCGGGCGTCCGCGCCGAATGTGAAGGCGAGCAGCAGGCGCAGCTGTCCCGAGGGTGCCATGACCAGGCCGATCCGGCCGTCGAGCAGGGCGGTTCCGGTGGAGCGGGCACGGGCCACGGCGGCCATGGCGCCGCGCGCGACGGGCTCGGCCCCCCGCACGGTGACGGGTTCGGGCGTGGGGACGACCAGCGCGTCGGCGTGCAGCACCACGTCCGGGTCGAGCAGCGCGATCAGTGCCGTGAAGTCGCCACCGCGGGTCGCGGCCAGGAAGGCGTCGACGGCCCGCCGACGGCGGCCGGCGTCGGCGGCGGGCGCGGGCGGCCGGCCCTGGACACGGCGGCGGGCACGGCTGGCCAGTTGCCGGGTGGCGGCCGGGGTCTTCTCGATCAGCGGGGCGATCTCGTCGAAGGGCACCGCGAACATGTCGTGCAGGACGAAGGCGACCCGCTCGGCGGGGCTCAGCGTGTCGAGGACGACCAGCAGGGCGACACCGACCTGGTCGGCGAGCAGCGCCTCCCGGGCGGGGTCGCCGGCCTCGGAACCGGGCCGGTGCTCCGTGTCGTGGGCGTCGAGGACCTCCTCGCGCCGGTTGCGGCGGGTCCGCAGCAGGTTCAGGCAGACCCGGGTGACCACGGTGGTCAGCCAGCCGGTGAGGTTGGCGACGGCCTCGGTGTCGGCCTGCCGGGCGCGCAGCCATGCCTCCTGGAGCGCGTCGTCGGCCTCGGCGGCCGAGCCGAGCAGCCGGTACGCCACGGCCGCGAGGTGCGGCCGGTCCGTCTCGAACCGCGCGGCCAGCCGCTGCCCGGCGTCGCCCGTGAAGTCGTCCATCCCGTGCCCCCGTGATCATCTGTGCGTGCCCTGCCGGGCCCTGTGAAACGCCGACCGGCCCGAAGGTCAACCGGCGTGCCGTACGGCCTCGTCGGCCAGCCGGGCCAGTTCGGCGACCGGCAGCGACCCGGCCGGCCGGCCCTCCCTCGCGAACCGGTTCGCGAGGCGCTGAAGCAGTTCGTTGAGCGGGGTCGGCACGCCGTGCAGCCGGCCGAGCAGGACGATCTCGCCGTTGAGATAGTCGGCCTCGATGGTGCCGGTGCCCCGGACGAGGGACTGCCAGGAGGAGCCGCCGCCGCGCGGGGTGCCGTCCAGCGGGGCCAGGGTGACCTTGTCGCCGCGGACCGCCTGCTGTTCCGCCGTGCTCACGTGGGCGATCCCGGCGGCGTCGAGCACGGCCTCGCCTTCGGCCCGCACACGCGCGTACAGGGCCTGGGCCTCGTCGCTCGCCACGGGCCCGCTGAGCGCTTCGAGGGCGTTGCCGAGGTTCGCGAGCAGCTTGGCGTACTGCCAGCGGGCCACGTCGGGCACGACGGGCGCCTCGAAGTGCGCGTCGGCGAGGTCGGCGGCGATCCGGCGGGCTGTGTCGTCGGTGCCGTGCGGGGCGCGGCCGAGGTGCAGGATGCCGGTGAGCGGGGCACCGGCGGCGGAGACCACGCCGGGCTGGACGAAGGTCGAGGGCAGCCAGACGCAGACGTTGTACACGTGCCGGAAGCGGCGCAGCGCCAGCCGGCCGCTCTCGACGCCGTTCTGGAGACAGACGAGCGGCAGCTGTCCGGCCGCCGTGCCGCCACCGGCGACGGGGGCGTCGGCCCAGGTCTCCAGGGCGGCCACGGTGTCCTGGGTCTTCACCGCGAGGACGAGGACGTCGTCGGCGCGCAGTTCGCCGAGCGGGCCGGGCCCGTCGGCAGCGGGCAGCCGGTGCGTCAGTTCCCCTTCGGGGACCCGCAGTCGCAGTCCGTGCTCGCGGAGGGCGGCCAGGTGCCGGCCGCGGGCGATCAGGGCGACCTCGCGCCCGGCCTGGGCGAGCCGGCCGCCGACCGCGCCGCCGACAGCGCCGGCCCCGATGATGATGTAGCGCATGCCCGAGAGCCTCGCACACGCGTCGGGTCGCGCCACGACCCGGTACCCGGAAGTGCTGGTCCGTAAGGGTGTTGGGGGCAGGCGGAGGTGGTGCGGCCGTCGTGCCCCGTGGGGGCGGGCACGACGGCCGCGCCCGCGCCGGGGCGGGCTGCGCGAAACTCTGGCCGATGGGCGGGGGCCGGAGCAACCTCTACACGCACCTGTGACTTGTTCAACAAGGTTTCGTAATCACAAAGCGGATCTCTGTCGGTCGGATCGGACACTCCGCACCCCTCCGCGCGTCCCGGCCCGTGTACGGCCTCCGTCCCGGAACGCGCCCCGAGGACCGGGCCGGTGCTGGACGCGGTCGCCGGGGTGCAGCGCGACTCCGGTGAGGGACGAAGTACGTCCACTTCAACGTGAGCGGGTTGTGCCGGGCCCGGGAGGGGGCCGTCGTCCACCAGGCCCGGATCGACACCACGGCGTACCTCTGGCGGTCCCCCCGCCGGGCCTACCTCGGGCGGCGGCCCGGCAGTTCGGCCTCGATGAGGTCGGCCGCCCGAGGGGTGCCGCCCTCCCGGGCCATCTCCGCCTGCACCTCCTTGAGCCGGCGCGCGACCTCCGGGTCGTCCACCAGGGCGAGGGCGGCCTCGCGCAGGCGGTCGGCGGTGGCCTCCTCGGCGGGCAGATGCCGGGCGACACCGAGCCCCTGGAGCATGTCGGCGTTGCCGAACTGGTCGGCCGCCTGCGGTACGGCGATCATCGGTGTCGCGGTCGCCAGCCCCTCCTGGCTGCCGCCGGCGCCGGCATGCGTGACGAAGAGGTCGGCCTGGCGCAGGATCGCCAGCTGCGGCACCCAGTCGCGCACTTCGACGCCGGCCGGTACGTCGCCCAGCTCGGCGCGGGTCACATGCCGGCCGACCTGGAGGACGACGTGCCAGCCGGGCAGATCGCCGAAGGCGCGCACGCACTCCCGGTAGAACCCGGGCTGTTTGGTGAAGGCCGAGCCGAGCGACACCAGCACGACCTTCTCCGCGCCGGCGGGCCGCTGCCAGCCGCCCTGGTCGGTGCGGTCGCCCTGGCAGGCGCCGACGAAGGTGTGGACGCGTTCGTCCACCCGGTCGGCGTGCGGCTGGAGCGCCTTGGGGATGAGCACCAGGGAGCGCGGGGGCCGGCCGGCGAAGGGGTCGGGGTGCTGGGTGATCCCGTTCTCCGCCAGCCACGCCGTGAACCGGGCGTAGTAGGCCTGTCCGCGCTCGGTCTTCTTCGGCTCGGCCCACATGGGCTCGGCGACCTCCTCCTCGTATCCCTCCCAGGCCACGAGGTTCGGGGAGAGGGAGACCGCCGGCACGCCCCAGCGGTGGGCGAGGACGCGGGCCGGGTAGGAGGCGATGTCGTGCAGGACGAGGTCGGGGATGTCGTCGGCGTAGGCCTCGACGAGCTGGGGAAGTGCCTGGATCGCGTCGTCGAGGAAGGGCTCCACGTTGTCCAGCAGGGTGGTCCCCCAGGCCTCCGGGTCGGCGTCGGGTCCCGGCAGGGTGGAGGTGTAGAGCACGGGCCTGGCGCCGGTGGCGGCCACCTTCTCGGCGAAGGCCGGCGGGATGGCGTACGTGACCCGGTGCCCCCGGGCGACGAGTTCGCGGATCACTTCCAGGCTGGGGTTCACATGCCCGTGGGCGGCGATGGAGAACATGGCGATGTGGGCGGGACTGGTCATGCCGCCGAGGTTAGACGAGACGATACGTCTCGTTCAATTCATTTAAGGATCCGCGGGTCAGCGCTGATAGCGGGCGAGCACCAGATTGCCGTCCCGCTCCAGGCGGCGGCGCAGCTCGGCCAGGCCGATCGCGCCGCTGTAGTACTCCTGGTACGCCGGAGTGGCCACCTTGTCCTTCCACTCCGGATAGCCGCGCACGGACTGCGCGGGGGCCGGGCGGAGCCGGGCCGCCAGGGCGGTGCCGGTGGCCCAGCCGTTCTCGGTGGTGTGCAGGGCCGGGTCGGCCAGGGCCCGGGTGCCGGTGGGCAGCATCCAGTCGCCGAGGGCGAGGCGGACCATGTTCTTCGGCCGCAGCAGGAAGTCGATGAACGCGACCGCCTCCTTCTTGTGCGGGCAGTCGGCGGCTACGGACAGCGTCTGGGGGCTGACACCCTGGGTGAGCCCCTCGGCGCCCGCCGGGGCCGGCAGCACCTCCCAGTGGAAGCCCTCGGGTGCCTGCTGCACGATCTGCTGGCGGTAGGAGAAGCCCAGCGGAACCATGGCGTACCGGCCGCCGAAGAAGCCGGGCAGGGTGTCCGAGCCCCCGCTGCCGAGCGTCGAGGCGGGGGCGCTGCGGTCGACGGCGACCTGGTCGTGGACGGTGCGGGGCACGACCGCGTCGCCGTCGGTGAACCGCACGGTGACGCGGCCGTCCGCGCCGCGGTGGAAGAGCCGCCCGCCCGCCGAGAGGGACAGGTTGAGCGTGGCGGAGACGGGCTCCTTCAGCGGCCAGGCCACCCCGTACCGCCCGGGCCCGCTGAGCTTCTTGGCGACCTGCCGGAACTCCGCCCAGGTCCACGGGTGCGCGGGCGTCGGTATGCGCACCCTGGCCGCCCGCAGCCGGTCGGCGTCGGCGATCAGCACCCGGGGCTCCTGGAGGAACGGCACACCGTAGACACCGCTCCCGAAGGTGGCCGTCCGCCAGCTGTCGCGCGGGATGTCGGACCTGAGCCGGGCCGGCAGCAGCCCGGTCAGATCGGCGAGGTAGCCGCCGTAGGCGAAGTCGGCGAGGTCGTCGGAGGCGTCATGGACGACGTCCGGGGCCTCACCGCCCTCGAAGGAGGTGAGCAGCTGGTCGTGCACGCTGTCCCAACTGCCCTGGACATACTCGACCTTGACGTCCGGATGGGTGGCGTTCCACTCCTTCACCAGTTCCTTGTTGACGGCGACGGACTCCTGCTGCCAGGCCAGGGACTGGAAGCGCAGGGTGACCGGGCCGCCGTCGCGGTGCCCGGGTGACGAACAGCCCGCGAGCAGCAGCAGTGCCGCGAGCGCCTTGGCGAGGGTGCGCATCAGCTCTTCACCGCCCCGGCGAGCAGGCCGCCCGTGATCCGCCGCTGGACCAGCGCGAAGACGGCCACGGAGGGCAGCGTGGCGAGGAACGCGGCGGCGGCCAGCGGGCCGAGGTCGGCCACGCCCTCGGCACCGATGAAATGGGTGAGGACGACCGGCAGGGTCTGCCTTCCGGGGCTCTTGAGCAGCACCAGCGCGAAGAAGAACTCGTTCCACGCGGTGACGAACGCGAACAGGGCCGTCGCCGCGATGCCGGGCGCGAGCAGCGGTGCCGTCACCGACACGAGCGTTCTGAGCCGGCCGGCGCCGTCGACGGCGGCCGCCTCCTCCAGCTCGGCGGGCACCGCCCGCACATGGCCGACGAGCATCCACAGCGCGAAGGGCAGCGCCCACACCACGTACACCAGCACCAGCCCGGTCAGGGAGTCGATCAGCCGCAGGTGCTTCAGCACCAGGAACAGCGGGATGATCACCAGGACGAAGGGGAACGCCTGGCTGACCACGACCCAGCCCGTGGCGGCCCGCGCCGCCCGCGTGCGGTGCCGGGCCATGACGTAGGCCATCGGCGTGGCGACGAGTACGGCGACGACGGCGGTGCCGAGCGCCACCAGCAGGGAGTTGAGCGCGGCGTGCGCCAGCGGCTGCTCGGCGAAGGCCTGCCGGACGTTGTCCAGGGTGGGATGGCGCGGGATCCATCGCGGGTGCAGGCTGCCCAGTTCGCGCGGGGACTTGAGCGCGGTGGACAGCAGCCACAGGAACGGGAAGACCAGGAAGAGCAGATAGGCCAGCAGAGCGGCGTACCGGCCGGCGCGGGCCGCGCGGCGGGCCCTCATGCCTCGTCACCGCCCCGGAGCCGGCCGGCCAGGAACACCGCGAGCAGTACCGAGACCACCGCGACGAGCACACAGCCCATCGCCGCCGCATAGCCGAACTGGCCGTAACGGAAGGCCTCTTCGTAGGCGAAGAGCATGGGCAGCCGGGTCTTTCCGCCGGGTCCGCCGTTCGTGAGCACGTAGACCAGCGCGAAGGAGTTGAGGTTCCAGATGAGGTTGAGCGCGGTGATGGCGAGGGCCACCGGCCGGAGCGCGGGCCAGGTGACCGTGCGGAAGCGGCGCCAGGCGCCCGCGCCGTCCACCGCCGCCGCCTCGTGGAGTTCGCGCGGGACGTTCTGCAGTCCGGCGAGGAGGGCGACCGTGGTCTGCGGCAGGCCCGCCCAGACGCCGACGACGATCACCGCGGGCAGTGCGGTGGCCAGGCCGCTCAGCCAGTCCCGGCCGTCGCCGAGGCCGAGGTCGCGCAGGGTCTCGTTGAGGACGCCCGCGTCCGGGTTGTAGACGAGCCGCCACATGATGCCGACGACGACCTCGGGCATCGCCCAGGGGACGATCGCGAGGGCGCGGGCGAGGCCGCGCAGGCGCAGATCCGAGTCGAGCAGCAGGGCCAGGCCGAGCGCCAGCAGGAACTGGGGGACGGTCACGCCGAGCGCCCAGACCAGTCCGATCCGGAACGACTCCCAGAAGAGGGTGTCGTGCAGCAGGTCCTGGAAGTTGAGGGTGCCGATCCACCGGGTGGCGGCCGTCCGGCCGGACTGGGCGTCGGTGAAGGACAGCAGGATGCCGTAGAGCAGCGGGCCGACGCTGAGCACGAGGATGGGGACGAGGGCGGGCAGGACCAGGAACCAGGCACCGCGGTCGGCGATCCCGCGGCCGGGCGGCCGTCGCGCTCCCGCCGCCGGTGTCCGCGCTTCGGCCACTGATGTCACGAATCAGCCCCTTTGCCTGCTGCGGTTGGCGTGTTCATGGTCGTGAAGGCCCGGTGCCTCGTCAAGGGCCCGCGCGCGGCGGCCGACCAGTGCCGATGCGAGACTGGCCGGACGCGGCCCGCGCCCCGCAGCCGCGACGGGTCCACGGACGGCACGGGAAGACGGCACGGAGGCACGAGGATGGACGAGGCACGCGCGCGGGACGTACTGGCCGCGGCGGGAGTACTGCCGGGCCCGGCCGGGGACGCGCGACTCCTGGCCCTCGGCGAGAACGCGGTGTTCGCGGCCGGCGACCTGGTGGTGAAGGTGGGCCGGGACGCCGAGCTGCTGCCGCGGGCCGAGCGCGAGCTGGCCATCGCCGGCTGGCTGGCCGAGGCGGACGTGCCGGCGGTGCGGGCGGCCGAGCCGAAGCCGCTGCTGGTGGACGGCCACCCGGTGACCGTCTGGCACCGGCTGCCGGAGCCCGCGCGGCCCGCCGAACCGCGGGAGCTGGCCGGACTGCTGCGTATCGTGCACGCTCTCCCCTCCCCCGCGTTCGCCCTGCCGCCCCGCGATCTGCTGGGCGGTGTGGAGCGCTGGCTCCGGCTGGCGGGCGACGCGATCGCCCCGGAGGACGCGGCCTACCTCCGGGCGCGCCGCGACGGCTTCGCGGCGGAGGCCGCCGCGCTGACACCGCGTCTGACGCCGGGCCCGATCCACGGCGACGCGCTGCCCCGCAATGTGCACATCGGGCCGGACGGGCCGGTGCTGGTCGACCTGGAGACCTTCTCCGCGGATCTGCGCGAGCACGACCTCGTGGTCATGGCCCTCTCCCGCGACCGGTACGGGCTGCCCGCCGAGGCGTACGACTCCTTCACCGAGGAGTACGGCTGGGACGTACGCGAGTGGGAGGGCTGCGCGGTGCTGCGGGGCGCCCGGGAGACGGCCAGCTGCGCATGGGTGGCCCAGCACGCGCCGAGCAATCCGAAGGCACGGGACGAGTTCCGCCGACGGGTGGCATCGCTGCGGGACGGGGACCAGAGCGTGCGGTGGTATCCGTTCTGAGGTGCCGCACCGGCCGGGGCGGGCGCACCGGCTCGGCAGCCGCGGTGCCGAGGCCCACGGACGGCCGAAGGCCGGAGGCCGACGGAGGTGATCCTGATGCGGTCCGGCCGGCGGGTGTTGCGGGACACTATGCGCTCGGCCGCTCGGCCGCTCGCAGGACGAACGGCCGACGACCGGACAGTCACGGGGCCGGAACCCGGCGGACGGAGCCCGGGCTGAAGTCGAACACGTGGAGACCGCGTTCACCTCCGACGGCCAGGCTCGCGCCGGCCGGCAACCATGCCATCGCCGTGACCGGTCCTCCCAGGCGGATCAAGGCCAGGCACTCTCCCCTCATGGCGTCCCACACGCGCAACGCCTGGTCCTGCGCACACGTGGCCAGCCAGGCGCCGTCGGGTGAGATCGCCACGCTGGTGACGCCCGGGGTGACACGCGCGGCACGGCCTTGAACCGCTCCGGTGCGCGCATCCCAGCGAAGGACGGTCCCGTCGTCCGATCCACCGGCAAGCCATGTGCCGTCGGGGGCGAAGTCCAAGGCGGTGACCGCACCGGTATGCCCGGCCAGGACCGTCGGTGCGACACCGCTCCGGGTGTTCCACAGCCGTACGCTTCCGTCCTGGCCACCGGAGGCGAGCAGGATGCCGTCGGGAGCCACGGCCAGGGACGTGACGACGACACCACGCTTGCCCAGAGTCCTCAGGCGGCGCCCGGTGGCCGCGGACCAGACGTGTACGCCCGCATGGTGGCCCGCTCCCGCGATCCACGTGCCGTCCGGGGCTATGACAAGAAGACGCACCCTGCGGGAGTCGCGCAGGACGGCCAGCTGCCGCCCGGTGGAGCTGTCCCACAGACGGATGCCGCCCTCGTACAGGGCGCCGGCGGCCCAGCCGCCGTGCGGAGCAAGCGCCGCCACCCTCAACCGTTCGAGAGCGGGCGCGGACGGCGGGTCGTTCAGACCGGCCAACAAGTCGTCGGCCCGGCTTCGCGCGGGGCATCCCGCACCACCCACCGACCGGGAGGCGCCGGTGACGGCGTCCCAGCGACGTACCACGCCGCCGTCGGTGACCGTGGCGACCGAGGCCCCGTCCGCGTGGACGGACACAGCCGACACGCGCTCGGTGCGGTGCTCGGAGACACCGGCCTCAGAAGTGGCGAAGGTGTTCCACAGGTGCACCACGTTGTCGTCTCCACCGCTGGCCAGCCACGCCCCCGCGGGGTCGGCGGCGAGTGCCCGGACGGGCAGGCGGTGTCCCGACAGGACGGTTCTGCTCCCGCCCTCGGGCCATTGCCACAGACGCACCTGCCCGTCCCTGCCCGCAGCGGCGAGCCAGGTTCCGTCCGCCGAGAAGACGAGGGCGTACACAGGGTCGCCCCGGCGGCCGAGCGTACGCTGCTCGGTACCGGTGCGGGCGTCCCAGACCCGCACGACGCCGTCGTCGCCGCCGGTGACGAGCCAGGCGCCGTCGGGCGCTGCGGCGAGCGCACCGGCCGGGCCCTGATGGGCGGTGAGCCGAAGGCGCGGTTCACCGGTGTCCGTGTTCCAGGTCCAGACCGTGCCGTCGTCGCAGCCGGCAGCAAGCCAGGAACCGTCCGGGGAGAAGGTCACGGCGCGGATGATGGCGCCCGGCCCGGAAAAGGTGCGCACGCGCCGCCCGGTGGCCACTTCCCACAGGCGTACCCGCCTGCCCTGGCCTCCCTCGACGAGCGTAGTGCCGTCAGGGGAGAAGGCGAGGGCCTGGATGACGTTGTCGTGCACCGGCAGTCTCCGCAGCAGGCCGCCGGTGTCCGGGGCCCACAGCCGGATACTCTCGCCGCTCGCGGTGGCGAGCCGGGTGCCGTCGGGTGAGACGGCGACGGCGCGCACCGCGTCCTCGTGCCCGAAGAACTGCCGGCGGCGCCGCCCGGTCGTCGTGTCCCAGGAGACGACCTTGTCGTATCCGGCGGACACCAGCCAGCTGCCGTCCGGTGCGACGGACACCGAACAGACGGGAGCACGGTGATCCGAGAGAGTACGGCGCAGTGACCCCGCCGGAACGTCCGTCAGCGGCCAGCGGCTGAAGAGCGCGGGTCTGGTGAGCCCGGCCCGCCGGGCCGGCACCTGGGTGTCCCAGCCGGGAGTATGACCGAGCCGGGTGTGCAAGGCGTCGATGAGGGCGTACGGGGGGTCGGTGGGGGTGAGCAGGTGGGCCGCCCGCGCCACCGCCGCAGCCATCGCCGTGGCCCGCTCACCGGGAATGCGGGCCAGATCTCTGTACACCGCACTCGGCCCGGATCGCAGGAGCTGGGCCTCCGCCCAGCGGAGGTCCCCGGCCACCGCTTCCGCCTCGGCGGCGGCTCCGGCGTCACGGAGGTGCGCGACCAGGTGTCCCGACAGGTAGTCGTCGTGCTCGTCCAGTTCCCACCAGGCGCTGGACGGGTGGGGGTGGCCGTCGGCCAGTGCCGTTCCGCCGGGAAGCGTCCGGGACAGGGAATCGACCAGGGCGGCGTTGCAGGCGGTGATGCCCGCCGGGCCGAGCGCGGCCCTGAGGTAGTCACGGATGACGTCGTGCAGGGTGAGCGCGGTCCCGTCGGCGGAGAGGGCGGCGAGGGAGAGGCGGCTCAGTCTGGTGCACAGGCGTCGGCCCTCGGCTCGGTCCAGTCCGCCCGTGGACTCCCAGACTCGCAGGACGAGGCCGATGGGGATCGGCTCGTCCTCCGCGAAGATGCCCAACTCGGCGAATCGGTCCTCGCCTCCGGAGCCGAGCAGTTGGGTGCCCGCGCGCATGGTGGCACGCACCGCGCGCTTCCGTTCGTCGGGCTCGCTGAGATCGAGCGTGGCGTGCCGGTCGCCGTCCACGGCCGCGGGCCCGTGGTTGAGCAGACTGTGCAGAAGCCTGGCCGCTTCGGCGTTCACGTCGACCGCCCGGGGGCCGACCTCGTGGAGGAGACTGTTGATCAGACGCAGCAACAGGGGCCAGCGTCCCGTGACCGCGAGAAGGTTGTCCGCCAGTTCGTCGTCGAGTGCGGGCAGTTCCCAGGTGAGCAGTTGCCTCGCCTGCGCGGCGGACATCTGGTCCACGAGCACGGGTGATGTCCCGTCCGGCAGCACGGTCGGAACCCGAGTGGTCACCAGACGGGTGCAGTTGCGCCCGCCCATGAGGAAAGGGGCGAGTTGGCCGTCGTCCCAGACATCGTCGATGACCAACAGGCAGCGTGGCCGCTGGCTCAGCAGGCGTCCGAGGTGTTCGCCCGCCCGGCGGGGGTCTTCGTGAGTGGGGGTCCGACCACTGATGAAGCCGGCCATCTCGTTCGCCTTTGCCGCGATCCCGGCTCGGGTACGGACATCTCGCCCGATGGTGATGTGGTAGATCCGCTGCCCGAAGTGGCGGCGCAGCCTCCGGTCGGCGCAGACCAGGTCGGCCAAGGTGGTCTTGCCGAATCCTCCCGCGCCGTGCAGGGCCGTGGTGATGCCGACGGCGCGAGAGCGTCTGCTGCGCAGTGCGGAAATCACTCGCTGCGTCTCTGCCGGTCGCTCGACGACCCAGTCGGGGACGGCCGGAGGGGGAGGCGGTGGCGGGTCGTCCGCGAAGCGGCCCGCTCGCTGCTCGGCGCGGTACAGGAGCATCCCGCCCGCGACACACGCAACGGTCGTCACGAGCACGCCCGTCCATGGGTACCGGCGTACGTTGTCGAGACCGTAGGGCCAGGGGGCGGCCAGGGAAGTGGCGACGTTGACCGCGATCGCCCCGATCACCGACAGCACAGGCAGGGCCAGAAGCAAAGCGTAGACAACCAGCGTCGAGTGCCGTGAGCGTGACATCGCCCTCCTCGCCCCCTCAGGGACTCCCCCTTCGAACGGCCCACCGGTGTGGCAGCCTAGCGATGTCCGGTTCGCCTGACTGAGGCAACGCGTGCTCCGCCGGCACGGCCGGGGCGGTCAGGAATACCGCTGCCGTCCCACCCGGGTGCTTCCGGGATCCGCCGGCTTGTGCAGCCGAACCCGCCGCACGGCCGCGGGCTACGCGGGCTGGTTCTCGGACAGCTCCCGCAGGGGCCAGGTGCCGTCGATCACCGCGTCGGCCTCTCCCTTGCGGCGCAGGAACGCCTGGAAGTCCGCCGCCCACTGCGCGTACCACTCGATCTGCCGGCGGTGCAGTTCCGCGGCGCCGAGTGCGGCGATCTTCGGGTGGCGGTCGGCTATCGCGGGCGCGAGCCGCGCCGCCGCCAGGGCGTCGGCCGTGGCGTCGTGGGCCTCGTCGAGGACTATGCCGTACTCGGCGCAGACCGCTTCCAGGTTCCGTTTGCCGCGGCGGTAGCGGTCGACCCAGCGGTCGATGGTGTACGGGTCGATGACCGGGGCGGGCCGGGCGCCGCCCAGCCGGTCGGTCAGGGACGGCAGGCCGTGGCGGCGCAGTTCGGCGGCGAGCAGGGTGAGGTCGAAGGTCGCGTTGTAGGCGACGACCGGAACGCCCGCCGTCCAGTAGGACACCAGGGTGTCCGCGATGGCGTCGGCCACCCGGTCGGCCGGGCGGCCCTCGGCCGCCGCGCGTTCGTTGCTGATCCCGTGCACCGCGACGGCGTCGGCCGGGATCTCCACGCCCGGATCGGCCAGCCACTCCCGGCGCCCCAAGGGCTCACCGGCCTTGACCTCGATCACGGCACCCGTGACGATGCGCGCCTCGTGCGGATCGGTCCCGGTGGTTTCCAGGTCGAAGCCGATCAGCAGCTCCCGGTGCCAGCCCATGGGCGGCCCCCCTTCTTGGTGGTGCTTTCCCCCAGTGGCCTCCACCCTCGCACGCGGCACTGACAATCCGAGGACGGCGTTCCGCTTCCCGGCACGGACACTTCAGGACACCGGGCGCGAATCCGCCCAGGTGAGCTCGAACTCCTCCCGGTATGTCGGGAAGAGCCCGGATTCCCCCATGTCATCCGACTTCACCAGTCGGCTGCCGTTGCGCAGCACCAGGACCGGCGACTCCATCCCCCGCGCCCCGCGCAGATAGGACTGCACCACGGCGATGCCGTCGGCGCCGTCGCCGTCCACCAGATACGCGGTGAAGCGGGGCGTCTCGTCGTACACCTGGATCTGGAAGGCGCCCGGGTCGCGCAGCCGGGACCGCACCCGGCGCATGTGCAGGATGTTCATCTCGACCGAGCGGCTCAGCTCGCCCCGCTTCATGCCCAGCTCGCGTTCGCGGCGCTTGACCGAGCTGGAGGCAGGGTTGAGGAAGAGCAGCCGCACCCGGCAGCCGGACTCGGCGAGCCGGACCAGGCGCCGCCCGGAGAAGTTCTGCACCAGCAGGTTCAGGCCGATGCCGATGGCGTCGAGCCGGCGGGCACCGCCGAAGAAATCCTCGGCCGGGAACTGCCTCAGCAGCCGCACCCGGTCGGAATGGACGGCGACGACGTCGGCGTACCGGTCGCCGACCAGGTCCTCGACCGCGTCGACGGGCAGCCGGCGCGCGGAGGGCACGTCACCGCCGGCGCCGAGCATCTCCAGCAGCCGGGCGGAGGCCCGCTCGGCCTGGCCGAGCACCGCCTCGGACAGGGCCCGGTTGCGGGAGACGACGTTGCGGGTCACCTCCAGCTCGTCCAGGGCGAGTTCCAGGTCCCGGCGCTCGTCGAAGTACGGCTCGAAGCACGGCCAGTGCTGCACCACCAGCTCGCGCAGCTGGGGCAGCGTGAGGAAGCTGAGCACGTTGTCGTCGGCCGGGTCGAGCAGATAGCCCTTGCGGCGGCTGACCTCACGGACGGCCACCGCCCGCTGCACCCACTCCTGACCGGCCGGACCGGCCGCGGCGACCACCCACTCGTCGCCGTGGACGGGCTCGTAGATGGGCCGCAGCACGGCGGCCACGACCGCGCGCAGCCGCTGTTCGACGAGGTTCAGCCAGATGTAGGCCCGGCCGGCCCGCTGGGCGCGGGTGCGTACCTCGCGCCAGGCGTCGGCGTCCCAGTCCAGCTCCGGCCCGATGGAACCCGCGTCCATCGGCCGGGCCAGGGACACCGCGCCGGGCGGGACGTCTGTGGAGTTCCCCTCGTGACCCTCGTCACCAGGAGGCAGCTCCAGCCCTCCCGAGCCCACCCGTGCACCGCCTTCCGCTCCCCCGGGCCTTTCCCGTCTCAACGATCAAGGAAGGGTACTCCGCAAGCGGTCGGCGGTGCAGCCGGATGGACAGGTCGGTTTCCCGGCGGCTCAGCTCAACTGCGCCATTCCCAGTGCCCGTTCTGCCATGCCAGGTCCTTGGGAGTGAGCGGATTCATAGCCGTGACGTCCCGTGGGGCGATGGCGAAGCCCTGCCAGTGCACCGGCATGGGCTGCTGGTCCTCGTCCCGGGCGATGTGGTGGAAGCCCACGTTCATCCAGACCACGGGGTGGGTGAGGGTCTGGCCGTTGACCCACTTGTCCACGGACTTCGGGGTACCGGTGGCGCAGTTCGGGTTGTCGCTGGCGAACAGCTCGCACTTGTCGTACTCGGTCACGTACACGTCGTGCTTGGTGAAGCTGCGGCCCGGGTACTTGGTGGTGGGCCCGGGGACCAGCTCGTACGAACGGGCGTGCCCGTCCTTGTTCTTGCCGGTCGCGCTGACCACCCGCCACCAGCGGTAGGTCTTGTAGTCGCCCGCGAGTTCCTTGGTGACCTTGGTGCGGGTGGTCTTGGCGGTCGGGCCCTCCTGGTGCCCGGTCGGGGCGCTGACGGTCGAGTCGTACTGCTCGACCTTGGTCTTGGACGAGCCGTCGAGGCCGAAGTCGAGCCGCCAGAAGACGTTGTGGCTGTGGCTGGTGGAGTAGTCCTTGGCGCCCTTGCCGATGGGCCAGCCGCGGCCGTCCTGGGCGTTGTAGTCCTCCCAGGAGAGGCTGCCGGTCGCGCCCACGTTCATGTTGATCGTGCCGTCGTCCTGGAAGCGCCACTCGGTGATGTACTCGTACCAGCCCACCTGGTTGACCGTGTAGACCAGGAGGTCCTTGCCCTGCTGCTGGTAGGTCTTCTCCGTCTGCTGGAGGATGTCGTGCATGCGGTAGGCGTGACCACGCGAACGGGTGGTCGTGCACAGGCCCTTGACGTTCGGGTGGCGCGGATCCCCGTCGGGGACCTTGACGGTCTTGATGGTGCCGCCGGGGCACTCGCCCGGGGCCAGTTCCTGTAGCTCCGCGGCGAAGTCCTGGCCCGTCAGGTCGTAGTACTCGTGCTTCCCGTCGTCGTACGGGACGTGGATCTGGCCGAGTCTGGCGCTGTTGAGGACCTTGATCGGCTTGGCCTCGTCCTTGGGCTGGTAGGAGACGTTCTCCAGGACGAGTCCGGCCTTGCTGTCGTAGCGCCAGCACATCCGCCAGGTCGTGCCGGTGGAGAGCTTCTGCTCGATGGTGTAGGCGGCGCTGCAGCCGGGGGCCGCCGCGGGGGCGGTCCGCGGGCGGGCCGCGGCCGGGGCGGCGGTCGTCGTCGCGCCGGCGGCCAGCGCGGCCAGGGACAGGCCGAGGGCCGCGGTCTTGCGGGCGGCACGGCCGGCGGCTCGCGTCCGGACGCCGCCGGGCAGGTACTGGTCGGGCATGAAGAGGTGACTCCCTTGCCGGAGGTACGGGTGTGAGGGACGGGCGGCGGCGCGTCAGCCGCGGTCGAGGGCGGCGGCCTTGCGGGTGCTCAGGTCGATCACCAGGTCCCTGGTGTCGATCCAGGGCCCGTTCAGGACCTTGGAGAACAGCCGCACGCACCGGTGCGTGCCGCACGCGTCGAGCACGGCGGGCTGGGCACCCGGGGAGGCCGCGTAGATGCCGCCGCTGAGGTCCAGCTGGTCCGGCGAGGCGAGTTCCTTGCCGGTGGCGTCCTTGTAGTCCGCCTTGAGGCCCGCGCCCAGCGGGTCGGCGATCAGTATCCGGGCCGCCTCGGCGTTCTCGGCGCGGCTCGGCGGCGGCTGGACGCCGCGCCGGGTGCCGGTGTGCTCGACCTTGCCGGTCCTCAGGTTGACGGTCTTGGTGACGAGCGTGTCGTTCTTGTAGTCGTAGAAGGTCACGTCGGCCCGCCGCGGCGCGTCCGGGTCGTCGACCTCGCCGGCCTCGGGCTCCGCGAGGTCGACGCTCAGCCGCTGTGCTCCGCGGCCGCCGTCGACGTCGCGGCCCGTGGCCGACAGCCCGCCGGCCGCGGCGATCTTCTCGACCCGCCGTGTCTCGTCACCGGTCAACGGGTCACGGCCCGTGCCCTGTCGTTCCTCGGCGGGCGCCCGCTCGACGACGCCGGGCGGTGCGGCGTCCGTCCCCTGCCCGGCCTGCCGCCCGGCCCGGGTGCCGCCGCCGGCCCCTCCGGAGTCGTCCGCGCCCGCCGTGCCCGGCAGAGTGACCGCGACCATGGCGGCGGTCCCCGCCGCCGCGAGGGCCGCACCGGTCAGTACTTTGCCCAGATGGCGGTGGACTGTCTCACGCACATCTTCCCCCTACTCCCCCTGGTCCCCGGGAGTACGTTCTGCCCCGCTGGTTCGGCGCACGGCGGGTACCAGAACCGCCGTGCGCACTGGTCGACGGGTAAGAGGCACGCGAGTCGGGGGAGGTTGCGTCACTTTCGGACAAGACTCGGGGGCCGACGCGGCCCCGGGCGCACGGCACACCTGGGAGAGTCGTATCCATGCAGGTCTGGCCTGGAGAGGCGTATCCGCTCGGCGCCACCTACGACGGCGCCGGAACCAACTTCGCGGTCTTCACGGAGGCCGCGGACCGAGTAGAGCTGTGTCTGCTGCACGACGACGGCTCGGAGACGGCGGTGGAACTGCGCGAGAGCGACGCGTTCGTGCGGCACGCGTACCTGCCCGGCGTGATGCCGGGGCAGCGCTACGGATTCCGGGTGCACGGCCCGTACGACCCCGGCCGCGGACTGCGCTGCAACTCGGCGAAGCTGCTGCTCGACCCGTACGCGAAGGCGGTCAGCGGGGCGGTCCGGTGGGGCGAGGAGGTGTACGGCTACCACTTCGGCGCGCCCGACGAGCGCAACGACCTGGACTCGGCCCCGCACACCATGACCTCGGTGGTGATCAACCCCTACTTCGACTGGGGCGACGACCGCCCGCCCCGCACCGAGTACCACCACACGGTGATCTACGAGGCCCACGTCAAGGGCCTGACCATGCGCCACCCCGGGCTCCCGGAGGAGCTGCGGGGCACCTACGCGGGGCTCGCGCACCCCGCGGTCATCGAACACCTGACCAAGCTCGGGGTGACGGCCCTCGAACTGATGCCCGTGCACCAGTTCGTGAACGACCACCGGCTGGCCGACCTGGGCCTGAGCAACTACTGGGGCTACAACACCCTCGGCTTCTTCGCCCCGCACAACGCGTACGCCTCCTGGGGCGACCGCGGCCAGCAGGTGCTGGAGTTCAAGTCGGCGGTCCGGGCACTGCACGAGGCCGGGATCGAGGTGATCCTGGACGTGGTCTACAACCACACCGCCGAGGGCAACCACCTGGGTCCGACACTGTCCTTCAAGGGCATCGACAACGCGTCGTACTACCGGCTGGCCGACGACCCCCGCTACTACATGGACACCACCGGCACCGGGAACTCGCTGCTCATGCGGTCCCCGCACGTGCTCCAGCTGATCATGGACTCGCTGCGCTACTGGGTCACCGAGATGCACGTGGACGGCTTCCGCTTCGACCTCGCGGCCACCCTGGCCCGGCAGTTCCACGAGGTGGACCGGCTGTCGTCGTTCTTCGACCTGGTGCAGCAGGACCCGGTGGTCTCCCAGGTGAAGCTGATCGCCGAGCCGTGGGACGTGGGCGAGGGCGGCTACCAGGTGGGGAACTTCCCGCCGCTGTGGACCGAGTGGAACGGCAAGTACCGCGACACGGTCCGGGACCTGTGGCGGGGCGAACCGCGCGCGCTGGCCGAGTTCGCCTCCCGGCTGACCGGCTCCTCCGACCTCTACCAGGACGACGGCCGCCGGCCGCTGGCCTCCATCAACTTCGTCACCTGCCACGACGGTTTCACCCTGCACGACCTCGTCTCGTACAACGAGAAGCACAACGAGGCCAACGGCGAGGACAACCGGGACGGCGAAAGCCACAACCGGTCGTGGAACTGCGGGGCGGAGGGCGACACCGACGATCCCGGCGTGCTGCGGCTGCGCGAGCGCCAGATGCGGAACTTCGTCGCCACGCTGATGCTGTCCCAGGGCGTGCCGATGATCAGTCACGGCGACGAGTTCGCCCGCAGCCAGGACGGCAACAACAACGCCTACTGCCAGGACGGCGAGCTGTCGTGGATCCGGTGGCCGGAGCCCCCGGAGGGCGAGCTGCTGGAGTTCACGCGCGCGATGGTGTGGCTGCGCCGCGACCATCCCGTCCTCCGCCGGCGCCGCTTCTTCCACGGCCGGCCGGTGGAGGGCACGCACGACGAGCTGTCCGACATCGCCTGGTTCACCCCGGAGGGCGGCGAGATGACGCAGCGGGACTGGGACTCGGCGCCGGCGTCCGCGCTGACGGTGTTCCTGAACGGCAACGCCATCTCCGAGCCCGGCCCGCGCGGGGAGCGCATCCGCGACGACTCCTTCCTGCTGATGTTCAACGCCTCGCCGGACCCGCTGGACTTCCTGGTGCCCGTCGACCACGGACGGCAGTGGCAGGTGGTCGTCGACACGGCCCGCCCGGAGGGGGTGCCGCCGGGAGCCGGCGCGAAGGTCGGCGCGGGCGACCGGCTCACCCTGCCGGACCGCAGCCTGACCGTGCTGCAACGCCCGGCGTGACACGCTGACGGCAGCTGACGGCAGCCCCGTCGGGAAACGCCCCTCCCGACGGCGGCCGCGCCGCCCGTCGCGGGGGGGGGAGCCGCCGGCGGGGCTGCCGGTCGCGCACGGGCGCGGGGCGCGGGGACGGTGTCCGGGACGAGCGCGGTGAGCAGGGCGGGCACGCAGCGGGGCAGCGGGGCACGCGCGGCAGGCACCCGGGCCCGGCCGGGGTCCACGCGCGCGGGGGCGACCGCGCGGGCCGTCGGGTGCAGGGCGAACCCGGTGCCGCAGACCGCCACCAGCACCGCCGCGCCGCCCAGGGCGTAGGCCGGGTGGGCGAGCACCGCGGCCAGGCCGACGAGCGCCGGACCCAGGACGAACGACAGCTCGTCCAGGGTGCTCTCGAAGGAGAGCGCGGCGCTCACCGTCTCCTCTGGGGCGCCCGAGCGGCGGGCGAGCGCGACCAGGCGGGTGCGCGCCAGCGGGCCGACGAGCGGCACGGTGACACCGGCGGCGGCGCCCAGGAGGACCAGGACGGGCACCGGCGGCCCGGCGAGCGCCCCGATGACGAGGGCGGCCACGGCGAGGGCGTTGGCGAGCGAGAACGCGAGCACCACCGTCCGCTGGCCGTGCCGGTCCGCGAGCCGCCCCACCAGCGGTCCGCAGGCCACCTGGCCGAGAGCGAGCGCACCGCCGGTCAGGCCCGCCACGCCGAGGGACCCGTTCGTGCGGGCGACGAGCAGCACGCTGCCGAACTGGACGGTGGCCGTCGGCAGCCGTCCCAGGAACGACACGCACGGCAGCAGCGGCCCCGTCAGACCGATCACCTGGCGGTAGGTGTTCCGTGTGCGGCGCCGCCCCGGCGTTCCCGTGGTCCCCATCGCTCGAGCCTGGACACGCGTGCGTGATCCGGGCAGAGGCCGATGACACGAAAGGCGGCGAGCGGGGTACGTAGGTTCCCATGACTTCTGCGCGACCCGGACCGGGGGTGCCCACGGCCACCTACCGGCTACAGCTCCAGCCCGCGTTCCCGTTCGCCGCCGCCGAGGCGGCCGTGCCGTACCTGGCCTCGCTCGGCGTCTCGCATCTGCACCTGTCCCCCGTCCTGGAGGCCGTCCCGGGCTCCGCGCACGGCTACGACGTCGTGGACCCCACGCGCGTGCGCGGGGAACTGGGCGGCGAGGAGGGGCTGCGCGCGCTGGCGCGCACCGCCCGGGAGCACGGCCTCGGCCTGGTGGCGGACATCGTGCCGAACCACATGGCGCTGGCCCCCCGGTACAACCCCGCCCTGTGGGAGGTGCTGCGGGAGGGGCCCGAGTCGCCGTACGCGCGCTGGTTCGACATCGACTGGGAGGCGCAGGGCGGCCGGGTGCTGCTGCCGGTGCTGGGCGGCCCGGTCGGTTCGCAGTCGGCGCACCTGGTGGCCGACGGCGACGTGCTGCGCTACCACGACCACGTCTTCCCGCTGCGCCCGGGCACCGGGCACCTGCCGCTGCCGGAGCTGCTGGACGCCCAGTGGTACCGCCCGGTGTGGTGGCGGCTGGCCCGCACCGAGCTGAACTACCGGCGGTTCTTCAGCATCTCGGAGCTGATCGGGGTGCGGGTGGAGGATCCCGCGGTGTTCGACGCCACGCACGGCACGATCCTGCGGCTGCTGGCGGAGGGCGTGATCGACGGGCTGCGGGTGGACCATCCCGACGGGCTCGCCGACCCGGACGGCTACCTCGCGCTGCTGCACGAGGCGACCGGCGGGCGCTGGACGGTCGTGGAGAAGATCCTCGCCGACGGCGAGCGGCTGCCGGCCTCCTGGCCGGTCGCGGGCACCACGGGCTACGACGCCCTGCGGCACGTCGACGGCCTGTTCACGGACCGTACCGGGGCGTACGAACTGCTGGGGCGCTACCGGGCCTTCGCGGCGCCGCAGACGGACCGGGGCGGCAACTGGGAGGCCACGGTCCGGCGCGCCGCCTACAAGGTGCTCACCCACGAACTGGCGGCCGAGACCGAACGCCTCACCCGGGTGGCCGCCCGGCTGTGCGCCGTCTCGCCCGACCTGTCGCTGCGCGACCGGGCTCCCTGGGCGCTGCGTACGGCCGTGGAGGAACTGCTGGTGCGGATGCGGGTCTACCGGCCGTACGCGTCCGGCGACGCCGCCGGAGTGATCACCGAGGAGGCCGCGGAGGAGGCGCGGCTGGCCTTCGTGGTACCGGAGGAGGCCGAGGCCGTCGGCATCGTGCGCCGGCTGCTGGTGGAGCCGCCCGGCGACGCGTCGGCGCCGGACCACGCCGGCCGGGCGGAGTTCCGCGCCCGGTTCGCGCAGACCGCGTCGGCGCTGCGCGCCAAGTCGGTGGAGGACACGGCCTTCTACCGCTACGTGCCGCTGCTGTCGGCGACCGAGGTGGGCGGCGACCCGGGCAGCCCGGGCGTGTCGGCGGAGGACTTCCACGCGTACTGCGCGCGGGTGCAGCGCGACTGGCCGCTCACCGGCACGGTCGTCACCACGCACGACACCAAGCGCAGCGCCGACGTGCGGGCGGCGCTGGCCGTGCTGACCGAATGCCCGGACCGCTGGACGGAGTTGCTCGCCGAGCTGACCCGGGCCGAGGAGGGCGTGCCGGACGGGCAGCTGGCCTGGGCGGCCTGGCAGACGGTGTTCGGGCTGGGGCCGGCCGAGGAGGACCGGGTACGGCAGGCGCTGCTGAAGCATGTGCGCGAGGCCGGCATGTACACGAGCTGGACGGAGCAGGAGCCGCCGTACGAGGAGGCGGTGGCGGCCTTCGTCGCCGCGGGGCCGTGCGGGGCGCCCGGCGAGCGCGTGGCGGCCTTCCGGAAGGCTCTGGAGCCGCACGTCCGGGCCAACGTCCTCGGCACCGCGCTGGTCCATCTGACGATGCCGGGCGTGCCGGACGTGTACCAGGGCACGGAGAGCGAGTACCGGGCGCTGGTGGACCCGGACAACCGGCGGCCGGTGACGTTCCCGCCGGAGGCGCCCGGCGAGAAGGACGCGCTGACGGCGGCGGCGCTGCGGTTGCGGGCCCGGCGTCCGGACGCCTTCGGCGCGGGCGCGTCGTACGAGCCGCTGCACGCCGAGGGACCGGCGGCCGAGCACTGCCTGGCGTTCACACGCTCCGGCGCGGTGGTCACGGCGGTGACCCGGCTGTCGCTGCGGCTCGCGGAGGCGGGCGGCTGGCGGGAGACGGTGCTGCCGCTGCCGCCCGGCCGGTGGGCCGACGTG
The DNA here is from genome assembly GCF_020400595.1 of Streptomyces naphthomycinicus. Taxonomy (GTDB): domain Bacteria; phylum Actinomycetota; class Actinomycetes; order Streptomycetales; family Streptomycetaceae; genus Streptomyces; species Streptomyces naphthomycinicus. The sequence goes on along the minus strand of NZ_JAINRE010000020.1, from coordinate 101,611 downwards.
CTCGCCCCCGGACGGGAGTTCACCGGCCACGCGCGTCTGACGGACCTGCTGGAGGGGTCGCCGGTGGTGCTGCTGGAGCGGGTCGCGGAGGACTGACGGCGCGGGCGGGGCCCGGCGGCCCTCGGCCGGGCCCTGCACGGCTCTGCTCAGCCGGGCCGGGAACCGCATGGCCGGGAAGCGCATGGCCGGGAAGCGCATGGCCGGGAAGCGCATGGCCGGGAAGCGCATGGCCAGGTGGGGGTCGCGGGACCGGGGCGGCGGGGGCGCGGGGCCGGGGAAGCGGGGTCACCGAACCGGGGCGGCGGGGGTCACGGGGCCGGGGCGGCGGGGGTCTCGCAGGTCTCGTGCGGCCCGGCGGTCCGCAGGGGAGGCCAGGTGGCGCGCAGGAGGTCCACGAAGGCCGCGGCGGCCCCGGTGGGCGGGACGCGCGCGTAGGCGACCAGCAGGCGCTTCCAGGCGGGCGCGGGGGTGAGGACCACGCAGTCCTCGCCCACGGCACCGCGCACGATGTGGGCGGGCGCGGCGCACACACCCACGCCGGCGGCGGCCATGCGCACGGCCGTCGAGGTGTGCTCGGTCCACACGGCGGTCCGGGGCCGGAAACCGGCCTGTCGGCAGGCCCGGTCCAGGAAGCGCTCGCCGTCCACGACGGGTTCCATGGCGCAGCGGATCCACGCGCGGTCGGCGAGTTCCGGGAGCGTGATCGTCGTACGGCCCGCGAACCGGTCGTCGAAGGGCACGACGAGGACGATCTCCTCCTCGCCGACGGGGACGACGGTGCCGGGCCGGCCCGTGGGCTCGGGTCCCACGGCGAGGTCGGCGGTGCCGCGCTGCACGGCCTCCTCCAGGGCCTCGGCGGTGGCGTACTCGTGCAGGCGCAGCAGGACCCGCGGGTGAGCCGCGCGCCAGCGGGCGAAGACGTCGGGCAGGGCGCCGACCGCGATGGAGTGCAGGGCCGCGACATGCAGTTCCCCGCCCTCCGCGCCGACGGTGGCGCGGGCCGCGCGGCGGGCCTGCGCGGCGCTGCGGACGGCGAGTTCGGCGTGCGGCAGATACGCGCGGCCCATGGGGGTGAGGCGCACGCCCCGGGGCAGACGCTCCAGCAGGGCACCGCCGACCGACTTCTCCAGCGCCTTGATCTGGTGCGAGAGCGCGGGCTGGGTGACGTGGAGGGCGTCCGCCGCGCGGGTGAACGACGCCTCCTGGACGACCGTCACGAAGTATTCCATCTGGCGCAGGCTCAACTCCGCGTCCTTTCCGGCGTCCACCCATGAAGATCACGCATGGACTCCACAAGAACATTGCCTTGGACTCATGACAAGGAGGGGGCGGAGGGTGGATGCCATGACCATCGACACATCCGACGTGATCGTCATCGGCGGCGGCACGGGCGGCTACAGCACCGCACTGCGCGCCGCCTCCCTCGGGCTGGACGTCACTCTCGTCGAGCGCGACAAGGTCGGCGGTACCTGCCTCCACCGGGGCTGCATCCCGAGCAAGGCGATGCTGCACGCCGCCGAACTGGTGGACGGGATCGCCGAGGCCCGCGAACGCTGGGGCGTGAAGGCGACCGTGGACTCCGTCGACTGGGGTGCGCTGGTGGCCACGCGGGACGACATCGTGGCCCGCAACCACAAGGGGGTGGAGGCGCATCTCGGGCACGCGGGCGTACGTGTCGTGCGGGGGAGCGCGCGGCTCACGGGGACCCGCACGGTGCGTGTGGAGGGCGTGCGGGACGAACCCGCGCCAGGCGTGCGGGATCTCACCGCGCGCCGTGCGATCGTCCTCGCCACCGGATCCCGCCCGCGCACCCTCCCGGGCCTCGCGCCGGACGGGCGGCGCGTGGTGACCAGCGACGACGCGCTGTTCGCGCCGGGCCTCCCGGCGTCCGTCCTGGTGCTGGGCGGCGGCGCGATCGGCGTGGAGTACGCCTCCTTCCACCGGTCCATGGGCGCCGAGGTGACTCTCGTGGAGGCCGCCGACCGGATCGTGCCCCTGGAGGACGCCGATGTGAGCCGGCACCTGACACGGGGCCTGAAGAGGCGCGGGATCGAGGTGCAGGCCGGCACGCGGCTGCTGGACGCGGAGTTGCTGGAGAACGGCGTGCAGGCGCGCGTGCGGACCGCGCGCGGGGAGACCCGGACGGTGACGGCGGAGCGGCTGCTCGTGGCCGTCGGCCGGGCCCCGGTCACCGAGGGCCTGGGGCTGGACGCGGCCGGGCTGACGACGGACGAGCGGGGGTTCGTGGTACCGGCGGACTGGAGCCGGCTGGAGACGGCCGTGCCGGGCGTCCACGTCGTCGGCGATCTGCTGCCACCGCCCTCGCTCGGCCTCGCCCACGCCTCGTTCGCGGAGGGCCTGCTCGTGGCCGAGACGCTGGCCGGCCTGGAGCCGGCGCCCGTCGACTACACGGCCGTGCCCCGGGTGACGTACTCCTCGCCGCAGACGGCCTCGGTCGGGCTGGGCGAGGCCGAGGCACGCGCGCGCGGGCACGACGTCGACGTCGACACGATGCCGCTGACCGCCGTCGCCAAGGGCATGGTGCACGGCCAGGGCGGCATGGTGAAGGTGGTGACGGAGGCCGGCGGCGGCCAGGTGCTCGGCGTCCACCTGGTCGGGCCGAACGTGTCGGAGATGATCGCGGAGAGTCAGCTGATCGTCGGCTGGGACGCCGAGCCCTCGGACGTGGCCCGGCACGTACACCCGCACCCCACGCTGTCGGAGGCGGTGGGCGAGGTGTTCCTGACGCTCGCGGGACGCGGCCTGCACCAGCAGTGAGCCCCTGACACGCAGGGGCCCGGGCACCGGCGGGCCCTCGCGTCCGGGCGCCCCCGGAGCCTCCCCGCCGACTGCTTGACAGTTCACCCGTGCCGTGCGGGACTGGGAGGGCGAAGCCGGGCGGACTAGTCGGGGGGTGAGTCCTCTGCCGGAGCTGCGCTATCCCAGCGTTCCCGAACTGGTCGCCTCCGCGAGGGCGTTGGCCGCTCAGGAACCAGGGCTGTGCGCGCTGCGCCAGGTGGGCGTCTCGCGCGGGGGAAGACCCTTGCACCTGCTGTCGGTGGGACACGCGCCCCGGGCGGTGCTGGTCGTCGCCGGCGCCCACGCCAACGAGCCGACGGGCGGTTCCACGCTGCGGGTGCTCGCCGAGAGAGTCCTGGCGGAGCGGGAGTTGCGGACGGGCACCTCCTGGCACTTCCTGCTGTGCGCGGACCCGGACGGCGCGAGTCTGCACGTCACCCCGGCACCGCGCAGCCTGCTCGACTACCACCTCGGCTTCTACCGGCCGACGGGTGCGGAGCAGCCGGAGTGGTCACCGTCGGTGCTCCCGCCGGACCGGCTGCCGCCCGAGACCCGGGCGCTGACCGGAGTGATCGACGAAGTGCGCCCCTACCTCCAGGTGACCCTGCACGGCACCGATCTGGGCGGCAGCTGGGTACAGCTGACCAAGGACGTGCCGGGGCTCGCCGAGCCGTTCGCCAAGTCCGCGGCGGAGCTGCACATTCCGGTGGAGACGGGGGCGTCGGACGCGGCGGGCTGGCCGGCCTCCGGGCCCGGGGTGCACGTGATGCCCGGCCCGGAGACGGGCGTGGCCTATCCGAGCATGCCCGACGACGCCCGGCACAGCACCTGGTACCACGCGCACCGGTACGGCGGCCTGACGGCCGTGGTGGAGGTGCCGATGTGGGCCAGCGACCTGGTGGACGACCCGGCCCCGCACCCCGCGCCGGCGGCGGCCATGCGTCGCCTGGCCGCGCGGCTGCTGCGGGATGCCCGGGAGGTGGAGCGGGTCCTCGCCGACGCGCTGCCCCGGCTGGACGGCGTGGACGGGCCGCTGCTGCGGGCCGCGCGGTGGGCGCTGGAGCTGGTTCCGGGCCTGGCGGAGGACTGGATCCACACCTCTCCGGCGGGCACGACCATGGCGTACGTCGGCAGTGTGGACGCCTTCGGGCGGCGGCTGCCGCTGCGGGCCGCGGCGATGCTGCTCCGGGTGCTGCGGGAGGCGGACGACCGGGCGGCACCGCGCCTGGAACAGCTCGTGGCCGCCTGGTGCGACGCCTTCGCGGACCGGTTCCGGGCGCGCTGGGTGCCCTTGGAGAACCAGGTGGAGCACCAGTCCCGGACGGTACTGGTGGCGGCGCAGCAGGCACGGGAACGGGTGGCGTGAGCGGGGCGGTAGGCGCAGGTGCGCACGCGGGTGGCGTGAGCGGGCGGCGTGAGCAGGTGCGCACGACGGCGGCGTGAGCGGGCGCACGCGGGCGATGTGAGCCGGGGTGGGCCGGTGGGGGGTGAGCCGGTGGCGTGCGCCGACGCGGCCCACGCCACCCGGGTCCGGACCGGCCGGTCAGTCGTCCATGGCGAAGACGTGTCGCGTCCGCGCCTTCATCACGCACGCGCTGGTGTACGTCTCCTGGAAGTCGACCGCCCGGCCGTTCCACTGCCCGCGCGCCTGGACGGTCACCGGGGCGTAGATCATCGTGCAGAAGACCTTCTCGGCCGGGATGCGGTCGATGGCACCGCCGACGGCGTCCAGCTCGGCGCAGGCCTCGGCCGCGTGCCGGTGCCCCTGGGGCGGGTCGCACAGCAGCAGGGCGCCGGGCGAGTCGGCCGACTTGGCGTCGCCCCTGGCGACCGTCAGGTAGAGCCAGTTGCCCGAGAGGGAGTCGCGGGGGGCCGCCTGGGCCGGGCCCGCGGTGAGGAGACCGGCGGCGGCCAGCAGGGCGCCGGCCGCCGCTGCCGCTCTGGTGATGTATGTCATGCCCGTTGCATCGGCACGGCCGGGCGTCTTCCGCAGTGCGGCTCACCCGAACGGGAGCGCGCAGGCGGGTGGCTGAGCGCCTGTTCGAACCGGGCCGGCCGGGACGTCAGCCCGCGGCGAGCCGGAACGCCATGCGGCCGAAGGCGACCTGGTCGCCCTCCCGGACGACGATCGAGCCGATCACCCGGCGGCCGTTGACCGTGGTGCCGTTGGTGGAGCCTAGGTCCCTGAGGACCCACATCCCGCCCTGGCGGCTCAGCTCGGCGTGCACCCGGGAGACGGTCTCGTGGTTCAGCCGCAGCCCGTTCGCGGGGTCGCGGCCGATGCGCAGCGGGTGGGTGTGCGCCGGGTGCGGCAGCTGGAGCTTGGGCAGCCGCTCGGCCTGCCAGGCCCGGCGCAGCCGTACGGTGAACCCCGAGACGGCCTCGACGGTGCCGAAGACCGCGCGGGAGAAGCGGTTCTCCCGCGGCAGGTCGGCGACGAGGGCGGCGAGTTCGTCGGAGCGGCGCGCGGCGAGCGCCAGCTCCATGCGGCGCACGAACGTGTCGTGCGAGAGCCGGCCCAGGGCGACGCCGTCGCGCAGCACCTGCAGCGCCTTGTCCCGCTCCGCGTCGGACAGACGCGCGGGGTAGGTGGAGAACTCGAAGGACGACGTCACGCTGGTGATTGTCGGGCAGTGAACCCCGGGTGTCCAGAAATCACGGAATCGGTGCCGAAACAGGGGCACTTCCGCGACACCTGTCGCCGAAGAGGCCATTCGAAAGCGCATTGATCGTCCGGGACGGCACGATGGACACGCGGGACATCACGGTGAGCAGACGAAGGGGAACCGTCCGTGCAGTTCGAGGTGTGGGCACCGCAGGCAGAACGAGTGACGCTCCATTGCGAGGGCGCGACGCGCGCGTTGGCGCGCGATCCCGCGCGCGCGGGCTGGTGGACGGGCGAGGCGGAGGCGGGGGACGGCGCGCGCTACGGGTTCGCGCTGGACGACGGCCCCGTGCTGCCCGATCCGCGGTCGCGCCGTCAGCCGGACGGCCCGGACGGGCTGAGCGCGGTCGTGGACCACGGGCGCCACGAGTGGCGTGCGCCGTGGACGGGGCGGGGGCTGCCGGGGGCGGTGCTGTACGAGCTGCACGTGGGCACGTACACCCGCGAGGGCACGCTGGACGCCGCGGCGGCCCGGCTGGAGCATCTGGTGGAACTGGGTGTGACCCATGTGGAGTTGATGCCGCTCTGCCCCTTCCCCGGCCGGCACGGCTGGGGGTACGAGGGCGTGTCGCTGTGGGCGGTGCACGAGCCGTACGGCGGCCCGGAGGCGCTGAAGCGCTTCGTCGACCGGGCGCACGGACTCGGGCTGGGTGTCGTCCTGGACGTCGTGCACAACCACCTGGGTCCGTCGGGCAACCATCTGCCCGTGTTCGGACCGTACTTCACGGACACCCACCACACGCCCTGGGGCTCGGCGGTGAACCTGGACGCGCCCGGCTCGGACGAGGTGCGTGCCTTCCTCCTCGGCAGCGCGCTGGCGTGGCTGCGGGACTACCGGATCGACGGGCTGCGGCTGGACGCGGTGCACGCGCTGGCCGACACGCGCGCGTGCCACTTCCTGGAGGAGCTGTCGGCGGCCGTGGACGGCCTGGCCGAGGAGGTGGGCAGGCCCCTGTTCCTGATCGCCGAGTCGGAGCTGAACGACCCGCGGGTCATCACCGCGCGCGCGGAGGGCGGCCTCGGGCTGCACGCGCAGTGGAACGACGACTTCCACCATGCGCTGCACACCACGCTGACCGGGGAGTCGCAGGGCTACTACGCCGACTTCGCGCGGGAGCCCTTCGCGGCGCTCGCCAAGACCCTGACCGGCGGTTTCTTCCACGACGGCACGTACTCCAGTTTCCGGGGCCGCCGGCACGGCCGGCCGCTGGACCGCGCGCGCGTGGCCGGGCACCGGCTGCTGGGCTACAGCCAGACCCACGACCAGATCGGCAACCGGGCGCAGGGCGACCGGCTCGCCGCCCGGCTGTCGCCGGGGCTGCTGGCCTGCGCGGCCGCTCTGACGCTGACCGCGCCGTTCACGCCGATGCTGTTCATGGGCGAGGAGTGGGCGGCGGCGACGCCCTGGCAGTTCTTCACCGACCACACCGATCCCGAGCTGGCCGAGGCGGTACGGCGGGGCCGGAGGCGGGAGTTCGCGGCGCACGGCTGGGCCGAGGAGGACGTGCCCGATCCGCAGGACCCGGCGACCCGGGAGCGGTCCTGCCTGGACTGGTCGGAGCCGGAGAACGAGCCCCACGCGCGCGTGCTGGCCTGGTACCGGGAGCTGATCGCGCTGCGCCGCGCCCAGCCCGACCTCACCGACCCGGATCTGGCCGACACGAAGGTGGCCTTCGACGCGGACGCGCGCTGGCTGGCCTTCCGGCGCGGTGACGTACGGGTCGCGGTGAACCTGGGCAAGGAGCCCGCGGCGATCCCCCTGGGCACCGGCCGGGTGGAGGTCCTCGCGGCCTGGGACCCGGTCGAGGCGCCGGGCCCGGACGGGCTGCTCCAGGTGCCCGCGGAGTCGTGCGTGGTGCTGGCCCGGCCCTGAGCGGACCCCGGGCCCTTCGAGGCCGACCCGAGCGGGTCCGCGGGTTTCCCCGAGTGGTGCCCTGAGCCGGCCCCGCGGCCCCCTCAGGGCTCCGGCTCGTCCTCCTGGAAGTCCGTGACCCGCTCCAGCAGGATCGGCTCCCAGGCCCGCCGCAGCTGGGTGCGCAACAGGGGCAGGGAGCCGGTCGTACGGCCTTCCAGACGATCGGTGAGGCGGATGACGGCGTCGCAGCGGGCGAGCCACAGGCCGCGCAGGCAGGGACGGGCGCCGTAGCCGGCGAGAGTGGCGGCCCGGACGGCCGCCGGGGAACCGACGGCGACGGCGAGCCCGGCGATGTCCTCGGCGGGGTCGCCCAGCGCCGCCGCCGTCCAGTCCAGGATGCCGCGCACCCGGCCGTCGGCGCTGACCACCACATGGGCGCCGGTCAGCCCGTGGTGGGTGAGGACGGCCGTACCGGACTGCGCGGCGAGCTGCGCCGCGCCGGGCGGGGTGAGCTGGTGCAGCCGGGCGGCGTCGAACTCGTCGGCGGCTCCGAGCCGTTCGGCCGCGTGCACGGCCATCCGGCGCAGCGCCTCCAGCGAGCGCGGTGCGGCGCGCGGCACCCCGAGCGTCTCCGCCTGGCGGGCGGGAACCGCGCGCAGCCCGCCGAGCAGCCCGGCGAGGTCGGCCTCGCCGACGGCGGAGACGTCGTACTCGTCGGCCGTGCCGCCGGGGACCCTGGTGTCGAGGGTGTAGGCGAGGCCGGGCGCCCAGTCGCCGTGCGCGACGCTGGTCGGCACGGCGACCGGGACGTGCGGGCGGACCAGGTCGCGCAGGCGCAGTTCCCGGCGGCGGCGGACGGACGCGTCGCGGTCGGGCGCGAGGCGGAGCACATGGCGGCCGCCGATCCACCAGGTGTGTTCGCGGTCCTCCGTCACGGGCCGCACTTCGGGTCCCCCGGTGCCGTCGCCGCCCTCCTTGAGCAGCGAGCGGACCAGTCGGCGGACGGTGTCCGCGGTGGGTGTCGGTGCCTGGGTCATGGGTCGCGCCGTAACCGTTCCGGGAGGTCGTCGAGGGTGTGTCTCCTGGTCGCTCAGTCCACTATGACCATCTCACGGGTGGTGTTGTTGAGGCGCCGGCCGCCGTCCTCGGTGACCGTGACGATGTCCTCGATGCGCACCCCGAAGCGGCCCGGGAGATAGACGCCGGGCTCCACGGAGAAGCACATGCCGGGCACGAGCGGCTGCTCCTCCCCCTCGATCATGTACGGCGGCTCGTGCGTGGTCACCCCGATCCCGTGCCCGGTGCGGTGGATGAAGTACTCGCCGTACCCGGCGTCGGTGATCACCGCTCGGGCGGCGCGGTCGACCTCCTGGCAGGCCACACCCGGCCGTACGGCCCCGAAGCCGGCCTCCTGGGCGGCGCGCACGACGTCGTGGACGCGGCGCTCCTCCTCGGTCGGCTCCCCGACGTGGACCGTGCGGGTGGTGTCGGAGCCGTAGCCGTCCTTCAGGCCGCCGAAGTCGAGGACGACCATGTCGCCGGGCCGGATGACGCGGTCGCCGACCTCGTGGTGCGGGTTGGCGCCGTTGGGGCCGGAACCGACGATGGTGAAGTCGACCTGGGAGTGGCCGAACCGGCGCAGCAGGCCCGCGAGGTCGTGGCCGACGTCGGACTCGCGGCGGCCGGCGAAGGGAACCTTCCGGATCTCCTCGAACGCCAGATCGGCAGCCGCGCCCGCGGCGGCCAGGAGGTCCAGCTCGGCCGCGTCCTTCACCGCGCGCAGCATGGGCAGGGCGTCGGTGAGGGCGGAGTAGGAGCTGTGGGGCAGGGCCCGCTGGAGGCCCAGCAGATGCATCGCCCAGGTGTTGTCGCTGATGCCGAACCGGCCGCGGCCGTCGAGGAGGCCGGCGGTGACGGCGTAGGGGTCCTTGCCGTCGGTCCAGTCGCGCAGGGTCAGCGCGGTGGCGCCGGCGGCGTGCTCGGCGTCGGGGGCCTCCAGGGTGGGCACGACGAGCACGGGGTCCCGGCCGGGCGCGAGGACCAGCACCGTCAGCCGTTCCGTGACCGCGGTGGGCGTGTAGCCGGTGAGCCACACCATGTCCGGTCCCGGAGCCACGAGCAGTCCGGCGAGGCCGGCGTCGGCGGCGGAGCGCGCGGCGCGCTCCATGCGGGCCGTGTAGTCGGCGGCGGTGAAGGGCGCGGGCGTACTACCGGTCATCCGGGCCTCCGGGCGCGGGTGAGGAAGCGGGAGAGGGCGTCTCGGGCAGCATCCTGCCCGTCCGGGCGGGGCGACGCGAGCCGGTCTCCGGGACCGGTGTCCCGCGCTTCGGGGGGAGGGGGCTCGGCATGGGCCCATGATGACGCGCGGGACGGAGGGTGACCAGCGGGTTCCCCGGTGTGTACGGGGCGGGGCGCGGGACGGGTCCCGGTCCGCTCAGGTGACCACCGCGGGCGTCACCGTCAACTGCTGGTAGCCGCCGCTGCCGTGGCGCACGGTGAGGAGCACCGGGTTTCCGGGGCGCGCCTCGGTGACGGCCCGGGCGAGGTCGGCGGCGGAGTCGACCCGGGTCGCGCCGAACTGCAGTACGACGTCTCCGCGGATCAGGCCCGCCGTGTAGCCGGGGCCGGGCACGTGCACGCCCACGACCAGCGCGCCCGCCTTCTCTCCGTCGCCGGCCTCCACGCCGAGGGTCAGGCCGTGCCGGGCGGGGGCGGGGGCCGGGGCGGCGCCCGGGGCGGCCTTGGCGGCGGGGACGGCCGGCGGGGCCTGGTGCCGCGGCTCGGTGAGTCCGCTCATCCCGGTCACGGTGGCGCCGACGGTGCCGATGCCCACGCCGGAGAGCACCAGCACCAGGCCGGCGCACATGCCCCACAGCACGGTCCGCGGCCGCCGTCCGCGCCGGCGCGCGGAGTACGGCTGGTGGACGGGTTCCGGGGTGTCCTCCGGCCGCCGCCGGTCCTGACCCGGCATCGGCTTGGGACGCAACGCAGTCTGTTCCATGGTTCACTCGCCTCCGGCTGATGCTCTACCCGGGGCGGCGGCTCGCGACGAGACACGAAAGAGTGAGACTGACCGGAGCGTGGCGGAGGGTGGTCAGGGCCGTGGGGGCACCGTCGTCCGGTTCTCCGCCCGGCGGCCTCATCCCGTGCCCGGCAGGCTGCGCACCAGCTCCGCCGCCGCTCCCCCGGGGGCGCCGCCGTGGAGGAGTTCCGTGCGGTGGACGACCCGGGGAGCGGTGAGGGGGACGGCGACCGTGCCCGGCACACCGGTGGCCGCCCGGGCGGGCAGCAGGGTGAGGCCGTGTCCGGCCGCCGCGAGGGCGGTGAGGGTGCGGACGTCGGTGCCCTCGTAGCGCAGGGCGGGCCGGAAGGCGCCGCCGGCGGTCGCGGCGCGCAGGTGCGCGAGCGGGAGGGCCGCGTCGGGTGCGTCGAGCCAGCGGGCGTCGCTCAGGTCGGCGAGGCGCAGGCCGGGGCGCCCGGCGAGGGGGTGGCCGGCGGGGAGCAGGACGCTCACGGGCTCCTCGGCGACGCCGTGCGCGGTCAGCGGCGCCACGTCGGGCACCCGCAGCGGATCGCTGGGCGCGGCCAGCCCGTCGACGAGGCCGAGGTCGGCGGTGCCGGTGGCGACGGCGGCGGGGATCTCCGCGCGGGTGAGCACGCGCAGGGTGACGCCGGCCGGCGGGAGCGCGCCGAGGACGGCGGGGCCGAGCGCGGTCGGCGTGGTGGCGAGGGTCAGACCGTGCCGGGGCGCGGCGGCGATGCGCACGACGTCGGCGCGGGCCGCGTCGAGACGCAGCAGCAGCGGGCCCGCGTGTTCCAGCAGCCGTTCGCCGGCCACGGTCGGCGCGACCGGCCGGCGGGTCAGCAGGGCCGCGCCCAGGTCCTGTTCGAGGGCGGCGATGTGCTGGGAGACCGCGGACTGGGTGTAGCCCAGTTCGCGCGCGGCCGCCGAGAAGGAGGCGAGACGCGCCACGGTGACGTAGGTGCGGAGCAGATGCGGGTCCATGCCGCTCAGCATCCCACTCCATCAGCAGCGCTTATCGACGCAGCAGAAACCATCGTTGGACGTGAACGGGGCGTCGTGCGGAGGATGGTGGCCATGTCGAACACCGCCACGCTCGCCCTCGTCGGCGACCGCTCTCCCCACGTCGTCTCGCACACGCGCGTACCGCTCCTGCTGGAGGCCCTGGCCACGCGTGACCGGCTGGTCCTGGACGCGTACTGGATCTCCTCCCAGGACGCCGAGGCCGCGGGCGCGGTCCGCGGGTTCGACGCCGTGTGGGTGCTGCCGGGCAGCCCGTACCGCAGCGAGGCGGGCGTCCTCGCCGCGGTGCGCACCGCGCGCGAGGAGGGCATCCCGTTCCTGGGCACATGCGGCGGCTTCCAGCACGCGCTGCTGGAGTACGCGCGGAACGTGTGCGGGCTGACGGGGGTCACGCACGCCGAGAACGACCCGGACGCCGAGGATCCGCTCATCGAGCCGCTGGCCTGCTCGCTGGTGGGCCACGAGGCCGCGGTGACGATCGCGCCGGACTCGCTGGCCGCGTCCGTGATCGGCGCGGCGCGCACGGTCGAGCGGTACTTCTGCGCGTACGGCCCCTCCCGCCACCTCGACACGCTCCGCGCCCACGGGCTGCGGTTCTCCGGGCACGACGACGACGGCGGGGTGCGGATGGCCGAGCTGCCCGGCCATCCCTTCTTCCTGGCGTCGCTGTTCCAGCCGGAGCTGGCGGGCGACGGCACGCACCCGCACCCGGTGGTCCGGGCGCTGGCGCGCGCCGCGGTCGAGCACGCGGCGGCCCCGAGCGCTCCGCCGGTGTGACCCGCCCGCCGGGGTTCAGCCCGTGTGGCCCTCGCCGTGGCCGCCGTGCGCGCCGCCGTGGTCGAACTTCAGGGCCTCGGGCGGCATGACGACGAAGGGCCGCATCATGCCCATGTCCTCGTGCTCCAGCAGATGGCAGTGGTACATGAACCGGCCGTACGCGCCGTCGAAGCGGCCCATGACCCGGAGCATCTGGTTCCCCGGCACCCGGAACACGTCCTTGTGGCCGCGCTCGTTGGGGGCGAGCGGGATCGCCGTCCCCGCGTCGTACCGGATCGGGGTGCGGGTGCCGCCGGCCGCCGGGTCGAAGCCGGAGACGTCGTAGGCGTCCCGGCCCAGCAGCTGGAAGTCGGCCAGGTGGATGTGCATGGGGTGCACGATGGGCGCCAGGTTGAGGAAGCTCCACTGCTCGTGGCTGCCCTCGGCGATGGTGAAACCGAGCCCGTCGTTGAACGTCCGAGCGGTGCGCCGGTACGTCTTCGTGGTGCCGTCGGGCCCGGTGATCTGGACGACGCCGTCGGCCGGGAGCCGCAGCCCCTCCGGCTCCTGGATCTCGGTCATCTCCCATATCTCGGGGTGGCCCCCGGCGCCCTTGGTGGGGGGCGGGGTGAGCAGGACGAGGCGGTGGCCGTGCGGGATGTCGTGGGTGAGGCGGCGGAAGGACCCGGAGAGCACCTCGGGGAGCTCGAAGGGGTCCTCCTCGCAGGTGTCCCGGACCCGGAACTCCAGCACGTCCGGGTACGGCACGTCACCGGCCGGGTCCGCCACCCCGGCGGGGCCGCCCGGTCCCTTGTTCACCAGCCGGAGGGTGCGCCCCGCCAGTGAGCGGAAGTCGACCAGCAGGTCGAAGCGCTCGGCCGGCGCGGCGGTCAGGGCGGGCAGCTCCGCGTCGAAGTCGACCGGCACCGGGCGCGGCAGGAGGCCGCCGTCGCTGCCGATCTGGTGGACGATCCCGGGCACCGGCGCGCCGTCCTCGTCGATCAGGACGAGGTCGAAGATGCGCGCGTTGGAGGCGTTGACCAGCCGGAAGCGGTACCAGGCCGGGTCCACGTCGGCGTACGGCCAGATGCGGCCGTTGACCGTGGTGTACGGGCCGGTGAACGGGACGGAGACCGGCTTGCCCGTCTCCGGGTTGCTCGGCTGCACGATCACCGTCTTGTGCAGCAGCCGGCCGTTGAGGCGGCCGTCCTCGTCCGTGTCGAGGTTGCGGTCGGCGATGAGGAGCGGGATCTCCCGCTCGCCGGAGGGCAGGTGGAGGGCGTCCTCCTCGTCGTCCCGGACGAGATAGGTGCCGTACAGGCCCGACATCACGTTCCACCGGGTGATGTTCATGGCGTGGTCGTGGTACCACCACTGCACCGCCTGGTGGTCGTTCGGGTACTCCGACAGCTGGGCGTCGCCGGGGCCGACGGCGTTGTCCGCCCAGCCGTCGTTGCCGCCGCCGGTCTGGGCGCCGTGCAGATGGGTCACCGACCAGGCGGGCAGGGCGGCGACGTCCTTGTTCGGCTCGACGCCCTCGCGGCCGGGCTCGGTGGTGGCCTGCGGGCGGCCGTCCGTGCGCAGCGGCACCTCCACCGACGTGACCGGGTACTCGCTGTCCCTGGGGATGCGGTTGGTCCAGGCGATCCGGACGCGCCGGCCGCGCCGCACCTCGATGGTCGGGCCCGGCACCTGTCCGTCGTACCCCCACATCAGGGTGGGCGGCAGCTGCGGGTGCAGGCGCACCCAGGTGGGGCGCAGGGCGATCTCGGTCTCGCGCAGGACGTCGTCCGTGGCGGGCCGCAGGACGGGCGGCACGGGTAACGGTGCGACGTACGGCCTCAGTTCGGCAGGCGCCGGCGCCTTCCCGTCCGCGGTCTCTCCGGTGAGCTTGGTGAGCTTCTCGATGATCTCGGTCAAGATCGAACACCCCCGTGTATTCCGGTGTCTGTATGTTCCCCTTGCACCGGAAGACCCCCGAGCGCTCACCGAAGTTCCCTGAACTCCCCCTTCCGTACGCGAAGTTTGCGAAACCGTCAGCGAGGGCGAAACCGTCAGCGGAACGACAGGACCGGCACGGCGGGCGGGCGGTCCGGGGTGAAGCCGTGGGTGCGGCGACCGAGCCACTCGGCCTTGTAGCGGTCGACCTCCCGGTGCCAGTGGAGGATCCCCGCCAGCCAGTTCCGCAGGTCGAGCACATAGGCGTCCATGGCCTCGCGGCCCTCGGCCGGCAGTGCGAAGTCGTCGTAGAGGACGGGCAGCTCCTGTGCGACGACATGCTCGAACTGCTGCATGCGCTGGGTCATCAGGTCCTGGACGACACCGAGGGCCGCCGGGTAGTCCACGCCGAAGAAGTTCTGCACGACCAGGACGGCGTTGTGGATCTCGCCCTCGTACTCGATCTCCTTCTGGTACGAGAAGACGTCGTTGACGAGGCAGGCGTAGTCGATGGCGGCGTTCTCCAGGGAGCGCACCGGACCGCTGGCGTACACCTCGGCGGGGACCGCGGGACCGTGGCCCATCCGGCACAGGCTCAGGGTGAGGTCCGAGCCGAAGGTGGAGCGGCGCATCTCCAGGTAGTCCACCGGGTCGGGGATGCGGTTCTGGAGCTGGTTGGAGAGTTCCCAGACCCAGCTCTCGGTCATCTTGTCCACGGAGGACTTCAGGGTGCGCCGCTGGTCCGCGGTCATCCCGGCGGTGGTGCGTGTCCACAGGTCGATCAGGCCGCGTTCCATGGCGTTGCCGGGGACGACGGCGGGTCCGCCCTCGACCGGCATGCACTCCGACAGCCGGGCCGTGGTCAGCCGGGCGGCGGCCAGGTCCCTGCGGTGGCCGTGGACCAAGGGGTAGTAGTCGTCGCCGTACGTTCCCCAGGCGAGCCACTGGGCGCTGAGGTCGAGGGCCTCCGGGGTGGCGTCGGGGTCCAGGCCGGCGGAGCACAGGGCGAGGTCGGCGGCGGCGAGCTTGTCCTCGTCCCAGACGCCCTCCTGGAGGATGCCCGTGCGGCGGCACCAGCCGACGAGCCGGCCGCGGGCCTGGTCCAGGTGAGGGCTGAGCCGGACGCCGAAGGGCATGTACAGGTCGGGGATACGGGACGGGCCGACCCGCTGATGCGGCACGTGGGAGTAGGCGCGCAGGCGCTCCTGGGCCGCCGCGGCGAGCAGTGCGCCGACGTCGGCGGCGGTGGTGCCGGGGCCCGTGAGCCGCCAGGCGGGCTCGGACCGCGCGCCCTTGTTCATGTAGCGGCTGGAGCGCAGGTGCCACTCGTGGCCGCCGGACTGCCAGTCCTGGAGTCCCTTGGTGTAGGCGGCCACCGCGGCGGCCTCGTCGGGCCTGAGCCCCTTCTCCAGGGCGACGGCCGGCACTTCGGTGAGCGCGGTGTGCTCGAACTGGTGCAGCCGGGAGGTGAGGACGTCGTTGACGGTCTCGGCGGCCTCCTGCGTGGTGCAGCCGAAGAACTTCTCCAGCACCAGTACGCCGTTGCTGTTCTCGCCCTCCTCCTCGACCTCGCGCTGGTAGGAGAACAGGTCGTTGCGCAGGTGGACGGCGTCGGAGAACGTCTCCATCAGGACGCGCAGCGGCCGGGTGCCGGAGACGGCGGCGGGCACCTCGGCGGTCGCGTACTCGACGAGCCCGGCGGACCAGGGGGCGCCGCCCACCTTGCGGCGCATCTCGATGTACTCGACGGGATTGGCGATCCGCCCCTCGTTGATGTTGGACAGCTCCCACATCGACTCGTTGAGCAGATGCTCGGTCGCGACGGAGAAGCGGCGCCGCCAGTCCACGGACATCGACGGCACGGTCCGCGCCCACAGGTCCTTCAGCCCCGCCTCCACCGGGTTCTCCGGCTCGGGCACGGGTGCTCCGGGGTCGAGCGGCATGAACAGCGGCAGACGGTCCAGGTGCGCCTTCCCGGCTGCCCGGTCCTGGGTGCGCTTGAACATGTCGAGGAAGTGGTCGTCGAAGAAGAACACCCACACGTACCAGTCGGTGATCAGCGAGAGAGCGGGTCCGTCGCAGTCGGGGTGGGTGTAGGAGCACAGCAGACCGTAGTCGTGCGCCTCCAGGTCGGCCTGCTCCCAGACCCCGGAGCCCTCCAGCATGCCCATCTCGCGCGCCCACCGGGTCGAGTGGACGCGGGCCTCCTCCAGGTGCGGATTGAGGCGCGCGGGATACGGCATGTAGAAGTGCGGGAGTTCGAACGGCTGCGTCATGGCCGGGGCACTACCCGTGGCCCCGGACGCCCATCCGCCCGGGGGCACATGATCACACCATCGCGTGAACCCTCGGCGAAACGTGGAACTCCGTCCGGGCGTTGTGGCGTTGGCGCTCTTGCCGGGCACGCGCGCGGGGGGTCACGGTAGGCGCATGACCTCCTTCGTACTGCCCCACGAGGTGCACGGCGACGGCGCCCACAAGGTGTTCGCGGTGCACGGCTGGTTCGCCGACCGGTCCGCCTACGCGGCCGTCCTGCCGGACCTGGACCGGGCCTCCTTCAGCTACGCGCTGGTCGACCTGCGCGGTTACGGCGAGGCGCGGGACGCCACGGGCTCGTTCACGACGGCCGAGGCTGCCGTGGACCTGGTGGAGCTGGCCGACCGGCTCGGCTGGGAGCGGTTCTCGGTGATCGGGCACTCCATGGGCGGCGCGGTCGCCCAGCGTCTGCTCTCCGTCGCCCCGCACCGGCTGCGCCGGATCGCGGGCGTCTCGCCCGTGCCCGCCTCGGGCATGCCGATGGCCGGGGAGCAGGGGGAGCTGTTCCGGGACGCGGCGCACCGGGCGGAGAACCGGCGCGCGATCATCGACGTCACCACCGGCGGCCGCCGGCCCGCCGCCTGGCTGGACCGGATGGTCGCCCGCTCGCTGGAGCGCAGCGACGCCAAGGCGTTCAGGGCCTGGCTCGACTCCTGGGCGGACACCGACTTCAGCGCGGCCGTCGAGGGCAGCGGGGTGCCGGCGCTCGCCGTGGCCGGTGCGCTCGATCCGGCGCTGTCCCCGGAGGTCATGCGGCAGACCTGGATGTCCTGGTACCCGCGCGCCCGGCTGGCGGTGCTGCCCGGCGCGGGCCACTACGCGATGGACGAGACCCCGCTGGAGCTGATCCGCACCGTCGAGGACTTCCTGCGCGCGGACGCGGCGGACGGGTCCGACGAGGCCGACGGGTCCGACGGGTCCGACGACAGGGACGCGGCGGAGGCGGCCGGCGAGACGGGCGGGGCGGACGGGGCGGACGGCGTCGCCACGCCCGGCGTCGCGGGACGGGGCGGGCCGGCGTGAGCGCACCCGAGGCGCCCGAGGCGCCGGACGTCTTCGATCCGCGCCGGTACGCCACCGCGATCCCCTACGCCGACTACCGCGTGCTGCGCGACCGTCGTCCGGTGGCCTGGCAGCGGGAGCCGGAGGTGCTGGGCTGGCCCGCCGGGCCCGGGTTCTGGGCGGTGACCCGGCACGCGGACGTCGTGCGCGTACTGAAGGACGCGGGGACGTACTCCTCGTACGCCGGGGCGACCCAGATCCGGGACCCCGACCCGGAGGACCTTCCGTTCATCCGGCGGATGATGCTCAACCAGGACCCGCCCGGCCACCGGCGGCTGCGCCGGCTGGTGAGCCGGGCGTTCACGCCGGGGCGGGTCGACCGGTTCGCGGCGGTCGCCCGGGAGCGGGCCCGCACGCTGCTCGCGGGTGCCCTGGAGAAGGCACGCGAGGGGGACGGCACCGCCGACCTGGTGGCCTGCGTCACCGACGACTACGCCCTGCTGAATCTGGCGGATCTGCTGGGCGTCCCGGAGAGCGACCGGCACCTGCTGCTGCACTGGACGCGGCGGGTCATCGGCTACCAGGATCCGGACGAGGCCGGTCCGCGGGTGCTGGACGGCGCGGGCAGGCCGGTGAACCCGCGGTCCCCGGCGATGCTGCGGGACATGTTCGCGTACGCCGCACAGCTGGCCGCGTACAAGAGACGGCATCCCGCCGACGACGTGATGACGACGCTCGCCCTACTCCCCCGGACGCCCGGCGGCGCCCGACCGGCGGAGGCCGACGAAACGGAACTCGCCGACGCGGAGCTGGAGATGTTCTTCTTCCTGCTCACCGTGGCCGGGAACGACACCGTGCGCAGCGCGGTCCCGGGCGGACTGCTGGCGCTGGCGGAGCATCCGGAGGCGTACGAGCTGCTGCGCACCGGCCGGGCCGGTGTGCCGTCCGCCGTCGAGGAGCTGCTGCGCTGGCACCCGCCCGTGCTCACCTTCCGGCGGACCGCCCTGCGGGACACCGAACTGGGGGGCCAGGCGATCCGGGCGGGCGACAAGGTCGTGGTGTTCCACGCCTCGGCCAACCGGGACGAGCGCGTCTTCGCCGGGCCGGACCGGCTCGACCTCACCCGCTCGCCCAATCCGCACGTGTCGTTCGGGGACGGCCCGCACGTCTGTCTGGGCGCTCACTTCGCCCGGCTCCAGCTCCGGCTGCTGCACGAGGAGGCGCTGCGTGTCCTGCCGGGGCCGCCGCGCCTCGCCGGGCCGGCGGGGCGGCTGGTGTCGAACTTCATCAACGGCGTCAAGTCACTGCCGGTGCGTCTCGTCTGACGGGTCGGTCTGGATCAGCGCGTGGGTGCCGTTCGTCCGCCAGAGCTGCCCCTCGGCCGCCACCAGCCGGGCCTCGGCCGCGGCGGTCAGACCGGTGATCACGTCGGACTTGAGGGTGCGCAGCGCGGCGACCGGGCCGGGGAAGTACCGGGTCGTCTCCCGGAAGGGCGTGGTGGGCGGCCAGCGCCGGTCGCCCACCAGGCGCCGGTAGTTGAGGTCGCCCTTGACGACGGTCAGCGTGGCCGCCGCGAACTCGGCGCGCAGATCGTCCGGCATCGCGGAGTACGGCAGCGGGGCGCAGGAGAAGGGGTGGGCGCGCACGGTGAGCCGGCCGTCGGCCATGGCCGACCAGAGCACGCGCCCGTACTCGCCGGCCGTGCCGGAGGCCGTGCGCAGCCGTTGCAGGGCGTCGACCACGTCGGCGGTGGTGGCGTCGGAGACGTAGTAGGGGTACGGCTTGACGTGCAGCACCGCCCGCGCGGTCCGGCCCGAGACGAGCAGGTGGGCGATCAGGAGGAGATCGGGGACGAGTTCGCGGCCCGCGTTGTCGGCGACGAGGACGAGGGTGCCGGTCCCGTCGGGCGGCAGCAGCGACCAGAGGGTGTCGCTGTCGTCGGCGACCAGTGCGGGGGCCGGCTCACGGGCCTCGGCGCCCTCGGCGGAGAGCCGGAAGCCGAGGTCGGCGCGGTTGCCCCAGAGCGAGCCGTGCAGCAGGGCGTGTGCCCGCTCCCGCTCCGGCAGGTCGCGCAGGCCGTCCAGGGCGGCCAGTTCCTCGTCGGTCTCCGGGGCGTCGAGTTCGGCGCGCTTGAAGGGGCGGAAGGGATCGACGCCCTGCCAGGCGCCCGGGCCGAACCAGCCGACGGCGTCGAGCAGCCGGCGGTAGAAGTAGCTCTCGGACCACAGCCAGGGCACGTCGTACCAGGACCGCCCGGTGTGCTCGGCCAGGCCCCAGTCGTGCCACCGGCCGCGGTCCGGGGCGTCGGCCGGCAGCGGCTCGATCGTCCCCTGGGTGCAGCTCTTCAGCAGCTCGTCCAGCGCCGTGTGCTGTCCGGGGCCGTACGGGAAGGCGTCCCGTACCTGCCGGACGATCGCGGGGTGCCGCTCGGCCAGCACGCTGTGCGGGAACGAGCCGGGGTCGTTGCCGAGGATCACGGGTGCGAACGGGGTGTCGGGCATGTCCGTCACCGTATCGCGGGTCCCGGGCGGGGCGGATCTCCCGATCGGGGGTGTCAGGCGGCGCGGATCTCCCGCTCCAGCTGCGTGGCGAGGGTGACGTAACGGGGGCGGCGGTGCACCGGGACGAGTCCGCGGATCACGAGGTGCCACATCTCGGCCGTCCTGCGCGGCAGCCGGCCGACGGGTTCGAGCGAGCGGCCGGCGACCCGGGTGCCGATGAAGAAGCAGACGAGGGAGTGGGCGACGGCCCCGATGTCGAGATCGCCGTGCAGATCGGCTTCCTTGACGGCTCCGGTGAACTTGCGGGTGGCGAAGTCCAGCCACTCGGTGAACGGGTGGCGCAGCGGCGGCCGTACGGCGATGTCCGCGGTGGCGAGGCGGAGTCCGGCGCGTGGCACCGGGTCCTCCACGGCGAGCCGGGCGATCCCGAAGGTGGTGCGCATCAGGGCCTCCAGCGAGGAGCAGCCGCGGCCCTCGACGTCGGCCACGAGCTGTTGCGCGGCTTTGGCCTGCAGCTCCAGGATGGCGTGGGCCAGATCCTCCTTGGCGGCGAAGTGGAAGTACAGGGCGCCCTTGGTGACCTTCGCGTGTGCGACGATGTCGCTCAGACTCGTGGATTCGTAGCCGTGCCGGTCGAACAGGTCGGCGGCGGCCGTGATGATCGTTGCCCGGGTCTGTTCAGCGCGTAACTGCCTCGCCATCGTGGGACCCCTCCTCGCACTTCAACCGAACAGGACATGCGGTTTGTTTTTAACCCCTTGCATACGATAACTCACCGAGGGGCAGCAGCATTCCTGCGTACCGCGCGTGCGGTACGACACGTGTCAGCGGCTCGCGCGACGGCGGCGGGGTCCGCGGCGCTTCGTGAACGGGCGAGACCACGCCGGTTCCCCCTTCAGGTGCGGCCGGTTCCCGGCAGCCACGGGGCGACGGGCGCCGCACCCATGATCGCCACGATACGAGGCGGACACCCGGCTCCTCAATGGTGCGTGGAAGCAGGCGCAAAACAGCCGATGCGGTCTGTGCTTTCACGCCCCCCGCGCCCCCGTGCGCCGGTCCGGCTGAACGGGGCGGACGGCGCCGCCGTACTGGACGCCGCAGATCCCGTTCCCGCGCCTGTCGAGGAGACGTCCCGGATGACTCGGATGACCGCCCGCCTGGGTGCCAGGATGGCCGCCGCGACGGCACCGCTCCTGCTTCTGCCGTGGGCGGCCGGGTCCGCCCAGGCGCACGGAGCGCCCACGGACCCCGTCAGCCGGGTCTACGCCTGCTCGCCCGAGGGCGGCGACGCCGGGTCGGCCGCCTGCCGGGCCGCGATCGCGGCGAACGGCGCTCCGTTCACGGCGTGGGACAACCTGCGCGTGGCGGGGGTGGGGGGCCGGGACCGGCAGGTGATTCCGGACGGCAGGCTGTGCAGCGGGAATCTGCCGGCGTACCGGGGCCTCGACCTGGCGCGGCGGGACTGGCCGGCGACGCGGCTGGCCCCGGGCGGCCGGCTGACGCTGACGTACGCGTCGACGATCGCGCACACGGGCACGTTCAAGCTGTACCTGACCGAGCAGGGCTACGACCCGGCGAAGCCACTGGCCTGGTCCGACCTGCCGGAACGGCCCTTCGCCGAGATCACGGACCCGCCGCTGCGGGGCGGGGCGTACCGCATGAACGCGACGCTGCCGAAAGACCGGACGGGGCGTCAGGTGCTCTACACGATCTGGCAGAACAGCAGCACGCCGGACACCTACTACTCGTGCTCCGACGTGGTCTTCCCCGAGCACGGAGAAGCCGCCGGCGCGGCGAGGTCCACGCGGCCGGCGACGACGGTGCCGGCCACTCCGCGTCCACGGCCGGCGCGGACGCGGAGCGCACCGGCGGAGAGTGCGGCTCCCGTGTCGAAGCGGCGGGGCGACGGCCCTGCCGCGGGAGCCCCGGCCGAGGGGACCCCGGTGGCGCAGACCACGCACGGCGGCTCGGGACCCTCGGCTTCCCTGCTGGCGGGCGGCGCCACGGCGGTGCTGCTGCTCACCGGGGGCGCCGCCCTCTTTCTGCGGCTGCGACGACGCTGAACCTCGCGGTCCGGCGCGTCAGTTCACGTAGACCCGCACTCCCCCGTCGGTGACGGGCGCGTACTTGGCCGTGAAGTAGCCGTTGGCGAAGCACAGCGACGAACCGGACGTCTTGGTGAACTGCTGGTTGGTGAAGGTGATGCTGCTGTCGCCGTTGTCGGCCTTACCGGTCAGGCTGGGCGCCTGGTACACACAGGTCACGGTGCCCAGCAGGGTGCGCAGCTGGACCGTCGCCTGGATGGTGGAGCCGCTCGGGGGCGAGACGGTGAGGGTGCCCGCCGAGGTGATCGACGCCGAGTAGGGCAGGTTGTTGATGGTGATGCCGTTGACCCCGAGGACACCGGTGACGTTGCTGGTGCAGGTGCTGCTGTCGAAGGTGTGCCCGGTGACGGACTCGGTGGCCGTGCCGGGCGCGGCCGGGTTGCCGGTGACCTTGGCGGTGAACTGGGAGCCCGTGCACTTCACACCGCTGGTGCCGGTCGCGCTGGAGTAGAAGGTGGCGGCGGAGCCCGTGGACAGGGGGGCGGTGAGGGTGTCGCCGACGGCGACCGCGGCGCCGCCGTTGGCACCGGTGTTGCCGGTGGTGAGGACCGTGCCGGCCGCGGAGGCCGGGGTGGCCCACGCGAGAGCGAGCGCGGCGGCGGTGCCACCGAGAGCGAGGAGGGAGCGCTTACGCATGCGGGTGCCTCTCTGTTGAAGTGGGGCAGATGAGGTGAGGTGGGGGGTGGCGGGTGGTGCGTGCGATGCCGCCGGCGCAGGGCCGTGACGCCTTCTCCGTACGCCGCGGACCCGCGACGGCGGCACACCGGGCACCGGCCGAAGGCCTCGGGGGAAGACCTCCGGCCGAGCCGGACAAGGGGGCGGCCGGGCACGGGACAAGAGGGGAACGACCGTGCCGGTGCCGCGCTCGTGAGGTGAAGCGATTGCCGTGCCAGGGCCGGGAACGCGGTCGCTGCCACGTCGCGGGATGCGACGGGTGCCGCGCCTGGGGGCGGCTGCCGCCGCCCGCCGGATCCGGCGCCACGGATCCGGGAAACAGGGGAAGTTCTAGACCTGATTAACCGTCAACGTCAAGGCTGGAACAGCGAGTTGTCGCACGCGAACGCGCCCCGCGCACATCCGACACCCTTTTTCCACAACTCCCTTGACCCTTCAAAGTAACCGGCGGTAACTTCCTCGAAGGCTACTGCCGCGTAACGTGAAAGCCCTTGCACCCGCCGGGAGTTGCGAGGAGGCGTACGCGGCGTCCTCTGTCCGCGCCAGGACACCGCGCCACTGAAGCCCAACCCGCATTGATCCATGCCCATGGGAGCAGACATGGCCTCGTCCCCGGACGTCTCGTCCGCCGGCAACACCCCCGAGAACTCGGGAAGCGACACCCCGCCCGAAACCCTGAACGACGCCGGGACCACCACCGGTGCCCCCAGACGAGGACGGGTCCGGGCCCGCCGGGCCGCGGTGATGGCGGTGCCCGCCACCCTCGTCGCCGCCACCCTCGCGGTCCTCACCGCCCAGGGTGCGCTGGGCGTGCAGTTCGCCATCTCCGGCATGCCGTTCACGGTCACCGCCACGGAGCTGAACGGCACCGGATTCGAGCAGTTCGGCGGCCTCGACAACATGGCCGAGGGCAGCCCGAACGCCGGGGACACCGGCGGTCAGGTGCTCGTCGTCACCTCCGCCATCAAGAACGCCACGCTCACCAAGCTGTGCCAGAGCGTCGACCTCGGCGGCACCAACCTGCTGATCACCGCGGGCAGCGGCGCGAACAAGGTCACCGCGACCGATCTGACCACCGACTCCACCGAGCTGTCGGGCGACGCGGCGTTCAACAACATCGAGATCGGCAACGACGCCAGCACGCTGAACAAGGCGAACGCGAAGGGCCCGATCGGCGTCTTCAGCCAGCAGGCCGACACCGTGCGCATCGCCAATCTCCGGCAGACCAACTACGCGACCACGGCCGGCGTGTTCAAGCTGCCCGGTCTCAAGCTCCGCTTCAGCGATTCGGGTTGCTGATCGACGTGCCGGACCCGCACAGCGTTCCGGACCGTCCGCGTCGGGGACCGAGGCTCGCCTTCCGCGGATGGCGGGCCCGCCGGCCGTTCTGGGGCGGGCTGCTGCTCGCCCTCGGCGGCGGCGAGATCCTGCTCACGGAGAAGGCCTCGCTGAAGGTCGTACTGCACATCGGCATGCAGGGCCTGGCCGGCTA
The DNA here is from genome assembly GCF_020400595.1 of Streptomyces naphthomycinicus. Taxonomy (GTDB): domain Bacteria; phylum Actinomycetota; class Actinomycetes; order Streptomycetales; family Streptomycetaceae; genus Streptomyces; species Streptomyces naphthomycinicus. Next base: position 77,462 of record NZ_JAINRE010000020.1, on the reverse strand, counting down.
TCTGCTGCCGACGCTCATGGTGCTGCTGGGGCTGCTGATCCTCTTCAACCCGTCCCAGCGGCTCTTCTACTCCATCACGGGTGTCCTGCTCTCCCTGGGCACCTGGCTCACCTCCAACCTGGGCGGCTTCTTCCTGGGCCTGCTCCTCGGCGTCACGGGCAGCTGCCTCGCCTTCGGCTGGCTCCCGGACCAGGAACCGCGCGTCAGCCGCCGCGAGCGCCGCAGGCGGGCGCGGGCCGAGGCGCGCGCGCTGACGGCGGAGGGCGCGGAGGGGACGGCCTGACGGGGAGCACGCACCCGGGCCCCTTCGGGCCCGCGCCGGGGCTGCGCCGGGCCGACGCCGGGCGCGGCCGATGCGTGCCGGGCCGCGGGGTCGGGCCCCGGGGCGGGTGAGGCCGGCCAGGCTCCCCCGAACAGGTGACTTGGGAACTTCTTTGCCGATGCCGGGAGTTCATCGGGCAGTCGGACGGCGATGACGGGCCGTCCGGAGAAGACGATGGACGAAGGAGTCACGGCATGGTGTTCAAGAGGCTGCTGGGCGCGATCGGGGTCGGCGGCCCCTCCGTGGACACGGTGCTGGACGGCGGCGCGGCGCTGCCCGGCGGCGACCTGACCGGCCGGGTGCTGCTGCGGGGTGGCGGGTCCGCCGTGGAGATCGAGCACATCGGCCTGGAGCTGATCGCCCGCGTGGAGGCCGAGCACGCGGAGGGGGAGAGCGAGGGCGCGGTCGCCTTCGAGCGGTTCACCGTCGGCGGCGGCTTCCGGCTCGGCGAGCAGGAGGAGCGCGAGCTGCCGTTCAGCGTGCGCCTCCCCTGGGAGACCCCGGTGACGGAGCTGTACGGGCAGCCGCTCGGCATCGTGCTGGGCGTGCGCACGGAGGTCGCGGTGGCCGGCGCCCGGGACAAGGGCGATCTGGACCCGCTGGCGGTCCGCCCCCTGCCCGTGCAGGAGGCCGTGCTGGAGGCCTTCGGGCAGCTGGGCTCCGGGTTCCGTTCGGCCGACCTGGAGTACGGCCGCATCGGCAGTACGGGTCAGCAGCTGCCGTTCTACCAGGAGATCGAGCTGACCCCGCCCCCGGGTTACGCGCACGCGGTGAACGAGATCGAGCTGACCTTCCTCGCCTCCCCCGCGGGCGTCGAGGTCGTCCTGGAGGCGGACAAGCGCGGCGGGCCGTTCTCCGCGGGGCACGACGCCCTGTCCCGGTTCACGGTGCGCCACGAGGACGCCGCGGTGCTCGACTGGCAGTCGGAGGTCGACGGCTGGCTCCGCCGGATGACCGAGCACCGCGACGCCTACGACAGCCACGCGGCATACGGCCACGGCGGCGAGCACTACGCCGGTCACCACTCCGCCGACGCCCATCGCTCCGGTCCGGGCCTGGGCACGGCCGTGGCCGCGGGCGCGGCGGGCCTCGCCGTGGGCGTGGTGGGCGGCATGGTGGCCGCGGAGGCCGTGGACGAGATCGGGGACTTCTTCGAGGGGGAGGACGAGGGGGACGAGGACTGACCGCTCAGCCCGCGGCCGGCGGCGGCTCCTGAGCCGTCGGTTCCGCGGCCGGTCCGCCGACGGGGCCCGGCGTTCCGCTCTCGCCCTTCATCGCCTTCGCCTCGCTCTTGAGGATGCGCATGGACTTGCCCAGCGCACGGGCGGTGTCGGGCAGCTTCCGGGTCCCGAACAGCAGCAGGAACACGACCGCGACGATCAGCAGATGCCAGGGCTCAAGTCCGTTGCGGAGCATGACCGCCCCCTTCGTTGTCTCGGCTCGCAGCAACAGTTGCCACGTTGCGCAACTGTACAACCCGAGTCGGGAGGCCGCGCCTCGCGCACCCCGTCACGGCAGGTGCCGGTCGTGGCGGACCTTCGCCGCCGCGAGGGCCAGGGCGTACAGGGCGAGGACCGCGGCGAGCGGCGGACGGCAGGCGGCGGGGAGCGCGGTCAGACCGAGCGCGGCGCCCGGCGGGCTCGCCGGCAGCACCAGTGAGACGACGGCGAGCAGGGCCGCCGCCCGGCCCACCGGTCCGGGCCGGCCGCCCCGCGCCGGGCGGCGGCCGCTGCGCAGCAACAGCATGACCAGGGCCTGGGTGAGCAGGTTCTCGGTGAACCAGGCCGAGTGGAAGACGGTCTGGTCGTCCAGGCCGCCGGAGGCGCCGGGGGCGAACGCGAGGATGCCGAAGGTGGCCAGGTCGGCGAGGGCGTTGAGCAGGCCGAAGCCGGTGATGAACCGCAGGAAGGAGGGGGGCCGCAGCACGGTCGGCCGGCGCAGCGCCCGCGCGTCGGGACGGTCGTGGGCGAAGGCCAGCTGGGCGGCGTCGAAGCACAGGTTCTGGACGAGCACCTGGAGCGGGAGCATCGGCAGGAACGGCAGCAGCAGGGCCGCGGCGAGCATCGCGAGGACGTTGCCGAGGTTGGAGGAGAGCGTGACGCGGAGGTAGGAGGCGATGTTGGCGCTGCTGTGCCGGCCGGCGGTGACGGCGTGTCCGATCGCGGTGAGGTCCTTCTCCGCGAGCACCACGTCGGCGCCCTCCCGGGCGACGGCCACGGCTCCCCGCGGCGCCAGGCCCACGTCGGCGGCGAGCAGGGCGGGCACGTCGTTGACGCCGTCGCCGAGGAAGCCGACGGTGTGCCCGGCCGCGCGCAGCGCGGTGACGATGCGCGCCTTGTCCTCGGGGGCGCAGCGGGCGACGACCGTGGTGGCGCCGGCCGGGACGGGTGCGGCGGCGTCCGCGGCGGTGCGTATCTCTGCGGGTGCCAGTCCCAGGTCCCGGCAGGCGCGGGCGGCGGTGCCGGGGTGGTCGCCGGTGAGGACGTGCACGGTGACGCCGAGGCCGGTCAGGGCGCGCAGCGACTCGGCGGCGCCGGGGGCGAGTCCGTCTCGGAAGGCGACCAGTCCACGGAAGGCGAGGCCGCGTTCGTCGGCGGCGGTGTACGGGCGGGTACGGGCGGCCCGTTCCGCGGTGGCGACGGCGAGCACGCGCTGCCCGGCGCCCGCCTCGCGCGCGGCGAGGGCGAGCAGCCGCCGCCGTTCGGCGGACGGCAGGTCGCAGCGGTCCAGGACGTCTTCCGGAGCGCCCTTGGTGATGAGGAGATGACGGCCGAGCGGACCCGCGACGACGGCGGTGGCCAGGCGCCGGCCGGGGTCGACGGGGAGCGCGGCGACACCGTCGTACTCCTCGCCCGCGTCCCCGGCCGCGTCGAGGAGGGCTTCGTCGAGGGCGTCGGGGGCGGGCAGTTCGGCGAGCTGGAGGGTCCACCAGGCGGCGGTGGCCGCCCAGCGCAACGGCTCCGGGTCGTCCCGGCCGTCGGGGCCGAGCGAACGGGCGAGGACGGGCCGGTCCTGGGTGAGGGTGCCGGTCTTGTCCACGCACAGCACGTCGATCGCGCCGAGGTCGTGCAGCGCGGGCAGCCGCCGGACGACGACCCGGTGGGTGCGGGCCAGCAGGGTGGCGGCGCGGGCCAGGCAGCTGGTGACGATCACCGGGAGCATCTCGGGGGTGAGCCCGACGGCCACCGCGACGGCGAACGGCAGGGTCTCCAGGCCCCGGCCGCGCAGCGCGGCGCCCGCCATGAGGGCCAGCGGAGGCATGAGCAGCACGAACCGGACGAGCACCCGGGCGATGCCGTGCACGGAGCGGTCGAAGGCGCTCGGCTCCCGGCGCTCCGGCGCCCGCCCGGCGGCGGCGAACCGGGTGTGCGGCCCGGTCGCGACGACGACCGCCGTGGCGCTGCCCGTCACGACCGCGCTGCCCTGGAGGCACAGGGCGGCTTCGGGTTCCGCCCGCGGGTCAGGGGTGTCGGCGGCGGCCTTGGGCACGGGCGCGGACTCGCCGGTGAGCGCGGCCTGGCGCACGGTCAGTCCCCGGGCGCGCAGCAGTCGTAGGTCGGCGGGGACGAGGTCGCCGGGGCCGAGCCGGACGACGTCGCCGGGCACGAGATCGGCGACCGGGATCTCGCGGGCGCGCGGCGGGGCGCTGCCGTCGGTGCGGCGCAGCACGGTGGCGGTGCCGGTGACGAGGTCGCGCAGGGCCGTCAGGGCGCGGTCGGCCCGGCGCTCGCCGCTCGCGCGCAGCACACAGCCGACGGCGACGAGCGTGAGGATGACGGTGGCGGTGCCCCAGGAGGCGACGCAGGCCGAGAGCAGGCCGAGGGCGAGCAGGACGGCGGTGAAGGGGTCGCGCAGGCCGCGGGCCCAGCGCGCGGCCCAGGAGGGGGTGCGGGGGTGGGTCGGGGTGTTCTCGCCGACGGTCGCGAGCCGGGCGGCGGCCTCGGTCTCGGTGAGTCCGCGCGGTCCGGTGTCCAGGCGCCGCAGCTCCTGGAGCAGGGTGCCGGCCGGAGGGTCAGAGGCCACGGAGCCGGCGGGCCGGGACGACGGCGGACGCCTCCCGCTCGGCGAGCCGGCCGACGAGGAGGCGTACGACGTCGAGCACGGCGGCCTGTTCGGCGGGGTCGACGAAGTACACCTGACGGCGGCCCTCGCGGCGGGACCGGACGAGTCCGGCGAGTTTGAGCTTGGTCAGGTGCTGGCTGACGGCGGGCAGCGCACCGCCGACCCGCTCGGCGAGCCCGGTCACGTCGCTCTCGCCCTGCGCCAGGGCCCACACGAGGTGCAGCCGGGCGGGCGCGGCGAGCAGTCCGAAGGCGGCGGCCGCCTCGGCGAGCACCTCGGCGGAGGGGTCCTGGTAGCCGGTGCCGGGCGCTGTCGCCACTGTCGCCGTCCTCCCGCCGCGTCGCCGCTGTGTTCCGTCCGTGTCCGCCGTTGCCGGCGGAGACAGTCTAGATCTCCGGAACTTCCCGGCCGCCCCGTTAGTTTCTACGGTGTTGTAGAAGTAACTGTCGGGTGCCGAGAGCGCACCGGGCGGCCGATACGAGGAGTGGACATGGCCCTGTGGGACCGCATCAAGGAGTCGGCGTCGCAGATGCAGACCCAGTTGGTGGCGAAGAAGAACGACCTGAAGAGCGGCGCGTTCCGCGATGCGAGCATGGCGATGTGCGCGCTCGTGGCCGCCGCCGACGGGACCGTGGATCCGTCGGAGCGACAGCGGGTGGCCCAGCTCATCGGTACGAACGAGGTGTTGCAGAACTTCCCGGCGGACGACCTGCGCCGCCGTTTCGAGGAGAACCTGGACAAGCTGACGGCCGACTTCGCCTTCGGCAAGGTGAGCGTGCTTCAGGAGATCGCCAAGGCCAAGAAGAAGCCCGCCGAGGCACGGGCGGTCGTCCAGATCGGCATCGTCATCGGCGGCGCGGACGGCGACTTCGACAAGGACGAGCAGGCCGTGGTGCGTGAGGCGTGCTACGCGCTGGATCTGCCGCCGCACGAGTTCGACCTCTGAGCACGGGGAAGAACGCGTGGACGAGGGCATGCCCGACGAGCCCGGCCGTGCCCTCGTCCACGCCCCGCACCCGGACGGCCGCGCTTCTTCCGTCACCACGGCCGGGCGCGCGGAGTTCTCACGCGGGCCGGACCGAGCCGGCGGGCGGGCGGGCGGTGCGTGTGCCGCTCAGAGTTCCGCGAGCCGGGGCAGCAGTTCGGCGGCGGTCGTGACGTCCCCGGTCAGCGGACGGTCCTCCAGGGCGGCGGGGAGCGCGGCGGCGGCCACGGCGAAGGCGGGGACCGGGGGCGGTACGGGACGCAGGCGCAACGCGCGGACGGCCGCCACCAGTTCGCAGGCGAGCAGGGTCGCGTAGGCGGCACCGGCGCGTTCCGTCTGGCGGGCCGCCTGTCCGGCGAAGCCGGCGGCCTCCTCCAGTCCGTGGGAGAGGACCGCGTGCCCGGCCGAGGCGGGTGCGGCGGCACTCGCACGCAGCTCGGCGAGCGCCGAGTTGGCGGTGTACTCCAGGATCATCGTGCCCGAACTGCCGGCCGGGCCGTCGGCGAGGAAGGCGGGCAGGCCCGTGAGGTCGGGGCGGCTCAGCGCGGACAGACGGGCGGCGGAGAGCTGCGCGGTCTTCAGCAGGGCGAGGCTGAGGCCGTCCAGGGCCAGGGCAAGGGGGGCGGCGAAGAAGCCGCCGTGGTGGTAGAGGTGGCCGTCCGGGGTCAGGACGGGGTTCTCGGACGGGCAGTTGATCTCGACCTCGACGATCCGGCGCAGCGCGGCCGAGGCGTCCAGGGCGGCGCCGTGCACCTGCGGGAAGGCGCGGAAGCCGTACGGGTCCTGGATCCGGCGGCCCGCGGGACCGGGACCCTCCGGCCGGGACGACGGCGGGTGACCGGGCAGGCCGAGCAGGCGCCGTACCTCCGCGGCGGCGCGGGCCGGGCCGGGGTAGGGGCGCAGCGCGTGCACCGGCGCGGCGTACGCCTCCGGCGAGCCCGCGACCGCGGCGAGGGACAGTGCCGCGACCGCGTGCGTGGCGCGCAGCAGCAGCTCGGTCTCGTGCCCGGCGAGCGCGGCCTGCGCGAGGGCGAGGGCGTTGCTGCTGAGCAGCGCGAGCGCGTCGCCGGCCCGGAGCACGACCGGGGCGGGCAGCTCGCCTCCCGGCCGCTCCGCCGCGCCGGGGGTGCGGGGCGGCGGAGCGCCGCCGCCCGCCGGGCACGACGCGCCGGTGTCCGGGGGCGCCACGGTGTTCCCCGTCGTCAGCCAGGGACGTTCGCCGAGGAGGGTCAGGGCCGTCTGGGCCAGGGCCGTCAGATCGCCGGTGCCCACGCCGCCGTACTGGCTGACCGCCGGGTGCACGCCCAGGCGGAGGGCGTCGGTGAGGGCGGTGACGAAGGACGGGTGGATGCCGGAGCCGGCGGTGAGGAGCTGGTTGGCGCGGACGGCGAGCATCGCGCGGACCTGGCGGGGCGGAAGGAGCGGGCCGGCACCGCCCGCGTGGCTGCGCAGGAGCCGTAGCCCGTGGGCGGTCTCGTCGGCCGGGTCGACGGCGACGGAGCGGTGTGCGCCGACACCGGTGCCGCGGCCGTACCAGCGGCCCGTCGCGGCGAGCTGGCCGGCCGTCTCGCGGGCGCGGCGGACCCGGTCCAGCGCTCCGGGGTCGACGGCGGGCACGGCCGTGGCGTCGGCGAGCCGGACCAGGGCGGGCAGGGTGAGGCCGCCGCCGTCGAGCAGGACGCGGGTGTCCCCGTGCTTCGGGGGCACCCGCGTCGGTACGTCCACGGTCGTTCGTCGCGGTGGTGCGTCAGGCGAGACCGGCGGACTTCAGCCAGGCCTTGGCGACGTCCAGCGGGTCCTTGTTCCCGGCCTGCACCTGGGTGTCCAGGTCCAGCAGGGTCGCGGTGTCGAGCTTCGCGGAGACCGCGTCGAGCGCGTCGGCGCCCTCCTTGGACAGTGCGCCCTTGTAGACGAGCGGCTGGACGTTCTCGAAGCCGAAGAGGTTCTTCGGGTCCTGGAGGACGACGAACTTCTCCTTGGCGATGTTCGAGTCCGTGGTGAACAGGTCCGCGAGCTGGACGGCGTCCTTCTTCAGCGCCGCCAGGGTGAGCGGGCCGCCCGCGTCGAGCGCCTTGAAGGACTTGAACTCCAGCCCGTAGACGGACTTCAGGCCCACCAGGCCCTGCTGCCGGGTCTGGAACTCCGGCGAGGCGCCGATGACCAGATCCTTGGCGACGTCCTTCAGGTCGCCGATGGAGGACTTCTCGGTGAGGTCGTACTTCTTCGCGGTGGCCGCGTTGACCGTGACCGAGTCCTTGTTCTGCGCCGACGCCGGCTTCAGCAGCGTGAGCTTGGAGTCCAGCTTGGCGTTGATGGCGTCCGTGGTCTCGGCCAGGGACTTCGGGGCGGCCTTCTGGTCGAGGTAGGCCAGCAGCGCGCCGTTGTACTCGGGCAGCACCGATATCGAGCCGTTCTTGATCAGCCCGTAGGTGGTCTCACGGCTGCCGATGTTCGGCTTGTAGGTGACCTTGATCCCCTTGGCCTTGAGGGCCTCGCCGTAGATGTCGGCCAGCAGGGTGCTCTCGGGGAAGTTGTTGGACCCGACGACCACGCTGTCGCCGCTCGCCTTGCCCTCGTCCGTGAGGGGGTTGCTCGTGTCGTCGTCCTTGGAGGAACAGCCCGCCAGCAGAGCCGTCGCCGCCACGAGGGCGACCGCCGCCGCGCCTCGGTTCCTCCGGATGGACCTGCTGATGTGGGTCGTGTAAGTCACGCGACCGATCCAATCCAGCCGCTTCTCGGTCAGTCAAGTGCATCAGGTCACCGATTGGCCTCGATCTGCGACCAGTTGTGCACGCAGAGCGGTCCCTTTGTAACGGATTCTTGATGAAAGCAGGGCTGATCGGCGCCTCAAGCGGGCTGTAGTCTCGGCCGGGTTGGTATCGACCACAGCGGTGCGCGGGGCCCGCTCCGGTGGTGTGACACAGGCTTTTCGAGGGCGACGAGGCCCTCATGTCCGGGGGTGAAGGCTCCCCCTGACACGACACCCACGAAGGAGGCCCGGTGTCCACGAACCAGGTGGACGCGCCCGCCCGGCACGCCCCCGCCCGGGGCGGAGCACGGGGTTTCGCCGACCGCTGGCCTTTCCGGCGCAAGCTCAACCTGCTCGTCGGCATCCCCCTCGCGGTCATCACGGTTCTGCTGGCGTACCTCTTCACCGACCTGGCACGGCAGTCGTCCAGCGCGGCCTCCGCGGCCCGGCTGGTCCGGGACAGCGCCCAGCTGGCCCGGCTGGTGGACCGGGTGGAGGCCGAGCACCAGCAGGCCATCCTGCTCTCCACCCGCTACGAGTCCGGGTACGACAAGCCCTCGACGGCCGCGTACCGAGGGGCGCAGAAGGCGGTCGACACGCAGCTGGCGAAGGTGCGCACGGCCTTCGGCGACCGGCTGCCGCGGAGCGCGGCACAGGCCCTGCGCGGGGTCGAGGGTCTCACCAGTCTGCGCACCTCGGTGGAGCAGTCCTATCTGCCCGCCGACAACATCGACCCGGCCTACGCCGGCGCCGCGCAGAGCCTGATCGACGGTCTCGGGCTCGACCGCAACGCCGACCTCGCCGACACCTTCACCGGCAACCTGCTGGACTCCCTGCTGCGCGCGGACGCCGCCCACGGCGCCTTCGAGACCAACGTGTTCGCGGCCACCACCGGCGACACCAACGCGCTGATCGAGTTCACCAACGCGGTCGGCGCCTACGACCTCTACACCCACCAGGCCGACCGCTTCGGCCGGTTCGCCACCGAGGCGCAGGCCGAGCGGCTGGACGGCATCGAGCACACGCAGGCGCAGCGGGAGATCTCCGAGGCGTACGCCGAGCTCCAGGTCGGCGCGGACCGCCGGCAGGCGGGCGACCAGGAGGCGATCCGGCGGGCGGTGCAGGACGCGCTGACCGACTATCCGGCCTACCCCGTGCAGGCCGCCGCCCGGCTGAAGATCACCACCGCGCTGATCGGCGAGATCGCCGACCGGGCCGACGACGCGGCCGTCTCCGCCCGCTGGCGGGCCGGCCTGCTGCTGAGCGGCGCGCTGATCGCCTTCGCGCTGTGGATCGCCTTCGCGGTGCTGGTGCGCCGCTCGGTGATCCGGCCCGTGCAGGCGCTCACCGGAGCCGCGCGGGAGGTCGCCGAGGTGGCGGGGCGCGAGCTGGCCCGGGTGGCCGACGACGACGCCGAGGACGACGGACCGCCGCGGCTGCGGGACATGCCGGTCACGGCCCGGGACGAGATCGGCGAGCTGGCCTCGGCGTTCAACCGGGTGCAGACCACCGCCGCGGCGCTGCTGGAACGCCAGGTGCTCAGCCGGCGCAACACCGCCGAGATGTTCGGCAACGTGGGCCGCCGGGTGAGCAACCTGACCACCCGCCAGCTCGCGTTGATCGACGCGGTGGAGCGCGGGGAGACCGACCCGGCGCTGCTGGAACGGCTGTACTCCATCGACCACATCGCGGTACGACTGCGCCGCAACGCCGACAGTCTGATGCTGCTGGCCGGCATCCACGAGACCGTGCTGGACGCGGGGCCGACGGCGCTGTCCAACGTCGTACGGGCCGCGCTCGGGCAGATCGAGGGCTATCGGCGGGTTCGGCTGTACACCGCGTCGGACGCCATGGTCGAGCCGGACGTCGTCGGTGACCTCACGCTGATGACGGCCGAACTGGTGGAGAACGCCGTCTCGTTCTCGCCCGAGGGCAGTCCCGTCGAGGTCACCGTCCGCTCCGGCGCCGAGGGCACACACGTGGTGATCACCGACCACGGCCTCGGGATGAGCGCCGAGCGGCTCGCCGAGGAGAACGCCCGGCTGATCCGCCGGGAACGCCTGGACCTGGTGCCGACGAAGGTGCTGGGCCTGTTCGTGGTGGGAGCGCTGGCGCGCCGCTGGGAGATCGGGGTCGAGCTGACCCGGACGGCGGGCGGCGGTGTGACGGCCGAGGTGACGCTGCCGGCCTCGCTGCTGCGCACGCGCGGCACGGCGGCCGCGGCTCCGGCCACGACGGTCACCGCGGCCGGGGCCGGGGTCTCGGGACCGGTGCCGGCGCGGGGCGCGCTGCCGCCGGCCTCGGCGCCGGACGCCGCCCACGAGAGGGCGGCGGCCGACGGCACCGCCCCGGACGAGCCCGCCCGGGCGGAACACGGCGGCCCCCTCCCCCGCCGGATCCCGCGCCACGCCCCGGGTCCCGCCGCACACACCGCGGGCGACGACGGGCACGGCGCACGGCACGACGAGCACAGCGCGCGGGAGGGCGAGCCCGGCGAGCACAGCGCGCGGGAGGGCGAGCCCGGCGAGCACAGCGCGCGGGAGGGCGAGCCCGGCGGACGGCACGGCGAGTACAGCGAGGTCACCGCCACCGCCCCCGCCGCCCCTGCCGAGTCCGCCATGTCCGCCGAGTCCGCCTCCGACTCTGCCTCCGACTGCGACTCAGCCTCCGACTCCGACTCCGCCGGGTTCGCCCGCTCCTCCGGGACCGGGCGCCCGCTGCGCCGCCGGGTTCGCGGGGCCACGTTGCGGACCACCGCCGGGGCCGCGCCGACGGTGCCGCAGACTGCCCGGCCGCTGGACGCGGAGGCCGTCCGCAGCGAGCTGGAGGAGTTCGAGCAGGCGGTGGAACGCGCCCGACGGGACAGCGACACCGGCGGCTTCACCCGCCCCGACACCAGCCGCCCCGACACCATTCCCGCCCCCGGGCACCCCGCGCCGTCCTCCACACCCCCGCCCGCCCCCGCACGGGACCACCCCACGGACAACCGCCCCTCGCATGACCGTCCCCCGCACACCGCGTCCCCGAGCACCGGGCCGCACGACCCGGACCACCTTCCGGAAGGAGCCGAGCAGTGAGCACGTCGACAGGTGACACCCCTACGAGCGGCACCACGCCGGACGATCTGCGCGCAGCCGCGGCCGACTTCACCTGGCTGCTGAACCGCTTCGCCACCGAGACCGCGGGGGTCGTCGACGCGATCGCCGTGTCCTCCGACGGTCTGCTGATCGCGGTGTCGCAGCTGCGCGAGCACGCCGACTCCGAGCGGCTCGCGGCGATCGTGTCCGGCATCACCAGCCTGGCCGCGGGCGCCTCCGGCAACTACGGCCTGGGCGGACTGAACAAGGTCATCATCGACCTGGAGGGCGGACACGTCATCGTCTCCGCGATCGGCAGCGGCGCCGTGCTCGGCGTCGTCACCGACAAGGAGGCGAAACTCGGCAACATCGCCTACGAGATGACGCTGTTCGCCAACCGGGCCGGTGCCGCCCTCAGCCCGCAGCTCGTGCTGGAGCTGAAGAACAGCGTGGGCGCCTCGGCGGCCGGCTGAGGAGGAGACGGTTTCCATGGCGGACGGCACGGCGGACGGCGCGGCCGACGGCATCCCGCCCCCGGGCCCGGCCCCGGTCGGCCCCGCCCCCGCCGTACGCCCGTACCTGGTCACCGCCGGCCGGGTCGCGGACGCCGCCTCCGGCCGGGCGCTGCCCCTGGAGACCCAGGTGGTGGCCACCGCCGAGGGACTGGACGCGCTCGGGCGGCTCTCCTTCGAGCAGCACGACATCGTCGCCGCCTGCCGGCTGCCGCAGTCCCTCGCCGAACTCGCGGCCCGGCTGCGGCTGCATCTGAACGTGGTCCGCGTCCTGGCCGAGGACCTGCGCGAGGAAGGGCGGCTGGCGGTGTACGTGCCCGACGCCGCGGCCACCCGCGACGCGTCCGTCCTGCGCAGGGTTATCGATGGCCTGCGGGCCATCCCCGACTCACGAGGGGTACCGAGTGACACCGACTGAACCGCCCCCGGCCCGGGGCCCGGCCGCGCCGGCGGCCGTACGGCCGCCGCTGCCGGTGAAGATGGTGATCGCGGGCGGCTTCGGCGTGGGCAAGACCACGGCCGTCGGCGCGATCTCCGAGATCGAACCGCTGACCACGGAGGCGTCGATCACCGAGGTCGCGGCCGGTGTGGACGACCTCACGCACACTCCGCGCAAGACCACGACGACCGTCGCGATGGACTTCGGCTGCATCACCGTCGACCCGACGCTGAAGCTGTACCTCTTCGGCACGCCCGGACAGGAGCGGTTCGGGTTCATGTGGGACGACATCGTGGAGGGCGCGGTCGGCGGTCTGGTCATCGTGGACACCCGCCGGCTGGACGACTGCTACGCGGCCGTCGACTACTTCGAGCACAAGGGCATCCCGTTCGCGGTGGCGGTGAACGCCTTCGACGGGAAGGTGGAGCACTCCCTGGAGGAGGTCCGCTGGGCGCTGGACGTCTCCGCCGGGGTGCCGGTCGTGGTGTTCGACGCCCGGGAGCGGGGCTCGGTGCGGGACGCGCTGCTCGTCGTACTCGAACTGGCGCTGGCCCGCACCGAGGGATAGCCCTCAGCCGCTCCGGCGTACTCCCGGCGACACCGTGAGCCGGGACGCCGCCCAGAAGAGGGCGAGGGTCACCAGGGCCAGGCCGGCGACCAGGGTGGCACCGCCCACGACCTTCTCGTAGTTCTTCTGGTACAGACCGTCGATGATGTACCGGCCGAGGCCGCCGAGGCTGACGTACGCGGCGATCGTGGCGGTGGAGACGATCTGGATGGCCGCCGTGCGCAGGCCGCTGAAGATCAGCGGCAGCGCGACCGGCACCTCCACCTGGAACAGCACGCGCGCCTCGGTCATCCCCATGCCCCTCGCCGCGTCCACCGGGGAGGGGTCGACGGAGCGGACCGCCTCGTAGGTGGTGACCAGGATCGGCGGGACGGCGAGCACGACCAGCGGGATCATCACCGGCAGCAGGCCGAAGCCGATCCAGATGAACATCAGCACCAGCAGGCCGAAACTGGGCAGCGCCCGGCCGGCGGTGGCGATGAGCGCGAGGGCGTTGCCGCCGCGTCCGTAGTGGCCGGTGAGCAGACCGACGGGCAGCCCGATCACGGCGGCGATCAGCAGGGCTTCCAGCGAGTACGTGACGTGCTCGGCGAACCGGGTGGGGATGCCGTCGTACCCGTGCCAGTGGGCGCTGTCGCTGAAGAAGGCGTGCGCGAAGTTCAGAACGTTCACCGGGCGGCCCCCTTGCGCGGCATCCAGGGGGTCAGGAGGAGCCGGACCAGGACCAGTACGGCGTCGGCGAGGATGCCCAGCACCGCGATGGTCAGGACCGAGTTCACGGCCAGGGCGGGCCGGTGGTAGGTCTGGGCGTCGTACAGCATGTTGCCGAGCGCGCCCTGGTTGCCGATGAGCATGCCGACGCTGACCAGGGAGATGCTGGACACGGTCGCCACCCGCAGGCCGGCGATGATGGCGGGTACGGCGATGGGCAACTGGACCTGGAAATAGCGGCGTACGGCGCCGAAGCCCATGGCCTGGGCGGCGGCCAGGGTCTCCGGCGGCACCGAGCGGACGCCGTCCACGATGGCCGGGACCAGCACCACCAGGCTGTAGAGCGCCAGCGGGATCATCACGGTCGTCTCGCTCTGGCCGAAGTAGTCGATGAGGACGACGAAGAAGGCCAGCGACGGGATGGCGTAGAGGACGGTGGTGATGCCGAGGACGGGCGGGTAGATCCAGCGGAACCGCACGCACAGCTGGGCCACGGGCAGCGAGATGATCAGTCCGGCCAGGACCGGCAGCAGGGCCTCGCGCAGATGCAGCCCGATGAGGCCGAGGTAGCTGTGCTGGAGGTCGCTCGGGAGGTCGAAGAAGCCGCTCATCGCCCGGCCTTCGCGTCGGCGTGCTCCGCCACGCGGCTGTGGGCGGCGCGGATCGCCTCGCCGATGACCTGCTGGGAGACGACACCCACCGCGCGCCCCTCGCCGTCCACCGCGACCGCCCACCCGGTGGGCGAGAGCACGGCGCCGTCGAGCGCGGTGCGCAGTGAGTCGCTGCCGGGCACGAACGGCCGCCCGAAGTCGAGGAGTCGGTCCCGGTCGACGGCGCCGGCGGTGAGCCGGTCCGGTTCGCTCCAGCCGAGCGGCCTGCCGTCGGGGTCGGTGACGAGGAGGTAGGGGGCCTCGGCGCGGGAGGCGAGCAGCGCGGCGTCGGCATCGGCCGGGACGACCGGCGCGGTCTGCAACTCCAGTCCGGCGGAGGGGAAGAAGGAGAGCCGGCGGATACCGCGGTCGGCGCCGAGGAAGTCCTCCACGAAGGAGTCGGCGGGGGCGCTGAGCAGTTCGGCGGGCGGGGCGAACTGGGCGAGCCGGCCGCCGGTGCGCAGCACGGCGACCTTCGTGCCCAGCTTGATCGCCTCGTCGATGTCGTGCGTGACGAAGACGATGGTCTTGCCCAGCTCGTCCTGGATGCGCAGGAGTTCGTCCTGGAGTCCCTTGCGGACGATCGGGTCGACGGCGGAGAACGGCTCGTCCATCAGCAGCACCGGCGGGTCGGCGGCGAGCGCGCGGGCCACGCCGACGCGCTGCTGCTGGCCGCCGGAGAGCTGGTACGGGTACCGCCTGGCGAGCGCGGAGTCGAGGCCGACCCGCTCCATCAGCTCGGCGGCCCGGGCCCGGGCCTGCTGCTTGGAACGGCCCAGCAGACGGGGCACGGTGGCGATGTTGTCGAGGATGGTGCGGTGCTGGAAGAGACCGGCGTTCTGGATGACGTAACCCATGGACCGGCGCAGGGTGTTGACCGGCTGCCGCCGGATGTCCTGGCCGTCGAGGAGGATGCTGCCCTCGCTGGGCTCCACCATCCGGTTGATCATCCGCAGGGTCGTCGTCTTGCCGCAGCCGGAGGGCCCGACGAGGACGGTGATCGCGCGGTCCGGTATGTCCAGCGACAGCCGGTCGACCGCGACCGTGCCGTCCGGGTACCGCTTCGTGACTGCATCTATCCGTATCAAAACGCCGCGTACCCTTCGGGTCCGACCGATCCTGGCCTGGTGCGGGGAGAGTCTAGACCGCAAGTGTTTCAGTACTTTGGCCGGACAGCGTTCGTCCCTCGGCGGCCGGCCGTCGGGACCGGACCGCTCCGGCCGGTCGTCGGGACCGGACCGCTCCGGCCAGCCGCGCGGCCGGACCCGGGCAAGGGCCGCGGCCCCGCGCGCTCAACGGGCCGCAGGGCCCCGCGTTTCCGCGCCCGGCGGAGGCGCCCGCCGGATGTGCGGCCGGGCCGCGAGGATGGCGACGTCGTCCTCCGCGTGCCGGACGTCCAGCCGGCCGAGGATGGTGTCCAGGACGGCCTCGACACCGTCGCCGGCGGTGAAGCGCAGGGCCGCCAGCCGGGCCAGGGAGTGGTCGATGTCCTCGCCCCGGCGCTCCACCAGTCCGTCGGTGAACAGGACGAGGATCTCGTCCGGCGCCAGCCGGTGGTTGGCCGACTCGTACCCGCCGAGCCCGGTGGCCAGCGGGGGTCCGACCGGCACCGGCAGCAGCCTCGCCGTGCCGTCCTCGCCGATCAGCACGGGCGGCAGATGACCGGCGCTGGCCAGCGTGACCTGTCCCCGGCCGGGGTCGACGCGGGCGAGCAGGCAGGTGGCGGGTCTGCGCTCGTCCTCCCTGGCGGCGACGTCGTCCATCTGCCGCAGCACCCGGTGCGGAGGGAGGTCGGCGGAGGCGATGTAGCGCAGGAAGGAGCGGTAGGCGCTCATGTCGACGGCGGATTCCAGACCGTGCCCCATGACGTCGCCGACGACCAGCAGGGTCCGGCCGAAGTGCAGCCGGACGGTCTCGCACCAGTCGCCGCCGACCAGGGTGCGCCGCCCGGCCGGCAGATAGCGGACGGCGACGTCCAGGTTGGGGTGCGGCCGGCCGGGCTCGGCGAGCAGCGCCCGCTGCAGATCGCCGGCGGTGCGGCTGACCTGCTCGTACGCCAGGGCGTGCCGGAGGTGGGAGGCGGCACGCTCGGCGAGCAGGGCGAGGAGCTCGGCCTCCGCCCGGCGCAAGGGGTCTCCGGACCGCGCCCACACCAGGACGCCGTAGCTGTCGTCCCCGCTGGTCAGCGAGGCGCAGAGGGCGGCGCCGGTACGGCCGCGGGCGGCGTGCTCCAGCCAGGGGTCCGGTCCCGCGTCGGCGGCGGGCACGCCCATGTCGTGGGCCGCCGCGATGGCCCACCGGGCGTCGGGCAGCAGACCGCCGTCCCCGGTGACCGCGTCGTACCCGGAGAGGGCGTCCCCCGTGCGGCGGATCACGGCGGCGGCGCCGCCGGCCAGCCGTACCGCGGCGCGGGTCAGCTCGGCGCAGATCGCGGCCGCGTCGAGGGTGGTACCGATCCCGGCCAGGGTCTCCCGCAGGGCGCTCAGCCGCGCGGCGGCTCCCGCGGCCTCCTCGGGGCCGTGCTCGTCCTCGCCGGGACCCCTGCCGCCCCGGCGGCGGTCCCCGTGCGGGGGCAGGGGCCTGCGACGGGACCGGATCCACCGCGCCACATCCCTCACCCTCACAGAAAGCCTCGAACCGGGGCAACCTGTGCACCGCTCCCGGCCCGGCCGCCGGACCCGCACGGGACCCTCCGCCGGGCTGCCGCCCACCCCCACCGGACCGCGGCCAAGCGGGTCCGCCAGGTCCGGCGAGCCCGTTCGGCAGGCCGCGCGCAGCCGGGGGAAACGCACGGCGCCGCGACAGGAGGCCCACCGGAACAACGTCCGGCGGGCGCCTGCGCGGCGCCGTGGCGGTCTTTCCGCGGTCGTGCAGCGGTCATGCAGCGGTCATGCAGCGGTCATGCAGCGGTCATTCCGCGGTCATCGCAGTCTTTCCGCGGCCCCCATGCGGTACCGCGGTCCTTCCGCGGCCCCTACGGGGTCCTGCCGCGGCCCTTCCGCGGGCTCTCCGGCTCCTCCTGCGGTCTTCCCGCTCAGCCCTCGTCGGGAGCCAGGCGCAGGGAGATGGAGTTGATGCAGTACCGCTGGTCGGTCGGGGTCGGGTAGCCCTCGCCCGCGAAGACGTGCCCGAGGTGGGAGCCGCAGCGGGCGCACCGCACCTCGGTGCGGACCATCCCGTGCGAGCGGTCCTCGATCAGCTCCACCGCGTCGGTGTCCTTCGGGTCGTAGAAGGACGGCCAGCCGCAGTGCGACTCGAACTTGGTGTCGGAGGTGAACAGTTCGGCACCGCAGGCGCGGCAGGAATAGACACCCTTGGTCTTGGTGTCCGTGTACTCACCGGTGAAGGCCGGCTCGGTGCCGGCCTGGCGCAGCACGGCGTACTCGGCCGGGTTCAGCTCCGCGCGCCACTGCTCGTCCGGCTTGTCGACGTCGTACGCCATCAGCACTCAGCCCCTTTTACTGCGACAGGCGGTCCAGGATCAGCGGGCCCAGGTCGGTCACATCGCCCGCGCCCATGGTGAGAACGAGATCACCGGGCCTCGCCATTCCCGCGACCACCGCGGGAATCCCCGCCTTGTCGTGCACGGCGGTCACGTCGGCGCCGGCCGCGCGCGCGGCCTCGATGATCAGCTCGCTGGTCACGCCGGGGATCGGGTCCTCGCGGGCCGGGTAGATGTCCAGGACCACCGAGGCGTCGGCGAGGGCCAGCGCCTGCCCCATCTCCTTGCCCAGCTCCTGGGTGCGGGAGAACAGGTGCGGCTGGAAGACGACGAGGATGCGGGCGTCACCGGCGGCGGCGCGCATGGCCTCCAGGTCGGCGGTCATCTCGGTGGGGTGGTGGGCGTAGGAGTCGATCACCTGGACGCCGGCCGCCTCGCCCTTGAGCTGGAGGCGGCGCTTGACGCCGGTGTAGGCGGCGATCGCGGGGGCCAGCTCGGCGGCCGGGATGCCGAGGGCGGCACCGGCGGCGAGCGCGGCGACGGCGTTGAGGGCGTAGTGCCGGCCGGGCACGGACACCCCGAAGGTCAGCTCCTGCCCGTCGAGAACCGCGGTGACCTGGCTCTTCAGCCCCTGCGGGACGATCGACAGCACACGTACGCCGGCGTCCTCGGCCTCGCCGTAGGTCACCACGCGCGCCTTGCCCGCGCGCACGCGCCGGGTCAGCTCCCGGGCGCCCTCGTGGTCGGCGGAGACGACCAGGGTGCCGCCCTCGGTGATCCGGTCCACGAACGTCTCGAAGGACTCGTAGATCTCGTCCATCGAGGCGTAGTTGGCGTGGTGGTCCAGCTCGACGTTGAGGACGATGGCGACCTCGGGCGCGTACTTGTGGAAGCTGCGGTCCGATTCGTCCGCCTCGGCGACGAAGATGTCGCCCTCGCCGTGCAGCGCGTTGGAGCCGGGCGCGTCCAGGTCGCCGCCGATGGCGTACGACGGCTCGCGGCCCAGCTCGGCCAGGGAGACCGCCAGCATGGAGGTGGTGGTGGTCTTGCCGTGGGTGCCGGCCACGGCGATCGGGCGCAGCCCCTCCATCAGCGCGGCCAGCGCGTCGGAGCGGTGCACCACCGGGATCCCCAGCTCGGCGGCGCGGGCCAGCTCGGGGTTGTCCTCGCGGATCGCCGAGGACACGACGACACAGCTCGCGTCGTCGGCGAGGTGCTCGGCGGCGTGTCCGATGTGCACGGTCGCGCCCAGTGCCCGCAGCGCCTGCGCGGTCGCCGACTCCTTGGCGTCGCTGCCGGCGACCTTGGCCCCGCGCTGCGCGAGGATCTTGGCGATGCCCGACATCCCGGCGCCGCCGATGCCGATGAAGTGCGGTCGGTCCATGGCGGTAGGAAGGCCGGGTGCCATGCGTTTCTCCCCAGAGACGGTACGAGCTGAAGCAGGCCTAGCCTATGCGCTGGGACACCGGGCCTCCCGCAAGGAGGGGCCCGGTCCGGTCCGAGGAGCCCGGGGGGCCGCGCGGGGAACGGCGGCGGCCCCGCGCCCGCGGACCGGCGGGCCCGCGCCCGCGGACGGCGGCGGCCTCGTGTCCGCGGACGGCGGCGGGCCCGGATCCGCGGACGGGCCCCGTCCCCCGACGGCGGCTACGCCTTGCTGTGCGAGAAGAGCTTCAGCACCGGTACGCCGACCTTGTGCCGGGCCCGCGAGGCCCAGTCCCGGTGGAAGAACTCCTCCACGTAGTGCGGGTCGGTCAGCACGATCACCTCGTCGGCGCCCGCCTCGGCCACGAGGGCCTTCAGCGCGTCCAGCGGATGCTCCTCGACCAGCCGCCCCCGCGCCGCGCTCCCCGCGGAGCGCAGCGCCTGGAGCGACACGTCGAGGGCCTGCTGTCCCACGCTGCGCGCCTGCCGGCCCTCCGGGGTCTCGCGCTCGCGAACCGCCTCGTCGAGTTCGCCGAGCGCGATGTCGTCGATGGCCCGCAGCAGCCGGTCCGCCTGGTCGCCGCGCGGCTGGAGCAGCACGTGGAAGGAGACGGGCTCGTCTCCGTGCAAGGTGGTGACGAACTCCACGTCGGCGGACGTCAGGGCCTTCTCGATCATCAGAACGCTTGTGAACACCAGGCGCCTCTTCTCCTTAGAGGGCCCGGAAGGGCCCCTGCGGAAACCATCCTTCCCCGTGATCGCACGGGTACTGCCGCACTAAGTCTGCCCGTCGGAAGCTAAACGGAGCGGCAAATTCCGCTCATGTCAGGACCGACGGTAACGGCCGAACAGGAATCCGTCCTCCTCCAGCAGGGACACCAGCCCGAACCGGCGCGGCACGGCGATCGACGGCCCTCCGGCGATGCGCTGCGCGTTCCCCGCCGTGAGGGTCGGCGAGAGGGTCAGGCACAGCTCGTCCAGCACTCCCGCGGTGATCAGCTGGCCGAGCAGCCGGGGGCCGCCCTCGGTGAGCAGCCGGGTGTGGCCGAGGTCGGCGAGCGCCCGCACCAGGCGCGCGGGCTCCACTCCGACGCCCTCTCCGGCGATCACCACCCGGGCGCCGGCCTGTTCGGCCGCGGCGATCCGGTCGGGGGCGGCCGCGGCCCCGGTCAGGACCAGCGTCGGCACCAGCGGCGAGGTGAACAGCGGCAGCGTGAAGTCCAGCTCCAGGCTCGCGCTGACGACCGCGATCGCGGGGGCCGGGGCCTGTCCGGCGGCCTCGCGGGCCCCGGCGAACTCCGCACGCGCGCGGGCGGGCCGGTACCCCTCCTGCCGCACCGTCTCCGCGCCGACCACGACGACGTCCGCGAGCGCCCGCAGCGTGCCGAAGACACGCATGTCGGTGGCGCTGGAGATGGGCTGCGAACGGCCCTCGTGCTGGGCGGCGCCGTCGAGGGAGGACACCATGTTGGCCCGCAGCCAGGTCCGGGAGGCGCCCGGGAAAGGTTCCGGATAGGCGTAGGCGGCGGCCAGCTCGGCGAGGCTCCACTCCCGGTCCGCCGCCGCGGCGCCCCCGCCCGTCACACCCACTCCCTCCCCCTCCGCGCCACCGCCGAGGGCCTGGGCTGCTGTTTCTTCGGTCACAGGGAACAGGCGTCGCATGCCGTGCAGTGTGACACGGCGCTTAGCATGGATGACTGTGTCCTTCTCCACCGCCGCCCCCGGATCCGGCTCCCTGCCGGACGCGGGCCCCCTGTCCCTGTGCGAGCGCGAGCCGCATGTCCCCGCGGAGCGGCTGGTCGCCGAGATGGTGCCGCCTCCACGCTTCGACTCGGTCCGCTTCGCCACGTACCTCCCGGACCCCAAGCAGCCCAGCCAGACCGAGGCCGTCCGGGTGCTGGAAGACTTCGCGGCCGGACTCGGCGGGGCGCACGCCGTCGGCGGCGGCAAGCGCGGCTTCTTCGGGTTCGGCAAGGCCAAGGCCCCGAAGACCCCGTCCGGCCCCCGAGGCGTCTACCTCGACGGCGGCTACGGCGTCGGCAAGACCCACCTGCTCGCCTCCCTCTGGCACGCCACCCCGGCGGCGCCCGAGCTGAAGGCGTTCGGCACCTTCGTGGAGCTGACCAACCTGGTCGGCGCGCTCGGCTTCCAGCAGACCGTGCGGACGCTCGGCGAGCACCGCCTGCTGTGCATCGACGAGTTCGAGCTGGACGATCCCGGCGACACGGTCCTCGTGTCGACGCTGCTCGGCAAGCTGGTCGAGGCGGGCGTGGCGCTCGCGGCCACCTCCAACACGCTGCCCGGCAAGCTGGGCGAGGGACGCTTCGCCGCCGCCGACTTCCTGCGGGAGATACAGGGCCTGTCGGCCCGCTTCCGCACCCTGCGCATCGACGGCGAGGACTACCGTCACCGCGGTCTGCCCGAGGCCCCGGCCCCCTTCTCGGACGAGGAGGTCATGAAGACCGCCTACGCCACCGAGGGCGCCTCGCTGGACGACTTCCCGCATCTGCTGGAGCACCTGGCCAAGGTCCACCCGAGCCGGTACGGAGCGCTGACCGACGGGGTGCGGGCGGTCTGCCTCACGGGCGTGCGCCCGGTGCCGGACCAGTCGACCGCGCTGCGGCTGGTGGTGCTCGCGGACCGGCTCTACGACCGCGAGGTCCCGGTGCTGGCCTCGGGGCTGCCGTTCGACAAGCTGTTCAGCGAGGAGATGCTGAACGGCGGCTATCGCAAGAAGTACTTCCGTGCCATATCCCGGCTGACCGCCCTGGCCCGGGACGCGAAGGGACTGATCGGCGCCTAGGGCCGGCCGCTCAATATTCGACCAAGCCACGCGGGTCAAGGGCGGCTTCACGCCACGGCACCCGCACTTTTCACGCTCTCTTGTGCGCGTAACGCGCTGTTAACCCTGCAAAGGACTTTGCAGGGTTAACGTGTTTCTTGACCATCCATTGACCAACACTTGGTCTGGACAAGAAACGTGAACACACCGGAGGGGGGCTCATGTTCCGAGGTACGACGGCCCGGACCGTGCTCGCCCTCCTCTGCGTGACCCTGTTCGCGCTCCAGCTCTTCACCACCGCGCGACCCTTCGCATCCGCGCACACTTTCGGTCAGGCGCTGGCCAAGGCCGAGACCGGAACCATCTCCTCCGCGCCCCTGGCGCGCGAGGGAGCGGACACGGTCCGCGTCCCCGGCCGTCCGGGCGACCCCGTGAGCCTCCCGCACGTGCGGGACCGGCATCGCGGTCCGGCGTCCGCCGGGCCCCAGGAACACCCCCTCATATCCGGCCGGGCGGCCGGCACGGGCCCGTCGGAGCCCGCCGCCGCCCCGCACGGCCACACCCCCGGAGCCTCCAGAGCCCACACCCCGGCAGCGCTCCAGGTCTTCCGCTGCTGAGAGCCGGGCCGCCCCCGCTCCCCCACAACCATCGTTCGAGCCCGACGCGCCAGGCAGGCGCGCCAGGAGGAACCCACAGACATGCAGCCCCTCATCGACAACGCCCGTACCTTCGGACAGCGCCCTGAGGAGTTCGCCGGACTCGCCGAAGGCCAGTCCCCGCAGGTGCTGTTCATCACCTGCTCCGATTCCCGCGTCGTCCCGGCCCTGATCACGGGCGCCCGCCCCGGCGAGCTGTTCGAGCTGCGCACTGCGGGCAACATCGTCCCGCCCCACGCCTCCGAGCACCCCACCAGCGAGGCAGCCACCATCGAGTACGCCGTGGAGGTGCTCGGCGTCCGCGACATCGTGGTCTGCGGCCACTCTCACTGCGGTGCCGTGGGCGCCCTGGTGCGCGGCGACGACCTGACCGCCGTACCGGCCGTGCGCGACTGGCTCGCGCATGCCACCCCGCGTCCGGCCGGCGCGGCCGAGGACCCGGAGGTCGCCGAGGGCGTGCAGAGCCATGTCCTGACCCAGCTGCTGCGGCTGCGCTCGTACCCCTGCGTCGCGCGCAAGCTGACGGAGGGCCGGCTGAACCTGCACGCCTGGTACTACGAGGTGCACACCGGCGCCGTACGGACGCACCGCCCGCAGACCGACACCTTCGAGTCCCTGTGAGCGCGCCGATGACCAGCAACCGCAAGCTCATATCCCGATTCCCCCACCTGAGGCAGGACTTCGCGGCCTCGCTCGTCGTCTTCCTGGTCGCGCTGCCGCTGTGCGTGGGCGTGGCCGTCGCCTCCGGAGTGCCGGCCGAACTCGGCCTGATCACCGGCATCGTGGGCGGCCTCGTCACCGGGCTGATGCGCGGCAGCAGCCTTCAGGTGTCGGGGCCGGCGGCCGGCCTGACCGTGCTCGTCTTCGAGGCGGTCAAGGAGTTCGGGCTGCCGGTGCTCGGTGTGATCGTCCTGCTCACCGGGCTGCTCCAGGTGGCCATGGGCCTGCTGCGGCTCGGCCGCTACTTCCGCGCCATCTCGGTCTCCGTCGTGGAGGGCATGCTGGCCGGAATCGGCCTGGTGCTCATCGCCGGGCAGCTGTATCCGGCGCTGGCGGCGAAGGCCCCCGACTCCGGCCTGGACAAGATCGCCGGGCTGCCCGGCGCCTTCCTGGACGCCTTCGGTGACACCGGCGCCCTGGCCTCGCTCGCGGTGTGCGCGGGCACGATCGCGGTGCTGCTGCTGTGGAAGCACACCCCGGCGAAGATGCGGGCGGTGCCCGGTCCGCTCGCCGCGGTCGGGCTCGCCACGCTGGCCACGCTCGTGCTGAGCCTGCCGGTGGCCACGGTGGAGGTGCGGGGCCTGCTCGGCTCCGTCCAGCCACCGCCGCTCGGCGCCTTCGGGGAACTGGCCGGGCCGGGGCTGCTGGGCACGGTCGCCGCGTTCACGCTGATCGCGTCCGCCGAGTCGCTGTTCAGCGCGGCGGCCGTGGACCGGCTGCACTCCGGTCCGCGCACCCAGTACAACCGGGAACTGATCGCCCAGGGCGCCGGCAACACGGTGTGCGGGCTGCTCGGCGCACTGCCCATGACCGCGGTGATCGTGCGCAGCGCGGCCAACGTCCAGGCCGGCGCCCGCACCAAGGCGTCCCGGGTGCTGCACGGTCTGTGGCTGCTGCTGTTCGCGGCGCTGCTGCCCGGCGTGCTCGCCTACATCCCGATCCCGGCCCTCGCGGGCATCCTGGTGTACGCGGGCGCCAAGCTGGTCCCGGTCCGGGAGCTGGCCGCGCTCTGGCGCGAGCACCGCGGAGAGGCGCTGGTCCTCGCCGTCACGGCCGTCTCCATCGTGGCGGTCAGCATGTTCGAGGGCGTGCTCATCGGTCTCGCGCTGGCGGTGGTGAAGACCGCCTGGGAGGCCTCGCACGTCAAGCTGGACGTCGTGGACAAGGGCGCGGGCCCGGTGGAGGCGCATCTGTCGGGCAACGCGACCTTCCTGCGCCTGCCGAAGATCCTGGACAGCCTGGAGTCGCTGCCCCAGGACCGCCCGGTCCGGCTCGACCTGTCCGGGCTGCACCACCTGGACCACGCCTGCCGTACGGCGCTGGAGAACTGGGCCGCCCGGCACAGCACGGCCGGCACGGAGCCGGTGAAGCTGGTCACGGCGGCGTGAGAGCCGCGTGAGAGTCCGCCCGAGGGGCCGGGTCGCCGAGAACTCTCGGCAATCCGGCCCCTCGGGCCTATCGTGGCAACAGCAGACAAAAACGACCTCTGTGCGAGGAGGTCACCATGGTCGAGGACCTTCTGGTGACCCTGGCGGCGGTGGGCTCCGCCGGTGTGGTCTACCTGGCGGCGGCGGCACGGGTGGTCAAGCAGTACGAACGCGGTGTGCTGTTCCGGCTCGGCCGGGTGGCGGGAGACGTGCGATCGCCGGGACTGAACCTGATCATCCCCTTCGTGGACCGGCTGCAGAAGGTCAACATGCAGATCGTGACGCTGCCGATCCCGGCCCAGGAGGGCATCACCCGCGACAACGTCACGGTCCGGGTGGACGCGGTGGTCTACTTCCGCGTGGTCGACGCGACAAGCGCCCTGATCAAGGTCGAGGACTACAAGTTCGCGGTGTCGCAGATGGCGCAGACGTCCCTGCGGTCGATCATCGGCAAGAGCGATCTGGACGATCTGCTCTCCAACCGCGAGAAGCTCAACCAGGGCCTGGAGCTGATGATCGACAGCCCGGCGGTGGGCTGGGGCATCCAGGTCGACCGGGTCGAGATCAAGGACGTGTCCCTGCCGGACACGATGAAGCGGTCGATGGCCCGCCAGGCGGAGGCCGACCGTGAGCGCCGGGCCCGGATCATCAACGCCGACGCCGAACTCCAGGCGTCCAGGAAGCTCGCCGAGGCCGCCCAGCAGATGTCGGGCACCCCGGCCGCGCTGCAGCTGCGGCTGCTCCAGACGGTGATGGCGGTGGCGGCCGAGAAGAACTCCACCCTGGTCCTGCCCATCCCGGTGGAGCTGCTGCACTTCCTGGAGCGGGGCGGACAGCAGCAGCTCCCGGAGGCGGACGCGCCGCCCCGCCCCGCACCCCACACCGACGGCGGACCGCAGCCCGGCCCGGGGGTCGCGCCCGGAGCGGGTCGGCCCCGGGACGACCCGGACGAAGCCGCCTAGGACTGTCCTCAGGAGCGGACCGGCGAACGGAAAGGAGCGCCCGTGGCGGAGCACCCGGCCGGGAAGGAGAGCGAGGCGCTGCGGGAGCTGTTGCGGCTCCCGCGGGGCGAGCGGATCGATCTGACCGGGTACGGCACCCGGGCCACGCCCGGCGCCCCGGACGGCAAACAGGCCGCGCTCGCGGAGGCGGAACACACCGGCAGACTGCTCGCCGGGCTCCAGGAGCGGCTCTGGGCGGCGGGCACCGCGGGCGACACCCGCCGGGTGCTGCTCGTACTGCAAGGCATGGACACCAGCGGCAAGGGCGGCACGGTCAAGCACGTCATCGGCCATCTGAACCCCTCCGGCTGCCGTATCCAGGCGTTCAAGGCGCCCACCGACGAGGAACGCGCGCACGACTTCCTCTGGCGGATCAGGCGCGCCCTGCCCGGGCCGGGCCAGATCGGCATCTTCGACCGCTCGCACTACGAGGACGTCCTCGTCGGCCGGGTCCGGCATCTGGTCCCGCCCGCCACGATCGGCAGCCGCTACGGCCTGATCAACGACTTCGAGCGGGAGCTGGCCGAGGACGGCGTGACGCTGGTCAAGTGCTTCCTCCACCTCTCCCGCGAGGAGCAGAAGCGCAGGCTGCTGCGCCGGCTGGACCGCCCGGACAAACGCTGGAAGTTCTCCCCCGAGGACATCGACGACCGTGCCCTGTGGCCCGCCTACCAGGAGGCCTACGAGCTGGCCCTGGAGCACTGCGCGGCCCCGCACGCGCCCTGGTACCTGGTGCCGGCGGACCGCAAGTGGTACCGCAACTGGGCGATCGGCCGGCTGCTGCTGGAGCACTTGCGGGAACTCGATCCGCGGTACCCGAAGGCCGGCTTCGACGTCGCGGAATGCCGGGAGCGGCTGCTGAAGCAGCCCTGAACCCGGCGGAGGCGGCGGGGAACGGCCGACGCCCGCCGCGCGGGTGACCGTCCCGCGACATCACGTGTCATACAACCGGACAAGCAGACATTCAGTCCTAGGTTCGTACGGTGATCCCAGTAGCACGCCGTATCGTCGCCGTCTGCGCCCTGGGCGCCGCGCTCGCCGCCTGCGGAACCGCGGGGCCCACCCGCCCTGCCCCGGCCAAGTCCCCCTCCGCCGCCTCTCCGACCGCCACGCGTCCGCCCCTGCTCGCGCCCGGCCCCGGCGGCCTGACCCCGGTCTTCGAGCACGGCCCGCGGGACCGGGGCAAGACGGTCGCGCTCACCTTCGACGCCGACATGACCGCCGATCAGGGGCCGCGCGCGGCCTCGGGCGAGCACTTCGACAACCCGGGTCTGATCGCCGCCCTGCGCGCGCTGAAGGTGCCGGCGACCGTGTTCATGACCGGCCGCTGGGCGGACCAGTACCCGGCCGAGGCCCGCGACCTCGGCCACGACCCGCGGTTCGAGGTCGCCAACCACTCCTGGAGCCACTACGCCTTCACCGCCGACTGCTACGGCCTGCCGACCGTGGACGCCGGCCGGATGCGGTCGGACGTCGAGCGGGCGTTCAGCTCCCTGCGCACCGCGGGCGTGCCGCACGCGATGCCGTACTTCCGCTTCCCCGGCGGCTGTTACGACCAGCGGGCGCTGCGGGCGCTCAGCAGGCTCGGGGTGACCGCCGTGCAGTGGGACGTGGTGAGCGGTGACGCGTTCGCCACGGACGCCGACGCGGTCGTCCGGCAGGTGCTCGACGGGGTGAAGCCGGGCTCGGTGGTGGTCATGCACTGCACCCGCAGCGCCGCCCCCACCACCGAACGGGTCGTCCGCGCGGTCGTACCGCAGCTGCGCAGCCGCGGCTACCGGTTCGTGAAGGTCTCCGAACTCATCGGCCAGACCGGCGGACACCGCTAGCGCGGGGCCGGCCACCGCCCGTCCGGGCCCCGGCCGTCTTACGCTGAACGCATGAGCGACGAGGACTACTGCACGATCGTCGAGGCCGTGAAGCCGGCGAAGGCCGACGGTCCCCCGTACGCGGAGTGCGTGCTGTGCCGGGAGCCCACGGAGTACCCGGAGTCGTACAAGGGCCTCACGCTGTGCCCCGTGTGCGAGTGGCAGGAGGCGCAGCGCACCGCCTGCTCAGGGTGACCGGCGGGCGGCGAGCCCGGCCGCGGCGGCGAACGCCGCGGCCGCGAGCAGGGCGGCCCCGGCCAGCGGCAGCAGCGGCAGCGGTGCCCGGCCGGTCTGCGAGCCGGTGACCAGGCCGCTCACCGCGGCCTGCGCGGGGGAGCCGGCCAGCACCATGGCGAGCAGTGCGCCGAGCAGCATCGCGGGCACCGCGCGGCCGGTGGAACGCAGCACGGGACGAGTGGTGAGCGCGCCGACGGCGGCGCCGAGCAGCGCGCAGGCGAGCGCGGCCGGCAGCCCGGCCGCGGCGGCCCGCAGCGGGGGCACATGGACCCGGTGGCCGTTGCTCGCCGGATCGCTGATCAGCGTCACCACCACGGTGGCCGCGACCCCCAGCAGCACGGCCGCGATCAGGGCGCTGAGCAGGCAGGCGAGGTGCGCCCGGGCGGGGCCGCGCGCGGCGGCGACGCAGGCGCGGGCCGCGGCCGGCTCGCCGGTGGCGCAGATCCGTACCAGCCAGGCGGCCACCGGCAGCAGGAAGGCGGCCGTGTAGCCGAGCGAGTCCAGGACCGGCTCGCCGCCGCGCACCCCGATCCCGAGGAACGCGGCGTACAGGATCACCGGTGGCAGCCAGCGCTGGGAGCGCAGCAGCAGGTCGGCCTGGTAGCGCAGGAGTGCGGTCATGGCTGGCTTCCGGGGTCGGGGAGCGGGGCGGCGGGTTCGACGCGCACCACGTGCCAGGGCGGGCGGGCCGTGAGCAGGGCGCGCAGCAGGACGTCGGAGTGGGACGCGGGAACGGCGAGGCGGTAGCTGCCGGGGGCGGTCTCCTCGGCGGAGGCGTGCGTCCGTACCGCCTCGGGCGGCAGACCGCCGCCCGGCGGTCCCTGCGCGGTCACGAGGGTGACCGGGCCGGCCGACGGGCTCTCGCCGTCCGTACGGGGGCGCACGGCGCCGTCGACCACGGTGCAGACGACGTCCGGCACCCCGGCGAGCCGCCGCGGGTCGTGGTCCACGAACACCACGGCGCCTCCGGCGGCCGTCCGCTCGGCCACCGCCCGCTCCAGCTCGGCGCGTGCCGCCGCGTCGAGGCCGGTCCATGCCTCGTCCAGCACCAGCAGCTCGGGGTCGCCGAGCAGGGCCTGGACGACGGCGACCTTCTGGCTGCTGCCCTTGGAGAGCCGCGCCATCGGCGTGCCGGCGTACGCTCCGGCGCCGAACCGCTCCAGCCAGGTGGCGGCGCGACGGGCGGCCACGGCCCGGGAGAGGCCGTGGACGGTGCCGAGGTGGGTCAGGTAGCCGGCGGCGGTGAAGGGCAGGGCGGCCGGGAACCGCTCCGGCACGTACGCCGTGCGCGGGCGGCCGGTGATCCGGCCCTCGGTGGGCGCGTCGAGCCGGGCGAGCAGCCGCAGCAGGGTGGACTTGCCGGTGCCGTTCGCGCCTTCCACGCGGGTGAGGGTGCCGGGGGCGACGGTGAGGTCGACGCCTCGTAACACCCAGGGGCCGCGGATGCCGTAGCGGCGGCCCACGGCGGTCAGGCGCAGGTCACGGTGCATGAGGGGCCATTCCGGTGCAGAGGGGGGTACGGCTCGGGCGGGGCGGTGGACGGGCCCCGGCTCAGCGGGCCATGCCCCGGCTCAGTCCGGCCGCGCGGGCACGCAGCGCCACGGCCCAGGGCCCGCCGTCCTCGGGTCCGGACATCCCTGCGGCCGAGACCTGTACGTCCGTCATGGGGCCGTCGGGGAAGGTTTCGAGCCGGGCCCAGTCGATGTCGATCCCGGCACGCTGGGCGAGGACGACGACGGTGCCGACGAAGCCCTCGGAGAGGGCCAGGACGATGGTGTGGCCGGTGCGCCGGTGCCGGGCGAGCAGGGCGTGCACGAACTCCGCGAACACGGCCGGTTCGATCTTGCACTCGTCGTTCCGCATCGGCCCGAGGCCCGACGGAAGCTCCAGCTCGGCCTCGAAGACCTCCACCTGGCGCAGAAACAGCCGCGCGGCCCCGTTGGACGGATTCCACAGCGTCTCGTCACCGATCTCGAAATACTGGCTCATCGCCGCTCCCCCTCCGGCCGGTCCTCGGCCGCTCCGCAGTCGTCCCCGGCCGGTCCTCAGTCGGTTTTCGTCGGTCCTCGGCCGGTCCTCAGTCGATCAAGACGTGTCAGCGTAGCCAGGGGGTTCATCGGCGGGCGTGGCAATTTCCCGCGCGGGACGCGCGTTGATGGGCGTGCCCGCGGCTTCGTAGGGTGGGTTTCCGTGAGCCAGCTTCCCGCACCCTCCGGTGACAGTCCCTTCCAGACCGAGCGCAATCCCCGCGACGAGGCCCCGCAGTTCGTGCTGCCGCTCGTCGTACGGATCGAGCGGAACGCCCCGCCCGCCCGCACCGACGCGCTGGAGACGGCGGCCCGGGCCGTCCTCCTCCTGCTCGGCGACGAACGTGCGCACGGCGAAGGGGAGTGGGCCGAGGCGGTGCGGAACTGGGAGGACGCGCGGATCCGGAAGGTCGTCCGGCGGGCCCGGGGCGCCGAGTGGCGGCGGGCCGAGGCGCTTCCCGGGATCACGGTGACCGGCAAGTCCGCGGAGGTCCGCGTCTTTCCGCCGATCCCGCTGGACGGCTGGCCCAAGGACCTGGCGAAGCTCCAGGTGTCGGGCACCGAGCTGGACGACCCCGAGCCGCCGGTCGCCGCCGGCCCGGCGGAGCCGGTGCTCTGGCTGAACCCCGAGCTGGAGATGTCGGCCGGCAAGGCGATGGCCCAGGCCGGTCACGGCGCCCAGCTGGCCTGGTGGGCCCTGTCCGACGAGGAGCGCGCCGCCTGGCGGGACGCCGGCTACGCGCTGACGGTCCGCAGGGCCGACCCCGCCGACTGGCCGCGGCTGACCGGCGGCGGCCTGCCGGTGGTACGGGACGCCGGGTTCACGGAGATCGCACCGGGTTCCTGCACGGTCGTCGCCGACCACCCCGCGCTGCGCCAGGGACGCTGACGCGGCCCCGCCGCGGGCAGGGTCACGGCGTCCGCTCGGCTGCGCGCCGCAGAAGGTGCGGTGCGTGCCGGGCCGCGCGCCGGACCGGTGGCCCGGGCACACCGGAACCCCGGATCCCGGGCACACCGGAACCCCGGATCCCGGGCGGGCCCGAACCCCGGATCCCGGGCGGGCCCGAACCCCGGATCCCGGGCGGGGCCGAACCTCAAATGTTGCTCTGAACGCCTCGGGGCCGGGGTTCGGGGACGTCCGCCGGGGCCATATCCCCGTCACTCGACGCACGAGCGCGGGCCGAGGAGGGGGAAGCACCATGCGGCGACTGGGGACGGGGATCGGCTGGCGGCCGGAGATCGCGGACGCCGTGGAGCGGATGCCGGGGATCGACTGGGTGGAGGTCGTGGCGGAGAACGTCTGCCCCGGACACCTCCCGGAGTCGCTGCTGCGGCTGCGCGAGCGCGGGGTGACAGTGGTCCCGCACGGCGTCTCCCTCGGCCTCGGCGGTGCGGACCGCCCCGACGAGGGGCGGCTGACGGCGCTCGCCGAGCGGGCGGAGACCCTCGGCTCCCCGCTGGTCACCGAGCACATCGCCTTCGTCCGGGCGGGCGGCGCGCTCACCGCCTCCCCGGGCCTGGAAGCCGGCCATCTGCTCCCCGTGCCGCGCACCCGGGACGCCCTGGACGTGCTGTGCGAGAACGTCCGGATCGCCCAGGAGGCGCTGCCGGTGCCGCTGGCCCTGGAGAACATCGCCGCGCTGTTCTCCTGGCCGGGCGAGGAGCTGACCGAGGGGCAGTTCCTGTCCGAGCTGGTGGAGCGGACCGGCGTCCGTCTGCTGATCGACGTGGCCAACCTGCACACCAACCACGTCAACCGGGGCGAGGACCCGGCCGAGGCGCTGGCCGCGCTGCCCGTGGAGGCGATCGCCTACGTCCATGTCGCGGGCGGCTTCGAGCGCGACGGCGTCTGGCACGACAGCCACGCGCACCCCGTGCCCCGCCCGGTGCTGGACATCCTGACCGGCCTCGCCGCCCGGGTCGCACCGCCGGGGGTGCTGCTGGAACGGGACGAGAACTTCCCAGGCCCGGCCGAGCTGGAAGGGGAGCTGGACGCGATCCGCGAGGCGGTGACGGCCGGGCGCGGACGCGCGACGAGGGGCACGGCGGCCGGAGGCACGGCACCGGGGGGCGCCGCCGGTACAGGGGGCTCGGGCACGGGGGGCTTGGGCACGGGGGGCTCGGGCACGGGGGGCTCGGGCACGGGGGGCTCGGGCACGGGGGGCTCGGGCCCGGGGGGCTCGGGCCCGGGGGCCGCGGGTACGGCGACGGGGGGAGCCGCCGGCGCGGGGGCCGGGGGTGGCGGCGTCGGCGTGCTGGCGCGGCCCGTGACCGGGGTGCGCGAGCGGCTCGGCATGGCCCAGGCCGCCGTGCTGTCCTCGCTGGTGGCGGGGACGCCGGTGCCGGAGGGGTTCGACCGGGTGCGGATGGGCGTGCAGGCACGGGCGCTCGCGGCGAAGCGGGCGGGCGTGGTGGCGAAGGTGGCGCCCGAGCTGCCGGAGATTCTGGGGGCGGGATACCGGGAGGCGTTCCTGGCGTACGCCCGGCAGCGGCCGATGAGCGGGGGCTACCGGCGCGATGCGCTGGACTTCGCCGGGCACCTGCTGAAGCTCGGGCGGCCGGGGGACGCCGTGGCCCGACGGCGGCTGCGCGAGTGGTGGCTGGACCGCGCGGGCCCGGCTCCGCGGAAGCGGGGGGCGGCGGCGCGAGCGGTACGGGGGCTGCTGGGACGCCGGGCGTGAACGGACCGCCCCGAGCCGAGGCCGGGCGGGGCACGCCCCGGGCCGCGGCTCCCCAGGAGGGCGCGCGGCACCGCGCGACCAGCCGCACGCCGCCGCGCCCGGCCACACAACACCGCCCCGGCGGCACCCCGGCCGGCCGCCCCGCCCACCGCACCCGAGAGCCGGTCCGCGGCCCGCAGTAATATGCCAACCCCGCACCCGCCCTCAAGCACCCCCCGGCGTGCGGTGCAGGAGGCTCCATGCGATCGCGTCACCCCGTCAACGGCCGAGGCATATTCAGCGGCACCGGTCTCGTCGTCACCGCGCTCGCGGCGACGGTCGTCGCCCTGCTCGTCCCGCTCTGGTCCTACGCCGACCGGCAGGACCCGGCGAGCGCGAACGTACTGAGCACACAGACGGTGACGACCCCTTACGGACCGCTGTCCGCCCAGGACCGGGACTTCGTCACCAAGGTCCGGCTGGCCGGACTGTGGGAGCTGCCCGCCGGAGAGCTGGCGCAGCGCAAGGGGACCACGCCGGCCGTCCGCACCGCGGGCCTGCACCTCGTCGACGGCCACACCTCGCTGGACGCGCACGTCCGGACGGTCGCCACCCAGCTCGGCGTGTCCCTGCCCAACGAGCCGAACGCACAGCAGAGGCAGTGGCTCGCCACGCTGAACCGGGCCGGGGGCCAGGACTTCGACCGCCGGTTCGCCGGCCTCCTGCGGCTCGCGCACGGCCGCGTGTTCTCCCTGGTCGCCCAGGTCCGGGCCGGCACCCAGAACTCCCTGGTCCGCGATCTCGCCGACGACGCCAACGCGACCGTGCTGGACCACATCAAGGTCCTGGAGGCGACCGGGTACGTCGACTTCTCCGCGCTGGCCGAGGACCTGGCGGCCTCCGCGTCCCCCGTGCCGACACCGCCGGAGGTCGACCCGGGCGCCGCGGTCCCCGTGACGCCGTCGCCGTCCGAGACGTTCGCCCTGCCGCCCGCCACCGCCGGCGCGCCACCGGTGACGAGCGGTCCCTGACCCTCTGACCGGCCAGAAAAGCGGAACGTAACGTACCGCCAACACTCCGTCCGGATCGTGAGCAGGGCATGGCGCCGGCCCGGTCGCCTGGCATACAAACTTGTCATGTTCTGGGTCCTCCTCCTGCTCCTGGCCTGGGCTTTCGCCGGCACCGCCTGCACCCGGCTCTGCCTGGCGGCCGTCCGCGCGGCCGCCGCGGACGCGCCGGCCACACCCGCGGACCGGGACCATGAGCTGACGTTGTACGAGGCGGCCTTCCTCTCCGGCGGCCCCGCCCGGGTCGCCGACGTGACCCTGGTCTCCATGGCGCGCCAGCGGCGGCTGCTGCTGGCGCACACCGGCTGGGCCACGGTCGTGGACCCGCGGGGGCGCGACGAGATGGAGCGGTCGGTCATAGGGGCCATAGGCCCCGGGGGCCAGTCGCGGATCGCGCCGGTGCGGGCGCGGGCGGCCGGCGCGGAGGCCGTGCGCCGGCTGGCCGACGGCCTGGTGCGCGCGGGGCTCGCGGTGCCCGAGGGCGCGGGGACGAGCGTGGGGGCCGCCGTCCGCCGGGTGCGGGCGGCCACGGCGGCCGTGGCCGCGCTGGGCGGGACGGCTCTGCTGCTGCCCGTCCAGGCCGGGACACCCCGGCTGCTGGTGGCCCTGTGGTTCGCCCTGCCCCTCATCCTGGCGCTCAGCTGTCTGGCCATCGCCCGGTTCGAGGTGCACCCGTACGCGCGCTGGGCCTCCCCGGCCGGGCAGCGGCTGCTGAGCGCGCTGCCCGGGAGGCCGGGCGGTGACGAGCGGTCGTTCCTCACCTCCGTCGCCGTGCGCGGCATCCGCGCGGTCGGCGAGCCGGAGCTGCGCGCGGCCTTCGCCCACCGCGACCGGCCCGGGCGGGAGTGAGGGCGGCTTCGGGGGGCGCGTGGGGGCATTGGCGCCGACACTGGCCGCGTGGTGCTTGCCTTCCCGCGAAGTCGTACGAATTATCCCTTTTGTTGGCGCCGGGCCGTGGCAGCCGTGCCATCGCCGCCGCGCACGAAGGGACACGCGATGAAGGCTGCCGCCCTGTACTCGGCCGCAGGGTCCTTGCTCCTGACCACCCTGGCCGCGGCTCCGGCGGGCGGCACGACCGGCACCCCGGACACCCCGGGTGCCCCCGGCACGGCCGAGCTGCGCGGCACGGTGGCGGCCGTGGCCCGCGCCCGCGCGGCCGGCATCGACTTCGGCCCCTGCTCCGCCGCCGACGTGCCGCACGCACCGGCCGGGGTGCGGTGCGGCACGGTGTCCGTCCCGCTGGACTACGCGCACCCCGGCGGCAGGCAGATCAGACTCACCGTCAGCCGTGTCGGCGCCACCCGGAAGGATCCGCACAACAGCAAGCGGAGGGTCCCCCGGCAGGGCGCCCTGGTCTACAACCCGGGCGGCCCCGGCGCCTCCGGCATGTACTTCCCGCTGGTCGGCAAGATCGCGGCGTGGCAGCGGATCGCCGCCGCCTACGACCTGGTCGGCTACGCCCCGCGCGGGGTGGGCCGTTCGGCGCCGCTGTCCTGCGTGGACCCGAAGCACTTCGTCAAGGCGCCCACCGCGTCCCCCACGCACCCGTCGGAGACGTACAAGCAGCAGCGCGTCGGCCAGGCCAAGGCGTACGCGCGCGGCTGCGCCCGGCGCTCGGGGAGCGGGCTGCGGTTCTACAACTCGCTCAACAACGCCCGGGACCTGGACGTCCTGCGGGCGGCGCTGGGCGAGAACCGGCTGACCTTCATGGGGGCGTCGTACGGCACCTACTTCGGTTCCCTGTACGCGGCGATGTTCCCCTCGCACGTGCGGCGCATGGTGCTGGACTCGGCGGTGGACCCGGACCCGCAGAAGATCTGGTACCGCAGCAACCTGGACCAGTCGGCCGCCTTCGAGGAGCGCTGGGCGGACTTCCGGGACTGGATCGCCCGGCACGACGACGTGTACCGGCTCGGTGCCACGCCCGCGAAGGTGCAGCGCGGCTACGACATCGCGCGCGACCGGCTGGCCCGGAAGGCGGCGGGCGGGAAGGTCGGCCCCGGCCAGCTCCAGAACGTGTTCCTCACGGCGGGGTACTACGACGACTTCTGGCCGAGCCGGGCCGCGGCCCTCTCCTCGTATCTGCACGGCGACCCCGAGCCGCTGGTGCGGCTGGCCGCGCCGGGCCCGGAGACGGCCGCCGAGGCGGAGAACGGCAGCGCGGTGTACACCGCCGTGGAGTGCAACGACGCGTCCTGGCCGACGGACTGGAAGGTCTGGGACCGGGACAACACGCGGCTCGCCCGGGTGGCGCCCTTCGAGACCTGGGACAACGCGTGGCTGAACCTGCCGTGCGCCTACTGGCCGGCGCCCCGGCAGCGGCCGCTGGACGTGCGGACCGGACCGGGTGAACTGCCGCCGGTGCTGATCCTGGCGGCCGAGCGGGACGCCGCCGCGCCGTACGAGGGGGCCCTGGAGATGAACCGGCGGCTGGCCGGCTCGGTGCTGGTGACCGAGCGGGACGCGGGCACGCACGGCATCGGGGGCGGCGCCAACAAGTGCGTGAACGGGCACCTGTTCGCGTATCTGCTGGAGGGCCGCCTCCCGGCGCGGCACGCTTCGTGCGCGCCGCACCCGGAACCGGTCGCCTCCGCCGGGACCGGCGAGAAGTCCCGGCGGGACGCCCTCAAGGGCAAGGCCGGCCGGCGCTGAAGGGCTTCGTCCTGATCAGCCCGGGTCCGCGACGCCCGGCACGGCACCCCGCCGCCGCCCCCGCGCCCCGCACGAGGCGCGTCAGGCCAGGCCGGCCACCAGCTCGGCGACGTCCTTGCGGCGGCCCGTGAAGAACGGGACCTCCTCGCGGACGTGCATCCGCGCCTCGGAGGCACGCAGGTGGCGCATGAGGTCGACGATGCGGTACAGGTCGTCGGCCTCGAAGGCCAGCACCCACTCGTAGTCCCCGAGCGAGAACGAGGCGACCGTGTTGGCGCGCACGTCCGGGTAGCCGCGGGCCATCTTGCCGTGATCGGCGAGCATCCGGCGGCGGTCCTCGTCGGGCAGCAGGTACCAGTCGTAGGAGCGCACGAAGGGGTAGACGCTCACGTAGTTGCGGGGCGTCTCGTCGGCGAGGAACGCCGGGATGTGGGAGCGGTTGAACTCGGCCGGGCGGTGCAGCGCCATGTTCGACCACACGGGCGTGAGCGCGCGGCCCAGCTTCGTGCGGCGGAAGAGGTTGTACGCCTCCTGGAGCTGGTCGCTGGTCTCGGCGTGCCACCAGATCATCAGGTCGGCGTCGGCGCGCAGGCCCGAGACGTCGTAGGTGCCGCGGACCGTCACGTCCTTCGCGGCGAGCTGGTCGAACAGCTCCTGGACCTCGTCGGCGTAACCGGCGCGGTCCTCCGGCAGCGCGTCCTTCAGCTGGAAGACCGACCAGAGGGTGTAGCGGATGACCTCGTTGAGGTCCTTGGCCAGCTTGCCCTTGTTCGGGATCCTGCCGGACTCGGTGGTGGGGGCGTCGTCACTCATGGTCCCTATTCTCCCGCTCCGCCGTGCAGGCTCTGCACCGGGTTGGCCGTCAGCTCACGGACCCCTGCCAGGTCGCCGTCCAGCTGGTCCACCGCCGCGTACGCGCTCGCGATGCACGCCGGGACACCGACGCCGTCGTACTGCGCGCCGCACACCGCGAGCCCCGGGAGCGCGGCCACCCGCTCGCGGATGCGGGCCACGCGCGCGTGGTGCCCGACCGGGTACTGGGGCAGCCCGTCGGTCCAGCGGGTCACCCGGGCCGCCAGCGGTACGGCGTCCAGTCCGGTGGCCTCGCGCAGGTCCTGCCGGGAGACCGCCACCAGGTCGGCGTCGTCCCGGCCGAGCACCTCCGTCTCGCCGTACCGGCCCACGGACGTGCGCAGCACGACCACGTCCGGGTCCTCCTCGGCGATCCAGCCCCATTTCCGGGAGGCGAAGGTGGACGCCTTGATGGTGCGGCCGTCGACGGGCGGCACGAGGAAGCCGCTGCCTTCGGGCAGGCGGAGGCCGGTGCGCCGGTAGGCGAGGGTGATCAGGGCCATCGAGGCGTACTCGACGGCGGCCAGCTCGGCGGCGGCCCCCGGGGACTCGGCGCGCAGCAGCCCGGCGGCGGCCGGGGCGGGCACGGCGACGACCACGGCGTCGGCGTGCAGCACCCGCCCCCCCGCGATGACGCGCCAGCCGCCGGCCGCCTCGCGGCGCAGGCCGTGCGCGGGCGTGCCGGTCAGGATCTCGCCGCCCCGCGCGCGCACCGACTCGGCGACCGCGAGCGGCAGCTGTCCGACACCGCCGGCGATGCCCATGAAGACCGGTCCTGTCTGCCCGTTCGCGGCGGCCTTCGCCTGGATCTCCCGGACGCCCTCCGTGAGGGAGGCGTGGGTGCGGGCGGCCTCGAAGAGCTGCGGGACGGCCGAGCGCATCGAGATGCGGTAGGCGTCGCCCGCGTAGACCCCGCCGAGCAGGGGCTCGATCAGGCGGTCGACGACCTCGCGGCCGAGCCGGGCCGCCACGTACTCCCCCACCGCCACGTCGTCGCCGACCTCGGTGCGGGGCAGGTCGGCGTCGCGCTCGATGCGGGCCAGGCCCTCGGCGGACAGGACGCCGGAGAGCGCGGCGGCGGTGCCGGGCACGCCCATCACATGGCCCTTGGGCATGGGGCGCAGGGCGCCCCGGGTCCAGAGGGCGGCGGTCGCGGTGGCCGGCGGCTGGAGCCGCTCGGCGAGGCCCGTCTCGCGTGCGAGCGCCACGGCTTCGGGGCGGCGGGCGAGCAGGGACTCGGCGCCCAGGTCGACCCGTACGCCGGCGATCTCGCCGGGCAGCAGCTTGCCGCCGACCCGGTCGCCGGCCTCCAGCACGGTCACGCGCGCGCCGCGTCCCAGCAGCCGGTGCGCGGCGGCCAGCCCCGCGATCCCGGCCCCGATGACGACGACGTGCCCCAGGCCCCTGTCCGTTGCGCTCATGTCCCCCACTCTCTCAGACCCCGCGGACGCCCCCGCCGCACCCCGGTGTCCGGGCCGAGTCCGGACCGTGACCGCATCGGGACCGCGGCCGCCGAACGTTCCCGCCGGCCCCGCCGTCGAAGGACCGTCACAGATCACAGCCCGGGGGGATACCGCCCATGCGCACACCACGTACCGCTCGCCGTCTCCGGCCCCTGACCGGGGTGCTGCTCGCCGCCTGCCTCGCGCTCGCCGGGTGCGGCAGCGGCGCGGACGACACGGGCGGCGGCTCCGCCAAGGCCGTCTCGGACGGCCGGGCCGAGCAGGCCGGCGCGCCCGGCGCCACCGCGGGCGGCGGAAAGGCCGCCCGCACGACGCCGAAGCTCCCCCAGAACGCGATCATTCGCACCGCCTCCCTCACCGTCGAGGCCGAGGACGTCCCCAAGGCGCTGGAGGAGGCCCGGACGACCGCCGAGGACGCGGGCGGCTACGTCGGCAAGGAGACGACGAGCCGCGACGCCGACGGCCATGAGCGCACCAGGGTGGTGCTGCGCGTGCCCACCGAGAAGTACGACGAGGTCCTCACCGGCCTCCAGGGCACGGGCCGGCTGGTCGACCGCACGGCCAAGGCGGTCGACGTCACCGACCAGGTGGTCGACGTGGACAGCCGGATCAGGTCGCAGCGGGCCAGCGTCGACCGGATCCGCGCGCTGATGGACAAGGCGGCCAAGCTGAGCGATGTGGTCGCGCTGGAGGGCGAGCTGAGCAGCCGTCAGGCCGACCTGGAGGCGCTGCTGGCCCGGCAGGCGTCCCTGAAGGACCGCACGGGCCTGGCCACCGTCACGCTGTCGCTCTCCGAGACCCCGGTGCGCGAGGGGGACGACGCGCCGGGCTTCACGGACGCGCTCGCGGGCGGCTGGCACGTGTTCGTCTCCGTGCTGCGCTGGATCGTCCTCGCGCTGGCGGCCGTCCTGCCGTTCGCGGTGCTCGCCGCGCTGCTGGTGCTGCTGTGGCTGCGGATCGTACGCCCCCGGCTGCCGCGCCGCGCGCCGGCCGTGCCCGCGACGACCGCGCTCGGTCCGCTGCCCTCGGCGCGTCCGGTTCCCGACCCCGCGGGGGAGGCGGACCGCGGCTGATCTGCCCGCGCCCCGTAGCGTGTTCCCATGACCATGAACGATGGGCGGGGCAGCGGTGCGGAACGGCTGGTCGTGATCGGCGGTGACGCCGCGGGCATGTCCGCGGCGTCGCAGGCACGGCGGCTGAAGGATCCCGGGGAGCTGGCCGTCGTGGCCTTCGAGCGCGGCCACTTCACGTCGTTCTCGGCGTGCGGCATCCCGTACTGGGTGGGCGGCGAGGTCCCCGAGCGGGACCGGCTCATCGCCCGGACGCCCGAGGAGCACCGGGGGCGCGGGATCGATCTGCGGCTGCGGACCGAGGTCACCGAGATCGACGTGGCCGGGCAACGGGTGCGCGCGCGTGACGTCGATTCCGGCGCCGAGTCCTGGACGCCGTACGACAAGCTCGTCATCGCCACCGGCGCCCGCCCGGTCCGTCCGGACCTGCCCGGCGCGGACGCCCCCGGTGTGCACGGGGTGCAGACCCTCGACGACGGCCAGGCGCTGCTGGACACCCTGGCTCGCACGCGTGGCCGCAGGGCGGTGGTCGTGGGCGCCGGCTACATCGGGGTCGAGATGGCCGAGGCGCTGATCAACCGGGGTTTCGAGGTGACGGTCGTCAACCGCGGCAAGGAGCCCATGTCGACGCTGGACGCGGACATGGGCCGGCTGGTGCACCGGGCCATGGAGGGGCTCGGCATCACCATGGTGAACGACGCCGAGGTCACCAAGCTCCTCACCGGTCAGGACGGCCGGGTGCGGGCGGTGGTCACGCAGGACGCCGAGTACCCCGCCGATCTGGTGATCCTCGGCATCGGCGTCCGTCCCGAGACCGCGCTCGCCCGGGCGGCCGGCCTGCCGCTCGGCGCCCACGGCGGTCTGCTCACCGACCTCGCGATGCGGGTGCGCGGGCACGAGAACATCTGGGCGGGCGGCGACTGCGTGGAGGTGCTGAACCTGGTCTCCGGGCAGGAGCAGTACGTCCCGCTCGGTACCCACGCCAACAAGCACGGCCAGGTCATCGGCACCAACGCCGGCGGCGGCTACGCCACCTTCCCCGGTGTCGTCGGCACGGCGGTCAGCAAGGTCTGCGACCTGGAGATCGCCCGCACGGGCCTGCGGGAGAAGGACGCGCGCCGGGTGGGTCTGCGGTTCGAGACGGTCACCATCGAGTCGACCAGCCGCGCCGGCTACTACCCCGGCGCCGCCCCCATGACGGTCAAGATGCTCGCCGAGTCCCGGACGGGCCGGCTGCTGGGCGTGCAGATCGTCGGCAGGGAGGGGGCGGCGAAGCGGGTCGACATCGCCGCGGTGGCGCTGACCGCGCAGATGACGGTGGAACAGATGACGGCCCTGGACCTGGGCTACGCCCCGCCGTTCTCACCGGTGTGGGACCCGATCCTGGTGGCGGCGAGAAAGGCGACGGCGAAGGTGCGGGCGGCCGGCTAGGGGGCTTCGTTCGGATCGGGTCGGATCAGGCCGCGGCGTCCGGTGCGGTGCATCGCAAGGCGGAGGATCACCCGCGTACTGGGCGTACTCGGATGGTCCGACAACGCGGCGAGGTGCCGTGCCGGGCGTCGCGGACCCGACCTGATCCGGGCGAAGCCCCCTAAGCGGTCCCGCTGATCCGTGGGAGGGCGGAGACGGCCGCGGGCTGTTCCGCGGAGGGCTTGGCGTGGGAGGCGGACGGGCGGGCGGACCGCAGCCGGTGGCTCACCGCCTCGTCCAGTGTCACCGGCCGCTGCATCTGGGACGCCAGCCGCCCGGCCTCCTGGCCGAGCCGTGCGACGTCCTCCCAGGGGAGCCGTACCACCAAGGACAGCTCGGCCTCGCCATCGGGCAGAGCATGCATCGCCGGAACCTGCGCAGCGTTCGTCATCGCCTGATCCTCACGTCGGTTGAGGAGAGATACGCACCCGCGCCCGGTCGCGTTCACCGATTCACCCGCCGTATCCCGGGCACTACTTCTGTGTGGTCATCCCCGTCCATGACGTGAACCCGGTGCGCCGTACGCCCTGGGTGACGTACGCGCTCGTCGCCGCCAGCGTCCTGGTGTTCGTCACCACGCCCGGCACCTCCGGTTCCGTGGCCGAGGGCGGCGAACTGGCGCGGCTGTGTCATCTGCAGGCGTTCATGGACCATTACGCGGCGGTCCCCCAGGAGCTGATACACCATCGGATACCCCGGCTCGTCCCGACGGGGGCCGTCGGCGTGGGCCCGAACGGCCCGGGCTGCGTCGTGGGGCCGCCCGGTTACGACAAGTCGCCGGCGCTGTCGGTCCTCACGGCGATGTTCCTGCACGGCGGCTGGCTGCACCTGCTGGGCAACATGCTCTTCCTGCTGATCTTCGGCAACAACATCGAGGACCGGATGGGCCACATCCGGTACCTGCTCTTCTACGTCGTCTGCGGCTACGCGGCCGGTTACGGCTTCGCCCTGCTCAACGCGGACTCCACCGACCCGCTGATCGGCGCGTCCGGTGCGATCGCCGGGGTCCTCGGCGCCTATCTGGTGCTGTACCCGAAGGCCAGGGTGTGGGTGCTGGTGCCGTTCCTGGTCTTCCTGCCGCTGCGGCTGCCCGCCTGGCTGGTGCTGGGCTTCTGGTTCGTGCTCCAGGCCGTGTACTCGTCCGGGCACGGGATGTCCGGAGCCGGCACGGTGGCGTACGCGGCCCATGTGGTCGGATTCCTGGCGGGCATGCTGCTCGCCTGGCCGCTCAAGCCCGGCACGCCTCCCCCGCCGGAGCCGCCCGGCCTGCTGTTCGGCAGGCGGGCCCGGCCCCACTACTCCTGGTGAGTCAGCGCACGGTGGCGGTGTGGACGTACTCCACGAGCCGGGTCAGCGCGTCCGGGTCGGCGTTCGGCGGGACGCCGTGGCCGAGGTTGAAGACGTGTCCCTCCAGACCGGCGGCGGCGTCGAGCACCTCGCGGGCCTTGGCGGCGATGGTGTCCTTGTCGGTGA
The DNA here is from genome assembly GCF_020400595.1 of Streptomyces naphthomycinicus. Classification (GTDB taxonomy): domain Bacteria; phylum Actinomycetota; class Actinomycetes; order Streptomycetales; family Streptomycetaceae; genus Streptomyces; species Streptomyces naphthomycinicus. The sequence continues at coordinate 35,098 of NZ_JAINRE010000020.1, read as the reverse complement.
ACAGGACCGTCGGGTCCAGGTTCCCCTGGAGCGCCTTGCCGGCCCCGACGCGGCGCCGGGCCTCGTCCAGCGGGACGCGCCAGTCGACGCCGACGACGTCCGCGCCGGCCTCGCCCATGAGCTTGAGCAGTTCGCCGGTGCCGACACCGAAGTGGATGCGCGGGACGCCGTAGCCCGCGACCGCGTCGAAGACCTTCGCCGAGGCGGGCATCACCGAGTGCAGGTAGTCCGCCGGGGCCAGCGCGCCGGCCCAGGAGTCGAAGAGCTGGACGGCGCTCGCGCCGGCCTCGATCTGCACCTTCAGGAAGGCGGCCGTGATGTCGGCGAGGCGGTCCAGCAGGTCGGCCCACAGCTCGGGGTCGCCGTACATCATCGCCTTGGCGTTCTCGTACGTGCGCGAGGGACCGCCCTCGACCAGGTAGCTCGCGAGGGTGAACGGCGCGCCCGCGAAACCGATCAGCGGGGTGGCGCCCAGCTCGCGGGTGAGCAGGCCGATGGCCTCGGTGACATAGGGGACGTCCTCGGGGCCGAGGTCGCGCAGCCGGGCCAGGTCGGCGCGGGTGCGGATGGGCTGCTCGACGACCGGGCCGACGCCGGGCTTGATGTCGAGGTCGATGCCGATGGCCTTGAGCGGGACGACGATGTCGCTGAAGTAGATCGCCGCGTCCACGTCGTGCCGGCGCACCGGCTGGAGCGTGATCTCGGTGACCAGCTCGGGCCGCATGCACGACTCCAGCATGGGGACACCCTCGCGCACCTTGCGGTACTCGGGCAGCGAGCGGCCGGCCTGGCGCATGAACCACACGGGGGTGTGCGGCACCGGTTCGCGCCTGCACGCCTTGAGGAAGGCGCTGTCGTACGTCGCTGTCGGCTGCTGGCCCTTGGGGGTGTCGTTGGCGGTCACGGGGCAAGTCTCGCACGACATCGGTGACCGGCGGCGCGGGGTGTCTTGCCCTGCACGGAGCCCCGCTTCCCCTTACTCTTCCCCGCATGGCTGCGGCTCACGGACGAATGTCGGACAGCGCTGATGGAACGGGCGACGTGAAGGACACCGAAGACGCGGACCGGCACTCCGGTGCCTCGGGTCCGCCCGCTTTCCGCAGCGCCGTCGAGGCTCTGCGCGGCTGCCGGCTGCGGCCGCAGGTCGAGGTGGAGCCGACGCCCGCCCCGCAGCGCCTCGCCCCGTACGCGTACGCGCTGGAGGCGGTGGTGGTCGACGGCGAGCAGGAGCTGGCCGACGGGCGGCTGGTGCTGCTGCACGACCCGGCCGGGCACGAGGCCTGGCGGGGGACGTTCCGTCTGGTGACGCTGGTGCGCGCGGAGCTGGAACCGGAGATGGCGGCCGATCCGCTGCTGCCCGAGGTGTGCTGGTCGTGGCTGACCGGCGCGTTGCAGTCGCGCGGGCTGGGCTACGGCGAGCCGAGCGGCACGATCACGCGCGCCGGCTCGCACTACTTCGGCGGGCTGGCCGAGCGGCCGGCCGCCTCGCAGATCGAGATCCGGGCGTCCTGGACGCCCCGCGAGGGCCTCGGCGGGGTGCCGGACACCGCCGCCCATCTCGCCGCCTGGTGCGATCTGCTGGCGCAGGTCGCGGGGCTGCCGCCGGCCGGCCCGGGTGACGCCTCGGTGGTGACGCTGCCGCAGCGCAGGGGTCCGCAGTCCCGCTGACCGGTCGCCACGAAACGCACTGTTGACCATCTCTTTGTCGATACGGCCACTTTGCGCACTCGAATCGCACCGGCTCGAACCGACTCGATCTTCGGGTGATCGATCGCGTGTCCGAATTGCACAGATTGTTACTCACTAGATCGTGATCATTCTCTAAAGGCGGACGAGTTTGCTGCCGAAGACGACTGTGACCTTGAAAGCACGGTTCGTCCCGGCTTCATCCCCAAAGCCGGCCCCGTCCCCCACCCAGGAGGCCTGGTGTCCGTTCTCCTTGAGCAACCCGCAAGCCTGGTCGCCTACCGCCCGAACAAGCCGACCGCCATGGTGGTCGTGGCCGACCCCCGCGTCCGCTCCACCGTCACCCGCCACCTCTGGGCGCTCGGCGTGCGCGATGTCATCGAAGCCTCGTCCATCGCGGAGGCTCGTCCCCGCATCGGCAACCCGCGCGACATCTGCGTCGCCGACGTCCACCTCCCCGACGGCTCCGGCCTCACCCTGCTGTCCGAGACCCGGGCCGCGGGCTGGCCCAACGGACTCGCGCTGTCCGCCGCCGACGACATCGGCGCCGTCCGCAACGCGCTGGCCGGCGGCGTCAAGGGCTACGTCGTCACCGGCACCCGTACCAACATCGGACTTCCCACCCGGCCCGGCGCCGCTCCCCTCGGCGCCGCCGCCCGTATGCACCGCCGCCCCCCGGGTGCCCCGAGCCACCCGGGCGGCTACCGGGAGCTGTCCGGCCGCGAGGTCGAGGTGCTGCGACTGGTCGCGGAGGGCCAGTCGAACAAGGCGATCGGCGTCTCCATGGGCCTGTCCGCCCTCACCGTCAAGAGCCACCTGGCGCGCATCGCCCGCAAGCTGGGCACGGGCGACCGGGCCGGCATGGTGGCCGTGGCCCTGCGTACCGGGATCATCCACTGAGCCCACCGGATACCCCCTTCGGTGGAATCCCGCGTTCACCCGGATGAGCCGGACCGTGCACCGGACTGACTGGTTTACGCCCCTCCGGCGCCCGTCGACGGAACGTTCCGTCGACGGGCGCCGTCCACACACGGATACCCTTGACAGGTGACCGACGCCCAAGACACCGCAGCAGACAGCTCCCTGCGCATCCCCGGAGGCACCCCTCCGGACGACGCCGGATCTTCTGTGACGGGGGCGCCGACTCCTTTGCTCGAACCCCGCGAGGGCATTCCGCCCGTGGTCACCGACGAGGCGGCCCTCGCCCGGGTGACCGCCGCCTTCGCCGCCGGCTCCGGCCCCGTCGCCGTGGACGCCGAGCGCGCCTCCGGCTACCGCTACGGCCAGCGCGCCTACCTGGTGCAGCTGCGCCGCGAGGGCGCCGGAAGCGCGCTGATCGACCCCGTCGCCTGCCCCGACCTGTCCGGCCTCGGCGAGGCCCTGTCCGGCGTCGAGTGGGTGCTGCACGCGGCCACCCAGGATCTGCCCTGCCTGCGCGAGATAGGCATGACCCCGTCCCGCCTGTTCGACACCGAGCTGGCCGGCCGGCTCGCCGGCTTCCCCCGGGTCGGCCTCGGCGCCATGGTGGAGGGCGTCCTCGGCTACGTCCTGGAGAAGGGACACTCGGCCGTCGACTGGTCGACCCGGCCCCTGCCCGAGCCCTGGCTGCGGTACGCCGCGCTCGACGTCGAACTCCTCGTGGACCTGCGGGACGCCCTGGAGAAGGAGCTGGACCGGCAGGGCAAGCTGGAGTGGGCGCTCCAGGAGTTCGACGCGATCGCGACGGCGCCGCCGGCCGAGCCGCGCAAGGACCCCTGGCGCCGCACGTCGGGCATGCACAAGGTGCGGCGGCGCCGGCAGCTCGCGGTCGTCCGGGAGCTGTGGGAGACACGGGACCGGATCGCCCAGCGTCGTGACGTGTCGCCGGGGAAGGTGCTGAGCGACGCGGCCATCGTCGAGGCCGCCCTCGCCCTGCCGGGCAATGTGCACGCCCTCGCCGCGCTGAACGGGTTCGGGCATCGCACGGGGCGGCGGCAGCTGGAGCAGTGGCAGACCGCCGTCGACCGGGCCAGGGCCCTTCCCGAGACCGCGCTGCCGCAGCCGGGACAGCAGGTCACCGGGCCTCCGCCGCCCCGGGCGTGGGCCGACAAGGATCCGGCCGCCGCGACCCGGCTGTCCGCCGCCCGGACGGGGGTGTCGGCGCTGGCCGAGCGGCTCGCCATGCCGCAGGAGAACGTGATCTCCCCGGACACGGTGCGCAGGATCTGCTGGGAGCCGCCGAAGGTCGTCGACACGGGGTCGGTGGAGACCGCGCTCGCCGGGTACGGCGCGCGCCCGTGGCAGGTGGAACTGGTGACGCCGGTGCTGGTGGACGCACTGGCCGCCAAGGGCGCCTAGGGGACTCCGGGCGGATCAGCCCGGGTCCGTGACGCCCGGCACGGCTTGATCCGACCTGATCCGGCCCGACCCGGACGAGACGATCGGTGCCGGCGGGCCCGTACCCCCGCGATGATCTCCCGGGAGGCCCCGCGGGAGCCGCGGGAGCGCACAAAGGTACGTCGATATCACGCCAAGATCCTGCGACGGCCCGCGGACCGAGACGATCTTCCGTGCCCGTGCGGAGCCCCGCCCGTACCCGGCGTACGCCGAGGAGGCCGCGGCTCGTGCGGTCCGGAGGCCTGCCCGCGAGGTGCTCATCCCGGACGTGTGCGATCCGCAAGGCGCTCCCCCCGGGACGTGTGCGATCCGCAAGCCTGCCCGCGAGGTGCTCCCCGCGGGACATGTGAGGTCCGCACACCTGCCCGCGAGGCGGCTCCCCGGCGCTCCCCCCGGACGCCGGAGCCCGCCTCCCGGCTTCTCGGAACCGAAGGCGAACCAGCCACGGCGCGGCCCGTCGGAGAACCCGGCCGGCCCCCGGGTGGACGGACGACGCCGATGTGACGTTCACCGCTCCCCCCGGCAGGACTGTGCAGCTACGTTACTCATAAGTAGCATGGGTCCTGAGCGCGCGCTCAGCGCAACGCAGCAGTGCCACCCCGCACCCTGGAGGAGAGCCATCGTGCCTCGTACCGTCAGGGACGTCGTCTTCGTCGACGGCGTCCGCACCCCGTTCGGCAAGGCGGGCCCGAAGGGCATCTACCACGAGACCCGCGCCGACGACCTCGTCGTGAAGGCGATCCGGGAGCTGCTGCGCCGCAACCCCGGTCTGGACCCCGCGAAGATCGACGAGGTCGCCATCGCCGCGACCACGCAGATCGGCGACCAGGGCCTGACCCTCGGCCGCACCGCCGGCATCCTCGCGGGCCTGCCGCAGTCCGTCCCGGGCTACTCGATCGACCGCATGTGCGCCGGCGCCCTGACCGCCGTGACGACCACCGCCGGCTCGATCGCCTTCGGTGCCTACGACGCCGTCATCGCCGGTGGCGTCGAGCACATGGGCCGCCACCCCATGGGCGAGGGCGTGGACCCGAACCCGCGGTTCGTCTCCGAGAAGCTGGTCGACGAGTCCGCCCTGTTCATGGGCATGACGGCGGAGAACCTGCACGACCGCTACCCGCAGATCACCAAGCAGCGCGCCGACGAGTACGCGGTGCGCTCGCAGGAGAAGGCCGCCAAGGCGTACGCCAACGGCAAGATCCAGCAGGACCTGGTGCCGATCTCGGTGCGCCGCACCAACCCCGAGGCCGGCGAGACGGGCTGGGGCCTGGTCACGGCCGACGAGCCGATGCGCCCGGGTACCACCCTGGAGAACCTGGCCGGTCTGAAGACGCCGTTCCGCGTGCACGGCCGGGTCACCGCGGGCAACGCGGCCGGTCTGAACGACGGTGCCACCGCGTCGATCATCGCGAGCGAGGACTTCGCCCGCGAGAACAACCTGCCGGTCAAGATGCGCCTCGTCTCCTACGCCTTCGCGGGCGTGGAGCCGGAGGTCATGGGCTACGGCCCGATCCCGGCCACGGAGAAGGCCCTCGCCCAGGCGGGTCTGTCCATCTCCGACATCGGCCTGTTCGAGATCAACGAGGCCTTCGCCGTCCAGGTGCTGGCCTTCCTCGACCACTACGGCATCGCGGACGACGACGAGCGCGTCAACCAGTACGGCGGCGCCATCGCCTTCGGTCACCCGCTGGCCTCCTCCGGCGTCCGCCTGATGACGCAGCTGGCCCGCCAGTTCGAGGAGCAGCCGAACGTCCGCTACGGCCTGACCACCATGTGCGTCGGCTTCGGCATGGGCGCGACGGTCATCTGGGAGAACCCGCACTTCGAGGGGGACAAGTGAGCACCACCGCAGAGCTTCTGAAGGGTGCGGCCGAGCTGTTCCCCGACGAGGTCGTGACGTCCGCGCACGTACGCCACCTCGACCTGCCGTTCGGCGCCGGGCGCTTCGCGCTCATCACGCTGGACAACGGTTTCGACCACACGAAGCCGACCACCTTCGGTCCGGCCTCGCTGGCGAACCTCAACACCGCCATCGACCAGGTCGAGGCGGAGGCCGCGGCCGGCGACATCGTCGGTGCCGGCATCACCGGCAAGCCGTTCATCTTCGCGGTCGGCGCCGACCTCAAGGGCGTCGAGCTGCTGAAGAAGCACGAGGACGCGCTGGCCATCGGCAAGGGCGGCCACGAGGTCTTCAAGCGCCTCGCGGGCCTCGCGGTCCCGACCTTCGCGTACTACAACGGCGCGGCCATGGGCGGCGGCGTCGAGGTCGGCCTGCACTGCTCCTACCGGACCGTCTCCAAGGCGATCCCGGCGTTCTCCCTGCCCGAGGTCTTCCTGGGTCTGGTCCCGGGCTGGGGCGGCTGCGCGCTGCTGCCGAACCTGATCGGCGCGGACAAGGCCGTCTCGGTGATCATCGAGAACAGCCTCAACCAGAACAAGCAGCTCAAGGGCCAGCAGGTCTTCGACCTCGGCATCGCGGACGCGATCTTCGAGGGCGCCGACTTCCTGGAGCAGTCGCTGATCTGGACCGCGAACGTCCTCAAGGGCGACGTCGAGGTCGAGCGTCCGGTGATCGACCGCGGCGAGGGCTGGGACCAGGCCGTCGCCAAGGGCCGCTTCATCGCGGACTCCAAGGTGCACGGCGCCGCTCCGGCCGCCTACCGCGCCCTGGACATCATCGCGGCCGCCAAGAACGGCGACCTCCAGCAGGGATACGACGCCGAGGACCAGGCGCTCGCCGACCTGATCATGGGCGGCGAACTGCGCTCCGGCATCTACGCGTTCAACCTGGTGCAGAAGCGCGGCAAGCGTCCCGCGGGCGCCCCGGACAAGAGCCTGGCCCGTCCGGTCACCAAGGTCGGTGTCGTCGGCGCCGGTCTGATGGCCAGCCAGCTCGCGCTGCTCTTCCTGCGCCGCCTGGAGGTGCCGGTCGTGCTGACCGACATCGACCAGGAGCGCATCGACAAGGGCGTGGGCTACGTCCACGCCGAGATCGACAAGCTGCTCGGCAAGGGCCGCATCAACCAGGACAAGGCCAACCGCCTCAAGGCGCTGGTCACCGGTGTCCTGGACAAGGCCGAGGGCTTCTCGGACGCCGACTTCGTCATCGAGGCGGTCTTCGAGGAGATCGGCGTCAAGCAGCAGGTGTTCGCCGAGGTCGAGGCGGTCGCCCCGGCGCACGCGATCCTCGCCACCAACACCTCCTCCCTCTCCGTGACGGAGATGGCGTCGAAGCTGAAGAACCCCGAGCGGGTCGTGGGCTTCCACTTCTTCAACCCGGTCGCGATCCTCCCGCTGCTGGAGATCGTGCGCGGCGAGAAGACGGACGACGCCTCGCTCGCGACCGCGTTCGCGGTGGCCAAGAAGCTGAAGAAGACCGCGGTTCTGGTCAAGGACGCCCCGGCGTTCGTCGTGAACCGCATCCTGACCCGCTTCATGGGCGAGATCCAGAACGTCATCGACGAGGGCACCCCGGTCGAGGTCGCCGAGAAGGCCGTCGAGCCGCTCGGTCTGCCGATGTCCCCGCTGGTGCTGCTGGAGCTGGTCGGCCCGGCGATCGGCCTGCACGTCTCGGAGACCCTCAACCGGGCCTTCCCGGACCGCTTCACGGTCTCCCCGAACCTCGCGGCCGTCGTCAAGGCGGGCAAGCGCGGCTTCTACGTCTACGACAGCGGCAAGCCCGAGCTGGACCCGGAGGTCGCCGCGCTGCTCCGGCAGGGCGACGTCGTCCTGAGCGGGGAGCAGGTGCGGGCCCGCGTGCTGGACGCGGTGGCGCAGGAGATCGGGCTCATGCTCGACGAGGGCGTCGTCGCCGAGGCCCAGGACATCGACCTGTGCCTGATCACGGGCGCCGGCTGGCCCTTCCACCTGGGCGGCATCACGCCGTACCTGGACCGTGAGGGTGTCTCGGAGCGCGTGAACGGCAAGAAGTTCCTGGCCCCCGGGCTGGCGAGCGTGCCGGCGTAACACCCGGTGACCCACGGAGGGCCCCCGCCTCGGCGGGGGCCCTCCGGCGTGTCAGACCTGCCGCCACGCCTCCAGCGCCAGCCCCGGCTCGTCCTTGCGCCGGGTCAGCAGCAGTTGCCCGGTGGACGGGGACAACGTTGCCGCCACCACCCGGTCCGCCTCGTCCGTCGTGAGCGCCACCAGCGCGTCCAGCGGCAGCTCGGGGCCGGACTCCGCCCACCAGGCGCCGGCCGACTCCTGCTCGGTCGGATACGCGGCGAAGGCGACCCGGCGGTTCTCCGAACGCTGGACGAGCAGCGTGCAGTCGTGGCCGTCCAGGTCGCAGCGGACCGCGGACACCGGGCCGGGCCCCGCCGCCGGCAGCAGGGCCACCGGCTCGCCGCCCGGACGCCAGGCGCACAGGTCTCCGGAGGGATCGGTGTAGAAGGCGGTCGTACGGTCCGGGGAGGTCGCCAGGGCGCGCAGCGTGCCCGGACGGACCGGGGCCCGCAGGGCCTCCTGGAGCACGGGCTGGGCGCCCGGCTCCTCCTGACGCCAGTACAGCAGCCCCTGCGGGACGGCCGCGTACAGTTCGACCCGGCCGGACTCCCCGGTGACCGCGGCCAGTCCGTCCCGCACCTCACGGCCCTTCAGGTCCCGCCAGGGGTCCCAGCCGCCCTTCTCCTTCTGCATCAGCATGCTCACGCCGCCGCCGCTGTTCGGGACGAAGACATGGGCGCGGCCCTGTGCGTCCACCGCGACCGCGGGCGTGCCGGTACGGTCGCCCTTCTTGTCCGGGTGGCCGATCGGATGCCAGTCCAGGGCCGCCAGGTGCGGGCGGAAGTGCGTGGAGTGCACCAGCCCGGCCTCGCCCTTGACGGTGGGACGCCAGGAGACCAGGTGCGCGTAGCCGTCGGCGCCCTGGCCGGCCGCCAGGACGGAGTGCAGCTTCTGCTCGCCGCCCACGGTGCGGGCGGCGGACCAGGGGCCGCCGGGTCCGCGCTCCGCCCGGCACAGCACGGCGTCGCCCGACAGCTGGTAGACACTGAGGCGGCCGTCTCGGCCGCGAAGGAGCCAGTCGCCGTTCACCAGTTCACTTTAAGCCGCTCGGCAACGGTCCCGGGGTCCGGCCCCCGGCCCCCGGGGCATGGGAGGCTGTGCGGCATGACCGACCCCCGCGACCCCGTGCTCGCCGCCCCCTCCCCCGCGCCGCTCCTCGTCGTCGTGGACGGCGCGAACGTCGTCGGCGCGCGGCCCGACGGCTGGTGGCGGGACCGCAGGGGGGCGGCCGAGCGGCTGCGGGACCACCTGGCGAGCCAGGGTCTGCCGGGGCACGCCGGAGCCGTGGAACTGGTGCTCGTGGTCGAGGGCGCGGCCCGCGGCGTGGCGTCCGTGCCCGGCGTGCGGGTGGAGCCGGCGCCGGGCAGCGGGGACGACCGGATCGTGGAGCTGGCCGCGGAGCACGCCGGCCGGCCTTGCCTGGTGGTGACCGCAGACCGGGAACTGCGGCGCCGGGTGACGGAACTGGGCGCGGAGGTGACCGGGCCGCGCGCGGTCTGGGGCTAGCGCCGGTCCGGCCGTCGCTACGGGCCCGGCACCCGGGCGTACAGCACCGCCCCGTCCACCCGGCCCACCTCCGCGTAGTCCTCCGTGAGCAGACGGCTCAGCGTGGGGAGGCGGTCGGGGCCGTACGGCATGCCCCGGGAGTCGTCGACGACCAGGGCGGGGGCATGCGTGGACATCTCCCGCCGGAAGACCGGCCAGCCGCCGGCCACGGCGTACTTCTCGCCGACCTGGGGGCCGTCCCGGCCGCCGCTGTAGTTGGTGAGCAGGCCCGCGGTGAGGTAGCGGGTGGCGGGGGTACGGCCGGCCAGCCAGTACGTCTCGGGGTGTATGCCCCAGACCAGGACCCGGTCGGCGGGTGCCGTGCGGTGCGCCAGGGCCGCCGCCAGCCGCTCGGCGTGGGCGAGTTCGGGGCGCGGGGCGGCCAGGCCCCAGCCCACGAACAGGGTGCAGCAGCAGGCCGAGGTGAGGACGGCGGCCAGGTGCCGCTCGCGGGGCAGGACGTGCAGCGCGGCGGTGGCCAGCAGGGCGAGCGGCGGGGTGAGTTGCAGGAAATAGTGGCCGAAGAAATGGCAGCCGAGGGTCACGGCGACGGCCGAGGAGGCCAGCCACAGCCACAGCTCGGCCGCTCCGCCGCGGGCGACGCGCAGGGCCCGTACGACCGGCGGGAGCAGTCCCGCCGAAGCCACCGCGAGGAGCGCGGTGTTGGTCAGCGCGCGGGCCAGGACGTGCAGTTCGGAGCCGGTGACGGAGGCGTACGCGGCGGAGCCCGTCACCGTCCAGAACAGGAAGCCGGCCGGATCCGTCACCAGGGCCGCGGCCAGCACGGGTGCGGCGAATCCGGCCGCGAGCCGCGCCGGGCCCGCGCGCGGGCCGCCCCGTTGGTGCAGCAGCCAGGCCACCGGCAGCAGCACCGCCCCGCCGGTCTGCTTGGTCAGGAACGCGGCGGCGACGGCGGCCCCGGCCGCCCCCCAGCGTCCGCGGTCCGCGCACCACAGGGCGGCGGCCGTGCCGGGCAGTATGAACACCTCGAAGGTGGCGGCCTGGGCGTCCTCGGGGTTGAGCCCGACCGAGACCAGCAGGTACAGCACCCCCGCGGTGCGGCCGGCCCGGTCGCCCCAGCGGCGGCGGGCCAGGGAGGCCAGCAGGGCGGCGGTGAGCAGCTGGGCGAGGACCGCGAGGACCCGCAGCGGGGTCAGCGAGCCGGAGCCGAAGACCGCGAAGGCGGCCTGGTACAGCCAGGGCAGCAGCGGAGGCTTGCGGTCCACCACGGTGTCGTACAGCTGGCCGCCCTGGGCGAGCAGCCGTGCCTGTACGGCGAGGAAGCCCTCGTCCGGGTTCCACAGCGGCCGGACGAAGGAGGGGATCCGGGTGGCGCAGGCCAGGGCCGCCAGCAGGGGCAGCAGCCGCGCCCAGTACGCCGTCCGGGTGACCGCGGTCCGTGCGGGGGCGAGCGGGGCGGCGAGCATGGTCTGCACGCTATCCGGCCCCGCGGTCCTCACCGAAGCGGGACATACGGGGCCGGTGGTGTGGCGCAGGGGGTGTTACAGGGATTTCCCGGTGGGCGGCCGCGGGACGTCGCCCGCCTCCGCCGCCTGCCGCTGCCCGAGCCGGCTGTGCGAGCGGCCGTACAGGAAGTAGACGACGAAGCCGATCACCATCCAGATCGCGAACCGCAGCCAGGTCTCCGCGGGCAGGTTCAGCATCAGCCACAGCGAGGCGAGCACGGACAGGATCGGCAGCAGGGGGACCAGCGGAGTCCGGAAGGACCGGTGGAGGTCGGGGCGGGTCCGGCGCAGGATGATCACGCTGATCGCGACCACGATGAAGGCGAAGAGCGTGCCGATGTTCACCAGTTCGGCGAGTTCGCTCAGGCTGGTGAAGCCGGCCACGACCGCGATGACCCCGCCGAGCAGGATGGTCGACCGGTACGGAGTGCGGAACCGCGGGTGGGTGTGCGAGAAGAACCGGGGCAGCAGCCCGTCGCGGCTCATGGCGAAGAAGACGCGTGACTGCCCGAGCAGCAGGATCATGCACACCGTGGTCAGGCCGATGGCGGCGCCGAAGCTGATCAGGCCCGCGTACCACGGGTGCCCGGTGGCCTTGAACGCGTCGGCGAGCGGCGCGTCGACGGACAGCGCGCTGTACTTCTGCATGCCGGTCACGACGATCGACACGGCGACGTACAGCGTGGTGCAGATGATCAGGGAGCCCAGGATGCCGCGCGGGACATCGCGCTGCGGATTGCGGGTCTCCTCGGCGGCGGTGGCGACGACGTCGAAGCCGATGAACGCGAAGAAGACCACGGAGGCCGCGGTGAAGATGCCCATGACACCGAAGTTGGAGGGCGCCCAGCCGAACATCAGCTGGATCAGGGGAGCCTTGAGGTTCCCGCCGGCTTCCGCGGACCGGGCCTTCGGGACGAACGGGTCGTAGTTGCCGCTGTGGACGAAGAAGGCACCCGCGATGATCACGACGAGGACCACGGCCACCTTGATCGCGACGACCACGGAGGTGACCCGCGCGGACAGCTTCATGCCGACGACGAGGATGGCGGTGAGCACGACGACGAGGGCCGCGGCGAGGATGTCGAATCCGAAACCCGTGGCGCCGTCCCGGCCGGAGAGCGCTTCGGGCAGGTGCCAGCCCGCGTTGTCGAGCAGCGAGTGGATGTAGCCGGACCAGCCGACCGCGACCACCGCCGTACCGAGCGCCAGTTCGAGGACCAGGTCCCAGCCGATGATCCAGGCGGGGAGTTCACCGAGGGAGGCGTAGGAGAAGGTGTACGCGGAGCCCGCCACGGGGACCGAGGAGGCGAACTCGGCGTAGCACAGGGCGGCGAGCGCGCACACGACACCGGCCACGACGAAGGACAGGGAAACGGCGGGACCGGCGTTGTTCTTGGCCGCCGTGCCGGTGAGGACGAAGATGCCCGTGCCGATGATGACACCGACGCCGAAGACCGTCAGATCCAGCGCGGTCAGCGACTTCCTGAGCGAGTGTTCGGGTTCCTCGGTGTCCTGGATGGACTGCTCGACGTTTTTCGTCCGGAACAGCGCGTTGCTCACGTACCTGCCTCCCACGCTTGTCGTCCTCGACATGATCGAGAGGGTCGGGGAGCGTATTCCCCGGCACAGGCAGGTTCACGCAAACGGGCCGGTTCCGCCACCGGGAGAAGCGGCGGTACCGGCCCGTGGGGGCTGTTTCTAGTCGCGCGCGGGCTCCACGGAGTCCACGGTCGCGGCCGCGCCGGCGAACCGGCCGTCGAGCTTGGCGACCAGCCCGGTGACCTGGCGGGCGATGTCGGGCGCGGTCAGCCCGATCTCGGCCATGACCTCGGCACGGGAGGCGTGGTCCAGGAAGCGCGGCGGAATGCCGAAGTCGCGCAGCGGCACGTCCACGCCCGCGTCGCGCAGGGCCTGGGCGACGGCGGAGCCGACACCGCCGACGCGGCTGTTGTCCTCGACGGTGACGACGACGCGGTGCCGCTCGGCCAGCGGGGCCATCGCCTCGTCGACGGGCTTGACCCAGCGCGGGTCGACCACGGTGGTGGAGATGCCCTGCCGGTCCAGCAGCTCGGCGATCTCCAGGCACATCGGGGCGAGGGCGCCCACGGAGACCAGCAGCACGTCCGTGGGGGCACCGCCCGTGCCGTTCAGGCCACGGGAGAGGTCGGTGCCGGGCTCGCGCAGCACGTCCATGCCGCCGACGCGGCCCACTGCGGGGACGGCGGGGCCGACGGCGCCCTTGGAGAAGCGGACCACGGTCGGCGCGTCGTCCACGGCGACGGCCTCGCGCAGCTGCGCGCGGACCTGGTCGGCGTCGCGCGGGGCCGCCAGCCGGAGCCCCGGCACGACCTGGAGGATCGACATGTCCCACATACCGTTGTGGGAGGCGCCGTCGGTGCCGGTGACGCCGGCCCGGTCCAGCACGAAGGTCACCCCGCACCGGTGCAGGGCGACGTCCATGAGGACCTGGTCGAAGGCGCGGTTGAGGAAGGTGGCGTAGACGGCGAAGACCGGGTGCACCCCGCCGTGCGCGAGGCCGGCCGCCGAGACGGCAGCGTGCTGCTCGGCGATCCCGACGTCGTACACGCGCTCGGGGAATCGCTTGGCGAACTTGTCCAGGCCCACCGGCTGGAGCATGGCCGCGGTGATCGCGACGATGTCCTCCCGCTCCTCGCCGAGCCGGACCATCTCCTCGCCGAAGACCGAGGTCCAGTCGGCGCCGGAGGAGGCGATCGGCAGCCCGGTGTCCGGGTGGATCTTGCCGACGGCGTGGAAGCGGTCGGCCTCGTCCTGGAGTGCGGGCTGGTAGCCGCGGCCCTTCTCCGTCAGGCAGTGCACGATGACCGGCCCGCCGAACCGCTTGGCCCGGGCCAGCGCCGACTCCAGCGCCTCGATGTCGTGCCCGTCGATCGGGCCGACGTACTTCAGCCCCAGGTCCTCGAACATGCCCTGCGGGGCGATGAAGTCCTTCAGCCCCTTCTTGGCGCCGTGCAGGGTCTCGTACAGCGGCTTGCCCACGACCGGGGTGCGGTCGAGGATGTCCTTGGTCCGGGCCAGGAAGCGCTCGTAGCCGTCGGTCGTGCGCAGGGTCGCCAGGTGGTTGGCGAGGCCGCCGATGGTGGGGGCGTAGGAGCGCTCGTTGTCGTTGACGACGATGACGAGGGGGCGGTCCTTGGCCTCGGCGATGTTGTTCAGCGCCTCCCAGGCCATGCCGCCGGTCAGCGCGCCGTCACCGATGACGGCGACGACATGACTGTCCCGCTTCTTCAGCTGGTTGGCCTTGGCGATGCCGTCGGCCCAGCCGAGCACCGTCGAGGCGTGGCTGTTCTCGATGACGTCGTGGTCGGACTCGGCCTGCGCGGGGTATCCCGACAGGCCGCCCTTCATCTTCAGCCGCGAGAAGTCCTGCCGGCCGGTGAGCAGCTTGTGCACGTAGGACTGGTGGCCGGTGTCCCACAGCACCTTGTCCTTCGGGGAGTCGAAGACCCGGTGCATGGCGATGGTCAGCTCCACCACGCCGAGGTTCGGACCGAGGTGGCCGCCGGTCTTGGAGACGGCGTCGACGAGGAAGGTCCGGATCTCCTCTGCCAGCTGGTCCAGCTCCTCCAGGCTGAGCCGGTCCAGATCGCGCGGTCCCCTGATGCGGGTCAGCAGCGGCACCCGTGCCTCCTTGCAGTAGAGCTGATCGAGCTGTTGCCGGGCTGGGACGAGTCTAATGTTCCGTCCGCACGCCCGGCGGCCGGGCGGTGGGTCGTGACGCACGCGTACGGCTGTACCCGTGCGGCCGCCCTTCGAACACACCCTTGCCCGGCACCGCGGGACGGTGCCGGGCAAGGGCGGGGTGCGTCGGGCGCGCTCAGGCGCGGCCGGCCGACTTCTGGGTCTTGCGGGTGACCGAGTCGATCACGACCGTGGCGAGGAGCACACCGCCGGTGATCATGTACTGGATCGGGGTGGCGATGCCCTGGAGGGCGAGGCCGTACTGGATCGACGTGATCACGAGGACACCGAGCAGCGCGTTCCAGGTGCGGCCCCGGCCACCGAAGAGGCTGGTGCCGCCGATCACGGCCGCGGCGATGACGTTCATCAGCAGGTCGCCGGAGCCGGCGCTCTGGTTGGCGGCAGCGATCTTGGAGGCCCAGAACAGACCGCCGACCGAGGCGAAGAAGCCCGCGATGGCGAAGACCGAGACGCGCACCAGGGTGACGTTGATACCGGCGCGGCGGGACGCCTCCACGCTGCCGCCGAGCGCGAAGACCTTGCGGCCGTACGCGGTACGGCGCAGCACGAAGTCGCTGCCGACCAGGACGATCGCGAAGAGCAGCACCGCGAGCGGCAGACCCTTGTACTGGTTGAACATGACCGCGACGGCGAACGCGGGAACCGCGAGCAGCACGGTGCGCAGCACGATGTCGCTGACCGGGCGGGACGGGATGCCCGCGACCGCGCGGCGGCGGTTGCCGAGGAACGCCGACAGGAAGTACCCGGCGACCGCGACGAAGGCCAGGAGGTAGGCGGCGGACACGTCCGTGAAGTAGTACGTGGTCAGCTTGCCGACCACGCCCTCGCCGTCGAGGTTGATCGTGCCGTTCGAGCCCAGGATCTGGAGCATGAAGCCGTTCCAGAACAGCAGACCCGCCAGGGTCACCGCGAACGCGGGCGCGCCGATCCGGGCGAAGAAGAAGCCGTGCAGGGCGCCGATGGCCGCGCCGGCCGCGAGGGCGGCGAGGACGGCGAGCCACTCGTTGACACCGTGCGTGACGCTCATCACGGCGGTGATCGCCGAGGAGACACCGGAGACGGAACCGACGGAGAGGTCGATCTCGCCGAGCAGCAGCACGAAGATGATGCCGACCGACATCATGCCGGTGGCCACCATGGCGACGAAGATGTTGTTGAGGTTCTCCGCGCCGAGGAAGGCCGAGTTCAGGCTCTGGAAGATCGCGCAGATCGCGATGAGGCCGACCACGACCGGCAGGGCGCCGAGGTCGCCGGCGCGCATCTTGCGCTTGAACTCGACGACATAACCCGCGAAGCCCTGCTCGCGCACGAGGAGGCGGGGGTCGACGGCGGGGGCGGCGTCGGCCGCGACGGCGGGCGCGTCGACGGGGGCGGCCTGGGACTTGTCGATGCTCACTTCTGAGCCTCCGCGGTGGTGCGCGCCGCACGACGGGTCACGGCGTTGTCCGTGGCACCGGTGATGGCGGAGATGATCTCTTCCTGCGAGGTGTTCTTGACCTCGAACACGCCGTTGTTGCGGCCGAGCCGCAGTACGGCGACCTTGTCCGCGACGGCCTTCACATCGGCCATGTTGTGGCTGATGAGGATGACCGCGAGACCGCGCTCGCGCAGCCGCTCGACGAGGTCGAGCACCTGGGCGGTCTGCTCGACGCCGAGGGCGGCGGTCGGCTCGTCGAGGATGACCAGCTTGGGCTCGCCGAGCATGGAGCGGGCGATGGCCACGACCTGGCGCTGACCGCCGGAGAGCGACGCGATCGGGATGCGCACGCTGGGGATGCGGATGGACAGGGTCTGGAGCAGCTCGCGCGAGCGGCGCTCCATCTCGACCTCGTCCAGCACACCGCGCCGCTTGATCTCACGGCCGAGGAACAGGTTGCCGACGACGTCGATGTTGTCGCACAGGGCGAGGTCCTGGTAGACCGTCGCGATGCCCAGGTTCTGGGCGTCGTGCGGACGGTTGACCGTGACGGGGCGGCCCTCCCACTCGATGACACCGTCATCGATGGGGTGCACGCCCGCGATCGTCTTGACAAGGGTGGACTTGCCGGCGCCGTTGTCGCCGACAAGGGCAACCACCTCTCCGGCGTGGACCTCAAGCTCTACGTCGGTGAGCGCCTGGACGGCACCGAATCGCTTGGAGACCCCGCGCAACGCCAGCACGGGCGTAGCGGACACGTGAACCATCTCCTTCGCCGCCTGAGCCTGACCCCGGCGGGAGGTTGAACATGAAGAGTGAGGGGCGTTCCGTCCGGCGCCCCGCCGTTGTGCTGCGGGGCTGTCGGCGGCGAGGCGCCGGACGGGCCGGCACGGGTCGCGCGAACGGTCGGCGCGATGTCCCGTGCGGGCCGGTGGGGCCGCCGCCGAGGCGGCCCCCAGGGGGTGTTACTTCAGGCCGATCTTGGCGCAGGCGGCCTTGTACTTGCCGGCGCAGATCTCGTCGACCGTGTAGTAGCCCTGCTTGACGACCGTGTCCTGGATGTTGTCCTTGGTCAGCGAGACGACCGGGACGATGACGGCCGGAATGCCCTTCTCGGTGCCGCTGTCGACGGTGCTGGTGTCGAGCGAGCCGTCGACCTTGCCGGTCTTGGCGATGGAGACGGCCATCTTGGCGACGGTCTCGGCCTCCTGCGGGTACGACTTGAACACGCTCATGTACTGCTCACCCGTCACGATGCGCTGCACGCCCGCGAGCTCGGCGTCCTGGCCGGTGACCGGGGGAAGCGTCTTGAGGCCCGCGCCCTTGAGCGCGGTGATGATGCCGCCCGCCATGCCGTCGTTGGCGGAGTAGACGCCGACGATCTTGTCCTTGCCGAGGGCGGAGATGGCGCCCTCCATGTTGGCGTTGGCGTTCTCCGGCTTCCACTCCTTGGTGTCGTACTCCTTGCCGATGTTCACCTTGCCGTCGAGGACGTCGTGGGCGCCCTTCTTGAACTGCGCGGCGTTCGGGTCGGTGACGGAGCCGTTCATCATGACGACCTTGCCGGACTTGGCCTTGCCGCCCAGGGCCTTCAGCAGGGCCTCGCCCTGCGTCTTGCCGACCTCGACGTTGTCGAAGGAGGTGTAGGCGGAGATGGGGCCCTCGGCGAGGCGGTCGTAGGCGACGACCGGGATGCCGGCGTCCTTGGCCTTCTTGACGCCCTGGGCGACCGCCTTGTAGTCGACCGCGTCCAGGATCAGCACGTCGACCTTCTTGGTGATCATCGTGTCGATCTGCTGCGACTGGAGGGTCGGGTCCTGCTTGGCGTTGAGGTACTCGACCTTGCCCTTGCCGTTCGTCAGCTCCGAGATCTGCTTCTGGATGATCGGCTTGTCGAACTTCTCGTAGCGAGCGGTCTGGTTCTCCGGCAGGAGCAGACCGACGGTGATGTCATCACCCTTGGCGGTCTTGGTCTTGCCGCTGTCACCGTTGCCACCGGACTCCTTCGCGCTGCCGCAAGCGGCGAGCGAGACGGTCATGGCAGTGGCACAGAAAGCAAAGGCTGCACGACGCATGCGCTTGTTCACTCTGGAAACCTCCCTGACGAGGCCGCGTCGTTGCGGCCGAGGTGGCTGGAAGTCAACTCGGCCACACGTGCGACGTCAAGAAGTAAATCCTTAACGAGATGGCAACGGTGCCATCCGTTCTCTAAGTGAAGGCAGGGGCCGCCACCGGCAACGCACCCTCCAAAAGGGTCGAATCGCCCATCTCGCTGAGGGCGAGGGCGAGCGCTCCGAGCACCTCCGCACGGCCGCCAAGTGCCCCCGGGAGGACGGACAGTTGGCGCGCCGCACTGGGGATGGCGTACCGGCCCACGGACTCCCTGATCGGCCCGAGCACCAGCTCACCGGCCTCGGCGAGATCACCGCCGAGGACCACCCGGCTCGGGTTCAGCAGATTGCAGAGATTGGCCACTCCACTGCCGATGTGGCGGCCGACGTCGGCGATCACCCGACGACAGCCCGGGTCACCGTCCCGGGCCAGCCGCACGACGCCCTCCATGGTCAGATCGGGGCCGTGGCTGGGCTGGAGCAGCGGCAGCACATAGCGCGCCGCCGCGAACGTCTCCAGGCAGCCGCGGTTTCCGCAGCGGCAGACCGGACCGGACTCATCGAGTGTAATATGTCCAATTTCGCCCGCTGTGCCACCCGGGCCGCGATAGATCTTCCCGTCGATCACCAGACCGGCGCCGACACCGCTCGCGACCTTGATGTACGCCAGGTCGCGCACGCCCTTGCCGCTGCCCCAGACCAGCTCTCCGAGAGCGCCGAGGTTGGCGTCGTTGTCCACGTGCACGGGCACGCCGAGCCGCTCGCGCAGCTCCTCGGCGGGCTTGGTGCCGCCCCAGCCGGGCAGGATCGCGGTGGATCCCAGCGTTCCCGATTCGACGTCGATCGGACCCGGCACGCCGAGTCCCACGCCGGCCACCTTGGTCCGGTCCACGCCCGTCGCCGCGATCAGCCGGTTGACCAGCTGTTCGGCCCGGTCGAAGCCCTGGTCGGCGGAGGCGTCGACGTCCAGCGGCTCGGCCTCCTCGGCCAGCACCTGATGGGCGAGGTTCCCGATCGCGACGCGCAGATGGGTGTGCCCGAAATCGACGCCGATCACGATCCCGGCGTCTCCGCTGAGGCTGACGCTGCGGGCCCGCCGCCCGCCCGCCGATGTCGGCGTGACCTCGACGGTTCCGCCGTCCTTCAGCTCCCGCACGATGTTGGAGACGGTCGCTGCGGACAGACCGGTCGTCCGCGCGATCTCCGCCTGCGTCAGGGACCCGGCCAAGCGAACGGCCCGGACGACCCGCTCCAGGTTGGCTCGGTGCAGCGACGACTGCGACCCTGGAGTCTCCACGACGACCTCCTGAGCACGGGGCCGCTTCGATGAGACCCCGTGTATGTCCAACTAGTGAACTCTAAGCTGAGCCGTTCGGGGCGACTTCCGTCAAGAGGTTGAACCGTTTCCGGGTTCCCGGTACACGCGCGTGCGCGCCGCCACCGGAGTCCGGGGCGGCGCGCACGGGGCCGGTCGCGCGGCTGGGTCACTTCAGCGTGGCCGAGGTCAGACCCGCCTGTACCTGGCGCTGGAAGGAGAGGTACACCACCAGCATCGGGATCATCGCGATGGTCACACCCGCGAAGAGAACGGGCAGGTCGGAGGCGTATCCCTGCTGCTGTTGCAGCTGGATCAGGCCCTGGGTGAGGACGTACCGCTCGGGGTCGGAGCCGCTCTGCGGCTGCATGAGGACCGTGGGCAGGATGAACTGGTTCCACTGTCCCAGGGTGTTGAAGATCCCCACGCTGATCAGCCCAGGCTTCGCCATGGGCAGCATCACCTGGAAGAAGGTCCGGGTGTGCGAGGCGCCGTCCAGGACCGCCGCCTCGAAGACCGCCGTGGGCAGGGTCCGGAAGAAGGCGTGCATGAAGAAGACCGTGAACGGCATCGAGTAGGCGACGTAGACCAGGATCAGCCCCTGGTAGGTGTTCAGCATGTCCAGCCGCTTGACCATGAAGAACAGCGGGACCAGGGCCAGGAACACCGGGAACATCGCGCCGGCCACGAAGAAGTAGTAGAGCAGCCGGTTGCCCCAGAAGCGGTACCGGGCCAGCACGTACGCGGCCATCGAGCCGAACAGCATCGTCAGCGGCACGGAGAACACCAGTACGATCACGGTGTTCAGGAAGTAGTCGCCGATGCCCTTGCCCCAGGCGCGGCTGAAGACGCCGAGGGACCAGTGCTCGGGCCAGCCGAAGGCCGAGCCGCCGATCTGGGCGTCGCTCTTGAAGGCGCTGAGCACCAGCCACAGCAGCGGCAGCACGATCAGCAGGGCCCACAGGGCGAGGAAGCCGTGGGAGAAGACGTTCAGGACCACGCCCTCGCCGCGGCGGTCGCCCGCACGGACGGGGACCTTGGCCACGGCCCCCTCGGGCCGGGCGGGGGTGGTCTCTTTGATGGGTGCGCTCATGTCGTCACTCCCGCTCAGAACTCGATGCGCTCGCGGCGGGTGGCGCGCAGCGTGACCACGGACAGGACCAGCGTGAGCAGCAGCATGACCACACCCATGGCGCAGGCGTAGCCGCTCTTGCCGTAGTAGAGGAAGTTCCGCATCATCACCGTCGACATCACGTCGCTGTGGTGATCGGGGCCGCCGCCGTACGCGCCCATGTTCTGGGTCATCGAGGACACCAGTACGAACATGTCCATGGCGACGATGCCGAGGTACACCCACGCGGTCTGCACGGTGTCCCACAGCAGCGGCAGGGTGATGCGGAAGAAGGACTGGTTGCGGCTCGCGCCGTCGATCAGGGCGGCCTCGTAGATGTCCCGCGGGACGGACTGCATGGCGGCCGAGAACAGCACCAGGTAGAAGCCGACGCCGTGCCAGACCACGACCAGCATCAGCGCCCACAGCACCATGCGGGGCTCGTTGAGCCACTCCACCGGGCTGTCGGCGTCGACCAGGCCGATCTTGATCAGGAAGCCGTTGAGCAGACCGCCGCCGTCACTGCGGTACACCGCGTTGAACAGCACCGCGAGGATCGCCAGCGACAGCACCTGCGGGAAGAAGTAGACGATTTTGTAGAACTTCGATCCGGCGACCCCCTGCACCCCGCCGGCCCGGCTGCGTCCGCCCGCGTTCAGCATGAAGGCGAAGAACAGGGCGAGCAGAATCGTGATCACGGGGATGAAGATCAGGAAGAGGATGTTGTGCCAGATGGCCTCCAGGAAGACGTCGTCCTGGAACAGCGTCCTGTAATTGTCCAGACCAACGAAGTCGAAGGTCTGCGACTGCCCCTTCCAGTTCGTCAGCGAATACCCGAACGTCTGGATGTACGGCCAGATCACGAAGATCACATAAAGCGCCACGGGAACGAAGAGAAACCCCGCGACGAACCGGTACTGCCCTTTACGCATGGACTTTTCCTGCCCTGTGGTGTAAAGCCCCGCAGGGGCGGGGGCGGTGTCGGTATACGGCTCCGCCGCGCGGCCGCGGCCGGCCACGACGAACCGGCACGCGCCCGCGCTCCCGCACCCCCGCGGCGGCCCGGCGGCACTAATCCCGGTGGTTCTTCTTCGACGCGGGGTCCTTGGCCTGCTTGTCCACCGCGGCCTGACACCTCTTCAGCCATTCCTTGGGCTGGATGCGCTTGGCCATCAGCTCGTTGGAGGCCGCCTCGATGGCGGTGCCCATCTCGCCGTACCACTCGGTGTACAGGTAGCGGAAGGTGTTGTCGCCGGCGGCCTTGGACGCCTCGACCGTGGACTGGGTGCCCGGGCGCAGCCGGACGCTCGGATCGACGCCGTCCTTGAGGATGGTGAGCGAGTTGGCCTGCTTGGCGAAGAGCGTGGACCACTCCTTGGAGAGCATCCGCCGCATGAACTCCTTGGCCGCGGGCAGGTTCCCCGCCTTCGCCGGGATGACGAACGGCTCGCCCGAGCCGGCCCGGATCGCCTCGAACGGCAGTTTGCTGCCGGACAGCAGCGGCATGGGCAGGAACTTCATGTCGAAGTCCGTCGGCGTCTGCTTGAGCTGCTCGTTCTCCAGCCAGGAGCCGGAGGTGATGAAGACGGCCTTGTACTGGTTCCAGCGGGCCTGCGACTCGGTGTGGGTCAGGCCGTTGGTGCCGGGCATCAGATAGCCCTTCTCGACGACCTCGTACACGGCCTCGATGGCCTCCTGCGCCGCCGCGGAGCCGACGAACGCCTTGGGGTCGAGGTTGTCGATCGCCTTCATGGCGTCCAGACCGCCCTTCTTGGCGATCAGGTCCATGATGGCGACGTTGATGTAGTACGGGTACTTGCCCTGGTGGGCGAGGCCGCCGATGCCCTGCGACTTGGCGTCCTTGCAGATGGCGAGGAAGTCGTCCCAGGTCTTGGGCTCCGCCCAGCCCTTCTCCTTGAAGAGCTTGCCGGAGTACCACAGGCCCCAGACCGTGTAGATGTAGTTCAGCGCGACGATCTTGCCCTCTTGCAGGCCCGGGTCGAGCGTGCCGGGGATCAGGGTGTCGCGGACCTTCTTGGCGGGGTCGTCGACCGAGGGCGCGTCCAGGACCTCGGCGAGGTCCAGCAGCTGGCCGTTCTTGTACAGGACGTCGACATTGATCTTCTGGGCACCCGAGTCGTCCACGATGTCCGGCGGGTTGCCCGCGTTGAAGCGCGGCTGGAGCTTGCCGGTGATCTCCTGGGTCCCGGTGTGGGTGGAGGTGATGCCGAGCTTCTTGCCGAAGTCGGCCTCCCACGCCTTGGCGTAGTCGTCGCCGTATCCGCCCTTGAAGACGACGACGTCGAGCTTGCTGCCCTTCTTGGCGCCGAAGGGATTGTCCTTGGACGCCTTCCCCTTGGTGTTGCCCTCGTCCGTCTCGTCGCTTCCGCCTCCGCTGGCGCAGGCGGACAACAGGCCCATCCCCGGGGCCGCGACCAGACCTAGCGCCGCGGACCGTTTGATCAGATCACGACGGCCTACACCTTCGGCACCGTGGTGCGCAGTGGATCCCATGCTCAAGTCCTCGCCTTCTCCAGGACTCAGGCGGTGAACCGGATCCTCCCCGGCACCGCTGTCGGGTAGTGCTGGGTCGTGCTGGAAACGCCGACAGGTATAGTCCACTTCCCGCCAGCGGAGCAAGATCGAATGCAGGGTTCGCCATGGGTCTTTTCCGAGTTGAGACCTCACGGAAATCTAAAGGCCCGCACGACGGCCCCCCGGAAAAAGTCGCGACATAACTCCCTGAATGCCACAGCCAACACCCTTGACATCACGGGCCACTTGACCACCTACTGGTTCCTGCGCCTCGAAGCTGACAACGTTGTCCTGAGGGGGCGCAGGAGGGGAAATCCGTAGATGCAGCGGAGAACTCGGCACAGATGGGCTCCGGCGGCCGTCGTCACGGCCGCCTTTGTCATGGCCGTCGGCACACAGGGCGCGGCGGTCGCCCTGCCCGCCAAGGCTCCGGCGGCCGACCGGGAGTTCGCATCCTCGTTCGAGGCGGGCGAGCCGGCGCCGGACTGGCTGAACACCGTCGACACCGGGCCGGACGGCGGCAAGCGCGCCTCGGGCGTCGACGGCGGCTACAGCACCGGCATTCCGGGCAATGTCACCGACCATGTCACCGAGGTCCGGGCGAGCGCGGAGAACACGGGCGCCGGCGAGGTCGCGGAGAACCTCGCGGACGGCGAGCCCGGCTCCAAGTGGCTCACCTTCGAACCCACCGGCTGGGTGGAGTTCGACCTGGACAAGCCGATCAAGATAGCGACCTACGCGCTCACCTCGGCCAACGACTACGCCGAGCGCGACCCCGCGGACTGGACCCTCCAGGGGTCCGCCGACGGCAAGGACTGGAAGACGGTCGACACCCGCTCGGGCGAGAAGTTCTCCGAGCGGTTCCAGACGAAATCGTACGATCTCGCCGAACCGGTCGAGTACCAGCACTTCCGGCTGGAGGTGACGAAGAACAACGGCGCGTCGGACATCCTCCAGCTCGCCGACGTGCAGTTCTCCACCGGAGGCGGCGGCGGACCGGTGCCCCAGGACATGCTCACCCTGGTCGACAAGGGCCCGAGCGGCTCCCCGACCGCCAAGGCGCGGGCCGGGTTCACCGGGAGGCGTGCGCTGCGCTACGCCGGCCGGCACACCGCCGACGGCCGGGCGTACTCGTACAACAAGGTCTTCGACGTGAACGTCAAGGTCGGCGGCGACACCCGGCTGTCGTACCGCATCTTCCCGTCGATGGCCGACGGCGACCGGGACTACGACGCCACCCACGTCTCCGTCGACCTGGCCTTCACCGACGGCACCTATCTGAGCGACCTGGGCGCGCAGGACCAGCACGGCTTCCCGCTCTCCCCGCGCGGGCAGGGCGCCTCGAAGGCCCTGTACGTCAACCAGTGGAACGACGTGGCCGCGCGGATCGGCTCGGTGGCGGCCGGCAGGACCGTGGACCGGATCCTGGTGGCGTACGACTCCCCCGACGGCCCGGCGAAGTTCCGCGGCTGGCTGGACGACGTGTCCCTGAAGCCGGTGGCACCCGAGAAGCCGAAGGCGCATCTGTCGGACTACGCGCTGACCACCCGCGGCACCAACTCCAGCGGCAGCTTCTCGCGCGGCAACGACTTCCCGGCGACGGCCCTGCCGCACGGCTTCAACTTCTGGACGCCGGTCACCAACGCGTCCTCCCTGAGCTGGCTGTACGAGTACGCCCGCGCGAACAACGCCGACAACCTGCCGACGATCCAGGCGTTCAGCGCGAGCCACGAGCCCAGCCCCTGGATGGGCGACCGGCAGACCTTCCAGGTGATGCCGTCGGCCGCGGCCGGCACCCCGGACACCGGCCGGGAGGCACGGGAACTGCCCTTCCGGCACGAGAACGAGACCGCCCGGCCCTACTACTACGGCGTGCGGTTCGAGAACGGCCTCAAGGCCGAGATGACCCCGACCGACCACGCCGCCGCCCTGCGCTTCACCTATCCCGGCGACGACGCGAGCGTGCTGTTCGACAACGTCACCGAGCAGGCCGGCCTGACGCTCGACAAGGAGCACGGCGTCGTCACCGGCTACTCGGACGTCAAGTCGGGCCTGTCCACGGGCGCCACCCGGCTCTTCCTGTACGGCAAGTTCGACAAGCCGGTCACCGGCGGCACGGCGAGCGGCGTCAAGGGCTTCCTGCGCTTCGACGCGGGCGCCGACCGCACCGTCACCCTGCGTCTGGCCACCTCGCTCATCAGCGTCGACCAGGCCGAGGACAACCTGCGCCAGGAGATCCCGGACGGCACGTCCTTCGACACGGTCCAGGCGCACGCCCAGCGCGCCTGGGACAAGCTGCTCGGCAAGGTCGAGGTGGAGGGCGCGACCCCGGAACAGCTGACCACGCTCTACTCCGGCCTGTACCGGCTGTACCTGTACCCCAACTCGGGCTTCGAGCAGGTGGACGGCAAGGACCGGTACGCCTCGCCGTTCTCCGCCATGCCGGGCCCGGACACCCCGACGCACACCGGCGCGAAGATCGTCGACGGCAAGGTCTACGTCAACAACGGGTTCTGGGACACCTATCGGACCACGTGGCCGGCGTACTCCTTCCTGACCCCGTCCCAGGCGGGTGAGATGGTCGACGGGTTCGTCCAGCAGTACAAGGACGGCGGCTGGACCTCCCGCTGGTCCTCCCCCGGCTACGCGGACCTGATGACCGGCACCTCCTCCGACGTGGCGTTCGCCGACGCCTACGTCAAGGGCGTGAAGTTCGACGCGAAGGCGGCGTACGACGCGGCCGTGAAGAACGCGACCGTCGTCCCGCCGACGTCGGGCGTGGGCCGCAAGGGCATGACCAACTCGCCGTTCCTCGGCTACACCGCCACCGACACGCACGAGGGCCTGTCGTGGGCGATGGAGGGCTACGTCAACGACTACGGCATCGCGAAGATGGGCCAGGCCCTCTACAAGAAGACGGGTGAGAAGCGCTACCGGGAGGAGTCGGAGTACTTCCTCAACCGGGCGCAGGACTACGTCAAGCTGTTCGACACCAAGGCCGGCTTCTTCCAGGGCCGGGACGCCAAGGGCGCCTGGCGGGTGCCGTCCGCCTCGTACGACCCGCGCGTGTGGGGCTACGACTACACGGAGACCAACGGCTGGGGCTACGCCTTCACCGCCCCGCAGGACAGCCGCGGCCTGGCCAACCTGTACGGCGGCCGGCAGGGCCTGGCCGACAAGCTCGACGCGTACTTCGCCACCCCGGAGACGGCCTCCCCGGACTACGTCGGCTCCTACGGCGGTGTCATCCACGAGATGACCGAGGCGCGGGACGTCCGGATGGGCATGTACGGCCACTCCAACCAGGTCGCGCACCACGTCATCTACATGTACGACGCGGCCGGCGAGCCCTGGAAGGCGCAGGCGTACGTGCGGGAGGCGCTGTCCCGGCTCTACAACGGCAGCGAGATCGGGCAGGGCTACCACGGCGACGAGGACAACGGCGAGCAGTCGGCCTGGTACCTGTTCTCCTCGCTCGGCTTCTACCCGCTGGTCATGGGCAGCGGCGAGTACTCCATCGGCTCCCCGCTGTTCAAGAAGGTGACCGTGCACCTGGAGAACGGCCGGGACCTGGTGGTGCGGGCGCCGCGCAACAGCGCGAAGAACGTCTACGTCCAGGGCGTGATGGTCAACGGCCGCCCCTGGAACTCGACGTCGCTCCCCCACTCCCTGCTGTCCAAGGGCGGGGTGCTGGACTTCTTCATGGGCTCCAAGCCGTCGGCCTGGGGCACGGGCAAGGACGCGGCGCCGGTCTCCGTCACCCGGGACGACAAGGTGCCGGCGCCCCGCTCGGACGTGCTGAAGGGGGACGGCGCGCTCTTCGACGACACCTCGGCGACGAGCGCGACGCTCACCTCGGCGGACCTGCCGGCCGAGGGTGCCGTCAAGCCCGTCCAGTACACCCTGACCTCGGGAACCGACCACACGAAGGCACCGGCCGGCTGGACCCTTCAGGGCTCCACCGACGGCGGCGACTGGCAGACCCTGGACCACCGCTCCGGCGAGGCGTTCGCCTGGGACCGCCAGACCCGCGCCTTCACCATCGCCCACCCGGGCGCCTACACCCGGTACCGACTGGTCCTGGACGGCGAGTCGACCCTCGCGGAGGTGGAGCTGCTGGGCTGACGCGGCACGGACCGAGCCCGGCCGAGCGGCCCGCACCCGGCATCCGGGTGCGGGCCGTTCCGGTGTGCGGGGCTCAGCCCGTGGCGAGGGTGAACACGTGCAGGTCCGCGTTCCGCGGCAGCGTGACGCTCCTGATCCGCTTGCCGTCCGGGGCCCGGTACGGCTCGGTGGCGAAGACGTACGTAGCCACCGGGTCCTTGTCCGCGCCCGCGACGTTGCGGTACGCGGTCCTGGCGACCACCTCGTTGCCGTACTGGACGGTGCCGCCTCCGCCGCCCACGGTCCAGTCGGTGAAGGACAGGTCGAGGGTGCCGGTGGTGCCGTCGGTGTAGGTGGCGGTCGCCCGCGTCCGCTGGTTGCCGTTGACGGCGCTGCCGATGAACGACAACGAATCGGCCGGGGTGGCCAGTTCGACGGTCTGGCCGGCCGCCGTGGCGTTGTCGGGACGGCCGGCGGGCGAGCCGGGCCAGGTGAAGGCGAGGCCGTCGACCGTGGCCTGCCCGCCCGGGGTGAGACCGGCCGCGGCGAGGGCCTGCCGGGAGTAGCTCCAGCCGCCGCCGTCGAAGTCGGCCTCGTCGTGGTCGCCCTGGTCGTCGGAGACGCCCGCGTTGTCGTAGGCGGCGAGCAGACTGCCCGGGGCGGCCACGGTGAGGGAGACCGGCTGCTCGTACGAGGAGTCGCCCGAGGTCACCGTGGTCTGGACGTCCGCGAAGCCCTGCGCGGCGTCCCGCGCGGCCGTGAGGGTGATCTCCTCGGTGCCGTCGGTGACCGTGCCCTGCGCGGGTGTGGCCGTCACGCCGGCCGGGGTCCGGACCCGGAAGCGCACCTCGGGGCCGGTGCCGCCGGTCAGCGACAGCGCGCGGACGGCGATCTTCGTGCTGTCGCCGGGGGCGAGGACGGCGCTGGTGGGCCCGACGCCGATCTGGTACGGCTGCTCGCCCTCCCGGAAGGACGGCGGCGGGTTGTCCGTGCCCCAGCCGCGGTCCGGGGTGGTGGAGAGGGTGTAGTCGAGCCGCCCGCCGTCCCGCACGAAGGACGCCGGCAGCCAGGGGCGGTCACCGGGCCGCCCGTCCACCTTCAGGGACCGGACGTAGGGGGCGTCGGCCGCCGCTCCGGGCGCGCGCACCGAGATGCCGGCGCCGCCCGGCCGGCGGATCTCGATCCGCTCGAACAGCGGCGAGGCCAGGACCAGTTCCGCGCGGGACGGCACCTGCGGGTACATGCCGAGGGCGGAGAAGACGTACCAGGCGGACATCGCGCCGAGGTCGTCGTTGCCCGGGATGCCGCCGGGCTCGGTCGACCACAGCTGCCGCATCGCCGCGCGGACGGTCTCCTGCGTCCGGTAGGGGGCGCCCGCGTAGTCGTACAGGTACGGGACGTTGATCGAGGGCTCGTTGTCCAGCTCGGACTTGGTGCCGCCCTTGCCGGTGAAGGCCCAGTCGCCGTCGGCGTCGTGGAAGAAGTCGTCGAGGCGGGCGAGCGCCTCGTCCCGGCCGCCCAGCGCGGCGAAGAGCCCCGCAGGGTCGTGCGGGACCATCCAGGTGTACTGGGCGGCCGTGCCCTCGACGAACCCGTTGCCGGTGCCCGGGGTGAAGCCGGTGACCCAGCTGCCGTCGGCCTTGCGGTTGGCGATGTAGCCGCCGCTCGGGTCGGCCGCGATGTTGAAGTTGTTCTGCCACCACTGGGCGCGGCGGGCGAAACCGGCCGCCGTGTCCTTCTCCCCCGCCGCGCGGGCGAGCTGGGAGATCGCGAAGTCCGCGGTGGACATCTCCAGGGTCTCCGCGGCACCGCCCCAGGCGTTGGAGACGGACGGCATGTAGTGCGACCGGAGGTACTTGTCGAGCGAGGGGCGCTGGCCGGCCGAGAGCACGGGCTTGCCCGCCGGGGACAGATCCTGCGGCGTGGGGACGGTCGCGGCCCGTACCAGGGACCGCAGGGCGCCCCGGAGATCGAAGTCCGTGCCGCCGAAGGCGTGGATGCCGGCGAGGGCGGTGGGCGAGGGGTCGCCGTTCATGACGTGGGTGCCGCCCGCGCCGTGCAGCCAGCGGTCCCAGACACCGCCGTTCTGCCGCGCCAGTTCGTACAGCGACTGGGCGATGTCCGAGCCCGTGCGCGGGTCGAGCACCGTCAGCAGCTGCACCTGGTCCCGGTAGACGTCCCAGCCGGAGAACGTGCCGTACTGGGCGCGGTGGCCCCGGCCGACG
Organism: Streptomyces naphthomycinicus; assembly: GCF_020400595.1. GTDB lineage: Bacteria > Actinomycetota > Actinomycetes > Streptomycetales > Streptomycetaceae > Streptomyces > Streptomyces naphthomycinicus. The sequence goes on along the minus strand of NZ_JAINRE010000020.1, from coordinate 5,461 downwards.
GTGTGCACCCCGCCGTCGCTGCCGCGGTACCGGCCGTCGGCGTCGCTGATCACGTTCGGATGCAGCAGCGCGTGGTACAGCGCGGTGTAGAAGGTGGTGCGCTCGGCGTCCGTGCCGCCGCCGACCCGGACGGCGCCCAGCCGCTCCCGCCAGGCCCGCCGGGCCGCCTCGCGCACCGCGTCGAAGGACCGCCGGGGCGGGTTCTCGGCGGCCAGGTTGGCCTCGGCGGCCTTCCGGCCGACGTAGGAGATGCCGACCTTGACGTTCACCGGGCCGTCGCCGGGGGCGAACTCCACATAGCCGCCCGCGCCCTTCCCGGCGACCGGCCGGCCGCCGTGCGAGAAGCCGCCGGTGCCGCCGGACGCCTCCCGGGAGCCGGGGGCCAGTGTGCCGTCCTGCCAGGTGCCGGTCGCCTTGAAGGCGCGGTCGAAGCGGGCGGTGAAGTAGAGCGTGTAGTAGGCGCGCTGTCCCTCGGGGTCGAGGTAGCCGCAGAAGTTTCCGGAGGTGACCGAGCCGGAGATCGTCCGGGTGTCCGGGTCGATCGTGACCGCCGAGTCCGCCGATCCCACCTCGGAGTTCGCGGTGCGCACCAGCAGGGACGCGGGCTTGTCCGCCGGGTAGGTGAAGCGGGCCGAGCCGGTGCGGGCGGTGGCGGTGAGGTCGGCGGTGACACCGGAGGCCAGGCCGACCCGGTAGTGGCCGGGTTCGGCGGTCTCGTCGGCGTGGCGGAAGTCGGACGCGTAGACGGAGTCCTTGGTGTCGCTCGCCGGGGAGGAGGTGACCTCGCCGGCGTACGGGAAGAACGGGATGTCACCGCTGCCGCCCGCGCAGCCCGTACCGGACATGTGGGTGAGGCTGAAGCCGCGGACGCGGGTGGCGTCGTACTGGTAGCCGCCCGGGGCGGCGGTTCTCGTCGCGTCGCCGCGGGTGTTCTCCGGGCTCCAGGAGAGCATGCCGGACGGCACGACGGCGCCGGGGAAGACGTCGCCGCCGTTCCTGGTGCCGATCAGCGGATCGACGTACGGGGTGGGGTCCTCGACGAGACCGGGGGGAGCTGCGGTCGCCGCCAGGGCGGGGGCGGTGCCACCGGTCGCGAGGAGCGCGGCGAGCAGCAGGGACATGGGTCGGAAACGCATGACGCGGCCCTTCCTCCAAACGGACGGGTCGCGCACCACAGGTCGCACAAGCCGCAGGGACAGTAGCGTGCGCCACCGGTACCACGGAAGACCGTGTGCGCTCCGGGAGGCGCACGCCGGGATCACCCGGCTGGGCTGAGCAAGTGGGTTGACATCGTTGTCGGTTGAGGCGGTAGAGTCATGTACAGACCACATGACAACGATGTCGCGCGGCCAGGTCGCCGCACAAGCCACGCGGTTCCAGGCCATCCCCTCCGGGCAGGCATCCCACCACCCCCCTCACCTGCCCGGCTCGCGGACCCGGTGCGCACGGCCACCGGGTCCGCCCAGAGCGGCTCAGCCGACCCGACAGGGCAGGGTGGCGGCGTCGTCGCCGCCGTCCCCCTGGACCACGTAGCCGAACGTCGCGGACTGCCCGGGGCTCAGCGCTCCGTTCCAGTCGGCGTTGTGGACCATGACGTCCTGCCCGCTGTAGGTGGCGTCGCCGTTCCAGAGACTGGCCACCCGCTGTCCGGCCGGCAGCGTCCAGTCGACCATCCAGCCGAGCATCGGCACGTCACCGCTGTTGGTCACCGTCACCTCGGCCTGGTGGCCGCCGGACCAGCCGCCCGTGGTCCTCCGGGTGGCGGTGCAGGTGCCGGGCGGGGGTTCGGTGGGGCCGCCGGGGTCGTGGACGCCGCTCACCTCGCCGTTGCCGCCGTCGAACACGACGTCGGAACAGGAGTAGAAGGTCTCCGCGCTGTCCGACCGCTGCCACACCATGTAGATGACGTGCCGCCCCGTCTTGTCCGACGGGAGCGTGCCGGTCCAGGAGTAGTTCGCCTCGACCGTGCCCGGCGAGCCGTTCAGCGGCGGGTGGTCGACGGTGAGAAAGGGCTGGTCCTCCATCCGGTCCCAGGTGAGCGGGCGGGTCGGGTCGTAGCCGTCCTTGGTGACGTAGACGTAGAACCAACCGGGATGGGCCGCCCAGGCGTTGTAGGAGAAGTCGACGGTGGCGCCCGCGGTCAGGTGGGTGACCGGCCAGTCGTCGCGGGCCAGGTCGAAGCCCGTGAAACTCGGGTTGCCGCCGCTGCACAGCGAACCGTCCGGCACGAAGCCCCGGGTGCGGCCGGCGCCGTCCGAGCGGAGCACGGAGAACCAGTTGTAGAAGGGCGTGGTCCCGCCGGCCTGCTGGGCGGCCTTGCAGGCGGGGTTGACGGGCTTGATCTCGCCGGTGTCGGTGAGCGCGTCCCGCCAGCACAGGAAGGTCCGGCTGCCGGGCTTCATGGGGGTGCCGTGGGCCGAGACCGGGGCGCCGGCCGCGAGGACCAGCCCGAGGGCGGGCAGGGCGGCGAGCAGGGCCAGGACGACCAGGAAGAGGGCGCTGTGGCGGGTGGGGCGCGGTAATCGGGGACGTGCGGTGACTGTCAGATACATGACACTCCAGACCTCCCGTCGGCGGTCGCACGATGCGGGGACGGATGCGGGGAAGGGCGCGGGGAGCACCGATGGGAGCGCTCCCATATCTCTCTCGTGAAGCTAGCGCCAAGTCCGGCCGCTGTAAACGCCCCTGCGGCCCCTCGCCGGGGACGCCTGTCCATCTCGTGGACGGACCATAGCCACCTTCGAAACACCAGTGCTACAAATACCGCATGTCGGACGCATCCGGCCGATTCACGCGTTACGCTTGGCGCACTGTGATCGGCAAGAGTCCCCGGAGCGTCGCCGGACAGGTTTTCCTGCTCCAGGTGGCCCTGGTGGTGCTGCTCGTGCTCTGCGCCGTCCTCGCTCTCGTCCTGCAGTCGAAGCGGGACACCACCACCGAGGCCAGGCGGCGGTCCATCGCCGTCGCCGAGACCTTCGCCCACGCTCCGGGTCTGCAGCAGGCACTGAAGCTGCCTGATCCGTCCACGGTCCTCCAGCCGCTGACCGAAGCGGCGCGGAAGGCCGCGGGCGTGGACTTCATCGTGGTCATGAACACCCACGGCATCCGCTACACGCACCCCATGCCCAGCCGGATCGGCCAGCGGTTCGTGGGCGAGATCGGCCCCTCGCTCGCCGGGAAGGTCTACACCGAGAGCGTGCACGGTCCCCTCGGCCACGAGGTGCAGGCCACCGTGCCCGTCGACGACCCGCACGGCAAAGTGATCGCCCTCGTCTCCGCCGGGCTGAAGGTCAAGAACGTGACCAGCGCCCTGGACCGGCAGCTGCCGATCATCTTCGCCGCCGGCGGCGGCGCGCTCCTGGTGTCCACCGGCGGTACGGCCCTGGTGGGCAGGAGGCTGCGGCGGCAGACCCACAGCCTGGCTCCGGACGAGATGTCCCGCATGTACGAGCACCACGACACGGTCCTGCACTCGGTGCGGGAAGGGGTGCTCATCATCGACGCCGACGGCCGGCTGCTGCTCGCCAACGACGAGGCCAGGCGGCTGCTGGAGCTGCCCGCCGACGCCGAGGGGCGCTCGGTGCGGGAGCTGCCGGCGCTGGAACCCGCGATGGTGGACCTGCTCGCCTCCGGGCGTGAGGCCAGCGACGAGGTGCTCTTCGCCCAGGGCCGGCTGCTGGCGGTCAACCAGCGGCCCACGGACCGCGCGGGATGCCCCGGCGGCACCGTCGTGACGCTCCGCGACTCCACCGAGCTTCAGGCGCTGTCCGGCCGGGCCGAGGACGCCCGGGAACGGCTGGAGCTGCTGTACGACGCGGGCCTGCGCATCGGCAGCACCCTGGACGTGGTCCGCACGGCCGACGAGCTGGCCCGGGTCGCCGTCCCCCGGTTCGCCGACTTCGTCACCGTCGACCTGGCCGACGCCGTGCTGCACGGGGAGGAGCCGGCGCGCACCGCCACGGACATGCGGCGCGTCGCCGTGAGCGGCATCCGGGACGACCATCCCCTCTACGAACAGGGCCGGCTGATCGACTTCCTGCCCACCACGCCCCAGGCGCGCGGGTACGACGCCGGCCGCTCCGAACTGGTCGACCTGCCCGGCGACGAGGGCTGGCGCGTACAGGACCCCGAGCGGGCCCAGCGGATCCTGGACTACGGCATCCACTCGCTGCTCACCGCTCCGATCCGGGCCCGCGGAGTCGTGCTGGGCATGGCCAACTTCTGGCGGGCCAAGCGGGGGCCCTTCGACGAGGACGAGCTGTCGCTGGCGGACGAGCTGGTGGCGCGGGCCGCGATCAGCATCGACAACGCCCGCCGGTACACCCGTGAGCACGCCCTGGCGGTCACCCTCCAGCGCAGCCTGCTGCCCCGCGCCCTGCCCGAGCAGACCGCCCTCGACGTCGGCTACCGCTATCTGCCCGCCCAGTCGGGCGTGAGCGGCGACTGGTTCGACGTGATACCGCTGCCGGGCGGCCGGGTGGCGCTGGCCGTCGGCGACGTGGTGGGGCACGGACTGCACGCCGCCGCGACGATGGGCCGGCTGCGGACCGCGGTGCACAACTTCTCCACCCTCGACCTGCCGCCCGACGAGCTGCTGCATCATCTGGACGACCTGGTCGGCCGGATCGACCTGGAGGAGGCCTGCCCGGAGCGGGCCGGCGAGATCGTGGGCGCCACCTGTCTGTACGCGATCTACGACCCGGTGAGCCGCCGCTGCGTGATGGCCCGGGCCGGGCATCTGGCGCCCGCGCTGGTCCACCCCGACGGCAGTGTCACCTTCCCCGACCTGCCGGCCGGGCCTCCGCTGGGCCTGGGCGGCATGCCGTTCCAGACGGCCGAGCTGGAACTGGCCGAGGGCAGCCAGCTCGTCCTGTACACCGACGGTCTCGTCGAGGACCGCAGACGGGACCTGGACGAGGGCCTGGAGCTGCTGCGGCGGGCACTGGCGGATCATCCCGGCCGGCCGCCGGAGGAGAGCTGCCAGGCGGTGCTGGAGCAGCTGCTGCCCGAGCGTCCCCGGGACGACGTCGCGCTGCTCGTCGCGCGCACCCGGGTGCTGCCGGCCGACCAGGTCGCCGACTGGGACGTGCCGCGCGACCCGGCCGCGGTGTCGAAGATGCGCGGCGCCGTCTCCGCCAAGCTGGCGGAGTGGGGCCTGTCCGAGCTGGGCTTCGGCATGGAGCTGGTGCTGAGCGAGCTGATCACCAATGCCATCCGCTACGGCTCCGATCCCATCCAGGTGCGGCTGATCCACGACCGCACGCTGATCTGCGAGGTGGCCGACGGCAGCTCCACCTCGCCGCATCTGCGGTACGCCGCCTCGACCGACGAGGGCGGCCGGGGCCTGTTCCTGGTCTCGCAGCTGGCCGAGCGCTGGGGCACCCGGTACACCCCGCAGGGCAAGGTCATCTGGGCGGAGCTGACGGTGCCCGACCTGAGCAAGTTCCTCGGCGACTGACCG
>NZ_JAINRE010000209.1 GCF_020400595.1 Streptomyces naphthomycinicus | reverse complement strand
ACCGCGGCCGAAGCCGTTGCCGTCGGCGCAGTTCCAGTGGATGGCGTTGAACCAGTCCCCGCTGTCGAAGGAGTTGCGGTCCAGGGACTTCGAGCGCAGCAGGTCGGTGCCCGCCTGGGAGAGGGCGGGGCCCTGGGAGAGGGCCGCCGTGGCCATCGCCAGGACCTGCATCCGGGCCCGGTCGGACGCCGAGGTGCCCGGGGGCAGC
>NZ_JAINRE010000208.1 GCF_020400595.1 Streptomyces naphthomycinicus | reverse complement strand
TACACGGTGTCCCCCTCGGCGCCCTCCCTCTCGGCCGGCCGCCCGTGGTCGGTCGGCAGTTCCAGGGCCGGCACCCCCGCGAGGCGTTCGCGCCAGTACGCCAACTGCTCTTCCAGGAAGTCACCGCTGAGCTGCTCCCGCTGCCACGCGGCGAAGTCCGCGTACTGCACGGCCAGTTCCGTCAGTGACACCTCGCGTCCGGCGACAGCG
>NZ_JAINRE010000207.1 GCF_020400595.1 Streptomyces naphthomycinicus | reverse complement strand
CTGCTGTCCCGGCTGGGCGCGGGCACGGACATCCCGATCGGCTCCCCGGTCGCCGGCCGCACGGACGAGGCGCTGGACGACCTCGTCGGGTTCTTCGTGAACACCCTGGTGCTGCGCACCGACCTCTCCGGTGACCCGACCTTCCGCGAACTGATCGACCGGGTACGGGAAGTGGACCTGGCCGCCTACGCGCACCAGGACGTGCCCTTCGAGCACCT
>NZ_JAINRE010000206.1 GCF_020400595.1 Streptomyces naphthomycinicus | reverse complement strand
GTAGGCGGCGAGGTCGGTCTCCCGGACCCGGTCGAGCAGCTCCCGGAAGGTCGGGTCGCCCGAGGTGTCCGTCCGCAGCACCAGCGTGTTGACGAAGAAACCGACCAGATCCTCCAGCGCGTCGTCCGTACGCCCGGCGATCGGCGCACCGACCGGGATGTCCGTCCCCGCGCCCAACCGGGTCAGCAACGCCGCCAGCACCGCCTGCACCACCATGAAGAC
>NZ_JAINRE010000205.1 GCF_020400595.1 Streptomyces naphthomycinicus | reverse complement strand
CCGATGCCGCGGCAAAGGGGGCAGCAGAAACGGTTCCTGCCTCGCGCCCCTCACCGTGGCAGAAGTTCGGCGACTCCTGGCAACTGGCCACTCATCCCACGCTGTTCAACCACCCTTCATCAGCGCACGCGCACTGAGATGGTCACACTGGCGCAGACGACGCCAAGCCGTCGCCCGCCGCTGCCACTTTCAGCGTCGGCTGCACACGATCGAGGGGCGGCCC
>NZ_JAINRE010000204.1 GCF_020400595.1 Streptomyces naphthomycinicus | reverse complement strand
CCTCGTAGGCCATCGCGGGGCCGAGGTCGGAGCCGCCGATGCCGATGTTGACCACGTTCCGGATCCGCTTGCCGGTGTGCCCGGTCCACTCGCCGGAGCGGACCCGCTCGGCGAAGCCGGCCATCTTGTCCAGCACGGCGTGCACGGCCGGGACCACGTTCTCGCCGTCGACCTCGACCACCGCGTCCCGCGGGGCACGCAGCGCGGTGTGCAGCACCGCCCG
>NZ_JAINRE010000203.1 GCF_020400595.1 Streptomyces naphthomycinicus | reverse complement strand
AGTACCGATTGCAGGCAAACGTTCTGCACGGTCAGCTCATGGGTGGAACGTTGATTAGTTGGCACGATCACGAGAGTCCTTCACCAGTACTGCTTCGGCGTGGAACGTGACGAGATCTCAAGGGATCGTGCCTGGCACGTTGTTGGGTATCTGAGGGTACGGCCGAAAGGTCTTGTCTTCATGATGCCGGCCCCAGTGAACTCACCACGTAAGTGGTGGGGTAGT
>NZ_JAINRE010000202.1 GCF_020400595.1 Streptomyces naphthomycinicus | reverse complement strand
CGACGAAGGTGCCCGGAGTCGCCATCACGGTGGCGCCGCCGGCGAGAGCCATGGAGCACTCGCCGTTGCGCAGGGCCTGGGCCGCGAGGTGGATGGCGACCAGGGACGAGGAGCATGCCGTGTCCACGGTGACCGCCGGACCCTCGAAGCCGAACACGTAGGCGACACGGCCGGACGCGACGCTGCCCATGCCTCCGGTTCCGGTGAAGCCCTCCAGCTCGGGCGGGACCGGGCCGGTGGC
>NZ_JAINRE010000201.1 GCF_020400595.1 Streptomyces naphthomycinicus | reverse complement strand
TCCGGCGGCGAGATCCCCGCCGAACTGGAGGGATTCGTCACCACCGGCGCCGGCAGCAGCGTCGCCTCGGGCCGGGTGTCGTACGTGTTCGGCTTCGAGGGCCCTGCGGTCACCGTGGACACGGCCTGCTCCTCGTCCCTGGTCGCCATGCACCTGGCCGCGCAGGCGCTGCGGAGCGGCGAATGCTCCCTCGCCCTCGCCAGCGGTGCCGCCGTCATGTCCAGCCCCGGTGCCTTCGTCC
>NZ_JAINRE010000200.1 GCF_020400595.1 Streptomyces naphthomycinicus | reverse complement strand
TCCGCGCCGCGAACACCGACGACGAACCCAGCAGATCCACCGCCATCCCCGCCCACTGCGCCCCCTGACCCGGGAACACGAACACCACACGGCCCTCACCCGGACCCGCGGCACCCGTCACCACACCCTCGACCGGCTCCCCCGCGGCCAACGCCGCCAGCGAACCCCGGGCCCCCGCCACATCAGCGGCCACCACCACCGCACGATGCGGCAGCAACGCCCGCGACACCGCCAGGGACCGG